>JAKPNN010000021.1 GCA_029548365.1 Chloroflexota bacterium
GCCAGGCTTACAGCCCTTAACGCAGGGATTCAATCTCCCTCACCGGTGATAAACCTCAGTTACAATTTGTTGATATCAACCAGGCCAGAGCGCAGCGCCACAATCACTGCCTGGGTGCGGTCAGACACGTCCAGCTTTGAAAACAGGTCACTCATATAATTACGGACGGTCCCTTCGGACAAAAATAACCGCTGCGCGATATCAGAATTCGAAAGACCCATTGACAATAAATGCAAAATTTCCGATTCACGCGGGGATAACGAAATCTTTATTTTCGCCTTTCTCATCTCAGGCGGTTGATTTACATTCTCCAAAACCTTGCGGGCCACAGATGGGTCAATATAAGCCTCGCCAGCAGCGGTTCCTTTGATCGCGTCGATTAACTCCTTGCGCGGTCGATCTTTGAGCAGATAGCCCGAAGCGCCGCTGCGGATGGCGTTGAATAACCATTCATCGTCGGTATAAGTCGTCAGGATAAGAATGTGCACTTTGGGATAAAGCTCTCGCAATTTCCTTGTCGCCTGGACGCCATTCATTACCGGCATCTTCAAGTCCATCAGTACCAGATCTGGTTGGGTCTCAGCTGCGACATCCAGGGCTTCCAATCCATTGTGGGCAACACCAACAACTTTGATCTCGGAATCAGCTTCCAGGATGTGCTTCAAACCTTCACAGACGATTTCCTGGTCGTCACAGATCAAAACTTTTATCATCCAACCTCTCCCAGGTGAGCTTGATTGTCGTCCCGGTTCCTATCTGACTCTCCACCGATAATTTTCCACCGATAATTGCTGCCCGCTCCTGCATCCCTTTAATCCCATAGCGGTCTTTCTCTGTAGCCAGTGTCTTTACCTCAAATCCTGTGCCGTCGTCGCTGATCACAAGCTCAATCAGGTCTGCATTCGCTGCCAACTTAACAGATGCCCGGCTGGCTCGGGCATGCCCAGTGATATTTTCCAATGCTTCCTGGGCAACTCGATAAAAGCTCTGTTCTACATCTGGCGGCAGAGTCAGGGGAGCCTCTGTAATCTCGATGCCAATATCGATGCCTTCCCGCTCCGCAAATGTCTGCACCATATTTCGCAGCGCCAGCGCCAACCCCAGGTCTTCAAGCGGTTGGGCGCGCAGGTCCTGCAGGGTTCGGCGGGTTTCATTTAATCCCAGTCGTGTCGCGGTGAGTGAATGATCGAGCATCTCAGATATATTGTCCTGTCCCTCTGGCAGAAGGCTCTTAATCGCCTCAAGGTTTACAGCCACGCCGCTCAAGGTATGCGCCAGGGTATCGTGCAACTCGCGCGCCAGCCGATTACGCTCACGGCTGGTCGCCAGATGCTCCAGCGTGTTTGCCTGTTGACCCAGGCGGATATTCGCAATGATCATTTTCCTTTTTTGGGAACGCTGGGTTTCCATTAACGAAACAATGCTGTGCCCTACAATCCCGAAAGTAAAAGCTCTGATGAACGGCATTCCCAGTATGGGCAATGTCTCTAAATTGATCACCCTGACGACATTGGCCAGGATAAACAATTCGATGAGATTGGTGAAGATGACAAAGGCCATCACCCAGAAAAATGAGTATTGCCAGGCAATCACCACCAGCAATACCAGCAAGATTGGAATCAACGCCCAACTGCGGGCGATAATGATAGACAAATCGGTGCTGCGATCAAAAAGATAGATCAGGTTGCTGAATACTGTGGCCATGGTATACACAACGAGCGCATAGGGCAGGTACCATCGTCTCAGATATTTTTCTAACCACGGAATGGACAGATACAAGAATAAGCTGGCGTTAATCAGCAAGTTTAACAGGGATTGAAACTGCAACGTCTCACCGGGGTGGGGAGCAACAACCCCATAACCCCACAGCACTGCAAAATAGATCATTGCAACTGTAGCAAAATATCGCAGTGTGCGAATAAGACCAGGTTCGAGTGGTCTGCTCATAGATGCATAATAACACGATTCTCAAATAATAGCCTGCCTCCTGGCTGAATTGTGACACGCAACATGATGATTGGTTACTCGCGTCACGCTGGTTCATTGCTCACAACACCTGCCTTGTATTTCATAATCTCAGTATATTTAGCTCATCAAGTTTAGTGATTGGAGGTTTATGGAACTGGCGATTAAAGCAGATGAATTAAGCAAGTGCTACCAGTCAAGAAAAAAGATACAGGCGATCAAGGATTTGAATTTTTCAATCCCCAATGGGATTTTATTTGGCCTGGTAGGTCCGGATGGCGCCGGAAAAACAACCACTCTGCGCATTCTCTCCTCCGTAATGAAACCCAGCAGCGGCGAGGCCTGGGTAACCGGGTTTAACCTAAAAAAGAACCCTGAGAAAGCTCGGAGAAGGATCGGATACATGCCCCAGAATTTCAGCCTCTATTCTGATCTAACCGTGCTTGAAAACCTGAATTTCTTTGCGGATATTCAGCAGGTTCCCGGTAGCGAGAAACAAGCGCGCATTACCGAAATGCTGGAATTTATCCGTCTGAATGAATTTGGGAACCGCCGTGCGGGGAAGCTTTCGGGAGGGATGAAGAAAAAATTGGCTTTGGCTTGCGCCATGGTACACAACCCGCAAGTTTTGATCTTGGACGAGCCATCCACCGGCGTTGATCCGGTCTCCAGGAGGGAGTTGTGGGTGTTGCTTGCCGAAGTTGTGCAAAAAGGCGTCACCGTTATGGTGAGCACGCCTTATATGGACGAAGCCGAGCGTTGCCATCAGGTGGGCATTCTCTATCAAGGCAGCTTATTAAAAACTGGCACACCCGAGGAGATCATCAGCGATTTGCCCTTCGGTGTCATCGAAGTCAAAGCCAAGCCCCGTAAATTAATGCGGCAGATCATCTCACAATCCCAGGATGTTCTGGGGTGGAACCCGGTAGGCGATCGTATACGGGTGCTTGTTTCAGAAAATGGCGCCGAAAGCAAGGCGCTCCGCTCATTGGGACGCGAATTCACAACCAATAAAATGGAAGTGTCCATGATGCGCCCTGTGCGTCGGACAATGGAAGACGCTTTTGTGCACCTGGTGAAAGTGCAACGAGGTCAGGCATGAACAACGCTGACAATGCCGTTGAGGTCAATCGACTGACAAAGCGTTTTGGCCAGTTTACAGCGGTCAATAATATCGATTTTTACATTCCACAGGGAGAGATCTTCGGCTTGCTGGGACCCAATGGGGCTGGTAAAACCACGACCATCCGCATGTTGTGCGGTTTAATGCTGCCAGATGGCGGTTCTGCACGCGTGCTTGGTTTTGACATCGCCCGCCAGCCTGAAGAAATTAAAAAACGCATCGGGTACATGTCGCAAAAATTTTCACTCTACAACGACCTGACCGCACTGGAGAATATCAAGTTTTACGCTGCAATCTACAATGTGCCCCAAAAGAAACGCTCCCAGCGGATTAACCAATTGATCGAGATGTCGGGATTGTCTGGATTTGAGGGCCAGCTCACCCGCACCCTGTCCGGTGCATGGCGCCAGCGGTTGGCATTGGCCTGTGCCATCGTTCACAACCCGCCAATGTTGTTTTTGGATGAAGCTACCGCCGGCGTTGATCCAATCGCACGACGTGAGTTTTGGGATCTGATTTACTCTCTTGCAGGTGAAGGAACCAGTGTTCTGGCGACCACCCATTACATGGACGAAGCAGACTTCTGCAACACGATCGGGATGATGTATGAGGGAGAATTGGTCGCCCTGGCCAGCCCCGAGTCGATCAAGGACAAACTTCCCGGGGTCTTGCTCCAGGTGGACTGCACCCAGCCCATCGAAGCCGCTGACATGCTGCAAGCCTTGCCGGATGTGCTGAATATTTCAGTGCACGGCGCCCAGGTTCATGTGACCGTAAAAGACGGGCACGCTGTAAAAGGGATTGAAAAAGCCCTCACTCATGCTGGCTTTACTCTGAACGCAATCGAAATCATCCAGCCATCGTTGGATGATGCCTTCATTGCTATGGTAACGCACCACCGCGCACAGTCGCGCCCAAATTCAATAGATTAGGAGGCTTATATGAAGCGTCTTTGGACCATTATGAAAAAAGAGCTGTATCACATCTGGCGCGACCCCCGTACCCTGGCGTTGATTGTGGCGCTTCCCGGGGTTCTGCTGGTTTTGCTGGGTTATGGAATTTCGGGGGAAACCCTCAATACTTCATTGGCAGTGGTTGACTTTAGCAAAACAAAGGCCAGCCGCGAATTTGTGGATCGTTTTACCGCCAGTCAGGATTTCGACTTGCGCTATGTTGCAGACAATGAATCTGAGCTCCAGGAGTTAATTGAACGGGATCATGTCGACGTAGGCATCATCATCCCGGAAGATTTCGGGCGTAAGCTTAATGCGCAGAAGCCAGCCACCGTCCAGGTGTTGGTGGATGGCTCGATGAACCCCACGGATTCGCTGACTGTCCAGTTAAAACTCTCGGCAATCAGCCAAATGGCATCACAGGATATCCTGGTTAATTGGGTCAAGCTCAGCGGATCGGGTTTCAACCTGTCCCTGCCAATTGTTGACAACGTACGCACGCTTTATAATCCGCAGGGCGATCAGCGCCTGTACATGATCCCCGGGCTGATTCCCATATTGCTGCAAGTCCAGGCATTACTGCTTTCAGCACTGGCGATTGTGCGTGAACGGGAGCAGGGCACCATGGAGCAGTTGATCGTTACCCCCATCAAACCCTGGGAGTTAATGCTGGGCAAGATCATTCCTTACCTCCTGGTCAGTATAGTCAACCTGTTCCTATTGCTCGGGCTGGGAAATCTGCTGTTTGGGGTTACGGTAGCAGGCAGTTTCTGGGAATTGGTCGGCTTGAGTCTGATCTTCATTATCGGCTCGCTGGGGATGGGGGTTTTGATCTCGAATATCTCACAATCTCAGATGCAGGCGATCTATATTGCCGTCTTTGTAGTGATCATCCCGGCCATCATTCTTTCAGGATTGATGTTCACCCGAGAGAATATGCCTGCCATCACGTACTGGTATAGCGAATTGCTGCCGGTCACGCAATACCTCAATATCACCCGCGGCATTATTGTCCGTGGAGCAAGTGCACAATCGCTGATGTGGTCATCCACATTTCCCCTCATCATTCTAAGTGTGGTTTATTTTGTTGCCTCTGTGCTTGTGTTTAAAAAGCGCCTTTAATAAAACTGTTAAGGAGTACACATGAAACGCTCAAATTCTTTTTTACTTGCTACCATCCTGGTCATCACAGCCCTGCTTACTGCTTGCAGTAATAATGGCGATACGGCCATCATTGCATCGGGAACACTCTCCGTTATCGAGGTACCGGTCGCCCCAGAGGTAAGCGGTCGGGTCGTGTCGATCAACCTCAGCGAGGGAGACGCTGTTACCGCCGGGGAAGAACTTTTTCGTCTTGATGATGAAATCTTCCAGACCCAATACAACCAGGGCAAGGCGGCTGTGGATGCCGCCTCGGCAACCCTTGCGGTGACCCACGTTCAGCTGGAGTATGCCCAACGCCAGTTTGAGTTGGCCTCCCAGGGGGCTCGTGCCCAGGAAGACCCGTTCCGCGTGACCACCTGGACAGCGGCGTCCCCCGATAACTTCCAGCCCTCCTGGTATTTTCAGGTGAGTGAGAAGCTTGATGCAGCCATCGCTGAAGTTGAGGCAGCCGAACAGACGCTGGTGACTGAACAGCAGAGCCTTGCTGAAGAAATCCAGAAAGCCAGCAACAAGGATTTCGTCGCCGCCGAGCTTCGGCTTGCACAAGCCCAGGCAGCTTTCAACGTCGCCCAGGAAACCCTGGAACAGGCTGAAATTGCGGATAATGAAACCTTAACCGCAGCCGCCCAGGACGTTTTTGACCTGGCTGAAACCGAGCTCAACAGCGCCCGCCTGGAATATGACCACATGCTCACCACCAGCGCAGCAAACGCAATTTTGCGCGCCCGTGCTCGAGTGACTGTTGCACAGGCGCGCCTAGACAACGCCCACAACGCGCTTTCCAGTTTACAGACCGGCGAAAACTCCCTCCAGGTCAGCGTGGCTGAGGCGGGCGTTGAACAGGCTCAGGCAGCAGTTTCGCAAGCTCAGGCGAACCTCGATCAGGCGAACGCAGCCCTGGCGCTGCTGAAACTTCAGCTCGAGCGAGCTGTCGTCAAAGCACCCGTTGACGGCGTCCTCCTGACCCGTGACCTTGAGGTGGGTCAGCTCGTCGCTGCTGGCGGCATTGTCATGACCTTCGGACAGTTAGAGAATATGGACCTGACGGTCTACATCCCCATCGACCGTTACGGGCAGGTATCCATCGGTCAGAAGGTTGAGGTCAGTGTTGATTCCTTCCCGGAAGAGACCTTCGAAGGTCGTGTGGTGAGGATTGCCGATTCGGCAGAATTCACCCCGCGTAATGTTCAATCCGCGGAAGGACGGGCGTCAACCGTCTACGCGGTCAAGATCGCCGTGCCAAACAGCGACCTGCGCCTCAAGCCCGGCATGCCGGCGGATGTGAGATTTATTCCGTAAACCTTCAGTAAGCCTGCTGAATTTAATTCTGGCGGTTTCCATGGAGCTCGGGGTCAACCCCGGGCTCCAGGGCTTTTTTTTACTTCTCCCGCTGTTAATTTGATTCAGCACGAACACCAAATGATTAATTTCCAGCCAGGAAATAAAGTCACTTCCTGTAATCATGAATAGCAACAGAATAGCTTGAAAAATCGCCCGCCAGGGAACATGCACTCAACCATTCCAATGTTCTTTTAAAAATGGGATCAGCGCCTCAAGGTAAGCCTCGTGCTGATCCCGAAACAGCTCCGCATGGTCGCAGTCTTCAAACAACACCAGCCGGGCTTCCGGAACCGCCTCCTTCAACGCCTGGGCTTGCGAGCAATCCACCATCTTGTCCTGCCTTGAATGCAGGATCAATATCGGTCGCGGCAACACTCGCACCAGCTCTTCAACGGGTTTCACCTGTCGCAAATCAAAACCGATCAGCACACGCCACATCCAAAACACCCCGGGCAGGATGAACATCGGCAGCCCGCTTTCCTCTTTCCAGTTGGGCTCGATCAACGCGTTGATATCGGCAAAGATGCTTTCAAGGACCACAACACCAATCGCAGGCTCATCGGCAGCCGCACCGATCACCGCCGCGCCCCCCAGGGAGATACCCAACGCGCCAATCAAACCCGGCGCAAACCCTTGCCCGAGTAAAAAATCCACTGCCCCCAGCACATCCCGCCGCTCCTGTGCACCAAAGGTATAGCGCTTGCCCTCGCTCTCCCCGTGCCCGCGCAGGTCGATCATCAGCACACCCATCCCGGCTCTGTGGAGCTTCGCTGCCAGTGCGGAAAAATTGCCCGATATGGCGTTTTGTTTGCTGGCATTGCGTCCGTGCACCAGGATCATCGCCCTGGTTGCGTCCGGGTTAGGGAGGTACCAGCCTGCAATTTGCAGCGGTTCACCCCGCGCCTTGAATTGCACGCTTTCATAATCAACGCCGAAGCGTCCCGGGTTCTGATCATACTGGGGATGATCACCGATCTTCGTCAGCGTCAGCGCGGCAACGGATCCAACCGCCAGGTAGATCATAATGATCAACGTCAGCACAATCAAAACCCAAATTAATGTTGTCATTGTTTACCTATCAATCAAATTATTGCCGTTCAGGCCGTGCGCGCCTTTTTATCCAACAACGCCTGTTTCTCAGCCGCAGATAGGAAAGCGACTTCGACTGCATTGATCTGAGCCTTGCGCGTGTCCGCTGAGGTCAAACCGGCTGCCGGAGCCGCGATCTCAAATTCATCTCGCAGCGTAACCGGGCTGATGCCGGGGTCATCGGTGTTGATGGTCGCCAGCAAACCTGCATCCAGCCAGGTTTTCAACGGGTGCTGTGCGTAACTGGCTACCGTGCTGGTATGCCAGTTGCTGGTCAGGTTGGCCTCAATACCAATCCGATGCTCGAGCATGTAATCGACCAGCGAGGGGTCATCCATGACGCACACCGCATGCCCGATGCGCACCGCCCCCAGATCCCTGATCGAGCGCCAGATGCTCTCTGTCCCGGCGGATTCGCCAGCATGAACGGTGATCCCCCAACCGGCAGCGCGCGCCTTCTTGAAATGGGGGATAAACCACTCCGCTGGATAATTGGCTTCATCCCCGGCCAGGTCCAACCCGACGATGCTATCCCGGCAAGCCAGCAATGCGTCCAGCTCCTGGTAGCCAATCTCCACACCATACGTGCGGCTGATGATGCCGATCAGGTTCACCTGGATATCACCCAGCGCCTCAACCGCAGCTCTGACCCCGTCCACCACCGCGCCCACCACCCCAACCGGGTCAAGGTCGTGCGGCTCAGCCATGAACCAGGGGCTGAACCGCAGCTCAATATAGTCGATCCCCTCTTCGTGCGCATCCAGCACGTTTTCATACGCCACCCGGCGACAGGCATCCTCATCTGCAAAGATCGATATCATCCAGGTGAACCTTTGAAAATACGCCATGATGTCAGTCTCTGGTTCGCTGACCTGTATGTAAGGGCGTAAATCAGCCAGGTTGTCGGCGGGCAGGGGTAAGTCGTGCTGCTGCGCCAGTTCAAGGATGGTAGCCAGGCGCACATTGCCATCCAGGTGGCGGTGGAGGTCAATCAGAGGTAAATCAGCGTGGATCATGGTCACCCTTTTAATCTAAATTAATTTGACTCAATCAGAGAAATTATATTACAAATTCAATTTCTTTCTGCACTCAATAAGTGGTTTGAATACATAACAGCCTTATCTACCCTTCGTCAGCGTGGCCCACGCTCATCCGATGATCCCCGGGAGACAAGGTAAATAAGGTCGTGATATGCTTAATCACCTGCACCATCCCACCCCGTAAAAAAGTGGCATTATAATTCTTACCAGAACACAAACAGCCAAGGAGAGTGTCTATGTCCACAATTCACCGCTTTTTAGGCGACACCACCACTCAGGACTACACCTGGGAGGGGGTGGAACCGCTTGAAATCCGCACCGAAGAAGTCAGGCAAGTCCTGAAACACGTCCTGGTCGGCCCGGATGACGGCGCGCCGAATTTCGTCATCCGTTATTTTCACGTCCCGGTCGGTGACAACACCTTCTTCGACCAGCACCCCCACGAACACGGGATCGTGATCCTGCATGGGAAGGCTAGGGTGCAAATCAACCAGGAGTTTTACGAACTGGGTCCGCTGGATGCCATCTTTATTGCAGGTAATGATATCCATCAGCTCGTCAACATCGGCGATTCGCCGCTGGGCTTTCTGTGTGTGATCACCCGCCAGGCAGAATATTGATGAAATCCATCACCGCCGAACTGCTATTCGATTCAGGCAACACCCTGGGTGAAGGCCCCTTGTGGCACCCGGTTAAATCCTGCCTGTACTGGGTTGATATCGAAGCTCAATTTCTTTACTGCAGTGACACAACACTAAACTCCTTCACCCGTACCCGGTTTGATACGCCCATCGGCGCGTTTTGCTTCACAAAAGAAGATGGGTTTCTACTGGCTACCGGTCAGGGCTTTTTAGCATGGGATGGACTGAAAACTCAGCCGATCTGGAACCCCCTGCCGCCGCGGAGCAATGTGCGCCTCAACGATGGCAAAGTCGACCCCGCCGGGCGGTTCTGGGCTGGCAGTATCGACACTGAGCAGTCCCAGGCCGAATTATATCGTCTGGACCCTGACGGCACTCAGCACATTCTGCTCAATAATCTCGGCATTTCCAATGGCCTGGATTGGAGCCCTGCCCGGAATACGATGTACTTCACGGATTCCAGCCAGTACACCATCTTCAGTTTTGATTACAACCAGGAGACCGGCGCTATTCGAAATCAACGCCCCTTCCTACAACTGCCCCGAACCAGCGCTGAGATCGTCCCCGATGGTCTGTGCGTTGATGCAGAGGGCTGCCTGTGGAGCGCACACTGGAATGGCTGGCAGGTTGTTCGTTACAGCCCCGCCGGCGTACCCCTGCTCACCATCAGACTGCCTGCCCAACGGGTGACTTCCTGCTGTTTTGGTGGTGAGCGCGGCGACCTCCTGTTTATTACCACTGCCCGTACCGGTCTCACGCAATCAACCCTGGATGAGCAGCCCCATGCTGGTGGTGTATTTGTGGTGCACACTGAAACTACCGGTCAGAACACACATTTCTTTGGATCATAGCAATTAAAAAGGAGGTTTTGAACATGCACATTGGTGTATTAACAGCCCTGTACCAGGATTTGCCCTTTGCAGAAGTCCTCGATAAAGTTAAGGCCATGGGTGTAACCGCAGTTGAGATTGGCACCGGCGCTTTTGCTGCCAGCGCTCATCTTGACCTCGCGCGCTTGATGACTGAAAAACCAGCCCGAGAGGCTTACCTCGACGAAATTCATCAGCGCGGGATGTTCATCAGCGCCCTTAGCTGCCATGGCAATCCCCTTCACCCTGACCCGGCCATCGCAAACCATGCGGATGATCTCTTCAGAAAAACCGTGCAACTGGCGCAATTGATGACCGTGCCGGTAGTGAATACCTTCTCCGGGCTCCCCGCCGGATGTGAGGGCGACCGCATGCCTAACTGGGTCACCTGCCCCTGGCCGCCGGATTTCCTTGAAATTCTCGATTACCAGTGGAACCAGGTCGCCATCCCCTATTGGAAGGATGCAGCAGCCTTTGCCGCCGACCACGGCGTCAAGATCGGCATTGAAATTCATCCGGGTATGTTGATCTACAACGTGGAAACCCTGTTGCGCATGCGGTCAGAAGTCGGGCAAGCCCTGGGCGCCAATCTCGATCCCAGCCACCTGGTCTGGAACGGCGTGGAGCTGGTGGCAGCCATTCGCACACTTGGCGATGCCATACATCACGTCCATGGGAAAGATTGTTATATCGATCCCCTCAATGTGGCTGTCAACGGCTGCAACGACCACAAACCCTATCATAACATCCCAGATCGCTCCTGGACTTTTCGCACCATCGGCTATGGACACGACTTAAAATTCTGGAAAGACTTCGCCAGCGCGCTGCGATTGGTCGGGTACGATTACGTGATCTCGATTGAACATGAGGATGCCCTGATGTCCAATGACGAAGGCCTGGTTAAAGCAATCACCTTGTTGAAAGAGGCTATTATTTTCGATCCCCCCGGTGCAATGTTCTGGGCATAAGCCGGGTTCATCTTTGTACTCAGCTTATGCCCATCAGGTGGTTGAAAATTAATATGACCAATTGATGGTCAAAAAAATGGGACGAGGGTCAACTACCAATCGGTATGGAATGAACCCTCTTTGTCCAGGCGGCGATAAGTGTGTGCACCAAAATAATCGCGCTGTGCCTGGGTTAAATTAGCCGGCAAACGCTCGGTGCGGTAGGCGTCAAAATAAGCCAGCGCCGAGCTGAGCGCATATACCGGGATTCCCATTTTGATTCCGTTGATAATCACGTGGCGCAAGTCTACCTGCCGGCTGACGACCACTTCTCTGAAGGCGTCATCCAGCAGCAGGTTGACCAACCCCGGATCACGGTCGAAAGCCTTCATGATGTCATCCAGCAAATCTGCCCGGATAATACAACCTGCCCGCCAGATTTTTGCAATCATCTGCATGTCGAGATCATAATCATATTCTTCCGAAGCCACATGCATCAAACCGAAGCCCTGTGCGTAGGCAAGAATAATGCCCGCATATAAAGCATTTTTAATGGCGTCAATCATTGCTTCCCGGTCACCTGAAAATTTTACTGCTGGACCATCAATTAATGCCTGAGCCGCTGTGCGCTGGTTTTTCATGCCAGAGATAATCCGACTGGTAACTGCCGCGTTGATGGTATGCGTCGGGGCGCCCAAATCAAATGCATTTTGGGAGGTCCACTTTCCGGTTCCCTTTTGCTGGGCTTCATCCACGATTAAATCCACCAGCGGTTTGCCCGTTTCGGGGTCAACTTTTTCAAAGATCTTGTAGGTGATCTCCACCAGGTAAGACGCCAATTCGCCTGCGTCCCATTCTTTAAAAAGCTCGCTCAATTCCATCGCCGAAAGGCCCAGACCCCGGTTCAGCAGGTCATAAACTTCGGCAATCATCTGCATAATCGCATATTCAATCCCATTATGCACAGTCTTGACGTAATGACCGGCGCCGCGCGGCCCGATGTAGTTCACACAGGGTTCTCCATCATATGCCTTTGCAGCAGCAGCTGTGAACATTTCCTTCAGGGCTTCCCACGCATCTGCGCTGCCCCCCGGCATAATGCTGGGACCATGTAAAGCACCCTCTTCTCCGCCCGAGACGCCTGTACCAATAAATAAAAACCCTTCCTTTTCCAGCTCAACCGTGCGCCGTTCGGTGTCCTCGAAATATGAGTTTCCACCATCAATTAAAATATCCCCGGGTTCGAGGTGGGGTTTAAGCGCCGCGATGACTGCATCCACAGCAGGCCCGGCTTTGACCATCAACATGATCCGGCGCGGCTTTTCCAGGCTGGCTGCCAAATCCACATAGCTGTAGGTGCCAATAATTCCCTGATCGGCAGGCAAGCCGGCGACAAATTGCCGAGTGACTGACTCGGTGCGATTAAACACAGCCACAGGGTAGCCTTTATTGGCAATATTCAGCGCCAGGTTCTGACCCATGACGCCCAAACCAACAACTGCAAGTTTTGCTTTTTCCATTGTTCCTCCAATAATCGTGTTATATTGAAAAAAGTGCCAGCTGATCTGCCAGGCTCTTTTTTTATTGACTGCAAAGATTTTGTTCCATCCGGGTTAATCGTCATCTTTTCTGGCGCCAGAAGGTATTGCCCTTCAACACATGGCGCTAATCAGAGCTCACCAACCCATAGAATAATGGAAGTGGAGCCTTGGGCTGATCCGCAATGACGCTTGCAGCAGACAATTGCTCTGTTGCCAGGTTCAGCGTTGTTTCATCCCGCGCGTGGACCAGGAATAACGGCTGACCGACCTCCACGTAATCGCCAACTTTGACCAGGACAGAAATCCCCACCGCAAGATCGATTTCTTCACCTTTTTTTGACCGTCCAGCGCCCAGAAGTACCGCTGCCTCTCCAACCAACCTTGCATTTACCTCGTGGAGATATCCGTTTAAGGGCGCCGTAATCACCGATTCAATCGGCGCTTGAGGTAGTTTATTCGGGTGATCCACATAGCTGACATCCCCGCCCTGCGCGTCGACCAGCCGTCTGAGATATTCCAACCCCTGGCCTGTCGCCAATGCATCCTCGGCCATTGCTCTGGCCTTCTCAATGGTCTCAGCTCGTTTTCCCAACACTAGCATTTGACCGGAAATTTCCAGGCAATGCGCCCGAAAATCCGCCGGTCCTTCACCTCGCAGGGTTAGAATCGCCTCTTTCATTTCCAGCGCATTTCCCACAGCCTGCCCCAGCGGCTGATTCATGTCTGAAAGCACTGCTGCAACATCTCTGCCACTCAGATCCCCAATCGATACCATTAACTCAGCCAGCTCCCGGGCTTCATCCAGTGTTTTCATGAAGGCGCCATAGCCCACTTTCACGTCAAGAACGATTGCCTGGGCGCCCGCGGCAATTTTTTTACTCATAATCGAAGAGGCAATCAATGGGATTGACTGCACGGTCCCGGTTACATCTCTCAACGCGTAGAATTTTCCATCGGCTGGCGCCAGATCAACACTTTGGCCTGATAATACCATCCCCAGTGTACCCAGTTGATGGTAAAACTCATCCTTGCTCAAGTTTGTTCGGAACCCGGGTATCGATTCGAGCTTATCCAGTGTGCCTCCGCTGAAACCCAGCCCATGACCGGACATCTTACCCACCGGCAACCCACATGCTCTCACCAGCGGAACCACAACGATCGAAGTTTTGTCGCCAACGCCTCCAGATGAATGCTTATCGACGACAATATCAACCACGTGGCTTAAGTCAAGTTTTTCGCCTGAATTTGCCATGGCGAGAGTCAGGAACGTGGTTTCTTTAGCGGTCATTCCCTTCAACAAAACAGCCATTGCCCAGGCAGCAGCCTGGTAATCAGGGATCTCGCCATTCGTATATCCCCTGACGAAGTATTCAATCTCTTGACTTGAAAGTTCGATACCATCGCGCTTTTTTTCGATGATATCTACGGCTCGCATTAGCACCTCCGGAGTGTTTTTCCAAAATCAATTTAAAGTCGCACAGGCAGGCGCTCTCCTGCCCACACGGCCTTACAGTGTGTTATGTCCGAAAAATCCAGGTCATCTCTTAAGCCTGACCACAACCTTTCGTTTCGGATCTTCACCATCACTTTCTGTTTCAACTTCAGGATGATCCCGCAGTTCAATATGAACGATTCTGCGTTCATTGGGCGGCATCGGTTCCAGGGCTTGTTGTCGCCCGGTGCTGGCAACCTGATCGGCAATTCTCTGGGCTAATTTCCTCAGTTCATCGGCTCGTCGTTGACGATATTTCTGAACATCGATTTGCAATGGAATCCAGCGACCCACCTCGCGGCTCACAATTAAACTGGTAATGAACTGCAGCGCGTTGATTGTCTCTGCCTTCCGGCCAATTAAAAAGCTGAGATCAGCGCCCTCAATATCAATCAAGACCGGTCGAATCCTGTTCTCATCAGATTCGCCCAGGCGCACTGAAACATTGGCCGTGACGCGCATCTTTTCCAGGATAATATGGATGGTCTCCCTGGCAATGATCACTTCTTCCGGTTCATCAATGGGTGTGATCCCATCATTTTGAGTTGAAAGACCGGGTTTATCCGCAAATGCATCCACTGCTGCTTCAAAAAGCTGAGGTTTGATTTTCAAGACAATCCGCGCCTGTCGGGTGCCAAGCCCCAACAGACCCTTTTTCCCCTCATCCAGTATCTCAACATCAATATCAGCTCGTGTTAGCCCCAGTATTTGTAAACCTTTTTTAATCGCTTCTTCAACAGAAGGCGCAATCACTTCCAGCTTCGTTCTTTCTTCTGACATAAAATCTGCTCCCTTTACACACTTTCTCAGGGCTGAGGAAAAATAGACTTCCTACTTCTTCTTGCGATCGTACCGTTGTTTGTGGGGTTTGGTCATCCGTTTATCCGTCGACGGTGTTGTTTTTGCATGCGATGGTTTTTGAGGGACCTCTTCAGGAACCACGTCAACGACTTTCACCGGTATATTTCCCTGGGTCTGGTCAGTTTCTTTACCTTTCAAGAAGGGTAAAATATTCTTCCAGTTAGCCCTCCCAAGGATTGAATACTGGGCGATACCGATCAAATTACCTGCCAGGAAGTATAACGCCAGGCCAGAGGCAAGCGAATAAGCCATAAAGCCCATCAACAAGGGCATATAAAGATTCATGGATTTGGTCATCATCTCAGCCTGTCCACCGTTGGATGAAGGGGGTTCAATCAGTTTCGATTGCAAGAAAGTGGTGATCACCACTAAGATGGCCAGGACAGGAATTCCATATCCAAACACGGTCAACCGTTCAGGCTGCCCCAAGTCCATCCACAAAAACCGGTTTTGTAATGGTAAAACAACCGCCGGGTTGATAAATCGAGGATAAATACTTTGGGCAAGACGAAAAAGTTCAACAGGCGAGGCAGCCATCGCCCGTACCACGCTCTGGTACAAACCCAGCATAAGCGGAAGCTGGATCAGGGTCGGTAAACAAGACCCCATCGGGTTGATGCCCAATTCTTTGTAAAGCTTCATCTGCTCCTGGGACAAGCGCTCTTTGTCGTCCTTGTATTTCTCCATTATTTTTTTATAGCGAGGATCGCTTTGCAGTTGCTGCATTCCCTGGGTTGCCTTAAATTGTTTAACGGTCAAAGGGTGCGTGATTAACCGAACCAGGAGCGTGAACAGGATGATTGAGATGCCAAAATTACCGACCCATGAGTTGATCAACAACAAGACATTCAAAAAGGGTTGAATAACAATTGTTTCCCACATAAAATTTTCCTCTATTTCTTAGGGGTAACTGACCATTTTTGTGCACCGGACTGGACATCAAAAGCATAAATCATGTTGTCTCCGTCAACTGCAGCCACCATCAGGTAATCATCGCTGGCAACCGGCCTTTGAAAAACATTTCCCGAGATTCTTGCTTCCCACCGGGTCGCGCCATCAAATTCCAGCACTTTAAGGTTGCCTTTTTCAGTGACCAGGGCAATCCCGTCGGGCAATGCAAGCAAACCACCAATCACCGGTTCGCCTATTTGCACACGGTTTTTCTCCGCGCCGCTTAGCGGGTCGAGAATGTATAAGAATCCGCTGGAATCAGCAAAGTACAACTTGTTGTCTGCCAGAATTGCCTGCCCCCAAATGCCCTCCTCTGCGGTGAAGGACCAGATCTTTTGTCCATCGGATGTTCTGAGCGCGACAAAATCACTGCCCATGGAGCCTACGAAAAGTGTGCCGGCGTCCTCGCTTAGAACCGGGCTGGCAACAACAGCGCCATCCATCTCCCTCTCCCAAAGCTGCTTCCCATCCGTTGAGATTGCATAAACAAACTTGTCCATAGAGCTGATGTAAACAGCGTCCGGGCCAATTTGTGGCTGCGACCAGATATAATGCTGGGTTTCAAACACCCACTGTAAGTTGCCCTGTAAATCGAGGGCGTACAGATTGCCGTCATTGTTGGGAGCAAAAATCATCCCATGTCCTTCGTTCGCCTGGCCTAAATAATAGCCCTTGGCGCCAGTGAAGGTCCATACTAAATTGCCGTTACTGCGATCAATTTTGTGGAATGTTTTCGCAACATCACCCACATAGACATTCTCGTCGATCACTAGGGGCTGCGCAAAAAACAACACCGTGTTTTTCGATTCTTCAGGATAAGCCCATTCCACTGTGCCAGAATTTGCCTTCAGAGCATAGAGGAAATTGCTGTAGGCGACAAAAGCCTGGTCTCCCGAAAGTTCCAGTCCCGGGGTCCCGGATACCCTGGGCCCGGGTGCACAGGCGCTCAGGACGAAGGTCAGTCCAACCAGCATCCCAATTAGTAAAATGTGAGGTTTTTTCATATACTTTTCTCTTCTCACTTTCGTTATGGTACCGGGTCAAAACCACCCGGGTTATAAGGATTACAACGGGCAATCCGTTTAAGCGCCATCCAGCCGCCCTTGAATGCCCCATACTTGAATATCGCCTGGTAACTGAAATGTGAACATGTGGGATAAAAACGGCAGGTATCAGCTGGGAGTGCCGGGGAGATGAGTATTTGATATCCGCGAATCAAAATCAATAAAACCCACCTGGGGAATGTGAGAATATTCAAAGGTAAATCCCTCAATTCAGGGCTGTGGATAGAATTCTCGGTTTGACTTTGTCGTTGAGTCAATTTAATTCGTCTTTCAACAAACCCGCGTCCTGCGCCAGGTCTCTCAGTCCAGTGACAATCAAAGCGTAATTAACCGTTAGGATGGGTTTTCTAGCAATCAGTACCATGTCAAACCCCTGATCAAATTCCGATACAAGGCTTTGAATGGCAGACCTTAACCGCCGCTTAGCAAAATTCCTCTGGACAGCTCCGCCAATAGAGCGTCCAGCGATGATTGCGATGCGGTTCTGTTTCAATTGATTTGGCAGAAAGCCTAACACTAAGTTCGTGTTTGCCAGGGTCTGTCCATCCTGGCGCACACGGTTAATCTCATCGTTACGGGTTAATCTTAACCTGTGTTGCACCTATCGTCCTGTTCAACGTGGACCAGTAAGCATGTGTCAAAACCATCTCTGGCGTCTTACCAGCGGACCTTTTTTACGTGGTTATTGGCTTTTTTCGCCAGTTCTTGCCGTCCCTTTGCTCGACGTCGCTTCAGAACGTTCTGTCCGCCTTTGGTTTTCATTCGTTTCCGAAACCCATGCACACGCACGCGACGGCGACGTTTCGGTTGATATGTTCGCTTTGGCATTCTTACGGAGTCCTTTCTTGCTTATTTTCTTGCCTTTTGTCTCAACACACCGGTATTGAAGACAGCCGGTAATTATACCGCATGGCAGGATGAGGGTCAAACTTGTCCGTAGAAAGTTCTTAACCGGATTTATTCTATCAGACGGTGAATTCACGTCAAGGATTCAATCGCTTACGATGCGCTTATTCATCCACAATGTGCCCAAGAACCCCACCCCCATTGGGCGCATGCGAATCCAGGTTGACAGTTGAAATCCTGTTCCACAAATCCGTTTTCGCCTCACTGAACACCCTGATGTAATTATCGGTTAACCCTGATAGTTGCCAGTGCCCCCCTTCCTGTTGCTGACTGGTTTCCCACAACACTTTCAGGTGCCTGCCGATAAACCCCTCCCGGTAGCGCTGACCGCTGGAGGCAAATAAATCCCGTAAAATTGCGTTGCGCTCCTTCGCTGATTGTACTGGCACCCGGTCTACCATCTGGTAAGCCGCGGTCCCCAGTCGTGGCGAATAGGTGAAAACATGCCCCCCTGCATAGGCTGTCTGGCTGATAACGTCTACGGTGTCCTGGAAATCAGCTTCCGTCTCGCCCGGAAAACCGGTGATTATGTCCGTTGTAATGGCGACATCGGGAATCCTAAGGCGGACCTCCTCCAATAAATCCTGGTATTCCTGCACCGAGATTGGTCTGCCCATCCTTTTCAATATGTGATCGCTACCCGATTGCAAAGGGATGTGCAGTTGACGGCACAATCGCTTGTCTTTCCACAGGGATAACATACCCAGGTCGAAATCCCAGGGCTCAATCGACGATAAACGCAGGCGCGTGATCCGTGGCAATTCGAGGATATTACCAATGAGATCCTTTAAACCCAAAGGTTGAACAAAATCCCTGCCCCAACCGCCCAACTGCACGCCTGTTAAAACGACCTCTACAGCACCGCCCTGCAGTGCTGCCTGGATCTCCTTTCGAATCTCCGATAATTCCATCGAGCGGGAGCTACCTCTGGCTACCCGGGTCAAACAGTAGGTGCAGTGATTATCACAACCCTCCTGGACTTTAATGAAAGCACGCGTCCTGGCTCGATCTCCGGGCAGAGGCACTCGGCGGTATTTTAAAGAAGCAATTTCCTCACGGGACTTATTCAACAAAATCGCAACAAGGGCTTCTTTATCGGCGTTTGCAATCACTTGCGTCACGCCTGGAAGGTTGAGCGCTGTTTCAGACTCAAGCGTTGCCCAACATCCTGTTGCTACCACCCGACCGGCGCCTTCTCGGCTAGCCCTGCGAAGCTTTTTCCGCGAATCAGCGGCTGCTCTGCCCGTCACCGTACAGGTGTTGACGATTGCCAGGTCTGCCTCAGACGGGGATGAGACAATCTCATATCCGAGTGCTCTGAATTGGTTGGCAAATCCCTCGACCTCACTCTGGTTCAAGCGGCAGCCAATCACATCTAAAAAAATTCTCATCTTCGTGAAGACTTCATGACGATTAAATAATCAAACAGGACGTCAGCCCCAGGTTCAGCCCGGGTTCCAGCAATCATGCCAATATCACCGTAAGAGAAGGTAGCATCTCTGACCTGGAAAAGTTCAACCTCATTAACAAATAATGCCAGTTGATCGTCCTGGCAGACGACCAGGATCTCATTCGCAGCATCATCCCGGTTGATAATTTCAGAAAAACCCATTTGCTCCATGCCCAGCAGGCTTTGGATACCGGCTTGTTTTTTAAATATTCCGTAATACCCATCCGAACTGATTAAAAACGCATAATAATTTTCTTCACCCTGGTAACGACACACAAGTCCAAATAAATTATCGCTTTCCCCGCCAATTTTTTGTACCCGTGAATAAATATTGACATCCCGAAAATTAAGTCCCGGTACGCTCCACACCTGGTAATTCGGCAGGTCAACCCAAAGCCTGAAACCCTCCTGTGTATACCCGACGAAGCTCAACCGGTCTTCCTGGGTGTGCCATCCACCGGTTTGCCCTGAAAAGTCGTCCATAAATAGAATCGGCTCGTCGCCTACCCAGGGCAGTGTGTCAGCAGTCAGGGTTTCACCCAAACACCCCGCCAGGAATGGAAGGCAGCATAAGAAGCACAAAATTATTTTTTTCATCATCAATCTCTCAGCGATGTTAACTATACCTGAGTGGCTTTCAATTTTTTCCGCTCCGGGCTTAATTTGTAAAAATAAAATACCAGCGGAATCAAAGTCTGAAAGGACGTCAGGAATTATAACCCAGGCGAAAAATAAAATGAGCCTGTGCCCTGTCCTGTTACAGGTCAGCTATCGGTGATTAGACAAAAAGGGTGAGTTTTGATTGATGACACCTGTTGAGTGGCAAGATGCCAACAACATACATCCTTCTGACGATTTCAGAACCAACCAGCAATTCTTGGTTCGACGAATTATCGCTTCGTTTACCAACATGGTCATAGCGTGTTTATCGGAAGTTGTTTTTGTTGGAGAAAATAATTAAAAAACAACCCCGCCATACCGTGTGCTGCTGAGTTTTGAACCTGTTGAAACAGGTTCGCCGTACCCGTCAGGTTCGCCTTGACGCGGAGTCTATCGCGTAACTGACCAGAGTTCCGACGCTTATAATTGGTGTTGGCCCAAAACGTGTTTGCTGCATCACGAGCACAGCAGGGTAAATAATTTATACCATGTTTTGGAAACATTGGATAGGGGGGAAAAAAATCAATTGTGTAGAAATTCCATCCTATGGTAATCTTTTAGCAAGATCAAGTTAAAAAAAGGTCAATCAGATGATGCGCATTTTTATTGCCGTTGAGATTCCGCAAAACATCCGTGTTAAGATTGCTGAGATTACAGACTATTTACAGAGCAAAACATCGCCAACTGCGGTAAAATGGGTTGATTCCGAAAATCTCCACCTGACCATCAAATTCATTGGCGAGACCAAACAAGAAAAAATCGAAGAAATTGCGAAGGTGCTGAGTCAATCTCTCGTTCATCAGGCTCCCTTTTTGCTGGAAATTGGTGGATTGGGCATGTATCCCAACAACACCAATCCCCGAGTAATCTGGCTGGGTGTTACTGGAGGTGAACCCCTGATTGCAATGCACAACATGCTTGACCAGAACCTGGCCAACCTTGACATTCAACGCGAAGGCCGGCCTTTTTCGCCCCACCTGACCATCGCCAGGTTGCGCAGAAACACTGACACTGCCTCTATAAAGACGATCGGTAGAACGCTCTCCCAGTTCAGGGTTGATTCCCTGGGTTTGTTCAACATTGACCGTGTTCAACTTTTCCAAAGCGTGTTAACGCCTTCTGGTCCCATTTACACAACCCTGTTTTCAGTTCCGCTGAATCAAGTATAATTTAACAAGAAAAATATTTAGCAAAGTGAGGTGACATCTGGAATCAATATCATTAGCAAGAGAAATTGCACATTTTCTCGAAAGTAAAAAGGGGGAAGACATTCTCGTTTTAGATATCAAAGAAATAGCGTCATTTACAGATTATTTTGTAATCGTCAGCGGATCCAGCAACCGCATGCTGCAAAGCCTTAGCAGCGGACTGGTGCGGGAAATAAAAACCCATTTCCACAGAACTGCCCAACCGGAAGGAAGGTCAAGTGCAGGCTGGATTGTGCTCGATTATGGCGATGTGGTCGTACATTTGTTTTCTCCGCTACAACGGAACTATTACCGCCTGGAGGAATTGTGGTCTGAGGGTAATGTAGTCCTGCGTTTGATGTAATCGAACTCCCCTGTTTGTCAGCCTTGGCCTGATCTGAACCTCTTGCGCCCCTTAGATTAATTCTGCAATGTTATTCCACGCGCTGGTTAAATCAGAATGCTGCCTGATATTTTTTCAGACAGCATTTTTTATTTGGTAACAGCACACAAGGAAAACATCCATGCCGAGCAATTTACCCCTATGGGAAAAACGTGCTGTTAAAAACCGCTCAAGCCCTGACAGCAGCCAAAACTTCCTGGCTATGATCAGCAGGCTTTACCTTCTCGAACACCTTTTTAATCACCCCATCCGGGTCGATAACAAAGGTTGTCCGATACACGCCCTCGTATTCGCGACCAGCCATTTTCTTTGGTCCCCATACCCCATAGGCTTTACAAACGCTGCGGTCGGTATCAGCGAGCAAGGTGAAGGGCAATTCATGTTTTGATTTAAATTTCGCGTGCGATTGCTCACTATCCGGGCTGATGCCGATGACTTCAACACCCGCCTCACGAAAGTCTGCATATGCATCTCTGAATGAACACGCTTGCTTGGTGCATCCTGGCGTATTGTCGCGGGGGTAGAAGTAGAGCACAATAGTCTGCCCTCGATAGTCGGATAATTTGCGTAAGTTGCCTTCATCATCCATTAATTCAAATTCAGGGGCTCGTTCACCTGCTGATCGTATCATAGTTACACTCCTTTTAATGTTTTTTCACATCAACAATCACGATTATAACAATAATTGTGCCCTGTTTTTCATTTTTCGCTGCCCCCTAACGGATCCAAAAAGCAAACGCGATCAGGTAAACAGGAACAAAGAAAACACTGCCTGCAGCAAACCGCATGGCACCCCATAGTGGTTTCATCCCGCCGCGGACTCTCTCCATCAACCAGATTTCCAGCAAACCAATAGGCAGAGTTAAAAATACGGGCCAGATAATGAACCAGTGCAAGCCCCATACAGCGCTTAAGCCCACCAGGAAATAGGTTAACAATATCAGGACATTGTGGATAACCATGGCATTCTCCCAGCCAATACGAGTGGTCAGTGTGTCAACCTCGTATTTTTGATCATGGCTGAAGTTCTCCAATGCATGCAGCAGGCGATTTGCCAGGTAGGCAGGAACGAGGCTGAAGACCACCAACGTTAAATAAGGATGCAATTCATCCGAATTCAGAAAAAAAGCCAGTGCAGGGGGGATAACAACAAATAAAAATATCTCTATCAATAGAAGAAAGGGCTTTAAGAACGCAATTACCTGAGTCAGATAATAAATGACGCAGAGTGCGAATAACGTGAGCAATAAAAAACCCAACCCCTGCCAGAGAACACCCACTACAATCCAATGGATAAAAATGGATGTCGCCAAAGTTAACAGTGTTGCAATGATTGCCGCAATTCCAGCCCGGGTCAGCTTGACTTCTCTTAGCTGTATGCCTTCCGACCAATTTTTAGGTTCGACCAGCCTGTGCAGCAGACATAATAATTCAAGACTGAGGGAAATCAATATCAGGAAGATTCCACCCTGGATTAATAATGACCAGCCTGGTAATCCCCGGACATACTTAACCAGCCCTGCGCCCAATAAATAGGTCATCACAAGGCTGAGCAATCGAAAAGGTTTGACCGCGCCAAGGATGGTCTTGATCATCAATACTCCAAACCGTTCAGTTCAAAGACTCGTCAATTATTCATTATCATACTCGATCACTCGCTCTTTATCACAACCCTTCAGCTAAACGAACCGCTCAGCCCAGGGGCGGTAAAATCAACCATTGCAAGGCAAACGATATCCTGTTCATCAAATGGTATAATAAAGCCAGGTATACAAAGAGCGACTTCTACCATGCAAAAATTATTTCGGTTATTTGTACTGCTTCTCCTTTCGTTTACGACCCTGTTTTCTTTCACAGCGAGTTCAACCCTCGCGGCCGATTCCCGCCAATCAATGCCTCAGGAAGAACCTGCTGAAGTGATCTATGTGGCAAACACATCCGATGATTGCGGCACCTTCACACCCTGCTACTTCAATTCTGATGAAGATGGCGAAGATGGCATCGGCACAGGATTGCGTAAAGCAGTGCTTGCTGCCAATCAAGGCGCTGAAATCCGGATCCTTAAGCAATACAAGGTAAAAAGCCATACGGTGTTAATCGACAAAGAAGTGCATATCCGGGGTCATGAGCAGGCATTGATCTCCTATTCGGGCACCGACTGTTCTAACCCAATGCTTAAAATCACTAAGGGGGGATACCTTACTAACCTGACAATCAACGATGGGAGCTGCCTTAATCCTTCACGCACCCTGATTGAGATCAACAGCTCAAAACCGGTGTCAATCGAGCACAATACCCTCGCCTATGGGAACCATGCCATCGACATTCATAACAACACTGGCGAAGTGATTGTAGCTTTTAACCACATCATCAATAATGAGAACTATGCGGTCTTCCGCAGCCTCGGTGAAGGCGCTGGCACAGTCAATATTTATGCCAACAATATCATCAACAACGGATCTGGTGACCAGGTCAATTGCAACAACAATGGAACAGCCAACCATAACTTCTGGGGGGTAGACCGTTTAGCGACAGCCAACGCTGATCAATGTGTGGTCTCTGACGGGAAACGCCTGGGCGCAATAATCTCACAATCCTCTGAACAACCTGGGGTTGAAGCCCAGCGCCTGGCGGTGACTTCAACAATGTCCTACGCATTTGACGGGGAAATTGGCGCAATGCATACTTCCGGTGATGATTTTAACATCATCATCGTTAACCACGGTCAGGGTGCTTCCGAAAACATTCCCTTTAACAAAAACGGAAGTTTAGAAATCAAGCCCTGTTCGAATTTTTACGATGTTTTCCTGGTAGAAAATGCGGTTGCCGCCAACCTGACACTGGCATTAAGCTACAATCTCAACCCTAACTGCGTCAGTCAAATCGAATCTGACCCGTTTTGTGGCGGAACCGACAGCACGAAATACCCACTTCTCTGGTATGATCCTGCCACCATGGCGACTGACGGCTGGAACCCCAGCGGGCAGGCGCCCAAAGGACCAGGCGCTGGCGGCGCTTCCGGACAGGAAACAACCTGCCGCCTTGATCAAAAAGAAATCCGGGTTGTCATTGACAACAGCGGTCGACCAGCATTATCCAGTGACCTGAGCTTTACTCCCTTTGTCGTCGGCTTGCCCGTCATTGATGGGATTACCCTATCCGTATTCAAAGCGGGATTTGACGGTGTTAATAACATAATCAATTGGACCACAAGCAGTGAAATCAATGTTCAGGGTTTTTACATATTGCGGGCCGATTCAGAAGATGGCCCCTATGCCCGAATCTCTTCTCAGATATCTGCCATTGGCGATATTTACATTGGCGGTATTTACCAGTACACAGACAACAAGATCTCTTCTTTTGCCAGAACTTACTATTATAAACTTGAGGTGATCGATAATCTCGGTAATTCAATCGAAACCCATGGCCCGGTAAGCGTTTTAACAGCTACCGCCACCCCAACAGCAACAAAAACGAATACCCCTACATCCACGCCAACGATCACAGCGACCCCCACTCACACGCGTACCCCTTTCTATTATTATACATCAACGCCCTATTACCGATACCCAACGCCAACAAGCTATTACCAGCCCAGAACATCAACGCCGATAACCTATCCAACTCCGATACGCAGCCTTAGCCCAACGTCCGGATCAATCACTTATCCAATCGACGATAGTGATCTTTTCCCTGATATTGCCTACCCGGACATGGAGACGCCGCAACCCACACAATTGGAAAGCTCCCAGGATGCTGAAGGGTACCCACTGCCAGGAACAACATCACCCCCAACCCTAACGCCCTCTCCTGAAATTGAAACCCCAGCAACGGGGACGGATATCGACGAGGACGATGCGTTGCCAATCCAGAATATCCGCTGGATTTTTATCATCGTTGGCGCTGCAGGTGGTTTGAGTTTACTGGGTGCTGTCAGCGTAATCTTGGTTAAATCTCGCTTTTCATAAGCAAAAATAAACGCCCTGCACAGGGGAAAATAACACTAAATTTTCCAAAGCCTTGCATTAGGTCATTATCTGCAAAATCATTTGCAGGATAGTTGATGATTCTTTCAACTCGCTATGCGTGTCTGATGCTTTTCAGTGGCGATACCTGTTAAGATTTTGACTTTTAACCTGCAATGTGCTATTCTTCCAAAACACTTGATTTTTCAAATTAGGAATGGGTTTATGCTTCGCGAAATCATATCGGAAAACATTTTTTGGTTCCAAAGTGAAACTTATGCACAGGTTACTGCCGGGGTGGTTGCTGGACCAAAATGGGCTGTTTTGATTGACACCCTCATGCCTCAAGAAAGCCTGATGCTGCGAGATTACATTGAAGAAAAACTCAATCTCTCGGTTCGATATGTGATTAACACGCATCACCACGCAGACCATTGCTGGGGCAATTGTTTCTTCCCGGGAGCAACCATTATTGGGCATGAAAAATGTCGACAGTTACTCTTAGACCGGGCACCATCCGCTCTTGAAGTCGCCAGGCAGGATAACCCCCTCTACAAACAACTTAGCATCGTCCCACCCCAAATCACCTTTGAAGACGGCAATTTACGTCTGAAAGTTGGGAAAAAGCATCTGCTGATTTTCTCCACACCTGGCCACTCAGCAGATGGAATCTCTGTTCTGGCTGAAGAAGACCGCGTCCTGTTTGCTGGCGACGCCTTCATGTCCATCCCTTTCGTTGTCGAAGGAGACCCAGAACAAAGCATCCAAACAATGCAGAGTTTTGCCGGTTTGGGCTTGGAAAACATTATCCAGGGTCACGGTGAAATTATTCTGCGGGGTGAAGTTGAAGAAAAAATTCGGGAAAATGTCACCTATATAAAGGCCATGCAAAAAGCGGTAAACACCGCCAGGAGAAGAAAAAATCCACTTGAGGTTTTAGATAGCATTGGGGTTGAAGCCTGCGGAAAAAGCAGGGTCCTCTTAGGTGGGCTTGCCAGTGAACTTCACCGGCGCAATTTACGCTCGATGTATTTTCAATCCCTGAAAGAGTTCCCGCTTGAACAGGACGATTAAGCCCAGACAATACTCACAAATAGCATCAATAATAACATCGCCACAGGTTCGCCCCAAAATTCCCAGGATCGTCGGGATTCTTTGATTCCCGTAACCATACTGGTGAGAGCATACACCATCCCGACCAGCAGTAAACCTTGCTGAATTGGGTTCAACGGTAAATAATGAAAACCGATCAAAACCTCTGAAACCACAAGGCTGATCGCCAATCCCCACAGTGTGTGCCACTCTCCCAATCTTAAAAACAAAGTCCGCGAGGTGACCATCAACGCCCCAATCCCAAGCAGCGGCAAGCGAATATATAAACGGATATTGGCAGAAAAAATTGCAATCGATAAGAGCAAGAAAAGCACAAAAGAAAGCGCGTTCAATCCGACTATTGCCAACGGATTTACCGTGCTCCCGGCGACGAACACGTTGTACTCACCAATAAAAACTGCAAACAACAACAAGCTTCCCAGGGCGTACACAACCCACCATAGTAAGCTGCCCGCAAAGGCAATCAACGCCACACCAATCACAAGAGCTGTCAATACGGGGACGATCCAATGGCGGATAGTTTCCCATCGATTATCGAATAGTTGCGCCTCGGGATGTGATTGAATCAACCAGTCCATACCTGCTGCCGCTAAAAGGACAGAAAAAGCAATCACCAGGATATTAAAATCCAGCACAAAATCGATTAATATACCAAAAACTGAAAAGGAAATGTTTTGTGCAGGATAAGAAATTAACTGGGTAAGCGCAAACGCCAGCATTATTGTTGCAGTAACAATCGAAAGTCGTTCAAGATCTGGCAAGGCTGTTTTGGTTTGCATATCATAATTTTACCACCAGCAAAGTATTGAAAAAGGATTACCTCTAACAATAGCATCTTAATTTATTATAATGAAGCGACCTGTATGCAATGAGGGGATCTTGCAGAATTTTGTGGTCAGACTCGGTTGTTTGTGGTAAAATTAATGATTGTATGAACACAAGTTCTGATTCGAAATTCCAATCTCCCAGCATCATTCAGGCATTGCTCGCAGGCTTTAACACCATCGCCAGTAAACCTGAATTGATTCTCATTCCAATTGCGCTGGACTTGTTTTTATGGTTTGGTCCGGTCTGGCGCGTTGACCGCCTATTCAGCCCTGTTGTGAAGAGCATGACGCAATTGCCAGGCATCAGATCGGTTGAGATCCTCCTCCTTATCGAGAACTATCAGGCAATTATGCATGATATTCTGACCAACTTTAATCTTGCCGTCTCACTGCGCACATTGCCAATCGGTGTTCCCAGCCTGATGGTTTCTAAATCCTCCTATTTGAATCCAATCGGCCAGCCAATTACATTCAGCCTTGATTCAAGCACCGAATTTCTCATCACCTGGTTGCTATTTGTCCTGGTGGGATATTTCCTGGGCAATTTATATTTTCTAAATATTTCAAAACAGATCCTGGGCTATCACCAGGAAAACATCAAATCATTGCTGAAATCTTTTTACCAAATTGTTCTCATGCCAATTCTTTTGCTGATGATCATCATCATTTTATCCTTACCACTGATCTTCCTGGTCGCCCTGGTGACGATTATCAGCCCGGTGATCAGTCAATTTTTACTAACCCTGGCCCTGGTATTCATTCTGTGGGCTATCGTGCCACTGGTTTTTACACCCCATGGAATTTTTCTTTATAAACAGAATTTAATTGCAGCAATGATCACCAGCATTAAAGTTGTCCGAATCTCCATGAGGAAGACGATCTGGTTCATCTTAGCCTCCTACCTGATGGTAGAAGGCCTGAACTACCTCTGGCGATCTCCCAACGTTGATAATTGGTTCTTATTTGTCGGCATTATGGGACATGCCTTTATCGTGTCTGCCATAATCGCCGCGTCTTTTCACTACTTCATCGACGCAACCAAGTTCTCACAGTCGGTGATCAATAATAATTTAAAGTTGACTTAAGCACTTGATGAAAAACTAATCAATAATCCTGGAGAATTTTAGCTTGGCTAAACAACCTATTTCTTATAACGCAAACGACATTCAAGTTCTGGAAGGTCTCGAAGCTGTACGCCGGCGACCTGGTATGTACGTTGGCGGCACCGATCAAAAAGCATTACATCACCTGATTTATGAGGTCGTCGATAATTCCATCGATGAAGCCCTGGCCGGAACCTGCGATTTGATATCAGTCACCATTAACGAGGATGAAAGTGTGACGGTGAGCGACAATGGCCGTGGTATCCCCGTCGACCAACACCCGGAGCGAAAAGTATCTGCCCTGGAAGTCGTTATGACGACTTTGCATGCAGGGGGTAAATTTTCCGGTACCAGTTATAAAGTTTCTGGCGGTCTGCATGGCGTCGGCGTCTCGGCAGTCAATGCCCTTTCGGAATGGTGCGAAGTAGAAGTCAAGCGGGATGAAAAAGTCTATTTTCAGCGTTATGAAAAAGGTTTACCCCAGGGGCCGGTTAAAGTGGTCGCGAAAGCGCCAAAATCTCAAACAGGGACAACCACCACTTTCAAATATGATCACACCATCTTTAAGGGCGATGAAACTTATAAATTTGAAACCCTGTCCCAACGCTTTCGTGAAATGGCTTTTATCACTCGCGGGGTCACCATTCGGCTTGAAGATAAGCGTAATAATATCCAATTCACCTATTATTTCGAGGGTGGTGTATCTTCATTTGTGAAATACCTCGATCGGAACCGTGACACACTCCACGATGTCTTCTTCGTCGAAAAAGAAATCGATGGCATTGGTATTGAAGCAGCTATCCAGTATACCGAATCTTATTCCGAATTAGTGTACGCGTTTGCCAACACCATCAACACCATTGATGGTGGAACACACCTCACCGGCTTGCGCATTGCCCTGACCCGCTCAATCAATGATTACGCCCGAAAAAACAACCTCCTCAAGGACTCCGACTCGAACTTCTCCGGCGAGGACACTCGCGAAGGCCTGACGGCCATCATCAACATCAAACATCCCGACCCTCAATTTGAAAGTCAAACCAAGGTCAAGCTGATGAATACCGAGGTGCAAACTTATGTCCAGCAGGTAGTTAGTGACGGGTTCACCAGCTTCCTGGAACAAAATTCTTCAGCAGCCAGGAAAATCATCCAGAAATGCCTCACATCCGCACGTGCTAGGGATGCCGCCCGCAAAGCACGTGACCTCGTCATTCGCAAGTCTGCGCTCGAAAGCATGACCCTCCCGGGCAAGCTGGCAGATTGTTCCGAACGCGACCCGCATCGTGCAGAACTCTATATTGTCGAGGGTGAATCAGCAGGCGGGTCAGCCAAACAGGGCCGTGACCGCCACTTTCAAGCCATCCTGCCTTTACGTGGCAAAATCCTCAACACAGAGCGAGCCCGCCTGGATAAAATCCTGGCAAATCGGGAAGTCAAAGCCCTGATTTCAGCCCTGGGCACAGGTATCGGCGATGGCTTCTCTTTAGATGGCTTGCGCTATGGTCGTGTCATTATCATGACTGATGCCGATGTCGACGGTTCCCACATACGCACGCTTCTGCTGACCTTTTTCTTCCGCTTCATGCAGCCATTGATTGAAAATGGGCATTTGTTTATTGCCCAACCCCCTTTGTATCTGGTCACCCATGGAAAAGAAAAACATTACCTGTACTCAGAAGCCGAACGAGAAGCATTGATCCACAAGATCACCACCAACGGCAGCCGTTACACGATGCAGCGCTATAAGGGTCTTGGAGAAATGAACCCCGATCAGTTGTGGGAAACCACCATGAATCCAGAAAAGCGCACCCTACTGGGTGTAAATATCGAGGATGCCGCCGAAGCAGACCGCACCTTTGACATGTTGATGGGTTCGAAAGTGCCCCCGCGCCGGCGTTTTATTCAAACCCACGCCAAAGAAGTCAGAAACCTGGACGTATAAATCAGGAAAAAAGTCAATAGCAAAGAGGCTGCCCAAATGGCAGCCTTTTTTAATTTCACTTCCGCTTTTTCACCTGTCTGTAAATCCCCTTCACCGGTCTCCCGCCATTTTTATTGATACCGTTTCCGAATTGCCGGAATCAGGTATTCTTCGAAGGATCGTTTGCAGTCATAGTCCGGCGACCAGTCCCAATCGTTGCGCGCTGCTGAGTCATCCACGCTTCCGGGCCATGAATCCACAATTTTTTGCCGTGCCTCGTCCACAGCAAAATGAATTTTTGCCTCTGGAAAGGCTGCTTTAACAATATCAAAGAACTGTTGCGCGGTTATGGAAAAACTGGTGATATTATACACAAATTTTGACAGTCGATTCTTTGGCGCTGCAGCCAAACACACCAGTGCTTTGATCGCATCCGGCATGACCATAAAAGGAATGATTGTCTCGGGCCTGACAAAACAATTGTATTCCTCTCCCCTGGCAGCTGCATGTAGCATTTCAGGTCCGTAATCACTCGTGCCGCCGGTTGGTACAGTTTCTGCGCTGATCAGCCCCGGGAAACGAATAGCCCTGAAATCAACGGTTTGCTTGCCATCGTGATCTGCTGCCAACTGGCGGTAGTGGCTGTTGTAATATCGCCCAAGATGCTCACAATATAGCTTATTACAGCCATACATCGTGGTGGGATGATTCCAATCCTCTTCCACAACAGCGCCAGCCTCGGCTTTATCCTTCAGTGTCGGGATGCCATAAGCGGCAATCGAGCTGGGATAAATAAATTTCACCGATTCGCCCTGCCATTGGGATTGCTCTACAGCCAGGCGCAGCAGGTTCAAGGTCCCTTCGACATTTATCCGGTGGGCGGTCTCCGGGTTGTACTCCGCTTTCGTCGACAGGATCGAAGCCAGGTGGTAGATAACGGCAATTTCATGTTCAACAACCAGCCTTCCCAATAGCATTTGATCAAGGACATCACCAACAATATAAGTGCTGACCAGGTTTCTCAGGGCTTTATCCAACGGAACCACGTCCAATGCCACAATATTCGTGTCTGCCTGTTTTGAAAGAACCTGGATCAGGCCATGACCCATTTCTCCATTGGCTCCGGTGATAAGCACAACCTTTTGTCGCATGTATGCCTCCTAAGAAATTTGATTTATTTTTATCCTAACAGAAAATCCCGCCTGGCAGCCTTTAAATTAGAGCAATTTCGAGAAATTGTGGTAACAATCAGCTCGATGCCTCCAGAGGAAGTGATATGCTCATCCGGCGAATATTGTCTGAGGGTCGTGATGACGTCTGTAAAACGATGATGCTCATCGCATCCAGCGGTTGTCCGTTATCTAAGCGAATCGCACGTTGCAATAAAAACTCAGCAATTTCCTTTTCCGTCGGTTCCTGCTCCTCCACAAAAGCGCCAATGGTGGTGCAGATATCCATGGTCTGCTGGTTATGAGCTCCAGCAGAATAGACCCCATCTGAAAAAGCAACTACCGTCATCTCAGGTTTGATTGGCAGCTCAATAATTGTGGGCGAAACATCTAAGCCCTTGCCAATCGGTTCGCTTTCGCTGGACAGGCAATCCACCACATCATCAGAGATCAAGAAAACCGGCAGGGGATTATTGCGCGAAATAATGATGGTGTCGGTTTGCAGGTCAGCGCTGATCACCCACAGGTTAGCCTGAACCCTACCCTTATGTTCTGAATAAATTTGGCTGGCAGCGGCACGGATCGAGGCGCCGTCACGCATTCCACTGCTAATATGGTCAATCACCCGGTGGCAAATCATTGTCGACATTGACTTGTCGTCATGATGATCCATCATTCCATCAGCCATTACAACAGTAATACCCCCGTTGGGGCGTTCGGTAATTTCTACCGTATCACCGCTATTACTGCAACCATGTTTGTCGATCTTTGCGATTGCTATTTTGATATCCATGCCCTTATTTTACTTGAAATTTTCATTGAATTAGGACCAAATTTTTCCTTTTGCATTAATTCAGCTGGATTACCCGGTGACTACAAACTGAAACTAAATCAATCGAGGTACTATATGATATATAATCAAATTGTAAAATTTCTTGCAAGCATGCCAGCAACCATTGAAAGGAACCCACTTGAAAGATCACCCTAATTTTCAACAGCGCATGCTATTGATGATGTTGTCAGCCTTGTTGGCTTTTTCGCTGGTCGTCAGCGGGTGCACCCGCATACTCAAACCCATGCCGAGCCAGGTGATGCCAACGATCACAAAAGAAGCAGACGATCCCGGTCCGCAAGCCGTCGCAGAGGATACTGGCGCGTCTGGTACAATCACAATTTCATCCATCCAGGGAGCAGGTCATACCTCACCGTTTGAAAATCAGCAGGTTGAAGGCATACACGGCATTGTCACTGCGATCCGGGCAGATGGGTTCTATATGCAATCACTCGTTCCTGACAATGACACCGCCACCTCCGAGGGGATTTACGTTCTGCAGGGGCTGATTCCATCCGTACGTCCAGGAGACGAAGTGCTGGTGAGCGGGTTGGTCAAAGAGGGGGTACTCAACGGTGATCCGGTCAACGATTTGATGATCACCCATGTTCGCCAGCCTTCGATCGAAATCCTTTCCACGGGCAACCCGCTGCCACCACCTGTTATTATCGGTCAGGATGGACGCATACCACCAACAGAGGTGATCGGCAATCATACCCAGGGTCGGGTCATCGCAGGTGGAAATTTTTATCCCCATTCTGCCGGGTTGGACTTTTTCGAAAGCCTGGAGGGGATGCTCGTTCAGATCAACAACGCAGTGGTGGTCGGACCTACCAACCAGTACAAAGAAATTGTTGTATTGCCGGATAATGGCGCTTGGGCATCTGCACGTACCCCACGCGGCGGCATTGTTGTCCAGCAAGGTGATTTCAACCCTGAACGGGTGATCCTGGACGATGCTCTGCGGGAAATGCCCTTCGTCCAGGTCGGAGATTATTCACAGCAGCCGATCGTGGGCGTGATGGATTATGCTTACGGCAATTACAAAGTACAGCCTGTTGCAGATGTGAACTTTATCGCCGGCAACCTGCAGCCCAGCGTACCCTTAACACCGACCCTACCAGGGCAGATCCGGGTGGCTACTTATAACGTTGAAGTTCTTTCCGCCCTTGATTCGGACCGTATCAAAACCCTGGCAGATCATATCGTCAACGGGTTCGCAGCTCCGGATATCATCGGCCTCCAGGAGATCGCTGACAATGACGGCGTTGTCGGCAAGCAGACAGCCTCCGCAGAATTGACTTACCGGGGAATCATCTCGGCAATAGCAGCGTTAGGCGGTCCCCCATATGGCTTTGTGGATATTGACCCACTGCCGGATAAAGATGGCGGCATCCCCGGGGCGAATATCCGGGTCGGCTTCCTTTACCGGCTGGATCGCGGCCTGAACCTGATCGATGCACCCAGCGGTGATGCACAAACGCCGGTTGGTGTGGACACCCTCAATGGTGGGGTAGCTCTCTCACTCAATCCGGGGCGGATTGACCCGACCAATTCGGTTTTCACCAACAGCCGCAAACCATTGGTCGTCTCTTTTCTCATCGAGGGTCAGCCCCTGTTTGTGATTAACAACCACTTCATTTCCAAAGGCGGAGATCACGCCTTGTTTGGCGCCGTCCAGTCGCCGATATTGAACTCCGAGGTTCGACGCGATGCCCAGGCCCAGGTCGTCCATGATTTCGTGGAAACTCTGCTGAAGATTGATCCCAACAGTAGGATAATCGTCCTGGGTGACCTGAATGATTTTCATTTTTCATCTCCGCTTGAAATACTAAAGGGAGATCACCTTTACAACTTGATTGAAACCCTGCCGATTGAAGAACGTTACACCTATATCTATGATGGCAACAGCCAGGTGCTGGATCATATCCTGGTCAGCGAAGCCCTTTATACCCAATTGTTTTCGGTGGACATCCTCCACCTGAACAGCGAGTTTGATTACTGGCGCCGATTTTCGGACCATGACCCCATTGTGGCGACCTTCAGGTGGGAGTCAACAACACCGTAGAACCTGCCTCACACTCTACCAGAATAAACACAATTCCAGGATTGTGCCTGCGAAGAGGGCTTGCATTAACCTTCTGTTGATTTTGACCCGGTGTCACCGCCTGTGAAGTCGGCAATTTCCCTTTCAGTGCGCAGCCTCCCCGAGCGCAGCGAGTGGGACCATTCACCATTCACCATTCACCATTCACCATTAATCAAAATCGAGTATAATACAATCTGCATTGGGGATGATCGGCTTCGACGGGAGAGGCTGGTCCCGGATTGCGAGTCGAGAGGTACCGAACTCGTAAAATCAGTACAAAACAAAAGTGCCAATCGCACACAATATGCAGCTTTACCCCTCGCAGCGTAAGCTATAGGGCGATAAGCTCAGACCTCTGAAGAGGTCACGTCACCCACACTCCGTTTGCCTGACCGGGGATGGAGTTGGCGTCGCAAAGTCAGGATGCCACGCAGGATGCCGTTAAATGCATGTAAGAGGGGCTTTCGGGTCCCAACGGCTGGCGAGAGGGTCGCCCGGTTGGCTGGCTAACCTCAAGCGAGAACGAATAAGCCGACTACACTCGTAGATATTCGTGGTTCGAATCTTTCGGACGCGGGTTCGATTCCCGCCATCTCCACAAGCCCCAAAACCGTCTTTTTAGACGGTTTTTGGCTTATTAAAAGGCATTGCTCATTACAGGCAAGCGGTGTTGGAAGCGTATTTTCCTTTATATTGACCTCGAATAAATTCTGTAACGTCGTTCATCACTCGTATTCCCTTTTATCAAACTATTGCTGGCATGCTCTGTTGCCATATCGGATATAATGAGAAGCCATGGGAAAAATAGTCTCATCGGATGGATGAGGCTTTTCGAAAGCCCAAAACAAATAAAGGAGCCGTTATGTCAAACCAAGATGCTTACCTGCCTGTTGATTTTTTACTGGAGTTTATCAAGGATTGCTTTGTTGCCTTTGGAACTCCCCCGGAAGACGCCCAAATCTGTGCTGATGTGATGATCGCTTCCGATCTTCGAGGGATTGAATCACATGGGATCGGTCGATTACGCTATTATTATGACCGTCTGATCACCGGTCAGCACGATGTCAACACAAAAATTGACGTTATCCGTGAAAGCCCCACCACCGCTGTATTGGATGGCAACCATGGTATGGGTATGGTGATTGCAAAATACGCCATGAACCTGGCGATTGAAAAAGCGCACACCTATGGGATGGGCTCGGTGGCGGTGAGAAACTCAACCCATTTCGGTATTGCTGGTTATTATCCTTCCATGGCGGTGGATGCCGGCATGGTGGGCTTCACTTTCACCAACGCCCGCCCTTCGGTATGCCCCACCTTTGGAACCATGCCCATGCTGGGCACCAACCCCATCGCCTTCGGCGCACCAACCGATGAACCCTTCCCCTACCTGTTTGATGCTGCCACACCGATTGTTCAGCGAGGTTTGATAGAAAGATTCGTGCGTGAAGATCAACCAGCCCAGGAAGGCTGGCTGGTTGACCCTGAAAACAACTACCTGACCGACCCGAAGGAAATCTTAGCCGCGCTGGTTAAAGGTGAAGCCGCCTTTTTGCCCCTGGGCGGGATCGGTGAAACCTTGGGAGGGCACAAAGGCTATGGTTTGGCGACCATCGTAGAAATCCTGAGCGCCTCTCTGCAGACCGGCGCCTTCCTGAGTGCGCTTTCAGGGGTTAATCCTGATGGGTCGCCCGCACATTTCAAGGTTGGGCATTTCTTCATGGCGCTGAACATTGAAAGCTTTGTCGACCTGGAGGACTTCAAACGCACCACCGGTTCGATCCTCAGGGAACTGCGCGCCTCACGCAAAGCCCCGGGCGAAGCGCGCATTTACAGCGCCGGTGAAAAAGAATACGAAATAGAAATCCGGGTGCGCAGAGATGGCGTCAGACTCCCCCCGAACCTGCAGAAGGATTTGATCTTTGTGCGCGACAAGCTGGGGTTGTCACAATACAAGTTTCCGTTTTAAAGATTAACCACAATCCAAAAACATCCCTCTTTCGAGGAAATACCGGGAGTATATCAATCCTCTCAGTATGATCCTTGAGGAGGGATTTTTTGTTTTATTCAATGAACCGAGCGATCAGGTCGAGCGGTTCTTGATTAACTGCTGCAAATCGTCTTCCGAAAGCGTGGCAACACCCCGCTGCCGGGCTTGATCCAGTTTCGACCCCGGGTCTGCGCCCAGGACGAGGAAATCGGTATTACTACTGACGCTGCCGGTGACTTTTCCACCCTTTGATTCGATTAGCTTTTTTGCATCGCTGCGCGAAAGCGTAGGCAGCGTGCCGGTAATGACAAAGGTTAATCCAGCCAGGGGTTGGTGCCCGGCAACACTGTCCGATTCGGCGCGCGGCCACACCCCGCTGTCTTTTAATTTCAAAAGCACGCCCTGATTTTCATGAGAACTGAACCATTCCACAATCGAAGCGGCAATATTGGGTCCAAAACCCTCAATCGCTTCGATCTCATCCTGGTTGGCATGACCAAGCGCATCCAGATCGGAAAAGTGACTGGCCAGTGTCTGTGCAGCCACCTCTCCCACACCGCGAATGCCCAGACCGGTGATCAGACGCTCCAGGGGTTGCGCCTTAGAGGTCGTGATTGCAGCGAGCAAGTTTTCAGCTTTTTTATCGGCAAAACCTTCTAATATAAGCAGGTCGCTTTTCTTCAAGCGATAAAGATCAGCAATATCTTTGACCAACCCGGCGTTGATGAGCTGTTCACCGACATTGATCCCCAGACCGACGATCTCCATCGCGCCGCGTGAGACGAAATGCTCCAGGTTGCGCACCAGTTGTGCCGGGCAGGCGCTGTTCGTGCAGTAATAAGCCACCTCACCGGCAGAATTCGCGATCGGCTCACCACAGGAAGGGCAGTTTTGCGGTACGCGGTAAGGCTGCTCGTCACCGCTACGGACGTCTACGATCGGGCCAATCACATACGGGATCACCTCACCAGCCCGCTTGACCAGCACCCGGTCACCAACCCGGATATCTTTTTCCTGGATAAAGTCAAAATTATGCAGGGTCGCCTGTTTTACAATCACCCCGCCAATCTCTACAGGCTCCAAAATAGCATAGGGTGTAATCACCCCTGTGCGACCCACGTTGACACCAATGTCGTTCAACTGCGTGGTCACTTCTTGCGCCGGGAATTTATAAGCAATCGCACCTCGTGGATCCTTCCCCGCAACGCCCAGTTGCTCAGACAGGATCAGGTCGTTGATTTTGATCACCATCCCATCCACCTCGTAGGGGAAGGCGTTGGGGTCGGTTTCCAGACATAATTGAATCACTTCCTCCAACGCCGTGCAATGACGTGAGACAATCGACACCGGGAAGCCCAGTTCACGCAGATAATTGAGTGTGCCCCATTGGGTAGTGGGAATATCGCCCCCTTCATGGTGGACAATCGCATACACCAGCAAAGTCAGCGGTCGTTGCGCCGTGATCCGTGAATCCAGTTGCCGTAATGAGCCGGCAGCCGTGTTGCGCGGGTTGAGGTACGTTTTCTGCTCCTGAGCTTCCAGCCTGCGGTTGAGCTCTTCAAAATCCGCTTTGGTGATCAGTGCTTCTCCGCGCACGACCAGCTCAGTTGGAACCCGGGGTCCATCAGCCGAAACCGGAACATGCAGCGGGAGAGCTTTAATGGTGCGCAGGTTCTCGGTAATATCCTCGCCTACTTCACCATTCCCGCGCGTCGCCCCCTGAACAAAGCTGCCGTTGCGGTAGTGAAGCACAACGGTCAGCCCATCCAGTTTGGGTTCCACGACAAAATCCGCCCTCTCCGCCTGCGCATCCAGGCGAGTGATGCGCGCATGCCAGTCGCGCAGGTCCTGTTCGTTGAATGCATTCCCCAGGCTGAGGATCGGCGCCGGGTGGACTACCTTTGTGAACTGCTCCAGCGGTTCAGCCCCGGCCCGCTGGGAAGGCGAATCGGGTGTGACCCATTCCGGGTGCGCTGCTTCAATAGCGTTGAGACGCTTCAGTTTTACATCAAATTCAGGATCGCTGATCACAGGATCATTCAGCACGTGGTAACGATAGTTATGATAATGAATTTCAGCCTGTAAAGCCTGGTATTCAGCCTTGAGATCATTGAGCGTCATCGGTTCTCCCTTTTTTACTTGGAAACTTATGCCTGAATTTTACACGATGCCAGCTTTAAAGGAAAATATTCCCGGTGAGATTCGAACTCACATTTACGGCTCCGGAGGCCGTCGCCTTATCCTTTAGGCCACGGGAACATGCATGCGTGGATCGCAAGCAGGTAAATTATACCTGAGTTAGGGGATTGGGGAATGGGGAAAGCTGAAAGGTGAAAGGGGAATGGGGGATTAAAAAATTGGGAATCAGGATTCAGGAATCAGGAATTATGAATCAGGAGTAGATTTTATCACTGTAAGCTGTGCAGTGCAGCTAATTTAACAATAATTGGGTGCGGCGGACGAGATAGGCGGTATTGGGGTAACCCAGGGTTTCCAGAAGGTCATCGGGGCGACCGGTGGCGCCCGCTTCTGCTTTCAGGCGCATCCGCAGGATCGCTGCATCATCCGGAGCGGTGGCAGTTTCCAGATCCAGGATCAACGGACGCAGGTTGTAAGTCTTTTTGCGGCGTGTTATTGTGATCGTTGTTTGGTTCAACAATTGCTCAACCTGGTGATTGAGCTCCAGGATGTCCTGTGGATCATAAAAACTGACCACAAACTCACTGGCTTTCATCTGCACCTGCAGAGCGTTTTCCCCCATATCGACTTGCTGCACTGAATAAATTTCCAGTCCAGGCGGCGCAACCGCAGTCAACCGCTGCTGGATTTCCGGCAGCGGGAGCCACTCATCCATCCAGAAGTCGAGCAGTTCCTCATCGCTGATGAACCCCAACGGGAGGGCTGAAGCGAGGTTCAGCCGGGCACGGGGATGATAACCCTGGGTGTAGCGCAGCGGCAGCTTGCTGCGCCTGAGTAGGCGTTCCCATAGGCGCTGTAAATCCAGGTGACCCGTAAAGCGCAGAGCGTCGCGTTTAGCGTAGACTACACGAATGCGGCTGATCCCCAGCGGATGTGCGTTCACGGGCATTTCCACCCCCCGCCAGGCTGGGCAAGTCGCAGCTCACTGAAGGCGGTCAGGATGCCGCAAGCGTAACACTGGTCACGGCAATCTGGACGCACCCCTCCAGACAGGCTCAGCCGGTAATCTTCCTGCAGGAAGGATTTGCGAACACCGACATTAATGTGATCCCAGGGTAAGACTTCATCCAGGTCACGCTCTCTAAAACTGTAGAAATCCGGATCCAAACCACATTCAGCAAAGGCTGATTCCCAATGCTCAAACCTGAACTGGTCGCCCCAGGCGTCAAAACGCGCACCCTTTCGCCAGGCGCGTTCGATTACAGGTGCTATGCGCCGGTCACCGCGTGACAGCCAGGCTTCCAGCAGCGATGCTCGCGGGTCATTCCAGGTCATCTTAATTTTGCTTCCCCTCAAAGCATCTTTCAGCAATGCCAGCTTGGCGTCAATCGCGGCCGGGTCATCAAAAGCAGCCCACTGGAACGGTGTATGCGGTTTTGGAATGAAGGTGCTCACCCCGGCATGCACCCTGACCCGCCCACCGGCTATCTGGCGCCCCTCGTGGAGTACCCTTTTGCATATATCAGCGATAGCTTCCACATCAGAGAGCGTTTCCTGCGGGTGCCCGATCATGAAATACAGTTTGAGCGATTTCCAGCCATGCTCGAACACCGAGCGCACGGTGTCCATCAGTTCCGCATCGCGTAGCGGTTTGTTGATGATGTTGCGCATCCGTTCCGTGCCGGCCTCTGGCGCGATCGTAAACCCGCCGCCCGGCGAAAGCGATTGAAGTCCATCCATCAGCTCATCAGAAAAGGATTCAATCCTCAGCGAGGGCAGCGAAATATCCACCTGGCGTTGCGTTAACAGCTCCCTCAAACTCTCAATCAAGGGAATGATTTCGCTATGATCCGAAGAAGACAGTGACAGCAGGCTGACCTCCTCATAGCCAGTCTGATCCAGGCCTGCGGTCAGGGCTTCCATGACCTCAATCGCCGCGCGCTCACGGATCGGTCGGTTGACCATCCCCGCGTGGCAAAAGCGGCAGCCACGTGTGCAGCCACGCATAATCTCAATGCTGACGCGTTCGTGCACCACCTCGACGTTGGGAACCAAAAAGCGCGATAATGGCGGTGGAAGTTTTGCCAGGATGCGTTTTACCACCGGTAATTTCACCCTCGAATCAGCAGGCTCAATGGTTTTAATTTTGCCGTCAGGGTGATAATCCACCTTAACCAGTGCGGGAACATAGACGCCCGGAATCTGCGCCAGCCGCAGCAGCAGATCCTGGCGTGAACCGCCCGACTCAACCCAGGCCTGGTGCGCGTCAACAATGTCCAGGGCAGCCTCCTCGCCCTCACCGATGACAAAGGCATCCACGAAGGATGCTACCGGTTCCGGGTTGAAAACCGCCTGCCCGCCTGCGATCACCAGGGGGTGCTGGGCCTCACGATCTTTACTGTACAGGGGGATTTTCGACAGGTCGAGGATGTTAAGGAAATTCGTGTACAGGGTTTCATAGGGCAAGCTGACCCCGATGATCTCAAAATCAGCCAGGGGACGTTTATTCTCCAGGCTGAACAGGGGAATGCCCGCATCGCGCATGGCGGCTTCCATGTCTACCCAGGGAGCAAAGGCGCGCTCTGCAGCAACATCGACCCGCTGGTTAAGCAGGTCATACAGTATCGCAATCCCCAGGTTGGCCTGACCCAGGTCATAAATATCCGGAAACACCAGCGCCACATGCGTTTGCACACTTTCCCAGGGCTTGACGACTTGGTTCAGCTCACCCCCGACATAGCGCCCCGGCTTGGTCACAGCCGGCAAGAGATGTTCAACCCGCTCTTGCAGGCTCTTTGCCTTCACAACCTCCACCTCAAACCAATCCCTTATAGGTGCCGCCGTCCACCGACAACAGCACACCCGTGACGTAAGAAGCCGCCGGAGAAAGCAAAAAGGCAGCCACCCGGGCAAATTCCTCAGGCTTAGCCATGCGACCCAGGGGGGCATCTGCGTTTTGCGCCTGCATTTCGGCTTCAATCGTGGTTCTGTTGCGCATGGCCCGATCAGCCAATAACTGCTCCACCCGTTCCGTCTGCGTCCATGAGGGTAGGATTGAGTTGAAGCGGATTCCTTCGCCGCCCAGTTCCAGCGCAAGGGTTTTGGTCAGTCCGGCGGTCGCTGCCCGGATGCTGTTGGAGAGCACCAGGTTGGGAATCGGCTGTTTGACCGATAGCGATGTAACGGTGAGCACCGAAGGCGCTTCCGAACGCCTGAGCGCTGGCAGCGCAGCCCTGATCAGCCGGACATGGCTTAGAAAAGAGAGTTCAACAGCCTGCTCCCAGGTTGGATCATCAATTTCCTCAAATGCGGCTGGCGCCGGTCCGCCCGAGTTGGTGAACAGCAGGTCCAGGCCGCCCAATGCCTCTACAGCCTGGTCAATCAGTCTTCCAGGGATTTTTGGGTCGGTCACATCACCGGGAATCAGGGCCACCTTAACGCCAAATTCAGCCAATTCTTCGTTTGCTTGTGACAGTTTGTTGGGGTCACGGCTGTTAAGTGCAAGATTGACGCCCTCCTGGGCAAGCACTCTGGCAGTGGCCAGCCCCAGACCGCGGCTTGCGCCGGTCAACAGGGCGATCTTTCCTTTTAATCCCAGGTCCATGACAACTCCTCTTTCTATGCGATGATTTCGATTTTCTCGCCAATCAGCGGCAAATCGGGCCAGTGACGTTCGTAAAAGGCGATGATTTTCGATAAAGTATTCTCAACATGAACGCCCGGGCTGGCCGCACACGCGATCAGCAATTCACTGCTCTGCCACACGTCCTGGTGCCCGTATTCCACCACTGAAACATTAAACTCTTTGTGCAGCCGGGCTACGATCGGTTTGATCAGTCGGCGCTTTTCCTTCAGGGAATGACAGTCCGGCAGGTGCAGCGTTAACGTTAAAATTCCGATAGTCATGGCCTTAATTTAACCCGCCGAACCTCAAATGTCAATCAGACCCTGTGTTCGCTGGTTACCAGGTTGGTAAGCGTCCCCAGGCCCTCAATTGTGATCGAGACGCTGTCGCCGTCAACCAGGTCGCCGACGCCTGACGGAGTGCCGGTCAGGATGATGTCCCCCGGTTCCAGCGTCATCACCGAGGAGATAAACGCGATCAACCGTGAAATGGAAAAGACCATATCGCGGGTCGAGCCCATCTGGCGCAGTGACTGGCTGACATGGCAGGTGATCAGCGCATCTGCAGGATCAAATTCTGTCTCGATCCAGGGACCCAGGGGGCAGAAGGTGTCGAAGCCCTTGGCGCGCGTCCAGGTCGTATCGCTGCCCTGCAAATCCCGCGCGGTGACATCGTTGGCGATGGTGTAGCCAAAAACGGTGTCCATCGCCTCCTCCGGTGGGATCCAGCGCCCGCGCGTCCCGATCACCACAGCCAATTCTGCCTCGTGCTGCACCTGTTGAGATTGGGGCGGCAAAACAATCGCATCGCCAGGCCCGATCAGGCTGCTGCCGGGCTTGAAAAACAAAACGGGGATCTCGCCAACCGGGTTGCCAAGCTCCTGTGCGTGGGCTGCATAGTTACGCCCCACGCAGATGATCTTACCGGGCAAAACCGGGGACAAAAGCCGCACCGAATCCACCGGCAGGTCGGGGTCGAGCCGGCGGAAGGCGTCAAAGGGGTCGCCATCGATCTCGCCGACCCGGTCTTCATACAGCCAGCCGTAGCGCGGTCCGCGCAGGGGAGTTTCAAAGCGTAGGATTTTCATACCAGGAATGATACCATTTAAAACCGGGCATGCGGTATAATTTTTGTTCCCGGGCGGATAGCTCAGTTGGTTAGAGCGCTTCTCTTACACAGAAGAGGTCGCAGGTTCGAGTCCTGTTCCGCCCATTTTTGGGTTAAAGAAGGGGGATGGATGGCTATATTGTCAATCTTCACTCGACTTAATTATATAGTGCCTATAGTGGTTTATTGTGATTTATATTTTAATTTTAGATCTTCTATATACTTATTTAATATTATTTGCATTTCGTTTAACAGAAGGCCAATTTTTTCGAGTGGTAACTCAACAAAGAAATTTTTGTCATTATAGTTATCTTTGAACACAATATTTTTCTCAATATATTCAACTTTTCCATGAGCAAGTGCATTACGAATGTGTTTAATGTACTGTGTGTTAGGTTTATCATATTGATAAGTTGACTGACTAGCAGTTTTAATGCTATCAATTTTCTTATCTAATAAATCATAATCAGTCTGGTATTCTAAATAAATTACTTCCTTAGGAACTAACAATAGAGAGTATAAATACATCAGTAGCATTCCTTGATTATCTATTTTTATTTTCTCTATATACATTTTAATACTGGCATTATCAAAATGCATTTCCTCAAAATATTTACTCTCCAAAAATTTACTTTTATGTAATTCAGTAATAAATGAAATCGATATTAATAGCTGTAAAATCATATTTTCATCTTGTGCTAGCATAATAAATCTCCCTATTTTTCTGATAGACACAATTATATCCCCATCATTTATAATAACGACCAATGAAAAATAGTAAAAATCCAAAAAATATGTGTACGCTCTTGTGGTAATTAAGCTATATCGAATCGATCTTCAATAAGTCTGGAATTTCCAATACTCTATCTCTTCGTTTGCATAATCCTGGAAAAAAAACCACCAATACCAGCGTGTAAGCCCACAACACAGCAGAGACGGCTCAGGTCGTCCTTTGTTTTTTAATGACCATTAAAACAGCCCGTAGTATTAAAGGGGCTTTTATCAAATATTGATGGTGTATAATCATACCAAACCTTGTGTTACACAAGACGATACGAGAGGGACCTGCATGGCGAACGTAAATCTTTCCGCTGCTAAACGAGCAAAATACGATGAGTTTTATACGCAGTACCGCGATATTGAAAAAGAAATTTCAGCCTATTTAGATTACGATCCGCACGTCTTCCGCGGTAAAACCATCCTGCTGCCCTGTGATGACCCCGAATGGAGTAACTTTACCAGGTATTTTGCCCAGAATTTTGAGCGCTTTGGATTGAAAAAGCTGATCAGCACCAGCTACGCCGCCGACAGCAAAACCTACAGCGACGCTTACCAACCGACACTGTTTGAAACCGCAGACCCCAAATTCGACCGCGGCAAAACCACGCTTAACGGCAAAATCTTCACTCTGACGGGCGACCGCACCGGCGACCGGGAGATTAATATTGATGACCTCGAATGGGATTACCTGGACGGCGATGGCGATTTCAGAAGCGCTGAGGTCACCCGGTTGCGCGATGAGTCCGACATGATCATCACCAACCCGCCCTTTTCATTGTTTCGAGAGTTTTTGGCCTGGATCGTAGAGACTGACAAGCAATTCGTTATTATCGGTAATCTGAATGCCATCACGTATAAAGAAGTTTTTCCATTGATTAAAGATGACATAATTTGGTTAGGTAATGGTTTCCAAGCTGGCAATGCTTATTTTTTCACGCCTAATACAGATAATTATGCAGAAGGTGTGTTTAATCCTGAAACAGGCTTGGTGAAATTTCGGAATGTTTGTTGGTTCACAAACCTCGATCACGGCAGACGCCACCAACCACTCCCCTTGATGACTATGGAAGACAACTTGAAATTTAGCAAGCACAAGCAGATCAGGGGCAAAGCATCCTATGATAGGTACGACAATTACGACGCCATCGAAGTGCCCTTCACCGACGCCATCCCCAGCGACTATGACGGCGTGATGGGCGTGCCGATCAGTTTCCTGGATAAGTACAACCCGGAGCAATTTGAGATTATGGGGATGTGTGAGAATTTAGATCTCTATAACATGAAGACAAAAGTTTATACTACTGAACAATGCAAACAAGCCTACTTTGCCAAGTTTGGGAAACCAGGAACATATGATTTAAATGCCAGTGGGGTTATTGAGAAAAATGGGTTATTGGAGAAAGTTTATCAGCGAATACTTATTCAACACAGGAGGGGAAGCGCAAAATGAAAACAACGCTCAGAACCGATTACACCGTCAAAGACATCTGTGAGGGCTTTGTCTATAACGAACTGGAAGGCAAGGGCTTGTTTGGCTTGGCGGGCAAACTCACCGTCCAGCCCGAGTACCAGCGCAATTATTTCTACGCCGATGGCAAAAAAGATGTGGCGGTGATCGATTCACTGCTCAAGGGCTATCCATTGGGGTTGATCTACTTCAACAAGGTGGACGATGATCATTTTGAGGTTCTGGATGGTCAACAGCGGATTACCAGCTTTGGCAGGTATGTGACCAACAAATTTGCCGTCAAAGATGAACACGGCATGGAGCAGTATTTCAGCGGTATCGCTGCTGATAAACAGGCAAAGATATTGAACGCGCAGCTCCTGATTTATGAATGCGAGGGGACAGAGAGTGTCCTCAAGGAGTGGTTCAAAATCATCAATATCGCTGGGGTGCCCCTCAATGACCAGGAGCTGCTCAATGCGGTTTATTCCGGTCCTTTTGTGACGCTTGCAAAAGCAGAATTCAGCAACAGCCAGAACGCCAACATTCAAAAATGGAGCGCCTATATCAAAGGTAGCGCCAACCGGCAGGATTACCTGGAACGAGCACTGGACTGGGTCAGCCAGGGTAATATCGGCGCTTATATGAGCCGCCATCGCTACGATGATCATATCAACGAACTGAAGACCTATTTCAACGCCGTCATCGATTGGGTTTCCAGCGTGTTCATCGATGTAGAGAGTGAAATGAGGGGGCTTGAATGGGGGCGGCTGTATGAAACCTATCATCACAAACCCTACAACCCGGGTGAGGTTTCAAGAAAGGTGAGAGAGCTCTACGCGGACCCGTATGTTTCCAGCAAGAAGGGTATTTTTGAGTATATTTTGGGTGGCTGCGATGACACCCGGCTGCTGACGGTACGGGTTTTTGACGAGGCGACCAGGAATGCCGCTTACGCAAAGCAAACGAGTGAAGCCAGGGCGGAAGGTAAATCAAACTGCCCGTTGTGCGCCGTCAGTCCTGAAGCCAATCGCAGCAAAATCTGGAATTTGAGATAGATGGATGCTGATCATGTCACCGCGTGGAGCAAGGGCGGGTCTTCAAGTATAGAAAACTGCCAGATCTTGTGCAGAACCCACAACCGGGCAAAAGGAAATCGTTAAGCGAACCGGGCAGTCCCGATGGGGTTAGCCCTGTATCTGATGCCAGAAACCACCAGGGTGCGTAAATACGCGCCAGGTTGAAAGAAAAAGGGGAGTTTTTCAGAATTGTGTATCGATGTGCCAAACTAAGCACGGCTTTGAGCCTTTTGTTCCTCCTCTTGAAAAGTTGAAATATTTTTGGTGAAATGAATATCAACATGTTCGAGAAAAGTGGTGACAACCCAAAAAGCACAAAACGCAATTTGCACAGCTTGATAAGATACTAACATGGTTTGGACAATATTTAGAGCAATTTAACTACATGAAAATAAATGCCTTTATAAAAAACGGTTTTTATCAAATTCGAACAAATGAATTTACATTATAATAAGTCAAGATACTTTAATGTGACCACCAAATCAAGTGCCTACAAGTATCAAATCAACGGAGGAAATATGGAAGACCTAACCTGCCATCATTGTAAGACAAAAGGACTCTCCACTGAATACGTTTTTTGCCCTTTTTGCGGCAATAAATTATTTGTTCCAGGAGACTGCAGAAATTGTGCACACATAAATCCTATTGATGCAAAATTCTGTCAAAATTGTGGTATATCTTTGCAAGATTCAGAGGATATTGATAAGAACCAATCTAATTTTACAATTTTGGAATCAGAAACACTTCCAAAATCTGGCATCACTATTGAGTTTGGTTATTCTTCATCCCCAAACTTTGATTTAGCAATCCATGAAGCTGAAATGTTTCCTTCTTACAAAGTTTTTGGTGAAGGCAAAAAATCAATTTATCGAATTAATTTTAATCAATTAGATATAGAATTAACTCTTGAATTAGTGAAATTTATAAGAGGGTGGAAAAGCTCAAGAATTTTTGTTGAAGGAAAAAGATCTACGTGGGATGCTGTGTATTCTTTTTTGTGGTGTTATGAAAATCGTTGTACTAGTTTTAAACCAGATCTTTATTGTTATGGTTATGAAAATGATTATTATTTAAATATCTGGGGGTGCACGCAAGCAAGAATTCCTTTCACAGATCACACACCCTTAGCAGAATGGGGTAAATGGATTGATAATAAAGGTACCTGGCAATTTGATAAAGAGCGAATTAGACATGAATTGCAAGTAGCCCTTTTTAAATACCGGTTTTGTCCTGCTATACAACTAGACTTAATTGAAGATGTGATTATTGCTTTTCCTAACACAGTAAATCCAATTAATAATAAGAATTGGAAATTCATTGAGAGTTGGGCAGATGATGGATTGACTCCGGTATTATTAATAAAAACAAAACGTTTTGGTTTTGAGGAGACAGTGAGAATGAAAGGAGTTGCACCCAATGGTGTTGGTGCAATTAGAGAAATAATAAAAAAAATGAAGTACAAATTCCCTCACGAAATCATAAAATGAAATGTAGTCAAAATCTCGAATGAGATTAATAATGGAAAATAATAATTTAGATAGAATAAATTTTGAAACACAGATGAACTCATATTCATCATGTCTAAATGAACCAATACGCTGGAAATTCAAAGCATTAAAATTAAAGCATGCAGCAGATAGATTATATAACCGAAGTTTAGATGCTTTTTACAATTGGGAGGAATTCGTGAATTCGGAACATAATGAATACGATTTACTTGAAGGTGATAAAGTAATAGACCAGGATTTCTACTTTACTTATGATATGGAATTATTAATGGTTTATTATCTGCTCATAGGATTTGCCTTTGAGAACCTAATCAAAGCCCATATCATAAAAAACAAAGTATATCTAAAAAAATCAAAGGCCTTAAAATTCCCTAATATATTAAAAGATCATGATCTTGTAAATCTTTGTAAGAAAGCAAAACTAGAGATAAGTCAAAAAGAATCAACATTACTAAATAATATTAGCGAATTTGTCATTTGGGAAGGTAGATATCCTATCCCAATCAATCATGTCTATAAAACTCCAAGAAAAAATGAAGATGGAACTTGGACATATTCTGCGGGACTTATAAGCAACTATAGCATCCAAATAGATGTTAATCGGTTATTCAATAGGTTTTTATCTATATATGAAGAAAAATAAATATGTGTATTCTAAACATATCGTAAGAATTCTATTAAGGATCGTGGACAAATTATCAACAAAGTTTTTCATTTCATCTTCGTCTGAATTCGCATTTAAATAATTTCAGCAAATACACCACCACATGAGGGATCAATCCCAATTCCAGTCAGATCCAAAAATTTCGCAAATCATGCTGTGACGTCCGCTCATTATCATTGAGTGTTAAGACGATAAAGACGGTCCTCCGCCGCCGGTCCTCCGTCTTTCCAGCCGTTGTGGAAGCAGAAAGGTCTTGCCCCGCCTCCCCGGCGCGCATTTGCCGGATGGTTTCGGGTTGGAGATACGTTCAACCCATTTCTTGTGCGTCATTAATCAGAGGCGCTGGTCCGATCGGTTCTCATGACCGTGCCTGGTCATCATTGAGCTTAACTTTCCATTTTTTACAGTAATGAACAATGTCCTGAGTTACTTCGTCAAGATTCTTAAGCACATCATCATTCCAATAGCGGATAACGTGATAACCCTGGTCTTCCAACCAGTCTGTTCTGGCTTGATCATATTCTCGTTGTTCCAGATGTCCCCAACCATCTACTTCAATTACCAACCCGACTTCGCCACAAAAGAAATCAGCGATGAAAGGTCCCAAAGGATGCTGCCGCCGAAATTTATAGCCTTCCAGGTTGCGGTTTCTGAGGGCTTGCCACAGCTTTTGTTCGGCTGGGGTGGCTGACTTGCGCAATTCTTTCGCGCGCCGCCTGGTCTCAGGTGAGGTTCGGTGATATTGATCCGAGCTCATATTGCCCCCTCTCCTACCCTCTCCCCGCGGGGAGAGGGATAAATCCCCTTCTCCCTGGCAGGGAGAAGGGCTGGGGATGAGGGTGCTTTGTAGTGCCGTTGTTTTCCGGACACTTTTTAATGTGTTTAAATTGGGTGCCTAGGCTTTCAACCACACGACAAATCCTCCAAAATTAATACTTGCTTTCTCCAAATTTATTCATAAAACTTTCTCTTTGTTAATTATTCCCTGTATCGCTGTTAGCATGCGTAATTGTTAACCCTTGAGTCAAAAGTCACACGAATGACGCCCCCTCTCCTAACCGCTGGGGATTAGGGTCAGCATTATTCTTCTGCATCCCATCGCAAAATCTTGCCGTAAACAAAGACCCCTGGGGTTTGCGTCCAATCTTCTCAAATCCGCAATCAAAACCCCGGAGGTCTTAATAAGAGACAGTTAATCCAGGGAGAAGGGCCGGGGATGAGGGTTAGCATTATTCTTCTGCATCCCATCGGAAGATCTTGCCGCAAACACAGACCCCCGGGGTTTTTGTCCAATCTTCTCAACCCGGCAATCAAACCCCGGGGGTCTTAACAGGCGGCAGTTAATCCAGGGAGAAGGGCTGGGGATGAGGGTTAGCATTATTCTTCTGTATCCCATTGACGGATCTTGTCGCAATCAAAGACCCCTGGGGTTTTTGTCGAATCTTCTCAACCCCACAATCAAACCCCGGGGGTCTTAACAGGCGATAGTTAATCCAGGGAGAAGGACTGGGGATGAGGGTCAGCCCCTTCACTCCCGGCTCGCGGACTTCGGAAGCAGAAAGACAAACGGGATCAGCAAGGGCATTGCCGCAGCGCTGATCAGGAACGTCAGCCGCAAGTCATACCGGTCCGATACCAGCCCGATCAGGATGACGGTCAGGGATTCCATCACAAAACTGATTGCCATATACAAACCATTGGCAAAGGCGCGCTGTTCGCTGGCATTTTCCATCACAATTGCCATCAACACCGGCACCACAGCCAGTGAAGAAAACCCCATCAGCAACAACAGGGGCAGTTTCCAATTCGCATTAGCATACAGGAATAAAACCATGAAAATTGGTGTCGTAATCGCTGAAATGATCAGCATACGCCGGCGTCCAAATCGGTCGCTCAGACCGCCCGCCAGGAACGCGCCCCCCATGCCTGCCACTTCAAGGATGGTCAGTGAAAATCCCGCCATCCACAATGTTGAGCCTTCATGGGTTAAAAATGTGGGTAAATAGGTGGTCAGTGAAGTCAACGTCACATATCGCAAGAAGGAGATCGCTGCGACAGGCAGCATCAACTTGCGTAATTGCAGCAATCCCAGCCGCCAATCAATTTGGGCGCCTGGTTGTATTGTTTGGGTTGAGATCTGATCTAATTTAAAAAACAAGAATACCGAGGTCAAAACGCCCCCCAGCAATAACCAGGGCACCCGTTCCACCGTCAGGTACGTGACGGCAGTAACAATGATCAACGGACCCAGGGCGCGTCCCAGCTCGCCGCCCACCATCCAAAAGCTCATCCCCCGACCTAAATATTTTCCCGAGAGCAAACTGCCAAGTACCGGACCGGTTGCATGCAAGGTCGCAGAGCTGATCCCCGCCAGAATCAATAAAAACACCGCAAAACCATAGGTCGGGGTGCTGCTGAGAAAGCTCATGGCAGCGCCGGTGATTGCCGGCGCAAGGATCACCATCCAGCGTAAATTCACACGATCGGCTATCCAACCAATATAGGGCTGTACCAAAGATGGCATGCGATAAAACACGGTCAGCAGCCCTGCGAGGGTATTGCTGAGGGCAAACTTTTCGATCAGCATTGGCAAAATCGGGGGCAGGAAAGCCACATAGGCATCATGCACCGAATGTGCAATTGAGACTGTTGTCACACTCCCAGCTTGAAATTCTTGATTGAGCGTCTTTGCGTCGTTTTCCATGATGCTTGCAGCAATATCAGTCTCGGTACAGGCAGTGTTTTCATTGACCGTCACCGTTACAGTAAAAAAATTAAATCCCGAATAAGTGTATCACTTATTCGGGAAAACAAACCCGTTTATATTTTTCTCAGACCTCCCCCCACAACCGAACACAGCCTTGATTATTCCAAAGCCAGATACGGTTCAAGCTCCAGCAGCGACTTTGTCAACAATTCCAGGTCGATCAGGCTGGTATCTTTATCGCGATCTAACCCGGAAACAACCAGTTCCAGCCGGGCCAGCAAGGAAATCGTCGAATTGGGTTCCACCACCTCGATGGCAGGCTGCAACTCCTCAATTCGCGATTGAGTGTAAGCGAGTGCTGCCTGTGCACCCTCGCTATCATCAAGGAATATCGCAATCCGGGCAGCGTTCACATCCACCAGCACCTGGTAAAACAGCGCATTCGCCCTGACAGCAGAAACCTCATCCTTCAAGTCTGCAATCTCTTCCTCAGCTTTCTGGTTCAAAGCAATCAACGAATCGTTTTCGACCTCCAGATCACTGACGGCCAGGTTGGCATCTTCCAACTGGGCATGGGTTTCTTTCATCTCATCTGCAAGCGGTTTGTAGCGCACAAAGTGGTCGGTCAGGAAACCCCCTAAAAATACCAGGACAGCCACCCCCAGCACGATTAACGCCTTGCGCAAAAATAATTGGAACCGCGTGGGCGGTTTCTTTTCAATCACTTCCACCGGCGGATCCTCTGGTTTTATTTCCGGTTCTGGCGTCCACCCGGTAGGTTCGGAAACAAGCCTGGCTGCATCTTCCGCACTAATTTGTGGCGTAATGGCTTCCTGGTCGCCACTCAGTTCAGGTGTGTCCGGTGCCGTGGGTTCCGGTTGGTTTTTGATTGTGTCATCTTCAGTCATGTTCTTTCTCCTCTTTAAGAACGAGATTTTTTGTGAACCCGGTCATTGACCGCAGTTCCACAAGCTTCAGCATCATTATACCGAGCCTCGAGGTTAAAATCATAATTCTTTTTAGATTAGATTTATCGGTCTCATACCCGATCGCAGGGGTAGACCCGTGCTTACCCAGGTTCTGCAGGACATAGGGTTGGACGTCACAGGCTAGCCCTGTGTCCAGGCCAACTCGTACCAGGTCATCCGCATTTTTATAAGCAGATTGGACGGGATGTAATCCTTCACTCAATAACCACGGGGTTCACATGGAAAACCCCATGAACAAGTTCAGAACCATATGAGACACAGGTGTAGATAAAAAAAACACATCGGGGCGATCCTTAAGGGTGGAAAACCAACAAAGGAGGTGCCCCGATGCGGCAGATATATCTGCAAAGATAATTTTACCAGCTAACCAAAGGTTCGCCAGTCAATGTATTGAACCCATACACCCACAGCAATCAATATCGTTTATAATCACTGTGAGCAAATTATAATTTCGGGAGGCCTGTATGATCGCGATTATCACCGACAGCACCTGTGACATTCCCGCTGACCTGGTGGAAAAGTACGCCATTCAGATTGTGCCCCAGTACGTCATTTGGGGCGATGAACAATTCAAAGATCGGTTTGAGCTTTCACCTCAAGCTTTCTACCAGCGTTTTCAAACCGACCCGCAAAGGCCGACTTCTTCCCAGTCCACCCAGGATGATTTCCTGTCCGCCATCGATACAGCCATTGAAAACGGCGCAACTGAAGCACTGATCCTGACCGTATCTTCCGCCATGAGCGGGACTTACCAGACAGCTAAAGCTGCCGCAGAAAAAGCGCCCATCCCGGTCTCAGTGATCGACTCGAAAGGGCCGACCATGTCTCTGGGCTGGCAGGTGCTGGAAGCTGCCCGTGCCCGGGGTGCCAATGCAGACATGGATGATATCATCGCCAGGGTCGCCAAATTGCGCCAGAAGCTTGTCCAAGTTGTGGCTATGCAATCATTAGAATATTTGGAGCACGGCGGTCGGATTGGTGACGCGGCGAAATGGGTGGGAGCCCTGTTAAAAGTGAAGCCCGTGGTCAGGATCAATCACAAGACCGGTCGGGTTGAACCCGCCGGGTTGGCGCGCACCCATCAATCCATGCTGAACATGCTGCACAGGAAATTCTTTGACTCCCTCGACCGGGATGGTAAACTTCACATCGCTGTCTTACACGGGGACGTGCCGGAGGAAGCACAGCGCCTGGCAGAAAGCATCCAAAAAGAATTTAATCCTGTTAAGCTGATTATCAATATCACCGGCCCGGTTCTGGGCATCAACACCGGTCCCGGTGCGCTGGCGCTGTGCGGGTTTTCAGGATGAAGTAAAGCCTAAAAAAACCAGCCATCTCCATGGGCTGACCCGTGATTCATTGGTCAGCCTGTTTTTTTAACCCTTTCACCGGTTGATAATCGACCGCAATTCCACCTGGCGGAAGTATCTCCGATAAGCTCGGCTCTCTTCTAGTAATTCTTTCAACACGGTTTCCAATAACGCACTTGCTCCAAAATCGGCTTCAGGTCTGTCAGCACGAATGTGAGCCTCTTCTCCCTTAAAATTCACAGACAGCATCCCCCTGGCTTCCCACAACAGCAACCCGGCGCGCACCGCGCTTTCATTAGCAGCGCAGATGGCTCCCAACCTCTCGATACGGACTCTCCCACCCAAATTGTTGAACGCGTATTTCGCCGCGCTGCCCAAACGGGACATAAAAGCATGTAGTTCACCGATGCCAGGTTCCACAGCAAAAACGGTCACCTGTTTCGGCTGCACAAGCTCCAGCACATGCTGTAAAACAGTTTGTGAAGGCGGCGTCGTCCAGATCACCAGGTGCGGAATTTTTTCAAGCTCGTGCCTGCCCTTGAAGGGCATCGCGTTGGGCAAATCACCTTCTCCCCAAATTAAAGCCCGCGGGGATTCGAGCACAAGTTGGGCTAATTGAGCCTGTGGGTGAGGGCTTGCTCGATAATCGATAAGCTCCACCTGGCGAGCGGCAATTTCTACCTTTCCTGCTTCAGAAAGCTGGAAATCAATCCATTCTGCGCTGAGTTGGGGTGTACCCTTGTAATCACTCTCTGTTAATCGGCACACAAGGTCAAATTGCGCCTCGGGCAGCCGCTCATCAGCGCCATTCCACCAGATCAGGCGCAGTTCGTTGCTCTCTTTGTCGGCGACCGTCACCTGGCGGTGTTCGCGTTCAATCCCCACAGTGGATTCTGCTACCACTCGCAGGTCGTTCACCCGGAAGTTCAAAGCCGGGTTTCCCTGGCCAAAGGGACCCAGGCGCGAGATTTCTCGCACCAGCGCCAGGTCCAACTCGTCAAGGCGGAGGGATCCGGCGATTTCAATCGACTCACCAACCGCACCGGAGGGCAATTGGGCTTCAACCGTTGCTAAAAACCGCCGTTTAAAAGCAGGATAATGCACAGCAGGCAGGGACAGCCCGGCAGCCATCGGGTGCCCGCCAAAGTTATTCAGCAGATCAGCCTGGGCGCCAATCGCCTCTGTGATGTGTAATCCGGGCACTGAGCGGGCTGAACCGGAAATCGGATCCTCGCCGGTCAACAGGATCACCGGCTTGTGGTAACGTTCCACCAGGCGACTGGCCACAATCCCGACCACCCCTCCGGGCCAGCCAGGGTGATGCAGCACAATCGCTGGCGCGTGCCGATCGTCGCTGGAGGCTTGGAGTTGCGCCTCGGCTCCCTGTTCGACCTGGCGCGTCTCTGAACGCCGTTTGATATTCATCCCCTCAATCAGGGTCGCCAGGCGTCGTGCCTCAGATTTGTCCTGAGTGGTTAAAAACTCCACCATCGGGTTGGCATCTCCCAGGCGCCCAACGGCATTCAACCGCGGCGCAATCTGAAAGCCAATATGTCCCTCGTTAATCAACCCGGGGTTCAGTTCAGCGTTTTCATACAACCGGATCAACCCGACCCTGTTGGTCTTACGCAAGCTTTTCAATCCCCTCTGCAGCAGGTAGCGGGTATCACCCCGCTGCTCTGCCACATCAGAAACGATGCCCAGGGCAACCAGTTCCTGCAACCGACCGGAATCCAATTCCCGGTCCAGGGAGGTATACAGCCCTTCGATCAGTTGATAAGCGACACCCACGCCCGGTAGTGTGCGCAGAGGATGGCCCTCCTCCAGCCGCTGGGGGTTGATCACTGCGTCGGCGGGCGGCATTCTCTCGGCCAACAGGTGATGATCGGTAACGATAATTGGGATATCCAGGTTACGCACCCATTGCAAGCTTTCGAATTCGGTAATCCCCGTGTCGCAGGTCAGCAGCAGGTCAAACCCCTGTACCAACTGGGCTTTGAGAACCTCCTTTCGGATGCCGTGGGATTCTTTTGACCGCACTGGGATATGGTAGCGGACATTTGCCCCCAGGCCGCGCAACCCCTCCACCAGCAGCGTGGTCGCGGTCTGCCCATCGACGTCAAAATCGCCCCACACCAGGATGCACGCCTGCTCACGGATCGCCCTGGTCAGTAAATCGCAGGCCCGCTCCATGTCGGGCAAATCAAAAGCGCTGGATGGACGGTAAAGATCAGGGTCTAAAAACGCCAGGACTTCGTCGACTTTCCGGTAGCCCCGTTCATAAAGTGTATGTGCCACCAGCGGATGACCGCCAATGGCTTTCTGAAATTCAATCGGCATGGGATGGGTTTCTGCGTGTACCCAGGGCTGTTTGGGCGACATCAGAATTCAATCTCGGGCAGGTCATCAAAGTCGATCAATTGATCAGGGTCATCCAGCTCCAGCTCCAACCGGTCAAATTCTTCCAGACTGCCCGCTTCAACGCCGCGCTCACAATGCGAGCGGTAAACACAAAACCGGCACCTGCCGAGGTCAGCGGTGCGCAAGAAATCCTCAACTTCAGCGTTTGTGACGGTCTCAACCAGATGCGCCAGGTATTCACGATCACGATCATAATCCACCTGGCTGTAAATCAGCGAAATTGGCGTTTGGGGATGCGTCGCATACCAATAATGCATGCTGATCTGCTCGGGCGCTGCCTGCTGGTGATTAAGCAGCATTGGGCTGGCTTGCAACAACACCAGGCGATAAAGCCGGGTTTGGATTCGTTCCAAAAGCCGCACTTTGCTCAGGGGCTTTTCAGATGTTTTCCAATCAAAAAGTGTCAGATTGCCCTGCTCATCCACAAGCAGCAGGTCGTACTTAGCCAGCAGGCGTTGGCCGGCAAGTGTAGCCGTCAGGGACATCTCTACCCAGCGTTGACCCACCAGCCAGGGCGGTACATGCGCCATAAAACCTGCCCACCATGTGCGCAGTTCTGGCCATGGGTCTTCCTCTGCCAGCGCTTCAATCCGCTCGGCTGGCACGCCCATTAAATACTGCTGCACCAGTCGGTGAAAGCGCCCCCCTGCCTGGCCGCGTTGCTCGAAGTCAAGCGCCTGGTCGACCACCAGCGCGGGCCACCTGGTCCGCAATACATAACGCAGGTAAAAACGGTAAGGACAATCCACATAGTTCTGGAGATTAGCCTGGGTGAAAACAAAATCATTGGGGAGGATCATTTCTGGCCTCCAGGTCATTTATTAATGCAATCAACGCCTCAGCTGGCACGTTTTTATTGGCAGGTCTGCCAAAATTCCAACTGACCAATAGAAAGCGACGCGCCCGTGTGATGCCAACGAACAACAGGCGCAGTCGTTCACGGATAAACTCCAGCCGGGAATCCAGCGACGCCTGGCCCGGTCGATACCAATCATAGGTATGCCCGTCGATCAGCGCCCGTAATTGGGCAATTGCTTCTGCCTCCAGGTTATGCTTTCCTTTCACAAACCACTTTTCAGGCAGGTACTGGTCGTAAGGAGCGCCGGAAGGGAAATTATAATTATTGACTGCGGTTAGGAACACACAATCCCACTCTAAACCCTTGGCTTTGTGCATGGTTGCCACTACAACCTGACCGGGATAGCGGTCCGGGTCAAAGGCATCATCGTCAGCAGAAAATCCCAGATATCGGCGTTCATTTTTTGTAATTGTGGTTAATTCGTCGATAAATTGCGGCAGACGCCAATCCAGATGGTCGTCGCTCATCTGGCGCAAAAGCGTGGAAAGTTTATAGGCCAGAGCCAGTTCAACCGGATCCAGGAACAGGTCCTGGGCAAGCGTCAACAGGAGTTGATCGATCGGTAAAATCATCGCTGAGTGCCAGCGCCGGACAACGGACTGAAAGGTCCTCAGCTCATTCAGGGCATCAGGCTCGCCCTCATTTTCTGCGATATCAGCCAGCCAATCCCGGTCAGCAAAAGGCCACAGGTATTCTTCCAGGTTTTTACACCTTTCAATCTGTTTCGCGATCCCCAGGTGAAATTTCCAGGCATCGTCATCTTCTTGCGCTCTTCGCCGCCAAACCTTGTACGCTTCGGCTAATTTTCGGCTGGATGTTGGATCGGCCAGGCAGCGTAGAATTTTGACCATGGCATCGGTTGAGAGCCGGGTCGAGCTCGATGAATGCAGCAAACTATCCACACAGGGTATCTTTAGTTGCTTGAGCAGTTCAACATATTTATAAGCCCGGTCATTACGCAGGCAGAGGATTGCCACCGTCTGATCGGGCTGCTTTTCAAGAAAAGACCGGGCGGTATTGACCACATGCCGCATTTCTTCATCGGAACTCATGCGTTTGGTGAGCAAGCGGATGCAGTGTGGGCAGGGTTCGGGGTTGGGCTGGGGGTCATCGGCGGGCGTTGCCAGTATCAATGGCGGCGACAAAGCACTGCGAGCTGCCGGCAGAGGATGTTCCGTCTGCGTCCATGTGATCAGATGATTGGCAAGATCGATGATATCCTGTGAAGACCGCCCGCTCTCCGGCAATGTCCGCTGTTCAACAGTGGGATGATTCAGGTAATCAAGCAAGAATTGAGGGCTGGCTGTTGTAAAACTCTCGTAAATTGCCTGGTTTGGATCGCCAACCCGCACCCAGTTGCCTCCCTCACCTGCCAACAGCGAAAGGATCTCCTGCTGCAGACGGCTTGAATCCTGGGCTTCATCCTCAAGAATAAATGGCCAGCGTTGGCGCAGTTGCTTCACCAGGGATGGATCTGATTTCAGGCAACGTAACGCCAACCGGATCAGGTCGTCAAAGTCAACGCCTCCCCGGTAGATCAGGGCATTCTGGTACTCGGCATACATGTCCAGCCCCATCCTGACCAGGGGCAGGGGGATTTGCATCCGGGTCAGTTTAATCTCGATATCAGCAGGCAATAACTCCCGATCCTTTGCCAGGCGGATAAAGGCGTTGGCAATGTTTTCCATCATCCTGGGCAGGCTTTGCTGAATGGCATTTGCCTGGCTTTTATTATTTTGATCATATTCCAGGTAAGGGTCCAGGAAGTCAGGTTGAGATGCAATCCAATCTTTGGCGATTCTACTCTTGATCCTCTCACACTCATAATCATCAATGATCTGAAAATTATTGCTCAATCCCGCCAGGTCTGGGCGTTCGCGGACGATGTCATTCGCCAGCCCGTGCAGCGTACGCACCCGATACCCATAGCCTGGCAGCAAACCCTCCACCTGGAGCTGCGCACTGATGCGCGACGAGAAGTTGTCCACAGCCGCATTCACCAGCGTCACCACCAGAATTTCCTGATCAGTCTCAATCATGCCGCGTTTGATCAGGTTGGCAGCTAAATATGCCAGTGTCCATGTTTTTCCGCTGCCAGGCACAGCGCTGATCCCCATGCGACCGCCCTGGTAACGCAAAACCGCTTCCTGTCCGAGTCGTAATCGGATAGCTGGCTCGTTCATGCACCCTCCTTCAGTGAACGCCGCCACGCCTCATTGATAATTCGGATCAACAAACCCCGATTCTCATAGCCGCGTACATCCAGGGCGCTCATCCCGATATACACCTTCTTTCGACACCGGTTGAGCAATCCAATGCTGAGCCTTCGCAGGGTTTCGTGGGCAGCAGCCAGCTCATTATCAGCATCCCAAACGTCACCGGTTGTCCAGTGCCGACTGAGCACATAGGGATGGGTCAGGGGTTGATCCAGACGCTGATACCAGCTTGGGCTGCCAATATCCAACCAGAATTGAACGTCTACCGGCTGGTTGCTGATCAGGAAGGTGTAGGCTGGCGCCATAAACACGGCATCCGGCGAACGCTCCTCCCAGGTTCTCAGGTATTGGGCAGCTATCACACCATCCTGCACCATTCGCAGGTATTCTTTGCCCAGGTTAAAATCCTCACCGGGTAACTGCTGTCCAACCGTCCATCGAAATTTTTGCACCGATTCGATCAGGGTTGAAACGGTATTGGCTCTTTCCAGATCATCGTGAAACCCAAACCCGGGCTGGCTCAACACCTCACCGAACAGCCGGCTGAGGAAAAAATCAAGGTTCTGACTGCCCTCTGCCCCTGCAGCTTCCAACAGCCATTGCCGAAGCCTGTCATAGCGTTCTCCCACCCGGTAAGTGATACGATCCTTAAACGCATTCGGGATTGCTTCAAATGGCTTAAGCAAGATTCCGTCATTGCCTGGTTCAAAGACCAGGTTGACCAATAATTGGGCTCTGACCAGGTCCAAACCTTCGATCGCCTGCATCAATGCCAATGCAAGGTTGACCGGTTGTGCTGGCATCGACCAGCCCGGGTAAGCAATCGATGCCAGGCTGAGTAAAGTCTGTGTGGCAGGTTCATCACGCAATGCCCGTGAAGGTCGATGGGATTGGTGTGGAATACCCAGCGCATCCAGACCATCGCCCAAGGCAAACCGCAGTACATCCGGCATATAAGGCGCCAAAAGGACGATCTCAGCGGGCGGAACCCCGCTTTCAATCAGCTCAGCCACGTTTTGCGTGACCCATTTGACCATTGATGGAAACAATTTAATATGCTCACCCGGCAAGCCCAGTGCCTCCCGCAAAGCTGGCGTGGGGCTTTCAATCTCCTCCTCGCTCCGGGATTGGAGCTGGCTGATCACCGATTGGATGCCTGTTTTCAACTGGGCGATAGCAGTCTCGTTAACCAAATTCTGTTTAAACCACAAACGCGTCTCGCAGGCTGAGCCCAATGAAAATGCGCTGATCACATCCGCACCAAGGAAAGAACGAAAGCCCGCCTCCTCATCGGCAATTAACAGCGCCGATTCGAATTCAGACAGCCAATCCCTGAGCACGTCATGGGTTACAGGCGTATCTTCCTCGATATTGTCAGCAATCAGGTGGCGGTAAGATTGCACCAGGTGCTCACGACACAACCGAAGCGGCCACAGGCGCTGAAGAAATACCTCCACCTGCAATGAAAAATCCAGCAGGTTATGTGCCAGGCAAAATTGACGAAAATGGTCCGCACAGCGCTGTACATCATCGTAGATGTTGAACTGTTCAATTCCCCCAATCCAGGCGGATTTCAAACGGGGGCCGATCTCTTCGTAGGGGAAACCCACAATCGCCGCTTTATTCAAATTATCCAATATTTGGGCATAAATTCGGTTGCGGTGAATAGCCAGACTCTCAAAATATCCTTCGTTTTCGATCAGCGGCCTAACGACATGCGCCATATAATATTGGCCCGATTCGAGCGTCAGGAAATGCGGCGGCTGATTGGGGTGGGCAAAGCCAGCCTCCTCGCTAATTAGCGGCCAGAATAAGTCCACCATCCGCCTGGCTAAACCGCCCAGGGTCATCGTGGTGATCAAACTGTGGGCAAACGCCCCCTCATCGTGCATGCAATCCAGGTAGGGCTGTGCCAGGGTCCGTTGCGGGGTGAACACCAGGATTTGATGAGGAGGCACACCAGCCTTCAGCAGTTTTTGAAGCCAGTGCACCCCGGCAGTCGTTTTCCCTGAACCGGCTTTGCCCTGGACAAAAATTTTCGTATCGATCGGCTGGGTTAACAGCAAGCCTTGTTCGTCAGTAAGCAGCATGCTCTTATTATATGATAAAAACCTTCAGGTCGCCGCTCCCTTCGCGAGTATAATATCGGTGCATCACAACTCAGCAATTTCAGGAAAGGAACCCACCTATGACCAGGAGTCTGGCTCCATTTTTCTCACCTTCTGGTGTAGCCATCATCGGCGCCTCGCAGGACCCGCGCAAGCTCAGCCACGGTATCCTCAAAAACATGACGCTGTATGGTTACCAGGGCGGAATTTATCCCGTCAACCCCAGGGCCGATCAGATCCTGGGGCTACCAGCCTACCCGGATATCAGCGCCGTCCCCGACCCTGTGGATCTGGCTGTGGCTGTGTTGCCAGCGCCGATGACCCCCGCAGTTTTACACGCCTGCGGCGAACGGGGTGTCAAAGCGGTCATCATCATTTCGGGTGGTTTTAAGGAAGTGGGCGGCGCCGGTGTTGAACTGGAAAAGGAATGCCTCCAGATTGCTCAGGGTTACCAGATGCGCCTGATTGGACCGAACTGTGTCGGCACGATGGATTTATACACCGGTCTTAATTCCACCTTCATCGAGGGCATGCCAGCCCGGGGCTCGATTGGCTTTGTTTCTCAATCCGGTGCAGTTTGCGGCGGCGTGATCGACCTAATTGGAGAAAAGGGTATCGGTTTTTCCCATTTTGCCAGCCTGGGTAATGAGCTGGATGTGAATGAAACCGATGTCATCGCCTTTTTTGGAGATCACCCGCAGGTGAAGGTGATCGCCGCTTATGTAGAAGCCATCGAACACGGTCAGCGCTTCATTGAGGTGGTGAGCCAGGTCTCAAAGGAAAAACCCATCGTCCTGCTGAAAGCCGGGCGTACGGATGCCGGAGCCAGAGCGGTCTCCTCGCATACCGGCTCGCTGGCAGGGAGCTACGCAGCCTACCAGGCTGCCTTCAAACAAGCAGGGGTGATCGAGGTTGAGGATCTCAGCTCTTTGTTTGATGTTGCCTGGGCATTGAGCTGCCAGCCTTTGCCCGAGCACAATCGAGTCGTCATCATGACCAACTCGGGCGGCCCAGCCGCGCTGGCATCAGATCTGCTGGCATCCCATGGTTTCAAGCTGGCAGAAATCAGCACTGAAAAACAGCGCCAACTGGCAGAAAAACTCAACCCCAGCGCCCAGGTGTCCAACCCGGTTGACATGCTCGGTGGGGCTGAAGGCCACGATTTTGACCATTGCTTTAATGTGCTCGCAGATCATCCCGATATCGACATCTTCCTGCCAATGCTGGTTCCGCAATCCCTGGTCGATCCAGCGGAAGTTGCCCGCGCCGTTGTCAATCAATCAAAAACAATCAAAAAAACAATTTTAGCCTGTATGGTCGGAGATAAAAGTGTGGGGGAAGCTCGTGAAGTGTTTCATTCTAACGGGGTTCCGATGAGCGTTTATCCCGAGGTGCCGGGAAGGGTTTTAGGAGCCATGCAATCCTATCGCCATTGGCTGGAAAAATCGAACACAACGCCCTTTGAATTCTCTGACCTGGAAAAAGCACGGGTAAGCGATTATTTACACCACACGGAACGCCTGGTGCTGGGTGAGGCAGATACCCGCCCCATCATGGCGGACTATGGGTTGAACCTAGTACCTGGCGACCTGGCAGCAGATCGCGATCAAGCCCTGGCTATCGCTGAAAAAGTGGGCTACCCGGTAGTGCTGAAAATCGTCTCCCCTCACATCCTGCACAAATCCGACCTGGGCGGAATCGCCCTCAACCTTGCTTCCGCTGAAAGTTTAGAGTCAGCCATGCAGCAAATGGTTGAAAGGATCAATGCTGCCGCTCCAGAAGCTGAAATCACCGGTTATTTGGTACAGAAAATGGCGCCGAAAGGAATGGAGGTCATCATTGGTATGAAGCGCGATCCGACTTTTGGACCCCTGATGATGTTTGGGCTGGGGGGCGTTTATGTGGAGTTGTTCAAAGACATCGGTTTTGGGGTCGCTCCGATGACTGTTGAGCAAGCTTACGAGATAATTTCTGCTACCAAGACCGGCCAATTGTTACAGGGCTTTCGCGGCGGGCCGACATATGACCTGCACGCCGTCGTGGACGCCATTGGTCGGTTGAGTCAACTGGCGCTGGATCACCCTGGAATTGACGAGGTTGAGATCAACCCGCTGCTTGTGCTGCCCGAAGGACAGGGTGCCATCGTGCTGGATGCACGCATGATTTTATCTGAAGCATAAGGATCGGACGCTATGGTATTGCTCAGTATTAGCATTGTCTTCGCCCTGCTGGTGACCATCGGTCTCCCCGTTGTGGCAGGCTTATGGCTTAACAAACGCCTGAAGGTTGCCTGGCAGGCAATCGCCTTGGGGGCTTTAGGATATTTCATCGTCCAGGCTCTCCTCACCCTGCTGTACAGCGCTTTCATCACCCTGGTGCAACCTGAAGGCACGCAAGTTCTGAATGAGACCAATGAGTTGATCCAGCTCGCGGTCAGCGTGATCCTCGCCGCGCTGCTGGGAGTGATCCTGCGCTGGGTCGGGATGAAATTTTTCAAACTCCCCCTCACCAACCTCGAAGCAGCCTTTGGAATTGGCCTGGGCTTTGGCGGCGCTGAGAGTATTTCCCGGGTTGGGCTGCCCTTGTTGATGACGTTTATCACCATGTTGAGGTACAGCAACCCCCAAACCAGTGCCCTCGATCCTGAAATCATCGCGCAGCTCGAAACCCTCTGGCAGGTCTCACCCTGGGTGCCTGCTGCCGGATCGGTTGAACGCATCCTGGCGTTGGTTTTGTACATCGCCATTACAGTCCTGGTGCTTCAAACCTTTACACGTAAAAATTTGCTCTGGTTAGCAGCCGCCATAGGACTGGAAGTCCTCGTCAATGGGATCATCCTCTGGCCTACCCTGGCTGGACTGGCTTATGGTTGGGTCATATTAATTGCCCTGGTTTTACTGGCTGGCATCCTGGCGTTGCTGAACCATTTACAAGCCTTCAACTTGACCCCTACGGAGAAGCCCAAACCTGGAGACTGAATAAACAAGAACTTCGGCTTGCAGGGCCAAAATCCAGGCTCGATAATCTATACGAAAATGTTCGTCAACGCGGAATGATACCGTCACCAATCCTTGGGACGAAAGGAAAAGAATCACTCATTAATCGACTTAAGCATCAACAGGATGTACCGTTAAATTAAAAACAGCTCAATGAGCTGTCAGGTTTGAACAAAAAGCCAACGGAGGGAGTTGAACCCTCGACCGGGCGCTTACGAAGCGTCTGCTCTGCCACTGAGCTACGTTGGCGTGCCAAACATTATACCAGCAACCCATGAACTTTGACAATATTTCACCCAGGAGCCTGAATTGATCAACATCGCCATGCTTTCATACCATACCTGTCCACTGGCCATTCTGGGCGGGAAAAATACCGGCGGGATGAACATCTATGTCCGGGAGTTGACCCGCTTTTTGGGTCAAGAGGGAGTCCATGCCGACGTCTTCACCCGCTCACAGGATGAACACGTCCCCTCGGTATCTCACGATTTGGGATATTTCAACCGCGTCGTCCACATCCCTGCTGGGCCAGAATACAATCTGCCGAACGAACAGATTTGGGGTTACACCGATGAGTTTGCTGAAGGGATCTTCGAATTTGCCAGAAAAAAGGGTATCCACTATGACCTGATCCACGCCCATTACTGGATGTCGGGCAGGGCTGGCGCCATTCTGAAAGCCCGATGGGATGTCCCTATGCTGCAGATGTTCCACACCCTGGGGCTGATGAAACAGCAAATTGCCCGTTCCGCCGAAGAGTTCGAAGGAGATTATCGAATCGTCGGTGAAACGGAGGTGATGTCCGCCGCAGACCGGATCATTGCTGCCACTGAAGCTGAATTTGATCAACTGAGGTCCCTGTATGGTGTAAAGCCTGAAAAAATCACCATCATCCCACCTGGCGTTGATACACACCACTTCTATCCCATTCCCCAGGATGAAGCCAAAGAGGCCATCGGTATCCCGACCCAGGATCGCATGGCGTTGTTTGTGGGCAGGATCGAACCCCTGAAAGGACTCGACACCCTGGTCAGGGCGATGTCCATCGTAAAAAAAACCTGTAAGTCCTTTCGATGTCCCCATTACCTGGTCATCATTGGCGGCGATCCCGAAGAAGACCCCGCCGAAATGTCCGCTGAAATGGCACGCATCCAATCCCTGTGCCAAGACTTAGGCCTGAACGAAATGATCCTCTTTTTGGGAAAGCGCGGGCAGGCGACCCTGCCCTACTATTATGCTGCCGCTGAAGTCGTTGTGATGCCCTCTCACTATGAGAGCTTTGGTATCGTCGCACTCGAGGCAATGGCTTGCGGGACGCCCGTGATTGCCTCACGGGTTGGCGGTCTCGCCCATCTGATTCAAGATGGCCAAACAGGCTACACCATCCCCATGCAAGATCCAAACGCACTGGCAGAAAAACTTCGCCTGGTATTTGTCGATGCAGAATTGCGCGCTCGCCTGAGCGCCCAGGCAGCCAAATATGCCCAGGGGTTTCGCTGGGAGGCGATCACTCAACAGATCCACCAGGTTTATCAGGAAATGATTTCCCCCTCAGCCTAGTGTTTCTGATCGACTTGACCACAGAATAAGCAGGCTGCAGGTTGACCTGGACTGAAATTTTCTTTTTCTCCGGTCAGATTTACGAAGAAGGCTTTCCTGGCATCCCAATACTGTAGCCGACTGTCGTGAACAGAATCACCAGTATCAACAAAAACTCAACCATCGACAGCACCCAGCTATGGTACAGGCTGCTTACGGTCATTAACAACGAGAGGATGCTCAAGGCAATTAACAAATTGCGCACCGTGTGATTTCTGTTCCGCGAGAATTGCAACCCATTCACCCACATCAAGATGCCGCCCACCTGGAGTACATGTCCTCCAACCAGAGCAAGCAATGTGATCGTATTCGCAGACATGCCCCATAAATCCACCACGAAGATCCCGCAATGTTTGGTGCGTGCCGGCGGATGGGCTTTCGTCAGGCGAAGGAAAACCCGTGCCTGGATTATCGGGCGGTTAATCACATTTTCAGAGCTCACCTGCCAGCTCAATTTCGAACTTTCTCCAGCTTCCAGGGGTACGCTGGCCAACTCCCGGATCATTCCTTCAGTTTCGCCCGGTTTGCTGATGTGTGCGCTGATCCAGGCTTCAATCGGGTAATTATTCGGGTTACGGACTTTCAGCTCTAAATGACCAACCTCGCCCGGCGTAATGATCATCGGGCAGGTCAATCTTGCCAGTCGCGCTTCTGCAGTCAGGCTTGAATCAAAGCTCAGGGCTTCAGGATATCCCCAAAAGGATTGCCCTTCCAGGTTTGCCCATAAAACGAGCACGTTAAATGTTAAACTGGCGACCATCCCCAGGATATAAACCAACAAGCCAATCACCAACAGGTACTGATTATTACGTTTCATACATTTTGATCCTGATATTTTTAGCTTTTTATCATACCTGAATAAACCTGGGAGTGAAACCCGTTTAATTAGTCTTTCTCGTCCAAACCGTCACGAACGTCCTTGTTGGTCTGCGGGACACGTTTGATAATATCTGTGCCAAAGCGTTCACGCAGTTGATCAACCGCCGACAGTAATTGGTGTTCTTTTTTCTGGTCGTCATCCCACAGGCTCAATTGACGCACAGGGGGATGCAGGTTGCTCACCCCAACCCCAATTAATCGAACCGGTCTACCCCTGTGTTGATTGCTCTTGAAAAGCATCGCAGCCGTTTTGTAAATTTCATGGTCCAGGTTGCTCGGCGATGGTAAAGACTTCTGCCGGGTGATGGTTGTAAAATCCGACCAGCGTAATTTAATCTGCACAGTTGTGCCGGCTAAATCGGCCTTTCTCAAACGGCGCCCAACTTGTTCCGAAAGACTTCGAAAATGAGCCAGCAGCGCCTGTTCATCGGTCAGGTCTTCCGGGAAAGTGATCTCGTTGCTGATCGACTTGACGGTCTGTTCAACAACCACAGGCCGGTCATCAATTCCCAGCGCCCGTCGACGCAAATCCGGCCCAAACCTGCCAAACAGCATCTTCAGAGTCTCAGGCGGAGCCTGAGCCAAAGCGCCAATCGTATGGATACCAAGGCTTTCCAGTTTTTCTGCAGTCTTGGGGCCGATGCCCCACAACGCCTGCACGGGTAAAGGCGCCAGAAAGGCTGCTTCCTCTCCCGGAAGGATAACCGTGATCGTGTTGGGCGGCTCAGGTCCAATTTTTTGTTTTTTGCCCCAATCATTCGCGATTTTCGCAACCAGTTTATTGGTTGCAGCGCCAATGGATACCGGCAAATTAAGGTTTTGATTGATGCGGGTTTGAAGTGTTGTGGCAACCGTTTCGATCGAATCAGGCAGATCAGATACATCTACAAAAGCCTCGTCAATTGAGATCGGTTCCACAAGCGGCGTTATATCAATTAATGCCATCACCTGTTTTGAAACCGCACCGTAAACCCCATGCCGGGATGAGATCACAATCAGACCGGGGCACAACCGCAGTGCCCGACCCATCGGCATGGCTGATCGGACACCGTATTGTCGGGCTGCATACGAGCAAGAGGCAACCACCCCGCGTTGATCGGACTTTCCGCCCACAGCAAAGGGTTTTCCCTTTAAACTGGGGTTGTGAAGCTCTTCCACTGCACAAAAAAATGCATCCAGGTCGATATGTAAAATTTTCCGAACCATAGGGTGATTATACAATCAAATCGTCTGATCAGAAATGCGCGCGTAATCCAACCGGTCTACCGCCTGTAAATTAGCAGATCATTTGTTAAAAATTCCCCCGCGTGCTATACTGATTAATCAAGCGCAGGGTCATAAATGATATCTTTTTTGACCTGGGCTCAGGTGTTTTATGGCAAAAAAACATTTTGACATGGACCTCCCGATGCACCTGGACGAGCTGCGTAAGCGCCTCCTGTACGCCTTACTCGCAATCGTCGTCGGGGTGGTCTTCGCGATCATCTTTGCTGATTTTCTGCTCGAACTGCTGGCCAGGCCAATCGGCGGTTTTGATCGCCTGGTTTCAATCCAGGTCACCGAAAATTTTAGCTCCTATTTCAAGGTGACTTTGCTGGGCGGCTTTATCCTTGCCTTCCCCTTCCTTCTGCTCCAATTGTACTTATTCATCAGCCCGGGATTAAAGCAGCGCGAACGCCGTTGGATCCTGATTTCTGTTCCTTTGGCTTCCGCTTTGTTCATCGCTGGAGCGGCTTTTGCCTATTTGATCATGTTGCCAGCCGCGATCCCTTTTTTGACGCAGTTCCCCGGACCAACCGTGCTCCCGAAATGGAATGATTACATCAAATTTATTACCAGCCTGATCTTTTGGATTGGCTTGAGCTTTGAGGTACCTCTGGTAATGTTTTTGTTGGCAAAAATTGGGCTGGTCACACCCAGGGGTTTGCTCAAAGCCTGGCGTTACGCCATCGTTATTATTGCCATTATTGCTGCAGTCGCAACCCCAACACCTGATCCAATCAATATGGGCCTGTTGATGCTGCCATTATTATTTTTATATTTTTTTGGTATACTGCTGGCAGTGTTTGCCCGCAAAAAAACGGATGAAAATCCAAAAAATCATTAAGGAGGCCCCTATGTTTAAAACCGTTGGTCCGCTCGAGGTCATCGTTGTACTGGTAATCGTCTTACTGGTGTTTGGTGTGGGTCGGATTGGAAAACTGGGCGGGGAGCTTGGTAAAGGCATTCGTGCTTTTAAAGATGGATTGCAAGGAAAATCTTCTGAAGACCAGGATCCAGAGGAAAACACCGATAGCATAGATGACCCCTCCTAAAGTTGGGATTGCACGATGCAAATTTTCAATGTCGGCATTGGAGAGCTCCTCTTCATCCTGGCCCTGGCGTTGATCGTGCTGGGGCCCGAAAAGGCGGTTGCGACCGCCAGGAAAATCGGTGTTTGGCTCAGAAACCTGATCACTTCACCCCTGTGGCGTGAGGCGATGAGCGCCTCGAACGAGGTACATGATTTGCCCCAGCACATCCTTGATGATGCTGAACTTCAAAGCCTGGTCGCCGAGCTTGACCTTTCTGCTCAGGAAATTAAAAACGTCCTCAACCGGGCCCATCTCGAGACCCAAGCCGAACTTTCTTCGCTTAACGATGCCTTCAATTCAGGTTTTCCAGTTGACCCTGAATTCGATGATCCATCGGGAAGATAATTGATAACTTAAGCTGTAAATACCCTGCGATAACCGTTCCCCCATCTTTTCAGGAGGTAACCAACCCGAATGCCCATCTACGAATACACCTGTCAGGATTGCAATGCCCGATTTGAAATCCTGCGTCCCATGCAAGAAGCCGATGCTTCCCTCACCTGTACACAATGCCAGGGACACCATCTCAAACGCAGTCTGTCCCTGTTTAATGCTTCCAGCGCTGGTCGCATCATTGCCGGAGGTGGGCAATGCAGCACCTGTTCCGGCGGCTCTTGCAGCTCCTGTGGGTCCCATTAGCCTTGAATGCATACAAACTGGCCCTGATCACTGGTGGTTCAAGCGGAATCGGGTTTGCGCTGGCAAAAGCGCTCGTTGCGCAAGGCAGCGATGTATGCCTGCTCGCCCGCAGCCAGGACACCCTGGATGACGCAAAGCAAGCGCTCACAGAATCCCTTGTGCGAGAAGATCAACAGGTTCATCTTATTTCCAGCGATGTCACCGATTATAGTTCTTTATCCCGGGTACTGAATCAATGGGTGCAGGTCTACGGATGTCCGGACCTGGTGATTAATTCCGCTGGGATCACCTATCCAGGCTATTTCAATGAATTAGATATCGACGTCTTTCGCCGCTTGATGGATGTCAATTATTTTGGCACCCTGTATGTTTCAAAAATCCTCGTCCCGGGGATGATCGGGCGTGGTTCCGGGACCATTGTCAACATTTCTTCGCAGGCAGGGTTTATCTCCATTTTTGGCTATTCTGGGTACAGCGCTTCAAAATTTGCGGTGCGGGCATTAAGCGAGGCCATGCGCGCCGAATTGAAGCAACATGGTATTCGCGTGGCAATTGTCTTCCCACCAGATACGCAAACGCCTCAGCTTGAGTTTGAAGAACCCCTGAAACCCATCGAAACCAGGGCAATTTCCAGCCAATCGGGTGTGCTTACAGCAAAACAAGTTGCTGATTCAACATTAACAGGATTAAAAAAGGGGAATTTTATAATCCTGCCCGGGTTGGAAGGGAAGCTGTTTTACCGCCTTGTAAATTTATTCGGGAATTTACAATACCCTATCCTGGATTGGATGGTAAAAAGAGCGCGGAAAAAAGCTTAATCTTGCGCTTTTTCTTCCAATCCTGATAGCCGCGTTTCAACCAGGCCTCGATAAGCCATGTGGCGGCGCAGTGTTTCGATATCCTTGTGAAGCACAAAGAATAAGCCCAGTAACAGGCACAGACAAATCACCCATGATCCTGAACACATCCATAGAATCATATCTGCAATCGAAAATAAAGTTTGTCCATAGGAGAGCAATGGAGGTGTGATCAAAAAGCTTAACGTTTGCGCAAGAAGGCCGATGGCAAATGCTGACGCCCTGATCTCGGGCAAGGTCACATCCATTATCGACGCGAACAGGTTTGGCAGAGTCAGGGCCAGGAAGAAGCTCGTGATTAATAACCAAAAAAGAAATGGAGTGCCTCCAACATCGGTGAACCTGAGCGCAAAGATCAAGCTGATTGGGGGCACAATAAATCCTAACGAAGAGATCACTAAGCGACCCGTCTTATTGCCCCTAAAAAGCAAGTCTCCCAAAGCCCCGCCAACGGGGCCACCAAGCACAATCCCCAGCATGCCAGGGATGATTAAACTGAATAACTCAGTCCTTGAGAGGGCATGGACATCTTGTAAATAAACAGGTACCCCTTTCCACAACACGACCGCAGGCATCGTACCAAACAAGATCAGAAAATAAATCAAAACCAGGCTTGGTCTGGTGAGTAAAAGTTTAATATTTTCCAAATCAAGCCGATAGGTCCCCTTTAAAGGGATGTCAGTTAGCGCAGGCTCTTTCTCCCCGCGTTTAGGCTCATCTACTTTTAGTCGCACTGACAGGGTGATCAACAAGGCAATCACACCCATGAGAAATAAAAACTCTCGCCAATGCAATTCTAAGTTAATCACATCCTGAAAGATTGTGCCGATCACAATAGAAAATGGATGTGCCAGTAAAAGCAATGATAAAATCTTCCCGCGGTTGACCGGTTTGTAAAAATCACCTGTCAGTGCGTAAATTCCGCAGAAGCTAACCCGGCTTAATCCGTAAATGGCTTTTGAAACATTAAATGTCGCAAATGTGGGCGAGATGCCCATCAACAGGGCAGACACCCCCCACAGAAATCCACCCAGCACGATCAGGGGCTTGCGGAAATTACGATCAAGCAAAATGCCCCCGGCTGGCAAGAAGAGCGCCATAACAATCAAATCCGTGGGAGTGATGATATCAAACCAGCGATCCGTCATCGAAGTGAACGCACTGACCACTGTTGTGATGGGTTCAATAAAAAATCCCAAAACCTGTGAAAACAACAGAAACAGGGACAGGATCAACACAGTTACCCAGCGAGATCGGATTGTTCTCTTTTCCATGAAACACTCCCTTGCCATTGGTTGATAACACAAGTATATCCGGTTTGCGGACAACAGCCTTATCGATACTTGCCTTCGAACCCAAACCTCTAGAAATAATCAAGTATTTGGATTATTATAAATAAAACAAATATTCGAAGAATCAGATGAGTTCTCGCATCAAACGCCTCCTCAATCGCTGGCGCAGCCAGCCTGGCATCGCTGAAAACCTGGTCGAATGGCGCCTGCTGGCAGCCAAACCTGCTGATGATTGCCCATTTCCCGTCACGCTTGCACCGAGCCTGGTCTCTGCCTTAAAACGGCTCGGTATTGACAGCCTGTATCGCCACCAGGCCATGGCTTATGAAAAAGCTCGGGCTGGAGATAATATCGCCGTGGTCTCCGGCACCGCCAGCGGAAAAACCCTGTGCTATAACCTGCCGGTCATCGACAGGATGATTCAACAGCCCACAGCCAGGGCGCTCTACGTTTATCCCACCAAAGCCCTGACGCAGGATCAGCTATCCAACCTGAGGAGAACCCTCTCACTTCTGGAAATCCCGGAGCGCAGCGCAAACATATACGATGGCGATACTCCCGTACACGCCCGCCCCACGCTGCGCCGGGAATCATCCATCATCCTCACCAACCCCGACATGCTGCACACGGGGATCCTCCCCCACCACACCGCCTGGAAGGATTTCTTCAAAGCCCTGAGCTTCATTGTCATCGATGAAATGCACACCTACCGCGGCGTATTTGGTTCGCATGTGGCCAATGTTTTGCGCCGCTTAAAGCGTGTTTGCCTGTTTTATGGCGCCCAGCCCCAATTTATCCTCACATCAGCCACGATTGCCAACCCCAAAAAACTGGCAGAAAGGTTGATTGAAAACCCGGTCACGGTCATCGACCAGGATGGCTCACCCCACGGCGAACGCCATTTTCTGATCTATAACCCGCCCTTCATCGACCAAAAGCTGGGCATCCGCCAGAGTTCTCTGATGGAAGGCACCTCTCTGGCAGGAGAATTGATCGATGAAGACATCCAAACCATTATTTTTGGGCGGACGCGGCGCGTTATCGAGCTGCTGCTCACTTACCTGCGGCAACGTAATCCAGACGCCGATCCACAGCGTTTGCGCGGCTATCGCAGCGGTTATCTTTCCAGGGAACGCCGCGCCATTGAGGACGGCTTGCGCAGCGGGGAGGTGAAAGCCGTGGTGGCTACCAATGCCCTCGAATTGGGCATCGATATTGGCGGAATGGATGCCGCTGTGCTGATTGGATACCCGGGCAGCATCGCGGCTACACTGCAACAGGCAGGACGCGCCGGCAGAAAACTGGCGCCCTCTCTGGCAGTGATGATCACCGCCGCCAACGCCATGGACCAGTACCTGGCCAGGCACCCGGAATACATTTTTGAACGATCACCCGAACAGGCATTGATTGAACCCAACAACCTCCTGATCCTTTTAGGGCACATTCGTTGTGCGGCTTTTGAGCTGCCCTTTGCGGCAGGTGAAGGCTTTGGCGCTATTCCAGCTGAAAATGTGCACGCTTTTCTGACTATGCTGGCTCAGCACGGTGATCTGCACCAGCAGGGCGAGCGCTTCTTCTGGATGGCGGATCAATATCCTGCTTCAGGCATCTCCCTCAGGAACGCCACCCCGGATAACATCTCACTGGTTCTCCAGGTCGGTCACAACCCGCAGACCATCGGGCAGGTTGACCTTTCCAGCGCCTACTGGATGGTGCACCCGCAGGCCATTTACCTGCATGAAGGCGCATCGTACCTGGTGGAAACACTGGATTTAGAGGCAGGCGTCGCCCATTTGCGTCAGGCTGCTGTGGATTACTACACCCAGGCCAACCAGAATGTCGAAATCGATCAGCAATCGCTGCTTAAGCAATCTCCGGTGCCCGCCGCGACCAAATCCTTCGGTGAGCTTCTCGTCACAACCCGGGTGACCGGCTTTCGCAAAATCCGTTGGTTCACCCATGAAATTCTCGGAAGCGGTGAGGTTGACCTGCCGCCAACCCTGCTCAACACCACAGGTTACTGGGTCTCACTCAACGAACAGACTGTAAAAGCGCTCAAGGATCAGATGTTATGGGGCGAAGGCGGCAATGATTACGGACCAGAATGGGATGCCCTCCGTAAGCGTGTTCTGCAACGAGATGAGCACACTTGCCAGGTCTGCAGATACCAGGGACGCGCACAACCCCTGCACGTGCATCACATTCAGCCCTTCCGCAGCTTTACCAGCCGGGAGGCAGCCAATCAACTGCACAACCTGGTCACACTCTGCCCAAGCTGTCATCGCCAGGCTGAAGCCAGCGTCCGAATTCGCAGCGGCATGGCCGGCATCAGTTACCTGCTGCACAACCTGGCGCCCCTGCTGCTGATGTGCGATTACGACGATATCGGCGTGCACTACGACCCTAACAGCGCCCTGGGCGACGGTCTGCCCACTGTAATTCTCTACGACAATATCCCCGGCGGATTGGGATTATCCGATAACCTATACGAAAGACATGCGGACCTCCTGCAGAGTGGTTACGAAACCGTCGCCCGCTGTGAATGCGCCGACGGCTGCCCCTCCTGTGTGGGACCAATCGGGGAGGAAGCCTCGGGAGGGAAAACGGAAGCCCTGGCCATCTTCAAGGCATTAACCGGAAATGACTGATTGGAAAGCCCTCACCAAACAACTTAAAGCCCTGGGCGTCGAATTGGGCAAAGATCGACGTCCCAGCACGCCGCGCCAGCAGAAACACCCGATCGAATCCGTCGTTGAAGGTCGTTTCCTCGATCTGCACGCTGGACAGGTTTTTTGCCACGAAGAAAGTTATCCCAGGGACTACGTGCATGGCACCCGGGGAATCTGGCCGGCGCACCCTGTTAATGCGCTATGCCAGTGGGCCAATACAGCGCTTTTCACCCACACCGATTTCAAAGATATCATCTTCCTCGACACCGAAACGACCGGCCTGGCTGGTGGCACCGGCACTTATGCCTTTCAAATCGGCGCCGCCCGTTTCACCGATGACGGCTTCCACCTGGCACAATTTTTCATGCGCCATCCCGGTGAAGAACCTGCCCTGCTAACAGGCCTCTCAACCTTCATCGACGGTATGCAGGCTGTGGTCACCTATAATGGCAAGGCTTTTGATCTCCCCTTACTCAACACACGTTACACACTGATGGGATTGTCCAACCCCTTTGAAGGTGTAGATCATTTTGATCTCCTGCCCCTCGCCCGCCGCTTATGGCGCATCCGCCTGGAAAGCCGCACCCTGGGCAATGTTGAGAATCATATTCTGGGCGTTTCGCGCGGCGTTGAAGAAGTTCCGGGATATTTGATCCCCGAGATGTATTTCGAGTACCTGCGCACTAGGGACGCCCGCCCCCTGGAAGGTGTCTTTTACCATAATGCCGTCGACATCCTCAGCCTGGCAGGGCTTTTCTCCCATATGGCTTTTTTACTGAACGAACCGGGCTCTGAAGACGTTCAGTATGCTGAGGATGTGGTATCTTTGGGCCGCTTTTTTGAAGCCCTGGGCGATCACCACCAGGCAGAAGCCCTTTACAATAAGGCATTGACGGAAAAATTGCCCGTAGAATTACTTCGGGATACCCGCTCACGGCTTTCCTTTTTGCTGAAGCGTAAGGGAGATTGGAACGCCGCTGGCGCATTGTGGGAGCAGGCCGCACAAGATCAGGAGCTGTATGCTTTCGAGGAGCTGGCAAAATACTACGAACACCACGCCAGAGATCTGGAAGCTGCTCATTATTGGGCGTCAGGCGCGAAGACGGCGCTTGAATGCAGCTCGTTATCACACATTGAGCGTGACCGCTGGCAAAACAGCCTGGATCATCGCCTGCAACGCCTTGCCCGAAAAATGGCTTTGTCGTAGCAAATTTTCAATGATGACTACCTCAATCCGCACATAAGAAAAATTTTTATCTTCACGTCAAGGTCTGGTATGATATAATTCTGTCGATGTTTATTTTTTATATGAAGGTTTTTATTATTGTCAGGAGGTCGTAATTATGTCTGGGCATTCACACTGGTCGACCATTAAACGCAAGAAGAGCGCAGCAGATGCAAAGAAAGGTAAGATATTCACCCGGGTTGCCCGCGAAATTGTGATTGCCGCGCGCGAGGGCGGCGGCGACCCCAACATGAATGTGCGCTTGGGCTTGGCGATTGAAAAAGCAAAAGCTGCCAACATGCCCAAGGAAAGCATCGATCGCGCCATTAAGCGCGGCACAGGTGAAGATAAAGACGGCGCTAATTTTGAAGAGATCCTCTATGAGGGTTTTGCGCCCAATGGAATCGCTTTGATGATCGAGTGTGTGACCGAAAACCGCAACCGCACGGTCGCTGAACTTCGGCATGCCCTTAATCGCGCGGGCGGCGGCCTGGGAGACCCGGGATCGGTCGGCTGGCAATTTGATCGCATGAGTTATTTTGCCCTGCTCAGCGAAGAGCATGATCTTGATGCCATTTTCGAGCTGGCAGTCGAAGCCGGCGCAGATGATATCCAGCATGATGACGAGCTGATCGAGATCTATGCTGCGCCCAACGCTTTTAAATCCATTGCTGATCAACTCACAAAAGCAGACATCACGCCCGAGGAATCTGGAGTTCGTTACGTCCCCAAACAGGAGGTCTCCCTGGATGTTGAAGCGACCATCAAGGTGATGAAAGCGATCGAGGCTATCGAAGACCTGGATGATGTGCAAAACGTGTATGCCAACCTGGACATCAGCGCAGAAGCAATCCAGATCCTTGAAAACGAATAGTCTACGATGCGCATCCTTGGCATTGATCCCGGGCTAGCCACCACCGGCTATGGACTCATCCAGGCTGACGCTCAGTCTCAGTATCAATGCATTGAATTTGGTATCATCTCCACCCCTCCAGGTCAGGCAGACGCGGATCGACTCAAAACCCTGCATGCCGAACTGACCGCGTTAATTCAACGCCACCAACCTCAAACCAGCGCGGTGGAAAAGCTCTATTTCCAGAAGAACGTCAAAACAGCCCTCGCTGTCGGGCAAGCGCGCGGTGTCGTCCTGTTGTCGCTTGCGCAGGCGGGTGTGCCCATCTTTGAATACAACCCGAACGAAGTGAAGCAAACCGTATGCGGTTATGGTAACGCCACTAAAAACCAGGTTCAACACATGGTTCAGACCCTGCTCAACCTGGATGATTTACCCAGGCCGGATGACGCCGCTGACGCCCTGGCCATCGCCATCTGTCACTTGCACCACCAGGCGTTTAATGATGCCGTTCAGCGCTCACAACAGGAATGATGATCACCAGCTTTTCCAACCCCAAAATCAAAGCAATTCGAAAGCTTGAGGAGAAAAAAGCCCGCCAGGGGACGGGTTTATTTTTCATCGAGGGCTTACGCACCGTGGGCGAAGCAATCCAGACCGGTGCGCCGATTGAAACCCTCGTGGTTGCCCCGCAATTATTGATCAGCGCATTCGGTCAATCTCTCCTGGCACACCCTGCGGTTCAGGCGGTTGAAACAATCACCGTCAGCAGTGAGGTCTTCGAAAGAATCGCCCATAAAGACGGCCCCCAGGGGATTGGCGCCGTTGTTCGCCAGCGCTGGCATGCTCTGGATGCGTTACCGATCAGCAGCACCGCTGTGTGGGTTGCCCTCGACCGGATCGCTGACCCCGGTAACCTGGGAACCATCATGCGCACAGCCGATGCCACCGGCTGCCAGGGCATCATCCTGCTGGGCGCCTGCGCAGATCCCCACGACCCCACCGCAGTCAAGGCCAGCATGGGTTCAATCTTTTCGCTCAAATTGGTGGCGTCCGATTGGGAATCACTCCTCAACTGGCGAGCCGGGAACCCGGTTGCGCTGATCGGCACCTCGGATAAGGCCTGTACCGATTACCAGGGCATCTCCTACCCGCGTCCCCTGGCGTTATTGATGGGCAGTGAGCGGCATGGCCTGCCCGCCGAGGCGATTGCCGCTTGCGATGCGCTTGTGCGCATTCCCATGCAGGGCCGGGCTGATTCGCTTAATTTGTCGGTCGCCACCGGGATTGTTCTGTATGAAATTTACAACCAATCCAAAAAACTTGATACAATAGAACCATGATAGCCAGCATTAGCGGAGAGATTACCCATGTCCTGGAAAGGCAGGTCGTTGTCAATGTGGGCGGCGTTGGATTGCTCGTCAACCTGACTGAAGCGACCTGCATCGCCTGCCATCCCGGCATGAAACGGGCTTTTCACACGTTCCTGGTCGTCAGGGAAGATCAGCTTGCACTGTACGGCTTTGAAACCCTCGAAGAGCGTGAACTGTTCGTCCACCTGATTGGCGTCAGCGGCATCGGGCCTAGAATTGCCATGGCAACCCTTTCAGCCCTTTCCCCGGATACCATCCGCCGTGCGATCACTGCGGATCTGCCCGAAATCTTTGCCAAAGTGCCGGGCATCGGGAAAAAGACCGCCCAAAAGATCATCCTGGACCTGCAGGGCAAGATCCAGCCGCTGGAACCCCTCGAAGCAGTCTCCAGGATGGATGAGATCGATGCCGAGATTTTGGAAGCCCTCACCGCCCTGGGCTATTCTGTTGTAGAAGCCCAAACAGCCCTGCAATCCCTGTCCAAAGAAGATCAACATGCAGATGCAGAAACACGCTTGCGCAAAGCATTACAGTTTTTTGGGTGACGCACTTTCTCCATTGGAATTGATCAAGTCTTTATCACACCCCCAGGATAATTCGGTTTTCGGATGCCTGCTCCAAGCCGTAAAGATCACTCAAGGCAAAATTCATTGCTGATTATGAGATAATATATCAGGCAAAGCCTGCGTTAATTCCACCAGTGACGAGAAAATATGTGTCGCATCCGAGAAGTTCGCACCTTTGATGTGCTGGTTTGGAATCACCGCACAGAACATGCCGGCGCTCAATGCAGCAATCATTCCTACGGGCGAATCCTCCAGCGCCAGGCAGTTTTCAGGGTCTGCCTCCAGGCATTGAGCAGCCAGTAAATAAATATCCGGCGCTGGTTTGCCCTGCTCAACATCTTCAGCAGTGATGACACAGGCAAAAGAATCAATGACATCCAGGGATTCCAGCGCCAGCGTCACGTACTTTTTAAAGCTGTTCGAAGCCACACCTAACTTAATACCAGAGCCCGTCAACATGTCAATCAATTCTAATAAGCCAGGATTAGGTTTGACCATCTGCGGCAATAATTCAATCAGGTTCTCAAGTGTCTGATTAAGATACGCGTCAACGCTCAGCGGCAGGTGAGCATTTCTGATCACAAATTCAGCACACTCGTAGTTGTCCAGACCGATCATCGGGGCAAACCAGTCTTCGGGAGCGCTTTTGCCATATTTTTTCATCAACCGTTTCAGGGCATCAAAGTGAAATCGCTCACTATCAATCATCAAATCATCCAAATCAAAAATTACAGCTTCAATCGTCATTTTGTTGCGTTCATTAACCCTTTTCAAAATTATTTTAAATAACCGAAACGTTCCTTAATTTAAAATCACATCCAATCATATCATCAAATGGGCACTAACAACTCAAATCTTGATGCTACGCCAAGATTGAGATAACCATCAGAAGGATATTAATATAGTATTAATTCTCTGCCTGCGGGAAAAGACTTCCGGGGGTAAATGCAAGCTGAAACTCGGGTTAATCCATGGTTCTCATGCCTCATGTGATCATCCTTTTGATTTATGTCCTTCACAGGTAAAATGGTGTGCAGGTTAATGAATGCCTTTTGGAGATAATTTGGCAAGTACGGTTCAGGGGAGCTTATATACCTGGCAGATCGGTGATCGCCCGATTGGCAGCGGTGACGCTGGTGAAGTGTATGCCGTGGTGTGCCTTGAGCATCCCGAACTGAGCGGTGTGTTGAAAAAACCCGCCAGGGTGGCGACTGCCGGAACCATCCAGCGCCAGGCCGTCCAGATTGCACAGGAGGCACAGGCTCTTATCCTTCTGGACGGCCTTCCAGGCGGAAAAGCCCATCCTCCCCGCTTGTTAGACCAGGCGCCCGAGTACACCAGGGGCACTGCCAATTATTTTATGGTCAGTGAAACCGCTTCCGGCGAAGCTCTGACCACAATGCTCACAAAGGCTCACAAGGCCGGGAAGCCCTTTCCTCGGCGGGTGATTATCACGGTTTTAGACGCCCTGTTTGACATGTTTTCCGGAGCTCATCAAGCTGGCGTGTTGTGGAATGACGTTAAGCTGGAACACATCTACTGGGATAACCCAAGCGAGTCAGTCAGCGTGATTGATTGGGGTAATGCGATCTTCCTTGACGACCAGCACCTCAGGACACACCCCCGCTGGCAGGATTATCAACAGATGGTGGAAGCCCTGGGCAGTTTTCTCCAAAGCACCGCCCCTGACCTGTTTGAAGACCTCGGTTGGGACGAATTTCACAACAAAACCCTTGATGCTTCCCTGGTTTCCACGCTTGCCAGGCGGATTTCCTATCAACAGCAGGTGGTCGCCCTGCAGGTGATGGAGTACCAATCGCTCATTCGAGTGATCCTTAACAATAAACCCGCCCTCGAAGGCTTGCGAAAGATCCGAGAATATCTTCAAATACTCGAAATGACGGGTGCACCCTGGGAGCGTGAGGAAATCCTCCAGTACAGCCAGTCACTGGTTGAAAACAGCCTGGGGGAAGAAAAAAGTTCTCAAACCACGGTCAGTGTCACAGCCCTGGTGTGGGAGATCTTCGGCGACTCACTCGACCTTCCCTGGCATTTGCTGCGCGAATACTGCCGCCATATCGACATCCTCACCCACTCAGCCTTTCCTGACCTGGTCAAGCACACTCTGAACGCCAGGTGGCAGCATACATTGTGGACAGCAGGGACAATCGCCAGGCAGAACCCGGTGCCTATCTGGTGGGATGCGTTGATTCCGGTAATGCGCCAGGAAGCCCTTCAAACCCAGTTTATCTCCCCATACCAGGCCTGTCGGGCGCTGCATACCTGGGCAAAAGAAAGCCGCAAACAGGACCTGCTCGACCAGTTAGAGCCGATTCTGGTCGGATGGCGGGTCACGGACGATAAGGCGGGCGTCAACCCATTTGACGATAAGTTTCTGGAGATGGTGCGCAACAATCCCGATCTTCCAGGTCGGTTATTATCTGAAGCCAGGCAGAGTTATGCACTGGGTGAAGAGGCCCTTCGGGAACTGATCAATGCCTGGCGAGAAGCAAATTGGGAGGACCTGTCCAAAGCCTTACAACACCTGTTCAGTTGGGACCCGGACCGTTGGAGCGTCATTCCACTTGACGATCAGGTTGATAGCCTGAAGGATTGGCTTAAATACCTGTACGAAGGTCCGCAAACCCCGAACAGTGTGCAGGAATTTTTAGATGAAATGTTCGCCACTCGCCCTGCCGTTGAACGTGTATTGGGTCCAACCCCCTGGCTTTCTGCCCTGAACGATTCGCTCAACGCCATTTTACAGGGAGCACTCATCTCAAGTCATAAAGAAGTCGTGACCGTTTATTGTCCTTGGTTGCTGCAATATGCCGACATTCGCAGCGCTGATTTCAGCCCGCCAGAGGTCGAAAACAGTGTTCTGAACACACTGTTGACCAGGTTCCTAACGAGCCTGAAAAACTGGCAAGGGATGGATACCTGCTTGCATGCGATCCAGGCGCAAGCCCCGTCAATCTATCCCCTGTGTCAGCGGTTGCTCGATCAATTTCAACAAGTCTTCTCTTTGAACGCCTTCCCCGCAAAGGATCGGTCAGTATACCTGTGGTCAATTCCCGAAGCATTACTGGAGGTCAACAATGCCCTGCAAGCGCTAAATAAATGGCGACAATGTCTCACTGAACAAAACCTCTCTGAAGGCAGCCAGTGCCTGGAACCCTTTGAACGCCAGGGGTGGCTCCTCGCCTCACAGGCACGCCAGGTGACACTGCGCTGGCAGCAGACAATTATCCCTGTTTTAGAAGCGATTCACGCCTTTACATCCATGGCTGAAATCAAGCCTTACCCAACGGATTCGGATGCTCTCACACTTTCTAATATTTATCAAAGCTGCCAGGTACTTAAAAAAGTGTGGGACCAGGTTTACAGCTCCGGCATTTTTGTCAATCTGCTCGAAGCGCTTGAAGCCAATATCGAATCCGCTCGCTCAAGTTTTCTTGATTGGCGTGTTACTCTGGAATATTCATCAGACCCGGTTGAGCGCCTGGTTTACCTGAGCCAGCTCGATAAGATACGCCAAATATCAAATTGTTTAATGCGTGCAGCCCATCACAACTACCAGGCAAAGCTCAACTTTTCTCTGTTTGCAGACGACGGCCCGGTTAGCATCGAGTTACAAAAAAAGAACATCAAAAACATTCTTTATCACCTGGCTTCCCTCGAAGCTGAGCTGATCACCGATCCTGATTGCCAAAGGTTTACCGGTTATCAGGTCGCCTTCGATCAAATTGCAGATGCTGCCACCGCCGAAGCTCGCCACGCATTAATTGCCGTATTGGCAGAGGATCACCCATTTTATGCCTGGCTGGTAAAATCAACATTTGCATAAAGTACCTTTTCTATGTAGGATTATGAAGCACTATGGAAACCAATACGTTTGGGCCCGATCATCCGATTAAATTAACCGAACCGCTGGATACCTGGCTGTCTGCCGGGCTGCGCGATTTTGCAGTCCCTGAAGCAGCCGGTTCATCAGCCCGGGTTTTCCTTTTAGAATATGACCCCTTCGCCGGTGATTATGCCGATTATCCCGCCATCAAGGTCATGCGCCCGGATAAACTTCAATATGCCCTGCCCTTATTTCGAAATGAAGTCCGCATTTTAGATCTCATGCGAGATGTGCCGGGCATCACACCCATGTTAGCATTGGGTTTTCTGAAAGTGGAAGGCGGAACCTGGCCGGAAGAGATCGCCCCGCTGACCACATCGCTTAAAAACCGGGGCTCGGCTCTTCAGCTTCAAGGCACATTGGATCTTTACACTCCGGAAGAGACTGACGACTTCCTTTCACACCTGGATACCCGGGTATCCGCTGGATGGTTGACCTTTATCGTCTTACCACGCCGCTGGGAGGACAACCTCTACCTGCGCTGTGATGCTGGTTATACACGCGGCGAATTCCACCGCACCTTCCCGGTCAGCCAGGCGCTCCAGGCTTCATATCAAATTTGCCAGATCATCCAGGCTGCTCACGAACGGGGCATCGTCTACCTGGATCACAAGGTTTTACACTATTACTGGAATGACCCTCGCCAGCAGGTCTTCGCCCTGGATTGGAACATTGGTCGTCTGGTTGCCGATGAAAACAACCACGAGGTCTTTGAATTTGATATTCTCCAGTTCAGTGCCCGTGCCCTGCATCACCTGCTGACCGGACGCCAGGCGCCGGGATCAGTCAAGGTTGGAGCCAACAAACCCGAGGAAATCCAAAATTCCCCGCATCAATATGAACCGGTATGGACCTATGACGATCAAAAACGGTTGACCGAGGATGAGCTGGCGCTGCTGGGCAAAGCCATCCAGGGTGAATATCCTACGGCGCAGGCTTTAGGGCACGATCTGCACACCCTTCTGGTAGAACGTCAATCACAGGCTTGAAACAATCCTTTGAGAAAGGAACTTCATGTTAACGGATCTGATCATCACAGCAAAAGAAGTCCTCAGCCAGGACCGTCCTTCAGACCAGGCCTTACTGGAGGTTGAAAATGCGCTCAGCGCCTATCTTGAAGCGCTGGCTACAGAGCGGGTTTCTGCGCCGATCGATTACTCAGAATTAGAACATGCTAACCGCTTGTTGCGAGAAGTTCGCCGCGAGCGTTCTCGGCGCCTGGCAGATTCACAAACCCAGGCTGCATCCAATGTTTTCGAGCAAAAACCACAGGACAGCATTCCGCTGGAAGGTGATACGCCCAGCATCTCCCCCCAGATGGGCGAAGACGATGTTTACGATCCACTCCGGAAATTTCTCACCTCCAGCCATGACCCCGAAGCTGAAGCTCTGATGGATTCAGCAGAGGAAGCCTTCTACGGCGGCAATTACCAGAAGGCGATTCCCTTGTATGAAAAAGTTCTGGTGATCGAACCTTCCTGGTCGCGCGCCCAGGAACATCGCGATGAAGCAGAAGAATTCTTGCGTTCCGGGAATATCCCCTCTGTCGCCCTGCCCCCTGAGGCTGGAAAAGCCTTTGGTAAAGCCCAATCTGCTGCCCGGGTTTTTCGCTATCAGACCGCACTGGGTTACCTGGACGAGGCTTTTTCCAGCCTGAAAGAGGCCGGCATCAACCGCTGGAGGGAAGGCGAAGAGCTCCGCCAGGACCTGGAAAACCAGATGCAAGCCCATGAAGTCTACCAGGAAGGCCAGTTGCTGCTGGACCAGGGGGACCTTCAGGGGGGACTCTCCAAAATTCAGGCCGCTGCCAGTGCAGTCGCGCTGCCTGAATACATCGATAAAGCGGTTGAAATTCGAAACGACCTTGCCACGCTCGATGAAATTGGAGATGTGGTCCACCTGAGCGGATCAATCTCACCCGAAAAATTAGCCGAAGCTCGCCAAAAATTGGATCGCCTGTCTATCAAATACGGAGACATTCCCCGCATCTCGCGGCTTCGCAATCGGCTGGAGGTGATCCTTCCAAACGCGCTTGCTTCTCTGCTGGAAGATATCCACCGGCAGATTCGTCTGGCAGAATCTGCCAGCACCCTTGAAGCAGCCAAAGATGCTTATGCAGAATCCGAACAGGGCCTGGAGGTCTTGCAGGTACTCCAACCGGACCACCCCAATCACCGACACCTGCAAGCTGACATCCAGGATGCCCTGGCTGAACTGGAAAACCTGGAAAATAGCCTTGACCACGCTGGAAAATCAGTCCATCAAGAAAACCGGCTCTTTCCTCGTAACGCCTATCTGATCAGTAAAGCTATCCGCAAGCGTTTCCCTCATGATCCGGAAGTTTTAGCGCTTAAGCGGCGCCTGCGCTGGTACTATGTGTCTGTTTATGGCGGTGGCGCCATTGTGAGTATCCTGATCATCCTGGTGTTGTGGTTCGGCGGGCGGGGAATCTCCGGCGTTATTCGCGCACAGCAGCTTGCCCGCACTCCATCCCCCACCATGACAGCCAGCATCACAACGACCAGCACCATCACCCTCACCCCCACTGAGACCGCCACCCCAGAGCCCTCACCAACAGAAACTCCCTTCTACACGCAAACCCCCACGCCCATCATCACGGGAACCGTTCTGCGAAACCTCTTCACCCGCCAGTCCTGCTATGAAGCGTTTCCCGCCACCGGCCGTCTCCCTGAGGGCGCTGTGGTGACCCTGATCTCACTGCCCAACCGGGTTTTTGATGACCTCAACCGGGAATGTGTTCTGGTTGAATACCGAACAGAAGAAACCAATGTAATCGGGTACATCTTACTTATGGATTTGAGTTTTCCTTAAATGAGAAACGAAAAGTGGCTGATTTTTCAGCCACTTTTTAATTTCCACTTCAGGTTTCTCTCTGCCCGGGGAAGCCTAACCGCAAACTTTCTAAATTGAAAAGCTCATCTCCAGTCAAAGACTACTGATCAAACACGCCCAGTTCAATATAATAATACTGCTCGCCTTTGAGTGCATAAAAGGCAACCATCTTTTCCGCCGGAAGGGGATTAAACGACCCGGCACTGCAGCAAAAATAATGAGGGATGCCCGTGTATTCAAATTCCGTTTCATGACCGTTGTATGAAAACCCCGTCACGCCACCTCTGTCAAAAAAGTAAAAGGGCTTGCCGTCCAGGATCTGGAAGCTGAAAGCTTCATCATACCCGTGCCTTTCGTTGAGCGATTCACCATCTGCAAAGATCTCACCCCATATGATCAAAGCAGCGTTGGGGTCCTCTGGGTTTTCTTCTACGTGTGCCACTTCTAAAAACCATTGATCATCGACAACCCATAAACCCCGAAAATTATTGATCGGGCTGATCACCCCGGCATCAATCGTCATCACATGCAGATCGTTGCTGGTAATGTCCACCGCAGCCTGTTTGCCTGTGAAAACTTCAATGGCGTTGATCGGATCCCCTCCCACTTTTACCGGGGGTGTGAAAAAGATCGCTGGTCGAGCTCTTTCCGCAGCACGCCTGGCCAGGATCGCTTCCCGGGCGCCCTCAAGCGGTTTAAAAATGAGGCTTTCACCTACCCAATCCATCGACTGGATGGCATATGCTTCAATCTCCAATTCGGGTTTTGATGAACAGGCAGCCAGGATGACCGACAACATCCCGACTAACAATATTAGAAACCCGTGTTTTTTATTCATGGTGCTCACTTTGTGATCAACAACATCGATTGAGATTTTGAAAATTATGCCAACAATTTTATCACGATTTCTACAGTTTTTCTCTCAAATTTGGGTCGTACAGCAATTGTACATTTTCCTTTAGCCGATTATTTATCAGCCAATTCATGCTAACACATGATACAGGGCTCTTTCCCTGCGGTGATACTCTGAACACCACGCAGCGGTTTTGCTCACCTCGATTTCCCCTGATACGAAGAATACAACAAGCGCTCAACAGGGTTGATACGACATCAAGCAATGCACCATCAGGAAATGTTCACGGGCCTTGGGGAGCAGGTGGAAAAAGGGGGGTTGATCGGTTACACTGCGAAGACGATACCCCTCCAAATTGTAAAACAGTGCCAGGGCATCATGGAACCAGGCTGGGTGGAAACCACCAGCAGCGGACCCGAAGTCGAAACGTGCTCAGCCCCATACACCCGCCCGCCATGACAGAAATGAGTAGCGCCCTTGCACTGGCAGCCGGTAAGCTTTCAGATTCAACAACCTGGTCAAATGAAGCGCTCAAGCTTGCCAGGCGATCCGCCACCGGGTGGAAGAGGCGCCAAAAAGCTGATTCAGCATACCTGTCCGAGGCATCCTCGTGGCGTATTTCATAACCCAAAGAAGGACACCCGGTTGGTGTCCTTCTTTTTTGTCGATAGAATTTTCAATATTTTCGATTTCGCAGCGGTTGAAATGACTATTTGCCGTAATTCTCCTCAAAATCCTTCAGGAAATCGACCAGCGCCTCCACGCCTTCCTTTGGCATGGCGTTATAGATGGAAGCCCGTAAACCACCCACGCTCCGGTGCCCTTTTAAGTTTTCAAAGCCAGCTGTTTTCGTCGCTGCCACAACTTCTGCATCAAGTTCCTTGCTTTCGGTGACAAATGGAACGTTCATCACAGAGCGATCCTTCTTTTCTACAGTCCCCTTAAACATTTTGCTGTTGTCAAGGAATTCGTAAAGGATCGCGGCTTTGTCTTCGTTAATTTTTTGCATCGCATCAAGCCCGCCGAGATTGAGCAAATATTTGAAAACTTTTCCACATACGTAAATCGCCCAACAGTTGGGTGTGTTATACATTGAACCGTTTTCAGAGAAGATGTCGTATCGCAGGTACGTCGGCGTTTTTAAATCCAGGTCAGGATTAATCAGGTCTTCTCGGATAATGACAATTGCCAATCCAGCAGGCCCAACATTCTTCTGCACACCAGCGAAAATCAAACCATAATCCGCAACATTGCAGGGTTTTGATAGGAACATTGAGGATTGATCCGAGACGAGCACTTTGCCTTTCGTATTTGGCAAAGCCTGGTAAGTCGTTCCGTGGATGGTCTCATTCTCGCAGATATAGACATAGTCTGCATTTTCTGAGATCGGCAGGTCAGAAACATCGGGAATGTAGCTGTAGTTTTTATCCTTGCTGGATACGAGCAGGTTTATCTCTCCAAATTTCAATGCTTCTTTGTATGCTTTATCAGACCAGCTTCCCGTGACAATATAATCCGCCACCCCGTTTTTCATGAGATTCATAGGGATCATGCTGAATTGAAGCGTAGCTCCGCCCTGGATAAATAATACCCTGTAATTATCCGGGATTCCCATCAGAGTTCGCAGATCTGCTTCAGCCTCATCAACGATGGTTTGGAAAACTTTGCTGCGATGGCTCATTTCCATCACACACATACCAGAGCCCCGATAGTTCAGCAGTTCCTCCTGAATTTCTTCAAGAACTGGTACAGGGAGCATACTGGGTCCTGCAGAAAAATTGTAGATTCGTCCGTACTGCATGATTTACTCCTTTTCTCTATTTAGGTGAGGATTAGAAATTAAATCCATAATCCTTTCAGAATTATTCGACACTGGTTCTCGTATATATCTATTATAATATAGAAATCAGTAAGCAAGGGGGCCGATTTGCCTGGATCTTTTACTACACAATCCAATCAGCAAGCAATACCTCCGCTTCATGTGTTCATTGCGGTCCCTGTTGTGTATTTTGTGAAGAAATACCGCCCTGATCCTTAAAAAAGTCACAGCCACAAATTTATTGTCAACACAAGATTAAGGAAAGAACGCGTTGATCAATCCCTTTGCAACCTGGAACATCAAAAACAGGCTGGTGGCGAGCAACACAAGCCCACCGATGATGCCGCCGATAAAACTGCGCATAGTTTGCGAGAGAACAGCATCAGATGGGTCCTCGGGATTGTAATAAACCATGATAGCACGATCTTTTGGGTACGCAGCCAGGAACGCCTCGGCTTTTCTGTGCGAACTAAAACTGGGTTCACTGCCAAATGCGATCCGTTGCCCTTGAAAGGATAGGCCTTCAACTGTGTATTCGAAAACAACTTCGGGTGTGTAGCTAATATGGACGCCGTCTTCGTCGTGCACTTCGGACCGGCTTACCCTCTGCTCCATGATCTTCCCTTCGACGGATGGCCAGCTCAGGCTTGCTTGAGCTTTTTGCTTGTCACGTATAATGTTAACAAATAAGAGGATTGATAAAAAGAAAAAAACAAACCCAGCCAGACCACCACAAATCATTCCTGCCAGGCTACCACTCAATGAAAAGGACATGTTTTACCTCCCGGGTATATGTTTATGATTTTGCATTAATAATTTGCCTTAATAAAAGCCAAATGCCATCGCAATTTCTTGTTTCATTAACCATTAAAAGGCTTTATGTGGACTTTGTCAAGGTAGACAGATCATACGGTTTCTGTCAACAATTTCCACATCTCTGCCCGCTCTCGTCATTCTTGATTACACCGAAGCGAAGCGGAGAGGGACCAGACCAGCAGAGTGAATTTGACCGATGAAACATCATATTGGTCAACCTTCTAACAAAGATCCCCGGGGTTTATGTTGGATTTTCACCAGGCATGCGATCAAACCCCGGGGGTCTGAGAAGAGTAAATGGATTGCAATTGAAACATCACATTGCTCAACCGTCACACAAAAACCCCCGGGGGTTATGTCGGATTTCCACCAACCATGCGATCAAACCCCGGGCGTCTGAGGAGTGAAAGTGGATTGCAATTGAAACATCATATTGATTAACCTTCAGACAAAGACCCCCGGCGGTTCTGTCGAAGCTTCACCAGCTATACATTCAAACCCCGGGGATCTGAGGAGTGAAAATGGATTGCAATTGAAACAACATATTGTTCAACCTTCAAACAAAGACCCCCGGGGTTTATGTCAAATTTTCACCAGCTTTGTATTCTAACCCCGGTGGTCTGAGGAGCGAAAGTAGATTGCAATTGAAACATCATATTGCTCAACCTTCAACAAACACTCCCGGGGGTTATGTCGGATTTCCACCAGCTTTGCATTCAAACCTCGGGGGTCTGAGGAGTGAAAATGGATTGCAATTGAAACATCACATTGGTCAACCCTCAAACAAAGACCCCCGGGGGTTCTGTCGGGTTTTCATCAGCCATTCGATCAAACCCCGGGGATCTGAGGAGTGAAAATGGGATGCAAATGCAAAATCACATTGCTCAACCCTCAAACATAGACCCCCGGGGGTTATGTCGAAGCTTCACCATCTATTCAATCAAACCACGGGGGTCTGAGGAGTGAAAGAGGATTGCAAATAAAAAATCACATTGCTCAACCCTCAAACATAGACCCTCGGGGTTTCTGTCGGGTTTTCGCCAGCCATTCGATCAACCCCCGGGGGTCTGAGGAGTGAAAAGTGCTGCCTTGATAGCAGCTCCACATTTTGTGAAGGTACTTTCGTCTTTCGTCTATTGTCATATTGTCTTGTTCCGACATCGCTAGCTCCAGTAACATTATCATTTGAGCTAACGATTCTACTTTGGTAACATTTTAGATGAGCTAACGCGTTGTCTTGTTTAATTGATCATGATATGGTAGGGTAGAAAACATCTTCCGCGCGGAGCATCTATCAGACGAAAATTACTGGTTTAAAAAATCTGCTCTTAGCCCTCGAGTTTGACAAAAAGTATATAGAAGCAGAACAAAACACGGGTAGAAAGTGGCCATCTTTGCGTAATTACTCAACTTTGCAGCTGATCGAATTAGTAAAAAAACATCTAAGGTCAGGGGATCACACCAGGGCTCGAAAAGTTGCCCTGTACCTGACAGCTGAGCATCCGACTGTACTCGAAGGTTGGTTGTTTCTGTCCGGTCTATGTGAGCCTAACAAACGATTGGTTTATCTTGCCAAAGCTGCTGAACTTGCCCCTGAAGACCCGCGGGTGATCAAAGCGATAGCCTGGGCAAAAAAAGATGTGGCTGAGAGATCACAAAAAGCCGCAACCGGTCAAAATGACATTGAAAGCCCCCCTCTCTCACCCATCATCACATCGGAGGCTGTTTCGCGAACAGAAACATTAACAAGGGACACCTCTTGGCTAACCCGGCTCAATCAAAACGGGTTTTTCCGCGGCTTCCTCCACATGGGCAAGAAGGCCATCCTGATCGCGCTGACCATCTTTATCGGCACTTTCATCACCATCCAGATTATGAACCGTGATGTTGTGACCGGTCCTGGTACTGTTCCTGCTCAACTGGATGCTTTGATGGAACGACAGGTTGAGCAAGCGGTGAGAGAATTTAAGCGTGAGAATAAGGACGTCTTGAGCTTGTCCACCGATGAACACAATGCCATTATTGATGGTTTTAGAGAAGAAATCATCGCTGAAGCTGGTTTGAACCTGCCACCGCTCCAACGTCACTTCAAATGGACGCTTAACGCTCTAACCTTCAATTGGGGGCGCCTCAGGCAAGAAGAATATAGTCCAACTCAGAGCTTGTGGAGCCAGCAAAGAAACCTGAACTTGAACGAGATCATTTTACAATCCCTGCCCAACACCCTGCTGCTGGTGACCACTGCTTACCTGCTTGTTTTTTTGATGGGCATTCCTTTAGCTTTGAGTATGTCTCGCAATTATGGTAAATGGTATGACAAACTCTTTTCCTTCTTTGCAGCACTGTCTTCCATTCCCAGCTGGGTGTACGGCATTATCCTGATTGCGATTTTCGCCTTAGAGTTCCGCTTGCTTCCAGCCGGACGCATGGTTGGCAATATTCCACCGGACACAAGATGGGGTTATATTCCAATCGTCGCCCAGCACATGATCCTTCCAGTTGCGGCCATTTTTCTGAGTATTTTCTTCAACCTCGTTTATTCATGGCGTACATACTTTGTCGCCTTTTCGTCGGAAGATTATGTCGACCTGGGCAAAGCTGTTGGTATGACCGATCGCAAGCTTCAAAGAAATTACATCCTTAAACCCTCATGGCCGTACGTCATCACCAGTTTTTCACTTATGTTTGCCACATTCTGGCAGATGACCATGGCTTTAGAGGTTGTTTTTAATTGGCCAGGGCTCGGCTGGTTATATATCACCCGAGGTCTGCCAAACCTGTGGGGGGAAAGCCTTTACCCCGGCGACCTGGTTATTTCAATCTCACTGGTGGTCATGTTCGGCTACTTAATGGGGTTTATTGTCTTGCTTCTTGATCTGGTATACGTCATTGTTGACCCACGTATTCGACTTTCCAAAGGTAGCCAAACACTTAATCTCAATAAACAAAAAATCAGCCCAATTAAGAGGATGGAAAAGTTACTGCGAGGAGTGAAAGAACCGCGAAATGGGGAGCCACCTTCCTGGTCAAAAAAACGTACGGAAATCAGAAGCAGACGAGTATGTATAAGCCAACAAAAACAAGCGTCGTCGGATTCAGCCCTGAGTTTTAAAAAATTTCGTTTTTGGTCCTGGCTCAAAAGAGCGACGACTGAAATTAAACGCTACCCCTCGGCTATTATCGGGATCAGCATTATCAGCCTGTTGATAATTGGCTCGCTCTATGCGGTAATGTTCTTGCCGTACGAGAAGATTGGTGATGATTGGTCCGCATCATACCTGGTAGGACGCCCAACAGTCCCTAAGTTAGCCAAACCCACCTGGACCAATCTTTTCTATCAGGATAACTATCTTTCATCCATAATCCTTGACAGCAAAGCAGGTGATGCGATATATGAAGTTGTCCCGATTTCTGAAGATACAAACCAGGTGCTGGTCACTTTCGACTTTGAGTACAACTATGCGACTTTCCCCAGTGAAATGTTTCTGTACATCTCCAGCAATCACGAAATAAAACGGCCCTTTGTTTCGATGCTGTGGCGAACACCTGACGGTCGCGAATTGGCATTGAAGAATGTCGATATTCCGCAAGATATTAAATATGATTTCGATAATGGAATCGCTTATCGCCGCTGGGTGAACGACAATCCGAAGTGGGGTAGTTGGTTCAACACAGAAGATACGTCGCAGAATCCACCGTATTATCTGCTCTTTGCCGATCCTGATTTAGATACGCCACAAATTGTTCAGGGCAAATATGAATTGCTCATCGATGGATTTACTTTCGAAGAGAACAGTGACATTCAGGCTGAGTTAGTCATGCTCGGGCAGGTTTACGGCGCAGCAGGGACGGATTTTTATCGCCGGGATCTGATCGTACCTCTGCTGTGGGGGATGCCTTATGCCCTTTTGATCGGCTTGGGCGGTGCGTTGTTCACCACGATAATCTCAATGGTGCTATCTGCAACCGGCGTCTGGTTTGGTGGTTGGGTTGATAACCTCGTCCAGCGGTTGATCGATATCAACCTGGTCCTGCCTATTCTGGCTATTGCGGTAATGGCTTATGCGTTTCTGGGAATCAGTGTGTGGACGATCTTGATCGTATATGTGTTCTTAAGTGCGTTTGGCACACCCACCAAGAACTTCAGGGCTGCTTTTTTGCAGATCAAAAATGCACCTTACATCGAAGCCGCAAAAGCCTATGGCGCCAAAAATAGCCGTGTCATCTTTAAGTACATGGTTCCCCGGCTGATCCCGGTGCTGGCGCCACAATTGGTCATATTAATTCCGGCTTTTGTATTCCTGGAAGCAACATTGGGGTTTTTCAATATCCGCATGCTGCACCCCACCTGGGGCACTGTGATCTACGAGGCTTCCATGCGGGGCGGTTTGTACGGCTCCCGTTTCTGGATATTGCAACCGATCGCGCTATTGTTGCTGACCGGCTTGGGCTTTGCTTTGTTTGGTTTGGCTTTAGAGCGGATTCTTAACCCACGCTTGAGCGAGGATTAAGGGAAGCCGAAGACAGTCTCCTGACTGTGCGAGGGGCTTGGCCGATAGGTCTCCATTGGAATAATAGGCAGAGTTGCATCAACTCCAGCTTCGGGCGGTACTGCAGCCCCTGCGCCAAATGCACCTGGGTGATTCCCTCTGAACCCGCCAGATCCGCAATCCTCTGGCTCCGTCCACAGCTGCGTCTTGAAATGACCGTCGGTGGTCGCCGATGGTCAATCATAGGACTACACAATTACGTTTATTTTAAAAACCCAGAACAACTTTAACAGCCTCAAGAATCGTTGAAAGCGTTTCCGTGTCAACATTTCCAAGGCTGTGAATAAAGCGCTCAACAGACAGGGGCCGGATCTGAAACGCATCTGCTGCAGAGGTCTGATCAAGTCCATTTTGTCCCGTTGGATGGAGCTTAACCAACCAGGGTGCCTGTGAATAACGCTCTTTCCACGTTGTTATGGGAACTATCACCCGCAAGGGAAGCACGCCAACCTCATCCACATTGATAATCACAGCAGGCCGTGATTTCTTGATTTCAGCGCCTACGGTGGGGTCCAGGTTGATTAACCAAATTTCTCCCCTATGCATTGAAGTCGTCCCCATCCACAGCAGTAAAAGCAGTCAACTCTTTATCTGTCTCATAATCAACATGTAATGCCTGTGCAGCAGCAGCCAGTTGTGATCTGAGATGTTTATTGATTTGCTCATCCAGCATGTTTCTCACAATCTCCGAAAAATTCCGCTTTTCTTGTTTGGCAATTTTTTTTAATATTTGTTTCTGCTCAGGATCAAGCAAAATCTGAACCCGTTCCATTTGACACCTCAAAGTTGCGTTTCTTTTTTGTGTATAAATTGTACACAATATTTATGCGTTTATCAAATACCAATTTATGGTAAATCTACATCAACTCCAGCTTCGGGCGGTACTGCAGCGCTTCCGCCAGGTGCACCTGGGTGATTCCCTTTGAACCCGCTAAATCCGCTATCGTGCGGCTGAGCTTCAGCACCCGGTGATATGCTCGCGCGGTGAGCTGCAACTGGCGCATGGCGGTTTTCATCAGCGCCTGGCAGGCATCATCCAGCTCGCAATACTTACGAATTTGCCCCGGGTACATGTCGGCATTACTGGCTATTGACATCCCCGTAAAGCGCTCGCGTTGCCGCTCACGGGCTCCCTCCACCCGCGTACGGACTTCTGCAGAAGATTCTCCCGCTTTCAAATCACGCAGTTTGGCATATTCCACGCGCGGCACCTGCATGTGGATGTCGATGCGGTCTATCAACGGACCGGAGATGCGTTTTTGATAGCGCGTCACCGTCATCGATGAGCAGGTGCACGGCCGGGTCGGGTCGCCAAAGTAGCCACACGGGCAGGGATTCATCGCCGCAGCTAACTGAAAATTAGCCGGAAAAGTCAGCGAGCCCTGGGCGCGGCTGATCGTCACCACTTTGTCCTCCAGCGGCTGGCGCAGCACTTCCAGCACCTTCGAGCTGAACTCTGGCAGCTCATCCAGGAACAGCACGCCGCGATGCGCCAGGCTGATCTCGCCCGGGTGCGGCCAGTTACCCCCACCCACCAGCCCGGCATGGCTGATGGTGTGGTGTGGCGCACGGAAGGGACGCGCGCGGATCAATGGCACATCTGAAGGCAGCATATCCGCCACACTGTAAATACGGGTTACATCCAGCTCCTCATCGATCGTCATTGCCGGCAAAATCGACGGAAGCGCCCGCGCCATCAGCGTCTTTCCCGAGCCGGGCGGGCCGATCATCAGCAGGTTATGCCCGCCCGCGGCTGCCACCTCCAACGCACGTTTGACATGCTCCTGCCCTTTGATCTCGCTGAAGTCGGTATCAACCAAAATCTCTTCGGGGTCATGTTCTGGCGGAACAGCAGGAGAAAGCGGCGCACCACCCCTCAAATGGTCATACAGGGCGTTGAGTGTTGGCGCGGGAATCACGGTGATACCCGGGATCAATGCTGCCTCCGGGGCGTCCACTTCGGGAACCACCACGGTGCGGTATCCTGCCTGCCTGGCCAGGGCGGCCATCGGCAGCACGCCCTTGACATGGCGCACTCCCCCATCTAAAGAAAGCTCACCGATGATGAGCGTGTTTTCTACAGTCTGCGGATCGAGCTGATTGGTGGCAATCAACACTCCTATCGCAATCGGCAAGTCGTAAGCCGGCCCCTCCTTACGCACCGATGCCGGCGCCAGGTTGACTGTTACCCGCCGGCGCGGATAGTAAAACCCGGCATTCTTCACCGCCGACTGCACCCGCTCGCGGCTTTCCTGTACAGCTGTATCCGGCAAGCCAACGATTACCATTTTTGGTAGCCCGCCGCCGGTGTCGACTTCGACTTCAACGACAACGCCGTCCAGGCCGATTACTGCGCATGAATACACACGTGCCAGCATAAACACCCCAGTTCTGTGATCCAATCAATAGGTCAATTTTAACATGAAATGCTCAGTATCTGAAAAGTGATCACAGCGACGACAGCGATAAACACGCGCAATCCAGTCATCGTTTTTCACCAGTTTTCCAAATGATTGACAATATTTATCACGCAAACTCGTAATAAGCGCGCAAGCTTAACCACAATTGGCTATTGATGCGTAATCCAGGTCGCAATAAGGCGCGGCTGTGATGATCTTCTCGCGCCGTCTGTCCATGAAGCTGGCACACCAGCGATCTAACTTAGTCATGTCCATGCTCCTGTGGATCAAAAAATACAGGTCAATTTCGCGCAAACGCAGGAAAAGTGGGATGTGTTCCAGCCATGAGGGCGCCAGTTCGTTTTCCACAAGGTATCCCGACCAGAAACCAGACAAAAAAGTCCTCGCCTTTTCCAGCTCAATCTCATGGGTGCAGTCATGTGAAATCACATAGAACAAAGCCATAGCGATATCGTAGACAAACCAGGCGTACTGGCAGTCATCAAAGTCAAATAGCGTGATGACGCCATCATCGGTGATAAAGAAATTCCCCCCATGGAAATCAGCATGGCACAGGCCATAACTCTCATGATCCTGCGGCAACTGCTGGATAGCTGCGACCGTGTCCCGGTAAGCCTGGAGCACCGGCCCATCGTGAGCATGAAGAACACTTAAGCCGATATGCTCCACTTCAACAAAATCTTCAGCAATAGAAAACCGTTTAAAACGCGGCAAACTGGGGCTAAATTCCTTGCTTAACCTGTGCAGCTTGCCCATGAACTGCCCCATCGATTGAGCCAAAGCTGGTGTCCAGTCCTCACCAGCGGGATGATGTCCGGGCGCTTTTTCAAACAGCGTGGCCAGGAAGCTCGAACCATCCTGAGCCTCGATCGACTCGACCAGCAGTTGATTGGCTGAAGGCAACACTTGAGGCACTGAGAGCCCGGCCCCGCGCAGGTGAGTGACAAACTCCACCTCACCCTGGATCAGGTCCGGGTTTCGCCTGGAACTGTGCCCGATGCGCAGGATGAAATCGCAATCGTCTCGCCGTACGTTGAAGATAAAACTTTCAAATCCATCAAGAATTTTCGCATCCGTCAGCGGGATGCAATACCGATTAAGGGCAGCCTCCAAAATGTCCTGCTTGAATAAGTCTCGAATTGTTTTCTCCATGATCGCTTTCGTGTGGTTCTCTTTAATAATATGATGATACGCAGCTTTGCACGCACCGCAGATTTGTGGCCTAGTAAAGAAATTATTTTAACATGAAATGACCGCTATCCAGGTTTGATTCGTTACCCATATCGAGAAATGCAGTCCCAAATACAACCTGCTGCAATTCTATCCACCCTCCCTTTTTTAAACCGCAAGGAGTTGTTAATTTCGAATCCGAATTCGGATCTCCCTTTAATTTCATCTTAAAAAGGACCTGTTAATACAGGCTTCTCAAAATCGAAGACAGCTTCTCTTGATGGAGCCAGATCCTGTATCACAACATGGATGCCACAGCCACACCCTCAGAGCATTAACCGCATTCATGGTAAAATTCACCCATGAAAAAGAAACCCGACTGGATTCGCATCTCACTGGTTGCCATCTCAATTGCCTCCTTCATCATCCTGGCTATCCCTAACGCCAAAGCCTCTGAAAACATCGCCATGGTTTCGATGTTTGAGCCGGATGAGGGTGTTATGATCCCGGTTATAAAAAGCATGGTCGCCCCAAAAGAATCAGTCAAAGATTTTCTCTATTATTTCCTTTTCTATGGATATTATTTCTACGGTTTTCCATTTTTTGCTTCATCAGCGTTAGTGACCTTCCCTTTCCAATGGTTGAACCAGATCAACAATATTCAGTGGCTCATGTTCGCTTTACGGCAGGTCATCAGTGTATTGCCGATGATTCTGGCGCTGTTGTTGCTGGTTTACATGCATGACCGTTTTAAAACAGGTCGATCGATCATCTTATATCTATTTTTATTCCTGGTTCCTGCTATTATCCGCAATGGATTCTGGTGGCACCCGGATGGGATCGTCCTGTTGCTCGCCGTCATTGTGCTGTTTTTTCTGTACACCGACGCTCACAAACTTGGCTGGCGGTTCCTTTTGGCTGCCTTTTTCTGCGGGATATTGACCGCCACAAAGCTGGTCGGTGCATATTTTTTCCTGGCTGTCGCCTTAGCAATCATTTGGGGCCTGGTAAAAAAGGATGTCACCTGGAAGAAAGCCATCCTCATGTCCGCGGCATTCATTGGAATCATGTTCGCAACTTTCATCGTCTCCAATCCTTTTTTGCTGTTTAAATCTCATCGAACGCTGTATATCAACACCTTTCGCAAACAAACGGGGTTGCTGGCATTGGGGTATGGCATCATCTACAACCGGGGTTTGAGGGCATCCTGGCCGCTCATGCACCAGTACTACGGGGAAGCGGTTTTCCTGATCGCCACACTGGGTATCAGCATCTGGAACATCATCAAAAAAGAAACCCGATTTCTGCACGCCCTGATCCTGGCATGGTTTATTCCCTTAACGATTTCCGTCGTGACCTTTTCCCATTTCAAATACCAGTACTGGCTGCCGGTAGCGATTCCGCTCTTTGCCAATTGGCACACGATTCTTCCTGATAAATTCAAACTCAATCTTAGAAATATTTCGTTTTGCCAGGTCGTAAAAGTGATCTTGCTGTTTCTATTCCTTATCCAATTAATCCTGTTTGGCGTTCAATCCACCCGCATGCTGGTCGAGCGCACCCTCCGCAAAGAAAGCAGCGCCGAAGTCATCTTTTATGACCTTGCCATGAAACAGCTTGAGCCCCTCGAAAGTCAGTCGGTCTTTGCCTATTATGATTACCGCCTGTACATGCCTCCAAAGGACAATTGGGCAACGGAAACCTCCTTTGAGCTGCTGGATTACGATTTTATCCAATCTCGCAATTTTGACGTTCTATTCCTCTTGCAGCAGCGCATCCGGGACTACCTCAATCCAAATGCCGTTGGTGTCGACCCGGAATCCTTTGCCCGTTCCCAGGCGTTCTACCAGGATGCCAAAGACGGCACGATTGAAGGTTATTACCTGATCTTTGCTCATGAGACCGCTCTGCTATATCTTCGGCAAGATGTCTGCCAGCGCGACTTTGACCCCGGCATCTGCCAGTAATCTCAGCTGCAAGCGCGCGACAAATTCTGAAATTTTAAGCGGACCATGTGGGCTCCGACCTTCATCTACCTCCAGAAGTACTCAAAGAGGGGCGGTTGAAGTTAAACCGCCCGGTTATCGTATGGATGCTGCTATTGCTACCCTGGTGAATATGCATAATGGCTTTAACCCTGTTAACAGCGCAATTTTCAGATTAACCGGGTCTCACCCGGGTTGGATCACAGATCTTGAGTGAAATCCAAATGTACAATATGGTTTTTTCGATAGTGATGATAATGGGTCAGCATTTTGCATGGATAACTTCGGAGGAATGCCTACAATGAAACGTACATTGCTTACAGACCTGCTGTGGATACTGGTTTTACTGCTGATCACAGCTTTCCTGGTCATCCCATACACCCGCCAAATTTTTATCCAATTAACAAATAATCACCCTTATGGAATGGGGTTCATCAAATTTGCCATCCTGGCGAGCATGGGTGAATTATTGGCGCTGAGGTTGGCTGCTCGCACCTGGGAAAAGCCAGTCGGGTTCGTTTTCAAGATTATCGTGTGGGGCGTGATCGGTGCGCTGATAACCTTTATGTTTTCATTCTATTCTGCTGGCGTGACGGCAATACTGCAACCCGGCACGCCTTCCAGAGGTTTTTTGTCAACACTCCTGCCCGCGTTTCTAACCAGCGCATTGATGAACCTCACCTTTGGCATCGTGTTCATGGCTGCTCACAGGATCAGCGATGCCTATATCGAACAAAGGCTTCACCACAAAAAACCATCATTTCATGATCTCGTCCAGACCATTGATTGGAACACGTTTATCACCTTCGTTGTTGGCAAAACCATCCCGCTGTTCTGGATTCCCGCCCATACCATCGTCTTTATGCTGCCCAATTACTTGCGGGTGATCGTTGCTGCCTATCTCTCCATCGCACTGGGGATGATCCTGGCTTACTCAAAAGACAGAAAAGAAACCGCTTAATCAATACCTTCATCAAACAAAAACATGGATGACCATCCATATGAAAAACACTCATGCACACCAAAAGTTGGTGATTACAGGAATATCGTCAGCACGAAACCAAATGTCTCCCTGCGATAGAGTATGATTAAAAACATGATGCAAACAAACCAAGCTCGTATCGTATATTTCTCCCATGGCGGCGGTCCGCTGCCCCTTTTGGGTGACCCCGGGCACCAGGCTATGATCGACTTCATGACCGAGCTGCCAGATCTCTTGCCGAGACCTCAGGCAATCCTGGTGATCAGCGCGCACTGGGAAGAAGCGCTGCCAACATTGCTGGGCGCCGCCAATCCGCCCATGTTCTATGACTATTACGGTTTTCCAGATGCCGCCTACCAGATCGACTACCCGGCCAGCGGTCATCCCGAATTGGCAGCCCGGATCAGCAAAACGCTGGAAGGCGCTGGGATTCCTGCCCACATCGACGATCAACGCGGCTTTGATCACGGCCTGTTTATTCCGCTCAACCTGATGTATCCCCGGGCGGACATCCCGGCGTTGCAACTCTCGTTGCAATGGGGGCTTTCTCCGGATGCCCACATTGCCATCGGTGAAGCGCTGCGAGATCTGCAAGCTGACAGACTGTTGGTGATCGGGTCGGGCTTTTCCTTCCACAACATGTCCGCCTTTTTTCATCACGATCCGGGTATCATCGCCTCGCGCAACAATGCCTTCCAGGATTGGTTGATCGACGTCATCACAGACGATATCGACCAGCAAGAACGCAAAGCCCGCCTGGTGAAATGGAAACAAGCGCCCCATGCGCATTATTGCCACCCGCGTGAAGAGCACCTGCTGCCGCTGCATGTTTGTGTTGGGATGGCCGGGCGGGCCGGCGAATTGATCTTCGATGATCAAATTATGGGGGTACGCTGCGTGGCCTTTATGTGGTAAACAAGACTTTCCCCGGAACCTCAAACCTCACCCAATCGACTGTTGAAGCCCTGCTTGATTGGCTTAACCATAAATCAGGCTCAAGTTTTTAAATAGGGGCCACCTCTTCAGAGAATAATCTTTTCCCCCGTCAACGCAGGATTAATTCCCATCCCAGGTGCTAGTTTTTTCATTAGCTCCTGGACCATTCGGAAATGCTCCATCGTCCACATATTTTTTTCATCGCGTCCATACTCATACATGTGGGCAATGAAAGTAACTTGTGCATCAAAAGCAGTAAAAAAGCGACAGAATTCTTCCAAAAAGAGTGGTTCGGACTCCAGAGCAGCACCCTTTCCCAGCCATAAATGTGCAAACACCCCATCCAGCGGCCCGAAATCAGGCAGCAGAGAAAAATCATAATTACGCGTATCACCGGGGAATAGCCAGCGTCCGCCCGGATATTCCACAAGGTAGCCCAATTCAGGGACACCTGATTTACCCCTGATATGCAAAGCATTAAATGGAGTGATTGTCATCGTTTTGAACTGAATGGGCTGACCCCCACGTCCAATAATGACCCGGTCTGCATCCAGGGGAAAGAGCGTCGTCACCATCTCCAGCATAAACTCCGGGACAACCCAGGTCAGTGGGGATGCGCTCAGTTCAGTCAGTAAATGGGTGTCAAAATGATCCGCGTGCCAATGTGAAAGCAATACCAGGTCCAGCGGCGCCAGGTCAGCCCGATAATCGAGCGAGCTGGCGCCATCTGCACGTGTAAACAAGGAAAAAGGGTCCAATGCCCAGCGGACTCCCGCAGAGCGAGCCAGGTAGCTGGCGGCGTACAGCATCCAAAGCGCGTTTTCTTGCTGGTCCGACTGCCAATCCCGGATCATCCGCCGCCAGAGCTGTGGATACGCATTTACGGCAGTCTGCTTCCGGTGATTCCGCTGAGCGAAATCACCCGGCTGAGATTTATTCGGCATAATGGTGGGCAATAAAAGCCTCAACCTCAGCTACAGTGCGGTTGAAATATCCCACGCGCTCCATTTTCAAGCTTGTCGCAGCAGCAGACCACTTCGCTGCCTCGCGCGGCGGTAGGCTCAAGCGTTTGGAAACATAGGAACCCACGCTGGTATCGCCGCGTCCACTTCGACCTACCATGGAGCTTCCTTTAAAAGCAAAGTGATGATACTCACCCTCTGCGTACACCAGAATGCCTTCCCGATGTGTGAGCAAAACTTCACCTGCGCCATATTCAGCGAACCTTTTTGCTGCCCGTTCGATGTCCGCTTCGCCCGTCAGATATTCTGCTTCAACCGCATCTGTTTTCAAGATGTCGAGGTTCTGCAACACCAATTCCATATCAGGCCATGGTTGATAGACAAGCGATTCACCCTGCCTCACCCGCACAAATCCCTGCACATCAGCCGATATTAACACCCCATCCCGCTTTCGAAGGGTCGTAAAGAAAGCCGGCTCAACTTCTCCCCGCAGGCTGGGGCTGACCACAATAGCTCTGGTTTCGAGACCGTCCAGGTGTTCCGGAAGGATGGTACCGGCGATGGTTTTTACGTATAAATTTCGCTCGTCAACATTGCGGGTTTTATATTCCAGTGTCATCACTGTGGATGTGGGTGAATAAAAAGGATAGCAATCAATACCATCGGCGCGGATATTGTCAACAACATGCTGGTCTTCCTCTGCCAAACGTGTCACTACAGCAGTCCGCATCCCGAGCAGATGCGCCACATGGGCAGCATAATTCATCCCGCCCCCATCCACATAATCCACGCCATCCAGGGTAATCAAGGTATCCTTGGTGTAATTTCCAGCGCATACGATATCGTAATGTTTCATCTTTATTGTCACTCCATTCTTTGAAATTTAGATCATTTAAAGCCGGGTTATACAGCCTGTGTCTTCCAAAACAGGAAGCCCAGCCCTGATTTCTTGTGTTGATACAAACGGTTTCACCTCAACAGTGACCTGCGTGAATGGCTGAAGCCTGGGACCAACAACTGAAAAATCGATTTTCCCATCACCTGGAGCAAAATGGTCATCAATTCCGTTTACATCATGCAGATGAATACCCACCATCCGTTTGTCGAAAGCATCCAGCCAGTTTGAAAATGACTCCAATCCAAGGTTCGCCATAATTTCTAAATGTCCGACATCAAAATGCCACCCGATCCAGGGTTGATCAAAGGTTTCCAGCAATACCCGGGTTTCCTCAAAGGTGGGGAATTCGTAATAGTACATCAGGTTCTCAATCCCTAACAGGAGATTGGTTCCATCAGCAAAGCCAACGATTTCAGACAGACTTCTGACCAGCGCCTCAAGGTGTGGCTTGCCGCGTTCCTTACGGTCAGCAATCATCCGTGCTCTAAGCACGCTGAATTCATGGGTGTTTTGTTTGCCCGCCCTGAACAATTTCCGGAGTTCAAGATCCATACTTTGATCCCCAATCACCCTGCCAGAGTGAATCACAATGTTTCGTGCGCCTAAACGGTACGCATGCTCGATTGTATTTTTCAGAACATCAACCCCTGCTTGTCGCAACTTTTCGTCCAGTGAGGTCAGGATTTTGTCTTCCTTTTCAAGTTTTTTCATGTGCTGAATAGCAGGGCAGGGATTATGTAAACTGGAAATATAATAGCGATTGAAATCGATCTGTTCGTAAACCTCAAGCGGGATCTTGTGATTTAATTCAAACCGGGCGAAACCCAGTTCACGCCCAATTTCAAAAAATTCATTGATTGATATGCGTTCTCGATCCCAATTAATGGTTGAAAGCGCAGCATCGAACAATACGGGCGAAACCTTCAACGCCTCGCGATGTGTTTTAGACCCATTTAACGGCGGATAGTAATCCAACAATTCGATCATATCGCTAACCACCGCGTCTGCCTGCATGGGGCAAGGTGTTTTGTCTTCCGTAGTGTATTGATTTTTAAGAAGGATCACTTCCCTAAGCCCCGCCACGCGAGAGCCAATTACATCTCGGGAGGGGCGGTCGCCAATATAGGCACACTCATCTGGAGAGAGATTGCATTGTGCGGCAGCCGCCAGTAAAAGACTTGAATGAGGTTGATTCGCGTTCTTATTGTTGGGTCGAACCCGTACACAAAACAGGTCAGTAAAGGTTTCATCCTGAAGAAGTTTTAACGAATTGCGGCTGATCGTTGCCAGGGTATAACCTCGATCTGAGAGCTCCTGCAATGTGTTTACCACACCTTCAGCTAGCTGCCACCCAGCCTGTGATTCGCACCAAAGTTTTTCAAGCGCGTGTGCGTGTTCCCGAATCAATTCCTTCGGAAAGTTGCTGAGAAGAAACCGCGACCACTTCTCCTCCGGCGTCAGATCAACAAAATACTTTTCACGCCAGATTTGATATTCACTTTCACCTTTGATCAATTTTTGGGCAAAATCAACCGGTTGACAATCGACACCCAGCAAATCGATCATCCGCAAGGTCACATCCTGACCGCTTTCAAGATCTTTCTGTTGATAGGCTAAAGTGCCCTCAATTTTAAAAAACAGGGCTCTAATCGGGTTATTTTCAATCATGCTCATACCTGGGTGAGAATCCTGAAGGAAGTTAAATCCGTTCTATGCAGCCGTGATCTGCCAATCGCTGTAAACCCTCGACCAGGTCAGTTAAGCTCGCTTTGGGTCCGATTTCAAGCGTGAGCTGAGCTGAGTCGGGTATGTAACGAGATATCGCAGTGAAGTCCACGTCGCCCTGTCCGGGCACTTGATGATCGGTAATACCAATCACATCATGAAAGTGCACGCCAACCATCCGACTAGAAAATCTTTCCAACCATTCAAAATGCGATACCATACCAAGGACATCCAATGTATGTGCATGTCCAACATCGTATTGAAAACCATACCAGTTTGCATCACAAAGCGCTAAAAGTTGTTCCATCTCATCCAACAAGGGGATGTCATAATAGCGATAACGATTCTCAAGCCCCAGGCTGATGCCACTACCCGTTGAGAAACGGATAATTTCCTGCATGCTTATCAGTACCCGCTCGAAATGTGGCTGCACCAGCGTTTCCCGGTGAGCAATCACGTCTTCCAATAAAGCCTGGTATTCAGAGGTGTGCCGGTGCCCTTGCCTGTAAAGCGCCCGCAACCGGTCATCACGCCATCGATCACAGGTAATCGCGCCCGGGTGGATCACCACCAGGCGAGCGCCCAATTTAACTGCCGTGTCGATTGAACGTTTGATATCATCAACCGCACGAACCCGTATGGTTTCTTCCAAATTGGAAATGGTGATATCCATCTGTTTTCTGTCTTCGTAGCTAATCGTTGTCGGACAGGGTTCGTGCACCGATGCAATGTAAAACTGGTCGTGGTCAAATTGTTCAATTAGTTTAGTGGTCACCCTGTGGTTAAGTTCAAAGCGTGCGAAACCAGCCTTTCTTCCATCAATAAAAGTTTGGTTAAAAGGACAGGGTTGTCCCACACCCCACATTGTGGAAAGGGCAGCGTCATAGAGCGGCTGTTCATCCCATTTTGGGGCAGTTTGACCATTCAGCGGCGGGAAAATTTCCAGCAATTGCGGCAGTGAGCTGATCCAGGCGTCTGGCTGCATGCCGATGCTTTCTTGCTGATTGATATCTTTATCCAGATCATCATCAAAGCTGCCGTCCGTATTAATCAGAATCGCTCCTCCAAGCCCCGCCTGGCGAGCGCCCACCAGGTCTCTGGCTGGATCGTTTCCAACATAAACACAATTTACCGGGTCGATGACCATCTGCCTGGCCGCTGACATAAACAATGAAGGATGCGGCTTTCGCCATCCAAAGGTGGTTGAGAGAATCACCCCTTCAAATAAATCCACGAGCCCGGTTTTTGCCAGCAGATTCGGCGTTTCAATGGGTGAAGTGGTATTGCTGATCACAAATAACCGGTACCCGCGGTCATACAGGGTATGCAGGGTTTCCACAGCGCCGGGCAGCAAGACAGGTTCGCGACCGCTCCGCCACAGTTTATTAAAAGCATGTGCGTGCCGGGTGACGAAATCTTGAGGGTAATCCGGCAGCAGGAATCTAACCCACAGATCTTCTTCGCTCAACTCATACAGAGTACTGATGCACCATTCCCGGTAAGACTGGTAACGCGAACTGATCAATTGATCAAAATCTTCAACACTGCCCTGAAAATTCAACGACTCCATTAATTCAAGGATTGCTGCCCGCCGAACTTCAGGGCTCCTCCGGGTAACTTTCAGGGTGCCACCAATATCAAACCAGATTGCATAAATAGGGTTTTTCATGATTTACCTGTTTGTGTAACGGGGTTGTAAACAATCCAAAGTCAATAATTCTCGGATTTCTTTGAGGTAATAATCAGCTGGTGCATCGGGATCATTGTTACAGGCTGCGATTTTCATTCCCACAGATCTCGCACCGATCAGTTCACTGGTTTTATGACCAACAAACATCGCCTGCGCTGGGCACACATTGGCCTGGTTAAGCGCTAACTGGTACATGATTGCTTCCGGCTTGCGAGCCCCAATTTCTCGTGAGCTGATAACCACATCCCAAATATCGCCAAAGCCATGCGCTTCAAACCACCTGAGTTTGTTCGAAAAGGGCATGGATGTGTCGGTAATGATCCCAAGGATGAAACCGCGTTTTTTCAGTTCTAATAGCGTCTCTGCAACGCCATCATAGATGGCAACGGTATCGCTATCCTCAGCCAGGGCACGCACGCCCTCAGCGATCTCAACCGAGTCCTCAATGCCATATAAACGGATGACTTCGGCATAATAATCATGACGCTTCATTTTTCCCACAAAAGCAAGTTCTTTAAAGCGGGCTATCTCCTTTTCGATATCAGGTGCCGGGTTGAGTTTTTTTCCAGCTAAAAATCGATTCAAATGCTCGTTTCTTCGGTGTCGGTAATAAAGAATATCACCGGCATCGAAAAAAAGCGCTTTGATCTCACCGATGTTGCCTCCGACCACAAACTGCTTATCTCGTTCAAGTTCTGCTTCGATAAGCGGAATAAGTTCAGTCATATCATTAAGGACAGCATCCGGAACTGCGCCCTCGTCAATTTCATCTGCACCGTAAACATGGCTTATTTGAAGCGAAAGACGATATCCCGCCCGTTTAGACCCCAACACATCCCGATTGATCTTGTCACCGATATAGATACAGGCTTTAGTAGAAACATTTGCTAATCGCGCGGCATAGAAAAAGATCGCCGGGTCAGGTTTTCGGCGTCCGTAAACAGACGATAACACAACAGGATCAAAATATGAGCTGATGCCATACTTCTTCAGGGTATAAGGCACCTGAGATGTGCTCTGAGTATTGCTGATGACACCGATAATTAGCCCAAGTTGCTTGATCTGCTCAAGCACATCTGGAATTTCGGGGCGCATCTCTCGAATAAACAATTCAGTTTCATAGAGGAAAGACAGTTCTTCAGCCACAGGCTGCAGTACCTGCGGGTCAATCGACAGGTCTTTCAGGTAAAAACGGGACCAAATTTCAGCCGGAGGTAGCTCGATATGAGTTTGCATATTCCAGCGGGTGTATTCAGCAGCGCCCCGTGTTATGCTTTCCGCCAGTTTTTCATTTGTTATGGGTAACGAAATACCGCCACGCGACAAACAATCCACAATCACAGCACTGCGTTCAACGCGAATTTCCGGTGTGAAATAAAACGTCTCAATCGTCCCACCCATATCAAAGAAGACAGCTTTTAACTTCATTCAGTTTCTCCCATTTTTTTCTACATGTTTAACCATGCACAGGTCCATCTATAGTTCCAGGCACGGTCAGGAAAAATCCTGATCCGTGCCTGGTGATTGCGTTTACGAAATTATTCGATTATCTACCCAAATTGATCAGGTAAAAATCACGAGCCTGGATAATGTTGTCCCATACGAAACCATCATCAAATGGCCAGGTAGAGCCAATAACAATATCGAAAGGCAGTGAATCCTTCGGTGGATCATATGTGGGGTTGGGCAGGTAAGTACCCATCTTGTACCACGGTTTAGAGCCTTCCAGGGTGGTGATGAATTTAATCCACAATTTGGCTGCATTTGGATGGCGAGCCTGGTTGAGGATCCCAATATAGGATTGTGTGGCTACACCAGCAACCGGTTCAAGGTCCCAGCACAGTTCGAAAGCCAGATCTCCATCGAGAACTGCAGGGTATTTACCATAAGACCCAAAAGCAAGATAGTTTTCGGTCATGCCAGGTGTTGCAAAAGCATTGTTGACTTCGTCACCGCCAGGTTGCGGAATGGGATTGTTCTGCGCCAAGCGTTTAAACCACAGCCAGCCAGCATCAGGGGTATCGTCATCCAGAACCGGATCGGTACCATAAAATTCTTTGTACGATTCTGCCATTTCATCCGCATGGTAAACGAAGGTCATCAGTTTACCAAGGGTTGACGCATCATTTAATGGATCTTCAATGAAAATCTTGCTGTGCCATTGGGGTTCGGTTAATTCCCATATGTTGGTAATCGGGCAAGTGTCATTCAGTTCGCTGTTATAAGCCCAAGTCTGGCTACCCAATCTTGCAACCAGGATTGGATCTTGGAAATAATCAGGAATATCATCAGCCACAGTGTCAGGGACGAATTTCCAGACATAGCCATTCGGGACAAATTCACCTTTAAGTACAGGGCCGCCACTGCTGTGCCAGACATCGCCTGTGAAAGCGCCGGCTTTTTGTTCTTCCCGGGTCTTTAACGTGACGTCATCTCCACCGAGGTCAAATGCCTGAACTTCAATCTCAGGATACAACTCCATAAAGGCCTCGGCAGCGCTGGGTGTTTTGGATGAGTTGGCATATACCAGCAGCAAACCCTCAGCTTTTGCAGCCGCCTCAATCGCATCCCAATCCTGCTCACCGGTATCGTAAGGGCCAAGTTGGTTAACCCTTAACCATTCATCCTTGGCATCATCATAGCCGGAAAGGTTCTCAACAACTTCCTCAGCAGGTTCTTCAACTACGGGCTCTTCAACCACAGGCTCTTCAACCACAGGTTCTTCAACCACGGGCTCTTCAACCACAGGTTCTTCAACCACAGGTTCCACAACATCTGGCACTGCGGGTTGTGCACAGGCTGCCAGCATGCTGATGGCAATAATTATCAGTAAAAATAGTGAGATTTTTCTCATCGGATGTGCCTCCTTATTTTATTTGGATCGATTTTTTGTAGACAACTTGATTGCATATTGATTTAATCCCATTCACCTCCATTCGTTAATAATTACCATTGGTGATAAAAGCTTACCCGGCATTGATCAAATTCTCTGTCTGTTTGTCATAGAGGTTAATGGTATCCTTTCTGAAACATAACCATATTTTTTGATCCATTTCAATACTGCTGACGCCAATCTCTTTCACAGAAAGCTCAAATTCTCCCTGGCGGGCAATAATTGTTGTATCTGCCCCGGAAGGCAAAACCGAATAAGCGATAAATTCTTCACCATGCTCAACAGGTTCAAGGCTGATTTCAATATCCTCCGGGCGAATACCCAGCACCACTTCGCCACTGGCGTCTTTGGTGTTAACCGGCACATGAAATTTTCCGACCTGAACCAGGTCCTTACCTGAAACTCGGCCCTCAAGCAGGTTGATTTTTGGATTGCCAATGAAATCTGCAACGAAAAGCTTCGAGGGATAATGGTAAACCTGATTGGGTGTGTCAAATTGCTGAACCACACCCAGTTTCATGACAGCAATTTTCGTCGACATGGTCATCGCTTCAAGCTGGTCATGCGTTACGTAAACCGTTGTTGCTTTAGAATCGTGATGCAGGCGTTTGAGTTCCGTGCGCATGTCAATTCGCAGGCGGGCATCCAGGTTTGAGAGCGGTTCATCAAGCAGAAATACACTCGGTCGGTAAGCCAGCATACGCGCCAGGGCAATTCGCTGCTGCTGACCGCCACTCATCTCTCGCGGGTAGCGTTCTTCATATCCATCCATTTGTACTTGTGCCAACGATTCCTTGACGCGTTGATCCATATCTTCCTTTGACATCTTCTGGATTTCAAGGGCAAAGGTAATATTTTTGTAGACGGTCATATGCGGCCACAGAGCATAGTTCTGGAACACCAACCCCAGGTCACGTTGACCAGGCGGCAGCGAGATTCCTTTTTTACGCGAAAAAACAATTTTATCCGCTATGACGATTTCACCATTGTCTGGTTCTTCCAGGCCGGAAATGCAGCGCAACAGCGTTGTTTTCCCACAACCGGAAGGTCCCAACAAAGTTATGAATTGGCCGGAGTCAATTTCCAGGCTGAGGTCATCGACCGCGACGACATCGCCAAAGGTTTTTGTGACATTTTCAATAATGATGGTTGGTTTAGGCATGAGCTCCTCTTTATTTTGATGATTCGAGACCTTTTTTCAGGCTGCCACCCCTGAAACGGCTGATGATTGCATTTCCAATCAGTACTAAAACAATTAAGACAATGATGACAGCGTTGGCTTGCTGTTCGTTTCCATTCTCAATATAACGCATAGTCATGCTGGAGAGCACAGCTGTAGCAGGCGTCACTAACAGGATAATCAATGATAGTTCACGCATGGTGGTGATGAAATTCAGCAGGAATGCCGAGACAAACCCTGGGCTGGTCAGCGGAAAGATGATGCGTTTGAATCTCTGCCAGGCATTCGCTCCTGAAATGGCTGCTGCCTCTTCCAACTCCGAGCCGACTTGCATCATGGATGATACACCTGTCCGTGAGGAGTGGGGAATATGTTTGGCAACCGAGACCACCACCAGCAGGGCAAAAGTACCATATAATGGAGGTAAACCAAAAAAGCTTTTTGTGAACATCGAGATATAAACCGCCCCAAAAGCAATGCCCGGAATCAAATAGGGAATAAAAGCAAGCTGTTCCACAATTTTTGAAAGGCGTGTCCCGCGTCCTTTAACAATGGCATAACCGAGGATCACCCCGATAACCCCGCCGATGAAAGATGCCCACAAAGAAAGGCGGATTGAATTCCAGGCCGCCCGGTAGATTGCCTTATTAAGTAAAATGCCGGGGTCGCCTTGGTTAATACTCAAATCACTTTGTCCAATCCAGTGGTGCAGGGTGAAGTTGCTCAGACTGTAATTTCCAGACCTTAACATAAACGTGCTGTAGATTAAAACAGCCAGGGGCAAGATGGCGATGGAAAACTGAACGATCACAATCAACACGATAAATACCGGGCGCCAGCCGCGCAATTTCATTTTCTGCGCCATAAAACCACGCCCGCCAATAGTTTCATAACTGCGACGTGTCCCAATTAGCTTTTGATTGATCATAACCGTCGTCATTGAAAACAGGATTAGCACTATAGCAGTCACGAAGCCATCGCCATAATTTCCAATCCCCATATTCGAGCGTAACATGGTCGAGAGCGTATAATATCCGACAGGAACACCCAGAACGTTGGGGCCTCCAAAAGTTCCCATGGTTTTTGAAAAGGTCATGATGAAACCCGAGGCAATTGCTGGCAGTACCAATGGGAAGGTGATCTTTCTCAAGATGCGTCCACGACTGGCTCCAGCCAGATCACCTGCTTCTTCCAGGGATGAATCGATTGAAAGCAAAGCTGCAGATACGAACAAGAAGTAAAAGGTATAGTAATGCAGACCGCAGGCAATGATGATCGGTAAAGCGCCGTTTGATAACCAGATTGGCGGCGCTATTCCGGTAAAGAATTGAAGCAAACCGGGCACTCCCCCTGATACCGACGTGCTTTTGAAAATCACTTTCCAGGCCAGGGATATTGTCCACGAGGGCATAATATAGGGCACCGTAGCCAGCATGTGAATAATTTCTTTTCCAGGTATATCCGTGCGTACGACCAGCCAGGCCATACCTCCGCCCATAATGAGCGCCAGAAAGGTGGCTCCCAGGGAGATCACCAGGGAGTTGACCAGGGGTTCATAAGTCATGATCTTCGCGATTTGCCCGATCAGCATCCGTCTCCAGTGATACGAGGTCATATCTCCAAGAGAAGCTTCCGGAATGACGCGTAAATCAAGTTCCGACACAGTGATCGTTGTCACGAACATGGACCAGAGCGGAATGATCACCAAATAGAACATCACCACAACCATGATCAAAGACAAAAATACGTACGGCGTTGTCAGCCAGCGGAAAAACCGCCGCAGTCTAGCTAACCATAATGAATCCTGTGCTTCGGCCAGAGAATAAGTTGACATTAGGGTAAGCTCCTTGCTATGTTAATTAAAGATTTCATCTCGACGTCTGAGAGATGATTAAAGAATGAAATAAAGTGGTTAAAAATCAACATAATTATCCATTACGTTTACTGGTAAAGCGATTTAGTTTTTCACGTAACGCATCCAGTTTATCCAACAAAGGCATAATCTGATCCTGCTCTTCACTGGCATAAGTGAGCAGCAGGGCGTTGATTACAGTCATCGGCACAACCAGGGAGTGAAATTCACCCACAGGGCCCCGTTGTGCTGCCAGGACCACATCCACGCAGTCATCCAAAATAGATCCCAACGTATCGGTCACTATGATGGTCTTGCAGCCGGCCTGCCGACTGTAATCTAACAACAACTGCAAAGCCGGGTTTTGATCAAAAAAGCAGATCACAAAAACCAGGTCGGTTGATTGTAAAGTAATCAGGGATTCAATTAATTCGCGGCCCGAGCTGATGAGTGGAATGATGTCCTTACCAAAACGCCGTAAACGCAACTCCATCAAGCCAACCAGGGGAATCGATGGCCCTAAACCAAACACAAAAATCCGTTGATGCTGACGCAGCAGGTCAACAGCCTGTTTCATTTCATTTCTGTCGATGGAAAGAACTGCCTGCGAAAGATAATCAATTTCCGTCGCCGTCAACCGTTCCAGGATGTCGCCGTCAGAGACCATATCCTGCAATCGGTCACGCAGGCGGGAAGAGTGAGTCACACGTCGGCGAAAGTTATCCTGCAGTGCAGCCCGCATGGCAGGGAAACTTTCAAAATCAAGTTTACGCGCAAATCGCACAATGGTGGCTTCACTTAGATTCAAGCGTTCTGAAATTTCCCCCGCAGAGAGGAAGGCTGCCTCCTCCTGGTTCTTCCTGATGAAGTTAGCTATAATTTTTTCGCTCTTCGTGAGCTCAGAATAACGATCACTTATTAATTGATTGAGATTAAAGCCCTGCGCACCATTGGCTTTATTCATCTTATCTCCTCAAGAAAAATTTAGTTTCGTGAACCCAACATTTATTCGGTTTGTGAAATTTCTCTTGCATTTGTGATAGTATACACCAATTGCCAAGTTTCTTGCAAGTCCATTTTCATTTTTTAAGGTTAAATTCTGCCATTTAGCTTGTTTTGTATAGCAGGAATCGCCCACAGGGTTGCTGCTGTTGTGTCAACCAGTAGATCGCAATGGGCCATTTGCGGACGGTAAACCTGTTCCAGCATGATAAATTGTTCTCTAAAATAGCGGTTCAAGAAATAAGTCCTTTCATATTTCTTGCGATAGTCCATATCTCTCCGCCACTTGCGCTTCAGCCTGATATCATCATCGGTCAGGTACATGGCTTTAATCCCAATCAGTTTGGCGACTTCAGCATCAATAAAAGGGAAATTCCCTTCCATAAAGATGATTTCAGCGGGCTCAATGACCTGTTCCTGAGACCCGGGTCTGCGTCTTCCCATTTCGTCATGACTGGACATAGCTGAAATAAAATCATAGCTCGGCGTGTTGACACTTCTGCCCAGTAGAACCTCCTGCAAACAGGCTTTAAACAGCTCACCGTGCAGGGCTTTCATTCCAAGGGAGTCGATGCCCCGTGCTTCGCGATAGTCCCTGTCCAGCAAGAAATGATCGATTTCAACCGTTGTCACCCGCTGTCCCGCAGAGACAAAATACTCGGTTAATCGCGCAGTGATTTCAGTTTTGCCAGCGCCAGTCTGCCCGGCAATCGCAATGATGACCGGTCGACCTAAAATGTCCACCAATGTCATCACCAGGTCCATAAAACAACGATCAATATCGGCATTGGCTTCCATAAATTCCCTGTAGTTGACCGCGTGTCGTGCTTCAAACAACTTCTGTTTGGGCTCAAATTGCCGATAAGGCGCGCCACCCAGGCGAGATATGATCTCATCCGTGTAATGATGGGTCCGCACAAAAAAGTAAAACCCACGAACATCAAAAGTAAAATGCTGCCGAACCCATTCGGGGGTATAAAATCCAGTTACCAGTCCAGCCATCAGGGTTTGGGTCAGGGCGCGCACCTGCGCGTCCATAACTGGTTTTCCATCCACCATGGGCCTGAGTGCAATACTGTGAAAAAATGCGCTGTCCTTGATCCTGCGCTCGATATCAACACATGGTTCCCGGGCTACCGACTGCCATCCACCCTCAGGCTCCAGGGTTTCAAGTCCATAGCCGAACTCGAAAACTTCCATTTCAGCAATAGCAGCGTTGACAGCCAGCATGCGTTGATAAAGAAGGTCAACAAAGGATTGATCGGTGTGTTGATTGTCCATAACTCAGGCTCCAAATTTCTCAAAACGGTCAGCATGGGCGATTGCCAGGGGCATCACCTGCACTGCGGGAATGGTTCCCAGGCTGCCTGCAGCACAGGCGCGTTCACCAAATTCACGCCTGCCATCCGGCCGGCAGTTAGCAGCATACAAAAGCAGCGGCACCGGGTGCCAGGAGTGCGATTTCATTACTGCCGGCGAAGAGTGATCGCCTCCAATCAGCACCACATCCGGATTCAAAGCCAGCAGCCGGGGGAGTAAAAGATCGAATTCTTCAATAGCTCGCACTTTACCGTCAAAGTCACCGGCTTCGCCACAGGTATCCGTCTTTTTAAAATGAAGGTAGAAAAAGTCGAAGGCATCCCAGGCTGCCTCAAGCGTCGAGAATTCATCCGCCAGGCTGATTCCGTTTACATCCAGCACCTGCATGCCTGCCAGCCGTGCGACGCCGCGATACATGCCATTGACGGCAATGGCTGCTGCATTTACACCAAACCTTTCTTTAAAAGAAGGGATAACCGGCGTCAGTGCGAATCCACGTAGCATGATTCCATTAGCGGGTTGTTCGTCCTCTAACACCTGGTGCGCTCGAGCAATGAATGCATTGACCAATTCAGCCGCCTGTTCCGAATCCTCCGTCAGCGCCCTGACCGCTAAGGGATGGACACCTGTGATTAGCGGATCCGAACCGCTCAGGTTAGCGCCCAGCCCGGCTTTGCGCATGACGAAAACAAAACGATGTTCTTTGACCAGTTCAATGAAAATTTCCACCCCTGGAATCTCGATTTCTCGCAGGCGCTCAACCAGCCTGGCACTTTTCTCACTGGCTAACCGACCTGCCCGTCGATCCAGGATGGTGCCATCTTTATCCAGTGTGCAAAAATTTCCCCGGGCAGCAATATCATCTGATCCCAGGGCAAAATCGACGCCCAACGCTTCCAAAGCGCCGCGCCCAATTGCATTTTCAAGCGGGTCATATCCAAATATGGCCAGGTGTCCAGGGCCGCTGCCGACGGTAACGCCCGGGGCAAGGGGGACCGTCAGCCCAAGGGAAGAGCGCTCAGCCAATTCATCCAAATTGGGCGTATGGGCTTGTTCAAGTTCGGTTTTCCCACCCGGGAAGCGCGGCAAACCGCCCAACCCATCTAAAACGATCAGGACAATCTTGGTGGTATTTTTCCGGTTCAAATCCTGATAAAAGCTTTTCATCTTCTATTTCCGAATACCGGCCAGCATGGATTGATGTTCAGGCAGTACCCACACAGCAGCTTGGCTCGTGTCAATGAACAGGTCACAGGCTTGCGTCAACGGAAGATACAGTTCAACGGCGCGGATAAACTGGGTGCGAAAATAGCGGTTGACAAAATAGGTCGAATCGTATTTTTTGCGCAAATCAATATCTCTGCGCCATTTGCGTTTTAACCGAATGTCATCATGGGTCATATAAACAATCTTCATCCCCACCAGCTCAGCAACCTCATCCTCATGGAACGGATAATTTCCTTCTAAAAAGATGATGTCCGCCGGGTGGATGGTAAGCGATTGCTTCCCGGGTCTGAGTTGACTGTTGAGATCATGGGAGGATGTCGTGTTTAGAAAATCATACCTGGGAATTTCTGCTGACTTTCCTGCACGAATCGCCTGCATGGCTTTGATAAAAAGATCGTAATGGATCAAGTTCTTGTCAAGCTTTTTTCCCTCACGAAAAGCGCCGTCTTTGTAAAAATTGTCCATTTCGATCGTCTCCACGTGCAAGCCTTTGGCTGACAGATGCTCTCGAATGCGGGAGATGATCTCTGTTTTGCCTGCACCTGTTGGGCCGATTATGGTTAAGAACAGCGGAGGCGAAAGCTGCCGCGTGAACGTCTCCACAATTTCCATCAAAGCGGTGTCAACGTCTTTGTTCGCACGGCTGAATTCTCGATAACCGATCTCGTGCAAAACTTCCAACGCGTGTTGTTTTTGTTCAAATTGCAGAAAGGGTTGCCCACCAAAGCGGTCTTTCAGCTCCGGAAGGTAATTGACCGAGCGCGCAAAAAAGACAAAGGCACGAAGATCAAAATAGAAATTCTGATTGACCCAATCGGGTAAATAATCGCCCAGCGCCAGCCCAACCAGCAGCATCCGGGTTAAGTGCAATACCTGCCTATCGAGCTGAATGCTGCCATGCTTAACCGGCTTAAATTCGATCTTCTTGTAAAAGTTCAGGTCCTCGATCTGCGCTTCAACGGCAGAGGTGGGTGATAATTCCACGCTGCCCCATCCATCGCCGGGAATCAGGTTATTCAGGCAATATTGGAATTCATATAACGCTAGGGTTTTAACCCCGGGGTAAATGTCTCCCATTCGTTGATAAAGCGTTTCTGAAAATTTTTCTTGATCTTCAAGATTCATCGCACTCACCATCAGGCATATACCGTCCCAATCCCATTGACCATGGCTTCATAAGCCATCTGCACCTTACCATAATTGCCATCCCGGTCAAGCGCCAGCCCTCGCCCAACCCCGGTAACAATTTGACCCAATCCAATCCTGCGCAGTTCGTCATCCAATTTTTTTAGCATTAAGGGTGCACTGCCGGGTTCTGTACTGCGTCCATCAAAAATCAGGTGCAAGTAGACTTCATTTAATTGCTGTTCCTTTGCCATTTTAATCAGCGCCAGGGGGTAGTCAATCGAGCCGTGGGAGCTCTTTTCGCTCAACAATCCGATCAAATGCAGCGCAGAACCCCGAGCTTTGACCTTCTGGATGGCTTTCAGGAAAACTGGATTGCTGGAAAAAGAGCCATTCCGCAAAGCCAGGTCCAGGCGGGTGTCATCCTGCAGCACCACCCTCCCTGCGCCAATGTTGCTGTGACCCGCCTCAGAATTGCCCGGCTTGCCAGCTTGCAGACCCACAGCTTCCCCCGATGCAGACAGGTTTGAAGACGGATATTGACTCATCAGCTCATCCCAAAAAGGAGTGTCTGCAAGATGAATGGGGTTGGTCTCATCTTTGCTGCCCAGGCCCCAACCATCGAGGATGATCAACATTACCTGCCGGTCCGGTCCCCATACATGCCCCGGCAGAAGGTTTTTCCCCGTCATTTCGGCAGCCGGGTCCAGGCCAAGCATCGCCAGGATCGTCGGCGCCAGGTCTGAAAGGCGACCATCCTTCGGGACAAGCCCCGTATCCGAATTTTTATCAAGCACGATCAACGGCACGAGATTGGTGGTATGAGCCACGTGTGCTTTGCCCGCGTCCGTGCGCATCAATTCAAGGTTGCCATGGTCAGCGGTGATGATCACCACCATATCCTCAGCCAGGGCAGCAGTCACCACCCGGTTAAGGTGATGATCAACGATCTCAGCACACTCAATTTTCGCTGCATCGTTGGATGTGTGCCCAATCACATCCCCATTGGCAAAATTGGTCACAATCAGCCTGTACGGGCCGCTAACGCTCCGGATCAGTTCATCTGCCACTTCTGCCAGGCTCAGTCCTGGGACCTGGTCAAAGGCCACGCCTTTAGGGGAAGGGAACCGCTTACGGGTTTCGCCTGGAAACGGTTCATTACGTCCGCCATTAAGGAAAACAGTGATATGGGCAAATTTCTCCGATTCGGAACACCGCAATTGCTGCATTCCTACCTGGCTGACCAGCTCACCCAACGTGTTTGAAACCGCGTCGGGCGCAAAGGCCACTGGTAGATGAAGGAATTTGTCATGATAGAGCGTTAAGATCACAAAATCAGATAAGTTTAACGGGACGCGTTGAAAATGCGAAAACCCATCTTCGGTAAAAGCCTCCGTTAGCTCAATTTCGCGTTCGCCACGGCGGCAGCAGAAGATAACCCCATCCCCATCTTTCACCAACCCCACAGGTTCGCCATTATCATCAACCCGTACCAGGGGTTCCATCGAATAATCGATCTGCCCGCGGCTGTAGGCTTCCTGTACAGCGGCAGCCATTGATAGGCCTCCGAAAAAACTGTGTTCGTTATCCATAGTATTTATTTTCTTTTTTAAACCCTATTCGTCTAAGCCGTCCAGATTGATGTGGGGGCTTTCTGGAAAGAGTGTCAGTAAATCCTCAAAGTTGTGCAGGACAACATTGGGCTGGTTATCTTCAGTGACCTCAATCTGGGCCAGTTTTTCAGGTTGATTGATGATCACCGAAAGACCAAAACCTGCCGCATGAGTACCGGTCACATCCCTGTTCAGGTTGTCACCAATGTAAGCGCAGTTCTCCGGGCTGACACCGATTTCCCTGGCCGCATGGTCATAAATAGCAGGGTCGGGTTTACGTATTCCTAAAACCGAGGATAAGACCACCGATTTGAAATATTGTGCCAGCCCATCTTTTTCAAGCCATTCGGGAATTTCCCGTGTGCCGATTAAATTGCTGATGATGCCCAGGATATAGCCGCGTTGGTGTAATGTTTTGATCACCGCTTCCATACCCTGCCCTAAAACGCGGTTTCCACCGGCTTGCCGGTATTGGTAGGTCAGTTCTTCGCCGAGAGGAGCGATTTTTTCTGCGGGAAGCTCCGGCACCAACCAGCGTGTCCATAATTCAGCATCCGGAGCTTCGCGCATGGTTTCAAACGCCCAGTCTCGATAGCCTTGATAGCGTTCATTTAACTGGGCGTAAACAGTGTCTGGGTCTTCATCCGCACCGATCAGCTCCGCAATCCGCTGTTTGGCAGCCAACTGGTGGGCTTCATCCTTGACCACAAATCGAAGGGTGTTGCCAAGGTCAAAAAAGACCGCAGAAATTTCAGGCATCCTGGTTCCTCGGCGGGAAGATGTCCAAAAGTTCGTCGATCCTGGTAATGGTCCGGTCGGGATTAATCAATACATCCTCCGGCATTTTCCTCAAGGTATCCGGCTCTTCAATCAAGATCATCAGCCCATATCCAGCCTCCCGCGTGCCCTGGATATCCCGTAAGGGATTGTCGCCCAGATAAGCGCATTTGGCAGGGTCAACACCAATTTCCCGGGACGCCAGTAAGAATATTTCAGGATTGGGTTTCCGAAGTGCAACAATGGAGGAAAGTATCACTGTTGAAAAATATTCCCTGACCTCATCTTCCTCCATCCAGTCCGGGATCTCTGTTTCGGTAATGGTGTTGGCAATAAGCCCCAATTTATATCCACGGCGATGAAGTTCAATGATGGTTTCCTTAACACCTTCTCGCGGCACCCGTCGGCCTTTAATATCCCGCCAATGGCGGGTAAGTTTGCTTGCCTGTGGAGCGATCAATTCTTCAGGATAATCAGGCAGCATCCACTTTGACCATAATTCAGTTTCTCTCACGTCCAACAGGATGGTTTTAGCCCGTTTTCGATAGACCTTATAACGATCTTTAAGCATTGAAATAAACTCATCCAGGGGCTGTTCTGCACCGACTGCAGTATGCAGATCTTCTGCAGCCTTTTGAGAAAACTCAGGATCTTTAATCACAATGCGCAAAGTGTTTCCGACATCCAAAAAAATGGCTTCAATATTGGGATTCATGTTACCTCCGTTTGATTTAAGATGACTTTCAAAAGGTTGACGTTGTGAAAGTTTCCTTTCATTTGTCGATTTTACACCAGATTTTGGTTTTTTGCAAGGCAATTTTCAAAATGGTATTGACAAAGCATCCATTCTTGTGTAAACTTATAGTCATTGCACACGTGTGCAAAGGAAAAAAATGGCAACTACCATAAAAACCATCGCAAAAATAACCGGCGTGTCCCATTCTACGGTCTCCAGAGCCCTCAGAGGCAGCCCCCTGGTCGCAGATGTCACTGCCGAACGCATCCGGATAGCCGCAGAGCAACTGGACTATCTGCCCAGCGCAGCCGCCCGCAGCTTGAAGACCAAGCGGACTCATGTTTTGGGTGTTATCCTCAGTGGCATTGCGGATCCTTTCTTCAGCGAGGTATTAAATGGTATCGAAGGCGCCGCCCATGCTGCCGGTTACAGCCTGTTTATCGGCTCTTCCAATCATGACGCAGACAAAGAAGCGCGAATTGTCCAGACCATGCTCGAGCAGCGCATCGATGGTGGCATCATTTGCTCCACGCCGGTGAGCATTGAGCGCTGGCGGCAATTCCCAACCGATCGATTTCCAATCGTAGTGATCAATAACCAGGCTGCTGATCATTACAATTTCTCCATTTACCACGATGATATCGATGGCAGCCGCCAGCTCGCGCGCCACTTGATTGAGCTCGGCCACAGAAAAATTGCCTATCTGGGTAATTCACATTCAGGGAAAACCACCCTCGACCGTTTGAGCGGCCTGCAAGAAGAAATGGAATTCCAGGGGCTGTCTGTTGCCCCTGATCAAATTCACCATGCACCTGGCGGATCTCTGCAGATGGGCGCCGAAGGCATGAACTACTTTCTCAACCTGCCCCATCCACCGACCGCGGTGATGTGCTTCAACGATTTGCTCGCCATTGGCGCGTTAAAAGCCTGCCGCCAGGCTGGCGTTCGCGTTCCGGATGAGATCTCAGTCACCGGCTTTGACAATATCGCCTTCTCTGAATTCTCAGTGCCTCCGTTGACAACCCTCGATCAGCCAAAATATGAGATTGGGCGTCAAGCTGCACAATTGCTGTTGAGTTTGCTTTCAGAAGAGTCCGGCCTCCACAGTCACACACAGGGCGTCAAGGTACTTAAAGGAAGGTTGTTGGTCAGAGCTACTACTGCAAAGCCAAGGAAAAAGGAAACGCTGTGAGAAACGACTTCGAAGATCTGAAGATCATTGAAAGCTCCCTGGTCGCTGATAAGGATGCAGCTTATGCACTTTTGCATGATGATGGTGAGTTCAAGTTAGCCATTCTCGAAACAGGCGTGGGTGACTGGCAGGGAGAACGCACCCCAAAAAACACGCATTACCTGGTGATTGCCCCCAAAACCCCGCATAATACAGCGCTTCTGAGAAAAAGACTTCCCTGGCTAAATCCCGGTTTATTGGGACTGCGCACCTCAGCCGGAATGGGCGACCGTCTGGGCTGGGCAACGCCCGGGCACATCCGTGCTGTGCGGCGAGTAGGCGGCAAAATTTCCCCGATTTTTGCTCAGCAATCCATCCGCGAGATGAGCCGCACCAGCCGGACCGCCCAGCAGGTCATCGATGATGCCGTTTGGGGCGTCTTCCAAGAATCCTGGCAGGATGGGTTTGGCGCTGATGCCGACCACCTGAAAACTGAAGCGGATATCGACACTTGCCTGCAAGCGGGGTTCACCTTTTACACCATCGACCCCGGCGAACATGTCGACAATCGCGCTGAAGGCGCCTCGCGATCCACATTACGTGAATTAGCCGCCCTATTAAATGAAGACATCAGCCCTAAAGCGAGCGGTTTACTGGATAAATCCATCAATATCGAAGGTCACGAACTGGTCTTTGATGAAGCGCGACTGCTCAAAGCTGTGGTGAAATACGGAAAAGCCGTGGCGCATGTAGCCAGGATGTACCACCACCTCATCGATCGCGCGGGCAGCCACCCTGTTGAATTGGAAGTCTCTGTTGATGAAACCGCGCAACCCACAAGCATGCTCGAACATGCCTATATCGCCAGCGAACTGAAGCGATTGGGCGTTAACTGGGTCAGCCTGGCACCCCGTTATTGCGGTCATTTCCCCAAAGGCGTGGATTATATCGGGGACCCTCAAGCTTTTGAAGCTGATATCGCCCGCCATGCAGCTGTCGCCCGCCACTTTGGTCCTTACAAACTCAGCTTACATTCAGGGTCAGACAAGTTCAGCGTTTACGAAGCAGCCATGCGGCAGACACACGGCCTGGTCCACCTGAAAACAGCCGGCACAAGTTACCTGGAAGCGCTGCGCACCATTGCAGAGCAGGATGTCAATTTCTTCAAAGAAATTTATAGCTTTGCCCGAGAGCGTTACACGGTCGATCGGGTTAGCTATGACGTGTTCGGTGAGCTTGAGAACGCGCCTCACCCCGAGCAGGTCACAGATTGGCCCGCACTATTAGATCAATTTGATGCGCGTCAGATATTACATGTCACCTTTGGCTCAGTTCTGAACGAACGCAACCCGGAAGGCCATTTTCGCTTTTATACCGATTTTGCCAGGATCATCAAATCCAACCGGGAGCTGTATGCCTTAAATTTGGAAAAGCATTTTATCAAACATTTGCAACCTTTTGCTAATCCCTTAGCTTAATTGGTCAACAAAAAATATTTTAGATAAAGGAGAATTATCATGGAAAAAATGAAAGCACTTGTATTGAAAGACGTTGGAAAACTGGTCTTTGAAGACCGGCCTATTCCCCAGGTTAAAGACCCTGATGATGTTGTTCTGAAAATTAAAGCCGTGGGTATCTGCGGAACAGACCTGAAAATTGTGGAAGGCAAGCACCACTACAAACTCGACACCGTCCTTGGTCACGAATTTTGTGGAGAGGTCGTGGATATTGGTACTCACGTACATCATATCAAAGTCGGTGACCGCGTGGCTGTTGACAATAACATTCGCTGTGGTTTTTGTGAATTTTGCCGGATGGGACTCACCAGCCAGTGTGTTGACATCAAAACCAGCGCCCTGGGCGTGATGCGTGATGGCGGTTATGCTGAATACACCATCGTCCCGGAAAAACAATGCTACGTTCTGCCTGATGAAATTGACGACGTCGCTGGCACCCAGGTGGAAACCCTGGCAACCGTCGTTAATGGCATGAATGCTCTGCAGATGCTGCCCTACGATTACGTGCATGTGATTGGTTTTGGGCCCATCGGTTACCTTTTTGCCCAATTTGCTAAAAACATTGCCGTCAAAGTCTCTGTATCCGAGATTGACCCCTTCCGGCTTGACCTGGCGCACAAATGTGGGCTGACTGCCTGGAACCCACACGAAGTCGACCTGGTAGAGAAGGTCAACGAGTTCACCTATGGCAGCAAAGCTGACATTGTCATCGAAGCGACCGGCAACGGTTTTGAAGAAGCTTTGAAGATCGTCACCCCGGGCGGAACAATTTTACCCTTCGGCATGGATTCCAGTATCACCACCACCATTGTCCCTAACCAGATTACCCGCTGGGCAACCAAGATCATCGGCCTGTACCTGGGTCAGAACACCATGCTGCCTTCCGTTCGTATTTTCCGGGAAAACACCCTGGATATGAGCCAGTTCTACACCAAAGTCATTCCTCTTGAGGAAGGTCCCAGTGCTTTCAAAGACCTCGGCCTGGATCTCGACACGCTTACCCGCGGACCCAAGAGCGCCATGAAAATCGTCATGATTCCTTAATCTCCGTCCTTAATCACTTGGGATGAACGATGAAGAATTCATGAACGAAGAAAAAAAGGAGCACCATAATGCCTGATAAACCAATCCCTCAAGGATTATTACCCACCAGCGAACCTGACCTGTTTTTTGAAGACAATCCTGTCGGGCGCTTGAAAAAATCGGTTTGGGAAGCCAGCGATGCCGAAATCGACGCAATTTTGGAAGATTACGGTATCCCATCTCCCGTCGAGTGGGCAAAACCTGGCTCGTATATTCAAACCACCACCCGCTGGCAGGTGGAAGCCAACCGTAAGAAAAATGACGTTGTCTTCATTCCCGTTGGCTGCACCGAGCTGCACGGACAGCATCTGCCCAGCGCGGCTGACACCCTGTACGTCAGCGCCATCTGCGAAGGTGTGCGCCGGTTCACCGCCAAACGCGGCGCCCCGGTCAACCTGGCTTTGCCGCCGCTCAACTATGGCGGACATCCCTACCACCACTTGGGCATGCCCGGCACGGTCATCGTGCGGGAACACGTGGTGCGCGAGATGATGATCGATGTCATGTTGGGCTTGTGGAATGATGGTTTCCGGAAGCAGTTAATCGTCAATAACCATGGCCAGCTGTGGATGCTTGAATCCGCTGTGCAGGAATTCCAAAAACGCTACCAGTTGCCGGGTATCTTCCGTGTAATCGACTGGCACCGCGGCGTGCGTGAATTTTTCCGCTCCGATGACCGCGGCGGCACCATGAGTACGAACTTTGTCCACGCTGACGAATCAGAAACATCGTTGAGCCTGCTGCTACACCCCGAAATGGTAGACATGGACTATGCCGTGGATACCGAGGGCATCAGCTACCTGCCAGAAGGTCATTTCGACAAATCCGTCGACCCCTTTGGTCGGCCCAGCCGCTGGTCTGAAGGCGAAGGTCACTTTGCAATTGAAATTGCAGCCACACCCGAAGGCGTTGTGGGTAAGGCTAAATCTGGCGCTGCCCAAAAAGCCAAGCGGCCGATGGCAGCCATCCTCAAATACTTAACCCTGTGGCACGATGATGTTTTGGATGCCTTCCCGGCAGGCGAGGTTCCCCCGGTAGAAAAAGTGACCCTGCGCACAGAAAAGGACATGGAGCCCTACTTGCGTGAACCCCTGAGCGAAGGTTGGAAGACAGTCTACGGTATCCCGCGCATTGGTCAGGGCACCGAAGTCTGATAATCGCCCTGATTAGAATGAAGGAGACTGATAATGAAAGACAAAATGCAAGGCGTGACCCTGGTAGCAGATTGGGACCCGAAACCAGGTTTTAAACTGGGCCCCAAAGATATTGAAGGACGCCAGACTTACCTGGGCAGCCAGGTATGGCGCAACCCCAGAATTGAAATCCGCGAATACGATATTCCCGTTCCCGGCGATGAAGAGGTTTTAATCGAAGTTAAAGCCTGCGGTATCTGCGGTTCTGATGTCCACATGGCGCAGGCTGAAGCCGATGGCTACATCTTTTACCCTGGCCTGACGGGCTTCCCCAGCATCCTGGGGCACGAGCTTTCCGGCGTGGTGGTCGAGGCGGGCAAAAATGCCTACGACAAAAACACCAACAAGCCCTATAAGGGCGGCGAAGAAGTGACCACCGAAGAAATGTTGTGGTGCGGTTCCTGTAAGCCCTGTGCTGATGGCTGGCCCAACCACTGTGAGCGCCTGGACGAGATCGGCTTTAACGTTCACGGTGCCTTTACCAAATACCTGGTTGTGCCTGCCCGCACCCTGTGGAGCCTGGAACCCCTCAAAGAGCACTACCCCGAAGATAAGCTCTTCTTAGCCGGCAGCCTTGTGGAGCCCACCTGCGTGGCTTACAATGCTGTTATTGAACGCGGCGGGGGCATCCGCCCCGGCGACCGTGTGGTGGTCCTGGGCGGCGGCCCGGTTGGTTTAGCTGCCTGTGCCATTCTCAAACGCGCTGGAGCCTCCAAGGTGATCATTTCCGAAACCCAGGAAGATCGCGGTAAGATGGCCCTCAAACTCGGCGCAGATTACCACATCAACCCTCTGAATGAAGATTTCGCTGAGACCGTCCTGGAATTAACCAACGGTATGGGTGCTGACCTGTTCATGGAAGCCACCGGGCTGCCTGAGGTGGTCTACCCGGATATCGAAAAAGTGATCTGGGAAGGCCGGACGCTTAACAGCAAGGTCGTTGTGACTGCCCGCGCTGAGGCAAAGATGCCTGTTGCCGGTGAGGTGCTGCAGGTTCGTCGCGCCAGCATCATCGGTGCCCAGGGCCACTCTGGTCACGGCACCTTCCCCCGTGTAATTGATTGCATGGCAGATGGTATGGACATGACCCTGATCAGCACCAAGCAGATCAGCCTGGCTGAAGTTCCTGAAAACATCATCCAGCTTCAAACCGATCGATCGCAGTGCAAGGTCACCTACCTGGCTAATCTGTAAACAATTGCTATCACAAGGCGCCAGCAGCTGATCGGCTGCTGGCGCCTCAACTTGAGGTGTCCAATGAAGCTCTCAATGGTTGTTACCACCCAGCAAACCCAATTTGCAGCCGCCACCTTTTCCGGTGATCTGCACAATAACCTGGCTGTACTCAAGCAAATGGGGTATACCGGCGCCGAACTTGCCATTCGCGACCCAAAAAAAATAGACCTCCCCTCATTATCCGCACTGGTCAGTAAACTTGGGTTGGTTGTGCCAGCCATCGGCACAGGACAAGCCTGGAACGAAGAAGGGCTTTCATTCACCGATTCTGACCCATCCATCCGCCAGGCTGCGATTGAGCGCATCAAAAGCCACCTGCCTGTGGCGGCTCATTTTGATGCCGTGGTCATCATCGGTCTGATTCGCGGCGTGCTTAAACCAGGAGCCTCACACGAACAGGCCATAGAATGGCTGCGGTCGGCGCTCAAGAATTGCAGCCAGGCAGCAGAAGATGCTGGCGTGCGTTTGGCGCTCGAACCCATCAACCGCTACGAGACCTCGCTGATCAACACTGTGGCACAGGGTATGGCGTTAATCGATGCTGTCGGCAGCCAAAATTTTGGTTTGCTGCTGGATACCTTCCATATGAATATTGAAGAACCAATTATTGAAGACAGCCTGCGCCTGTGCAACGAACGTATTTTCCATTTTCATGTCGCTGATTCAAACCGCTGGCCTCCTGGCGGCGGGCACCTGGATTTTCCATCCATTTTACGCGCGCTACTCAGCACCGGTTATTCCGGTTTCATCTCGGGTGAATTCCTGCCCCTGCCAGATGTCCACACCGCTGGAGAAAAGAATCTCGCTTTCCTGAAACCCATACTCAAAGACATACACAGCAATCTCAGCGGCTAACTTGCCCAAACCGGCATGGCTTACCCAAAATAGAACGTGAGTAATGATGCATATCATTTTTTCCCAACCAGCATCCCAAGCCGAATTCAAAACAGTAAAACGTATCGATGGCTACGAAGCCATCAAAACGGATTATCCGATCTACCTGACCGATGAATCAAAACTGGTCTCAACCGACGCCAACCATCTTTTCATCCCCAGGGATGAAGCCGAACTGGTTGCTGTAATCCAGGCAATGTCTGCGCTGGGCGTCCCGATTACCGTCGCTGGTTCGCGCACGGGTCTGGTGGGTGGCAGTGTCCCTGCCTGTGGCGCGATCGTTTCACTGGAACGTTTTGACCAGGTCGAGAGTCTTTTTTTCGACGAAGACCACCAGGAATGGGTCCTCCGGGCCGGCGCGTACGTCAGCCTGAAGAGCCTGGAGGCAATGCTGAAAAGTAAACGCTTCCCCGACCTTGAAAAAATCGATAACGCATCGGTCAGGAGTTCTTACGAGCGTTTCAAAGCGGATGCCGATACCTACTTGTATCCACCTGACCCGACGGAAATGAGCGCCTCGCTGGGCGGATCCGTAGTGACCAACGCCTCCGGCGCCCGCACCTTCCGCTTCGGCGCCACCCGCAACTGGGTGCGCGGGCTGAGGGTGGTCCTGGCGAATGGTGAATTTGTCGATATCCCGCGCGGCAAGTATTTCGCGTCTGAGAAGGGCACGTTTGAAATCGTCAACAAAGCTGGCGAAAAGCGCACCCTCACCATACCGGATTATCGCTTGCCGGAGACCAAGTGCACCGCTGGTTTCTTCACCGCTCCCGGCATGGACCTGATTGATCTGTTCATTGGCTCTGAAGGCGTGCTGGGAATTGTCACGCGGGTGGACGTGGCGCTGATAAAAAGCGAGCCAAAAATTTCCATCGTTCAATTCCTGGAAGACGATTACCAGGCAGTCCGCCTCACCGCTTCTCTGCGCTCCGATCAGCGCATCAAACTTGATTTTCTCGAATTCTATTCCGGCAACGCGCTGAATTTGCTGCGCCGGGTGCAGGCTAAAGCGCCTTCGACCGTCAACATGCCCCCGATTCCAGACGAGGCGCGCTCAGCCCTGTTCTTCGAGCTGAATTACACCCCGCAATCCAGCAACGATCACCTGGCTGTGCTTCAGGAAATCATCTGTCAGCATGGCGCTGATCCTGCCCTTTCATGGGCGGCGCACGAACCGCGTGAGTTGGAACGCTTTAAAGTCTTCCGTCACTTGTTGCCTGAAACCGTCAACAGCATTATTGCTGAGCGAAAAAAATCAATCCCCAAACTTCACAAACTCGGCACCGACCTGGCCGTACCTGATGAGCACCTGATGGACATCTGGACTCTCTATCAGGAAAATTGTGATGCCCTCAACCTGGAATGGGTTGCATTTGGGCATATTGGCAATAACCACATTCATGTTAACATCCTGCCCCGAAATATCGAGGAGCTGACCCAGGGGCTTGAACTCTATCAGCTCTTTGCACAAAAAACCGTCGAATGGGGCGGCGCTGTTTCTGCGGAACATGGCATTGGTAAAATCAAACAAAATTTTCTGGCATTAATGTTCACCCCGGAACAGATTTCACAAATGCAGCATGTGAAAACCGTCTTCGACCCTGATCATTTACTCAACCCGGGTGATCTATTTCCGTGTGAGGTGTGCACATGAAAAAAATCGTCGTTTGCGTTAAACAGGTCCCTGAAGTCACCGATGTGCAGGTGGATCCAATCACCGGCACACTCCTTCGCGAAGGAGTCCAATCGATCCTCAACCCTTTTTGCGAATATGCCCTTGACCATGCCGCTCGCATCAAACAAGCCAACGCAGAGTTCGAGGTTATTGCCGTCTGTATGGGTCCTCCCCAGGCTGAGGACGCCCTGCGTCGCTGTTTGGAGCTTGGCGCAGACCGGGCTATCCTTTTAACCGACCGGAAATTCGCCGGCGCTGATACCTGGGCTACCGCCTTTACTCTGGCTGAGGTCATCCGCCAATTGATCCCGGATTTCGCCCTGATCCTGGCTGGTAAACAGGCAATTGATGGCGATACCGCCCAGGTTGGACCTGAAATCGCGGAAATTTTGAGCTTACCCCAAATCACCTATGGCACGAGTGTGAACCTGACGGCAGACAGGAAGCGCGTGCAGGTCAAACGTGAAGCAGAGCATGGCATCGAGGTGCTCGACGCGGCCCTGCCTGCGTTGGTCACCATCACAAAAGGTGAAACCCAGCGCAGAGCGCCTTCACTGGATGCTGTCATCGATGCACATCGCAAAAACATTGAATTCGTAACCGCTGGCGACCTGTTATTGGATGAGGAAAAGTTAGGCTTGAAAGGCTCTTACACCCAGGTCGTTAAGATCTTCCCCCCGCCCACCAGGAAGGACACCCGCGTCCTCAAGGACCTTGAACCGGCTGAAGCAGCCAGGGAAATTTTTAATTTCCTCAAAGAAAACCATTTCCTGGAAAATAATCGATCGGGAGCAAAATAAGCCATGCTGAATATCAACCACGATCGATGCACCCGTTGCAAAATTTGTATTGGAAATTGCCCCTTTGGCGCCCTATCAATTGTCGATAGTTTCCTGGAAGTCAGTTCAGCCTGCACCCTGTGCGGCGCGTGTGTCAACGTGTGCCCCTTTGAGGCACTGCACATTGAACGCAAACAGATCGATGCCGAAGAACTGCGCAAATACAAGGGCGTTTTTGTTTGGGCTGAACTGGAAAACGGTAAGCCGCGCAAGGTTGTTCTGGAACTGCTTGGTAAAGGGCGTGAGCTGGCAGATCAGCTCGGACAGGAATTGAACGCAGTAATCATCGCTGCTGAAACCGATTTTGACCCCGCCGACCTGGGGACCTACGGCGCTGACCGGGTGATTCTCTGCCAGCACAAATTCTTAGACACCTATACCACGGAAGGCTACACGCAAGCCCTCAGCGCAGTGATTGCGTTTGAGATGCCTTCGGTCGTTCTCTACGGCGCCACGCCCCATGGACGCGACCTGGCGCCCCGCGTGGCGGCACGCCTGCGGCTGGGCTTGACCGCTGATTGCACCCGGTTATCCATCGATGACGATGGGCAGCTGGTGCAAACTCGCCCGGCATTTGGCGGCAATATCATGGCCTCAATCATCACACCCCACACCCGCCCCCAAACTGCCACCGTCCGTCCAAATGTTTTCCCAGCCCTGAAACCAGACCCGTCCCGACTGGCGGAAGTGGTTGAATTCCCTCTGACCATGAGCCGGGCAGCAATCCGCACCCGTCTGGTTCAGTCTGAAAACCTGGATGCAGACGACCAGGTTGGCATTGCTGATGCCCGCATCATTGTTTCGGGAGGAAGAGGCATGGGAAAAGCCGCTAACCTCGAGATGCTTAATATTCTGGCCGACCAATTGGGTGGAACCACAGCCGGTTCCCGAATTATTGTCGAGCAGGGGTGGATCTCTCACACTCACCAGGTGGGGCAATCTGGCACAACGGTTGGACCGCAATTGTATATCGCCGCGGGAATTAGTGGCGCTGTACAGCACCTGGTCGGAATGAGCGCATCAAAAACCGTCATTGCCATCAATAAAGACCCTGAGGCACCCATATTAAATGTTGCTGACCTGGGAATTGTCGGCGATGCGTTGGAAATCATCCCCATCCTGAACCAGATGATTGAAGACGACCAGAACGAAAAATCTTAGGAAATTGGTTCTGGTCAAGGCTAATTGCTCAAGGAAAAACAGCGGCATAACAGCAAATTCGTAAAAAAACACCCGCCGGGTTTGCCCTCAGCGGGTGTTTTTGTAATAGAGAAAAATCAGTTGTGGAAGGTCATCCAGCGATCTCGGAAACCTTTACCGGGCGGTTTTCGTGGAAGGATTTCCAGGCAGCATAGCCCAGAACAACAGCCTGGCGGCCGTCTTCGCCGGAGACCGGCACAGGTTGATCATCCCGGACGCAGCGTAGAAACTGCCGCACTTCTTCGATATAACAGGGTGCATAACGCTGCATAAAAAACGCTTCAATCCGGGCAGTATGAAAGCCGTCAAGGTTGCCCTTGGCAACGGTGTGTTCCGTTTCGTTCTCTGCCATGGCTGTACCGTTCAGGCAGAACACTTCCACGCGCTGATCATACCCGTAAACCGCCTGTCGGCTGTTATCAATCGAACCCAGGGTGCCATCTTTGAATTTTAAGCTGATCACGGCTGTATCCAAATCACCAAATTCGTTGAGCGCTTCATCAATTAACACCGAGCCGGTTGCGTACACCTCGTCCACCTCGCCGATCTGGAACCGCGCCATATCAAAATCATGGATCGTCATATCCAGAAAAAGGCCGCCGGAGGCGCGCAGAAATTCGAGTGAAGGCAATTCCGGGTCGCGGTTGGTGATCTTAAGCAGGCAAGGGCGTCCCAATTCTCCCGACTTGACAATCTGGCGCACCTGCTGAAAGTTCTTATCAAACCGGCGATTAAACCCAACCTGGAGTTTCACGCCCGTCTGTTCAACCACTGAAAGCACCTCATCGATCTCATTGAGATCCAGCGCCAGGGGCTTCTCACAAAAGATGTGCTTCCCAGCATTGGCGCAATCCTTCAGGATTTCAGCATGTGTGTCGGTGCTGGTGGCAATCAGCACAGCTTTAATTGTCTTATCTTCCAGCAGATCTTGATAGTGCTGAGCCGTCCGCTTGATCTCCCATTGCTTGGCCACAGCCTGAACAACATCCAATTTAATATCACATAGGGCCACCAGGTTGGCTTCAGGTATGCGATTGACCAGGTTGCCGACATGCACACTGCCCATGCGGCCGGTTCCGATTACAGCAATGTTGATTTTCTCTGACATCCGATTTTTACCTCTGAATTCGAGCGGATCCGCCTGAAGCAAATGCTTTTACCTGTTCCACACTGGCCATTGTCGTGTCGCCTGGGAAGGTCGTCAGCAGCGCACCGTGCGCCCAGCCCAGGTTTACCGCCTGTTGCTCATCTTCCCCGGTGAGCAGACCGTAAAACACTCCCGAAGCAAAACCGTCACCACCGCCCACGCGGTCATACACGACAAGGTCACAAGTGGGGGCAATATAAGCCTGCCCGTTGATCCAGGCGACTGCGCTCCAGGAATGCTGCATGGTATTTTTTACTTCTCTGAGTGTGGTCGTGACCACTTTAATGCCGGGGAACAGGCTGGTAACCTCTCCAATAATGTCAATGAAGGTTCGCGGGTCCAGCTTTGAGGTTTTTTCAACCTGCGGGCCGGAAACACCCAGGCCCATTTGCATGTCTTCTTCATTGCCGACAAGCACATCGACATAGTTCATAATTTCGCGCAACACCGACTGTGCAGCGCCCTGTCCTCCCCAAATGCTCCACAATTTTTCACGATAATTCAAATCGAAGGAGACTACCGCGCCCGCTGCTTTGGCCGCCTTCATCCCTTCCATAATCACCTGTCCGGTGGTTTCTGAAAGCGCAGCAAAGATGCCACCGCTGTGAAACCAGCGCACGCCCCCGGCAAATATTTCATCCCAGTTAAAATCTCCCGGCTTTAATTGTGCTGCAGCTTCGTTACAGCGATTGTAAAACACCACCGGCGGACGCATACCAAAACCCTGGTCGCTGTAAACCGTCGCCATATTGGGGCCGTTAACCCCGTTATGTGCAAAGTGTTTGTAAAAAGGTTTTACTCCCATAGCCTTCACCCGTTCTGCGATCAAATCGCCAATCGGATAATCGACCATAGCCGTCACGACACCGGTTTTCAAGCCAAAGCAGTCCGCAAGGTTGGCTGCACAATTAAATTCGCCCCCGCTTACGTGGATCTGGCATTGGGTTGCCTTCCGAAAGGGGATTACGCCGGGATCCAACCGGTTTACCAGCGCTCCCAGGGAGACAAAATCAAGCGCTCCAGATTCTTTGATGTTCAATCCATATTGGTTCATGTATGCCTCGCTTCATTAATAATGTTCATTGTTTTTTGATACGATACAGCATTTCGCCCGCTCGTGGGACGACCAGGATTCCCTGGTCTTCTTTATCAACCCAATCATCAGGATTGATCGAGTGCGGGTCGCGATAGCCCAATCCAATTCGCTGGCAGCGATCAGCCGGAATGCCAGTGGCCAGAGTCACCTTGATGCGCGGGGTCTCAACGCCGGTGGCGGTGTCGTAGGTTCCCAGACCGCGCAAATGAGTGGAATGTGCCAGTACACCGTGCGGGTACTGCTTGTAACGTTCCCATTGCTTCACAAAAAAGTCCCGACAATGGTAGCCAACCTCGTCGATAATCTCTCCGTAGGTGTAACTCACCTCGTTGATATGCGGCGCGTAAATGATCACCTCTCCCCCATCTGCCACAACGGGTTCCAACTTGTACATGCCTTTGGCGGCTGTCCACAAATCATCATACAGTTCAGGCATGATCGAAAGCACCTTTTGAAAAGGCTGATCAACATAGATAATATGCTTCTGGGCTGAAAGATTGGCAGCAGCCTTCCATGCTTCCTGTGCACTGCCAAAATAAAGCCCGGCCAGCCCCTCATAGGTCACCACCAGGGAAAAACAATGCACTGGTTTGGGAACCATAGAAGCAGCCCGGTCAATCACCGCCCGCACAGGTGTGTACCCGGAACCAATAATATCGAAACTGGTGAGGGTTGCTCCCAGCCAATGTGTGAAATTGATAATCTCTACGCCAGCGATACCCGGGAAAAAGTATTTATTGCCGCCAGAAAAGCCCACCACTTCATGTGGAAATACCGGACCGCAGATCAGGAGATGGTCATAATCCATGATCAACTTATTCAGCCGAACGGCGACATCCTGTCGCATGTGCCCTTGTGAGAGCTCATGAATCTCGTCTTCGGGAATGATGCCAATCTGGATGAAGGTTTCAGGGTCTTCCCAGTGGTGATTAAAAATGGTGCTGCTGCCAGCTTTCCCGTCGGTAACGCTCCTTCCAATCAGATGGGTTAATTGTGCATCCGTCATTAGTTGGTGAGTGCCAAGGGCTACCAGGTAATCCAGGGCAGCAACCCGACCAGAAAGATGCTCTTCAAACAAACTGAACATCAGCGGCATAGGCATACTGCGGGTCCCGTCCGGGATGAGGATCAATACTCGTTTGCCCTCCAGCGGCAGTGAATTTAGCGCTTCGCCAACGATCTCGCTGGCAGTTTCAGCACTGATAAACTGATTGAGAAACCCAGAACCTGTGACCATTGGCTCACACTCCACTGAAGGCTGAAAATCCGCCATCGACAGGCACCACAATGCCGGTAACGAACGCAGAAGCTGGTGAAACCAACCACAACATCGTACCCAATAAATCTTCCGGCACCCCGAAGCGGTTCATAGGGGTATGCCCTAATATCGTATGACCGCGATCTGTTAATTCCCCGCTCTCCGGATCGGTGAGCAGGAACCGATTCTGATCGGTGATGAAAAAACCTGGGGCAATCGCGTTCACCCGGATATTGGGTGAATATTCCTGCGCCAGGTGGACTGCCAGCCATTGGGTGAAATTGCTCACCCCCGCTTTAGCTGCAGAATATGCCGGGATGCGGGTTAGCGGGCGAAAGGCATTCATCGAAGAGATGTTCAAAATTGTTCCAGAGTCGCCCTGAGCCATCCCTTTTCCAAAAATCTGAGAGGGCAGGATGGTGCCCAGCATATTGAGATCAAACACCCAGCGTAAGGCATCCATGGGCAGATCAAAAAAGGGCAACGCGTCACTGGTGGTGGCCTGTGGTTTGTTGCCGCCTGCGCCGTTGATCAAAATATCCACCGGGCCAAAGCTGGAGTAGATTTCCTGCGCAACGCCCTCGATACTCTCGCGATTTAACACATTACAATCGAAGGCAGCAGCAGTGCCGCCCGCCGCATTGATCTCGGTGGCAAGCAGTTTGGTTTTCTCCAGGTTGATATCGAGGATCGCCACCTTTGCGCCCAGAGCTGCAAGGGTTTTACACATTTCAGCCCCTAAAAAGCCTGTTCCGCCAGTGATCACCGCGGTTGACCCTGAAAAATCATAAAATTCATCAATCGGTTTTGCCATTTTTACCTCAACTTGATTGTAAACGAAATCCCAGCGGGTCGGTGTGCAAACAACTTTTTTTGTGACCCATAGGTTGATATGCCGGACGTTAATCATTCGTCAAACCTGAGATTTAACGAAACCAGGTTCTGCACACGTGTGCACAACCTGGTTTATTGTACATGGGCTTTACCAATATGTCAATGGTTTTTGCAAGATTTCTTGCAAAGATCAATTGGTTTGTTGGTTCTTTCATCAAGCACAAGCCCCAGGCTGGCACCGCACCCAGGGCAAATGATATCCCTGAATAACGGTAAAAGTGAGCCTATGCTGAGATCTGCCAACCTCTGTATCAGCGCTGCGACTTTCGGAGACGGGCTCTGTCCAATCCAACCCCTAAATGTCAAACGAAAGCAAATAATACAGGCGGAACTTGAAATCTAAGAATAATCATCTTTAGAAAGCTCTTTTACATAAATTGTGCATGCTAATATGAATTATATCCAAAAATTAACTTGATAAAATTTAATATGCTTTATTATAATAGGATATTAGTTCCACCCAAGTAAATAATTAAATAGGAGGTGATGTTTATCCGACTTCTCTAACTCAATGTCTTCATCAATTGTGGGGAAATGGCGATAATTTATCAGGCCGTTATCCTCATCAAATTACATCGCTTGGGATCGGTAGAACGTTTCAAAACATTCGCTTATGGAACGAGCTCTCTGTGCTTGACAATCTGCGCATCGCCTACTTTTCGCAAATCAGTTACAAGCTTCCTGACTCGCTTTTCTTTACGAATAAACTGGTACAGGACGAAAGGAAAGTCGTTATAGAAGCCCTGGAGCTGCTTAAAAAATTCAATCTTATCCCCTACATCAAAGAATTGCCCCGCAATCTACCCTATGGCATCCAGCGCAGGGTTGAAATTTGCCGCGCCCGTGTGATCCGGCCGCGCTTATTACTGCTTGATGAACCGGCAGCAGGCATGAACCCGGGTGAAATTGGTGAATTAACCACGCTGGTTAAATGGGTTAAGGATGAGTTCAAGGTCACGGTTTGGCTGATCGAGCACCAAATGCGGGTGATTATGAACGTTTGTGAACGTATCCAGGTCCTTGATTTCGGTTCAACAATTGCCGAAGGTACTCCCGATGGAATTCGAAAAAATCCACTGGTTGTTAAAGCCTACTTGGGTGAGGAGGTTGCATAATGTTGCTCAGCATAAAAGATTTGTTCGTTACTTATGGTGCGATTGAAGCATTACATGGGATCTCCTTTGATGGTGAAGAAGGGGGGATTGTCACTTTGATTGGCGCCAATGGCGCCGGCAAATCAACCACATTATGGTCGATTGTTCGCCAGATCAAAGAAATGGGAGGGAAAGTCGATTCGGGCTCAATGGAATTCAAAGGTGAAGATTTATCGAAATATTCTCCTCATGATGTGGTTAACAAATTGGGAATTACACTCGTTCCTGAAGGTCGTAGGGTTTTCAGTAACATGTCCGTCCTTGAGAACTTAAAAATCGCTGCCTTTGGCCGTAAAGATAAAGAAGACGTTGCACAAGACTTAGAGCGTGTTTTTGGGATCTTCCCTCGACTTGAGGAGAGAAAATCTCAATTGGCTGATTTATTAAGTGGTGGAGAGCTACAGATGCTGGCAGTCGGTCGGTCTTTGATGAACCGGGGTTCATTGATGCTACTCGATGAGCCATCGATGGGTTTGGCGCCGATCCTGGTTCAAGAACTTTTCGGAAACCTGGCGACAATTAATAAAGAGGGTTCCACCATCCTCCTGGTCGAACAGAATGCTCACCTGGCTTTGCGCTATACAACCAAAGCCTATGTGCTGGAAACTGGAACGATAACCCTTTCAGGCTCATCGGAGGAAGTTGGAAAGAACCCGGAAGTTAAAAAAGCATATCTTGGTGGTTAAAGTCATTAACCCAAATAATCAGTGTTTTATATTTTAACGTGCGAAGTTGAAAATAAATTAACGAAACATCCTTTACAGGCGTGATGACTCCGCCTGAGGTTGTTCCGACTCATTTAATTGACAAACTTCTCAACACACCAAGGCGGGTAAATCATTGAGAGAATTCTTGCTTTTCAAATAGGTAATAAAGATATGTTACAATTAGGTAAATAAACTAATCTTTTCAATTCCATATGAAGGAGAATGCATGAAACACCGCAACGCTTTACTATTGGTCATTTTACTGGCATTGGCACTCACAGCGTGCCAAAAGACTTCCGACAATTTAGTCGTCGGTACATCAGCAGATTATCCCCCCTACGAATACGTCGATGAAGCCGGGAACATGGCTGGCTTCGACATCGAACTGATGGCAGAGATTGCAAAACGCATGGATGTGAAAATCGAGTGGCAGGATATGCCCTTCGACAGCTTGATCCAGGCCGTTCAGGAAGGCAAGATTGATGCTTCAATCTCCTGTTTTAATTACTCCGAAGAGCGCGCCCAACTGGTCGATTTTTCCGATCCTTATCACACCTCTGAGGATGCCTTCATCGCGATGAAAGACTTTACCAAAAAGTTTACCAAAGCTGAAGATGCAGCAAATTACAAACTTGGTGTCCAATCTGGCACGATGCAGGATGAATGGATCACCGAGGAGTTAATTGAAACTGGCTTGATGAGTGAGAGCAACCTTTCCCGCTACGAACGGGTGGACCAGGCTGCTCTTGATCTTAAAGCTGGCAGGATCGATATTTTGATGGCGGATGATGTCCCCGCCGGCGTCATCGCCAGCCAGGATGATGACCTTGAAATCATCTACAAAGAAATGCTCTATACAGGGCCAATTAACATCGTCCTTCCTAAAGGTTCTGCTGACTTGCAGGCTGAAATCAACCGCATCATTGCGGAATTAAAAGCTGAAGGCTTCATCGAAAAACTGGCGATCAAGTATTTCTACGAATAATATTCGCTTAACCAACCTGGGAGAAAAGCTGAAACGTGTTTATGCTTTTCTCCTCGGTTATCTTTCATACAGTTGATGATCGCTCTTTCTTTGAAAGTTTAATCCATGGACTTTGCCAAATTCTTCCAGTACATTGCTTCTGGAACAGCCTACACAGTCGGCGTTACACTGATTGCCCTGCCCTTCGGTCTGGTGTTGGGTTTAATCCTCTCGCTGATGCATGTATATGGTGGGAAATTCCTCTCCAGAATTATGGCCGTTTACAGTACCATCATGCGCGGCATTCCTCCCATTGTTCTGCTGTTCATCCTGTATTTCATGGTCTCGGGTAACATCAATCTTTCGCCCTTTTGGGCGGGGTCGATCTCACTGGGTATTGTCAGCAGCGCCTACCAGATGGAGATCATCCGCGGCGCCTTGCTTTCCGTCAGCGGTAGCCAGATGATGGCAGCTCGCTCGATTGGCATGAGCAGAATGCAGGCCATTCGGCATATCATCATCCCGCAAGCCCTCCGCCTGGCTATCCCGCCCTGGTCAAACGAGGCGGCCATTGTCATCAAGGATTCATCACTCGTCTACGCCCTGGGTGTCCCTGAGGTTTTACGCCGTGCCCAGTTGATCAGCGCCAGCACGCAGGAGCCCTTCTTAGCATACATCACTGCGGGGTTGATTTACTTCGCACTGGTGTTTATCACCAACCGACTCTTAAACCGCCTGGAAAAACGGCTGGCGATTCCCGCCAACCCATAATTACGGAGGAGATTATGGCAGAACCGATCTTGGATATAAAAGGACTCACCAAAGCATATGGCAACAATGTCGTTTTCCATGACATCGATATAACCGTCAATGAAGGCGACACCGTGGTGATCATCGGGCCCAGCGGGACGGGAAAAAGCACCCTGCTTCGCTGCATCAACCTGCTTACCAAAGCCAATGCAGGGCAGATCTGGCTGGATGGTGATGAGATCACCGCCCATGGTCACAATGAAGACGAGGTCCGCCAGCATGTTGGCATGGTTTTTCAAAATTTTTTACTCTTCAACCATCTGACCGCGCTGGACAATGTTAAAATCGGGCTCAGCAAAGTCAAAAAACTCCCCAATGAAGTGGCAGAAGAGAAAGCAATGCAGGAGCTCAGTCGGGTGGGGCTGGTAGACCGAGCGGCGCATTACCCGGGTCAGCTCTCTGGCGGTCAACAGCAGCGCGTCGCCATTGCCCGCGCCCTTGCCATGGACCCCCGCATCATGCTCTTCGATGAGCCGACCTCGGCGCTGGATCCCGAATTGATCGGCGAAGTGCTCGAGGTGATGCGAAATCTGGCCAGGGAAGGGATGACCATGCTGGTGGTTACTCACGAAATGGGTTTCGCCCGCGAAGTTGCCAATCGCATCATCTTTTTAGAAAATGGCAACATCGTCGAAGAGGGGTCGCCGGATGAGATGTTCAACCGGCCAAAATATGAACGCACACGCTCCTTCCTGTGGAAGATCAGTGAACTGTACGGCGATATGGAAAGCGAAGCATAGATGGGCGATACCTTTACGATCCTGCGCAGATTTTTGCCTGAATTCCTCAAAGGCACGGCTGTGACCCTTGAGCTCACGGCCGTGGGGCTGGCTTTAGGGTTTTTATTGGGGCTGATCCTGGCTTTGATGCGCACATATGGGCCACGATGGCAGCGGGTGATTGCCATCGGGTTTATTGAATTCTTCAGAGGAACGCCATTACTCGTCCAGCTCTTTTTGATCTATTATGGGTTGCCCTCCCTGGGGTTAACCTTTGATCAAAAAACATCTGCCTACCTGGCCCTGGGACTTAACAGCGCAGCCTACCAGGCTGAATACCTGCGGGGCGCCATCCAATCCATTGGCGACTCGCAGATGACCGCAGGCAGGTCCATCGGGCTGACTCGCTGGCAGACCATCTGGCACATTATTCTACCGCAAGCCCTGCGCCTGGTGATCCCAGCCTGGTCCAACGAACCGATTTCATTATTGAAAACAACTGCGGTGGTGTTCTTGATCGCCGTTCAGGACTTGATGGCCAGGGGAAAACGGGCTGCCACCATCACCTACAACCCGATTGGCAGCTACCTGGCGATAGCAATTATTTACCTGATCATTGTTTTTGTTGTGAATGCCTTGTTAAAATGGCTTGAGCGAAAAACAAGAATTCCAGGCTTCGAAATGGAAACCGAACGACCCTGAAGGGGGTCTTTAAGGGCCGGTCAGGATAAAGGTTGGCAATATCACAGCCCTGCAATGAGATGATTTTCTTAAGGATTGATAATCGGGTATAAACGTTGGGGAAAATCCGTGATAATGCCCGTCACACCCATTTCGATCAGCCGTTCCATGTCCGACACTTCATTGACTGTCCACACATTGACATCATAGTTATTCTCACGCAGTTGTTTAACCTGTGCAGCAAGCGTCACTTTGATTCCAGGGTGAAACGCCTGTGCGTCAATTTTCTTCATCAAGGATACGGGATCCATAACGATCGACTTCGCTAAAACGCCCGTTGCCAGGTTAGGATTCAACGCTTTAACCTGGTTCAGATAATCCCAATTAAAAGATGAGATCAGCACCTGGTCTTCCATCCCCATATTTTCGACCAGCCTGACAACTTCTGAGACAATCACAGCGTCTGACGGCGTGCCGCTGGCATCTTTAATTTCTATATTGACCCACCAATGATTGGATTTGGTGTATTCCAATGCCTCCTCAAGTTTGGGAATCCTGGTGCCGCGGTAATTCTCTAAATCACTGGCTGCCACGTTCCCCTGGGAGATCTGACCGAACGGATCACTTTCCACAAACCAGCTCCCAAAATCTAACTGCTGCAATTCAGCCAACGAAAATTCATACACAGACCAGGGTTTTCTATCTGGAAAAACAGACATAACATTCGAGGTGCGCTCCAATGTGTCATCATGCAGAACCACCAGTTCGCCATCGGCGCTCATCGCCACATCCAATTCCCAACCATCGGCATAGTTCTCCAGCGCCTTCGCCGCGGCTGGTAACGTGTTTTCAGGCGCTAACGAACGCGCCCCGCGATGGGCAATAATCATTACCTGGGAATATTCTATTGCAGCCATATCTTCTCTCCGCATCTCCGAGTCGACCGCTTTTTCATTGGAACAGGCGACAAGCAGGCCAGGGGTAATCAGGATACATAAAATAACCTTCAACAAATATTTGTGGTCCGTCATCATTAATACCATTGCAGGGTGTCCGAAAGACCGAACACCCTGCAAACTTTTTTATGGTTAAAGTTCGACGTTAATCAACCAGGCCCATGGAAATATTATATTCTTCAATGGCGTCGGTCACAATCTGGGCTGCCTTATCCAGCGCTTCCTGGGGTGTCGCCACTCCAGCTAACACCTCTTCGATCGCGCCTTCAATGGTCTGCCGCGCAGTCGGGAAGACTCCAATCAAACCACCCTGAGTAACCCTGTTATTGGGTGCAAGGTGCAGTTGATCGACCGCAGTTTTAAATTGCGGATATTGATCACGCCATTCGATTGCCAGAGGGACTTCATAAGCGGTATCCCGGATTGGAAAATAACCGGACATGGTGTGCCAGTAGGCTTGCTGTTCAGGTGAAGCCTGGTATTTAATAAATTCCCAGGCGCAAGCTTGCTCTTCCGGTAAACTGGCGTTGATGATCCACAGCGATCCGCCGCCGATGATGGTTCCCGAGGTGTCAAAGGCTGCTTCGTTGGGTCGTGGCAGGTAAGCGGTGCCAATTTCAAATTTTCCGTCTACCGTGTCCATGGCGCCGCGCAGCACAGCTGTTGAGTCGACAAACATGGCAGTCTGTTCAGCGTAGAAAGCGGTTCGGACATCAGCATTGACCCGGCCATAATTACCCATCAAGCCTTCATCCCACATACCCTTCCACCATTCCAGGATAGCCACGCCTTCCGGGCTGTTAAATGTCGCCTCGGTTGCCAGGGCATCGCGCCCGTTCGCATTGTTGGCATAGTATCCGCCGGAAACGGCCAGATACTGTTCAAAGAACCAGCCATAGATGCTCATGGAAATACCAGAGACAACCACATTTCCAGAGGCGTCAACCTGGTTCAACACGCGGGCTGCTTCCCATATCTCTTCGAACGTCCTTGGTGGTTGTTCAGGATCCAAACCTGCTGCTCTAAACATGTCTTTGTTGTAATACAGCATCGGTGTGGACGTGTTAAATGGCATTGAAGCCTGGATACCGTCAACCGTGTAGTAGGCCAGCACATTGGGCTCAAGATCCGAAACATCGTAATTGTCTTTATCAATGAACTCCTGAACAGGTGTGGTCATTCCCAGGTCTACCATCAAGCGTGTACCGATGTCATACAGCTGCATCACTGCCGGTACATCCTGAGATTGCAGACTTGCCCTCAATTTGTTCAACGCGTCATCGTAAGAGCCCTGGTAAATTGGTTCGACAAAGCATTGCGACTGTGAGGCATTGAAATCATCGGCCATCTGGGGAATAGCAACACCACCCAGATCGCCGCCCATGCTGTGCCAGAAGTCAATCTTCACCGTTTCCGCCGGCTCAGCGGGTGGCAGTTCGACTTCAGCAGCAGGCTCTTCCACAGCCGGCGTTTCGGCTGCAGGTTGACAGGCGGACAGAATCATTGTGAAAATGATCAGCACGCCGAGGAAAAATAATACTCTTTTGTTCATCATTTATCTCCTTTTGAAAGTGAACAAATCATATCCGCTGGAATTTACCCTTTAACAGCACCAGCGGTTAACCCACGGATGAGCTGCCGATTGCTAACAACAAATAAAGTCAATGTTGGGATCAAAATAAAAATTACACCCGCCATGATAATATTGATCATCAAGCGCTCTTCATCTTGAAGCAGTGCAATCCCAATCTGTACCGTCCGCATTGATGGATTATTGGTGACCAATAAAGGCCATAAATACTGGTTATAAGTCTGCAAAAAACTGTACACCGCTAATGTTCCTAAAGCAGGACGAGCCAGGGGCAAAACAATGGTGATCAGGAACCGAAAACTGCTGCAACCATCGATGGTAGCAGCATCCTTTAAGTCACGCGGGATCTTCAAGAAAAATTGGCGTAATAAGAATGTACCGAAACCCGTAGCCATAAACGGAACCGCCAAACCCTGGAATGTATCGGTCCATCCAATCTTTTTGATAAACAGGTAGTTTGGTATGATTGTCGCTTCCCAAGGGATCATCATGGTCGACAAAAACAAAAGGAAGAAGAAGTTGCGCCATTTAAAATCAATAAAGGCAAAAGCATACGCTGCCAGGCTGGCCGTAATTAACTGCCCCATCATGACCAGCAAAGATTGGATGATGCTGTTCAGCAAATAACGGGGCAATGGAGCCTGTGTCAGGGCACGTCGAATGTTGTCCAGACGAATGGCCGACGGGAATTGGAGCGGGGGGTAAGAACCCATTTCAGAATCAGACATCATGCTGATGTTGAAAGCCGACCAGATCGGATACAAAATGATCAGGGCAGCGATAATCAGGATCAAATATTGAGCGATAGTCTTCAATGGGCGCTTGCGAAAGCTCGATGTTTTCATTCGTAATGAACCTTTCGTTCCAGGAAAACAAATTGGAAAATGGTCAATATCAGCATGATGAAAAATAACATGATCGATTGGGCAGCAGCAAATCCAAACTTCCCATTGAAGTAAAACTCACGATAGATAGAATAGACCAGAAGGTTGGTCGATTCCAGCGGGCCGCCTGAGGTCATAATATGGATCGGAGTAAAAGTTTGGAAAGATGCCAGCGTATTCACAACCAGCAGGAAGAAGAAAGTAGACGAAAGCATTGGTAATGTGATATGAACAAATTTATTCCAGGCATTGGCGCCATCAATCATCGCACTTTCATAAAGCTCTTCCGGAATTGTCTGCATTGCCGCCAGGATAATCACTGTGTTCATTCCTATTTGCAGCCAGACGGATGTCAGAGCAACAGATATCAATGCAGTGTTCGAGCTCACTAACCAGGGGATGTTAGGAATCCCCACCAGGCTCAACAGGTAATTAATCCCCACTGTGGGGTGATAGATGTACTTAAACATCAAAGAGGCTGTTGCACCTGAAATCGCAATCGCAACCGAAAAGACCATCCTGAAAAAGGGAATGCCCTTAAGGCGGAGGTCGCCAAGCAATGCCAGTCCAAGCGAAATCGCGATTGTCGTCGGTACATTGTAAAGAACAAATATAAAAGACTTCTTTAAACTGTTGATAAAGTTGGGAGTCTCAAATAAGCGTTGATAATTCAATAAACCTACAAATTTCGCCAAACGACCAATTGGATCAGTAATGTACGCGCTGATTTGAAATGATCGAATCAATGGGATGAACACAAAGGCGATAAACAGAATTAACGCCGGGCTGAGGTATAACATCGCCTCGAGAAAATTCTTAATGGCTCTTTTTCTTTTACCCGCTGTGTTTGAAAAGCCAGTTTGGGTTCTGCTTGCGGAAAGTATGTTTTGCATCTGACTCTGTGGCATTTAGTAAAACCTCTTCATTTGGGAAATTGCATTAATTTGCAGTATCTTGACGATGACGAGATAATCTTATTTTTCATTTCACATGAGGTAATGCTCAGAATTATTATAACACGATAAAATGGTTTTTTTATTCGAAAATATTATTCTAACAAATCTTTAATGTTAAAATAATCGGACTTGTGCGAACTCACGCGTAGCGAAAAACAAGAGTTCCAGGCTTCGAAATGGAAACCGAACGACCCTGAGCCAGGGTTTTAAAACCCTGTACCATTGAAAACCGAGATCAACCTCAGTTCAATCCCCTCACCATAGCAAATTGTGTTTTCTAATTCCCAATTAATCAAAAATGATTCGCTGCTTTATAAAGCGACTATCGTAAAAAGACGGGTATGAAATTTTTCAACCAGTCAAAATAAGGGTAGATTGGATTAAATTCAAAAGCACCAATATCACAAGCCGGACCATAAGGCCGAGCAATACCGCGCTGGTCTGTAGACGGGCAATTAATATTGTAAGCTGCATCAATCGCCGGTGAACCCGGCAAAAGCGCATGGGTCTGTGTTGGCCCGTTGTTGCTCGCCAGGGGTCCGATCTTGGGGTTACCCGAAAATTCCGCATTGCAGCTTCCATCGCCAACAAAGTTGTGAGATTGATAATAAATTTCGCCAGAATTAACACAATCGCCACCAATTGACCTGGCAATCAATGTGCTGGAATATACCAGTGTGCTGCCAACCCCATTAAGTACACCGCCGCCTTCACCTGTGGCTTTATTAAACGCAATTGTATTGTAATAACTGGCAAAGCTTCCGCCATCTAGGTTTTGTATACCTCCGCCTTGTTCTGCTTGATTTGCGGAGATGGTGCTGTTTTTGATAAGCATGCTACCTCCCCAATTCCTCATCGCACCGCCGTAACTGGCAGAGTTACCATAAAAAGTGCTCGTATAAATATCCATGATATTCCAATTCAGGATCGCACCGCCATAAAGTGCATTGTTCTCGTTGAATGTACTGTCGAAAACATCAACCTGTCCGATATTCCGGATCGCCCCGCCCTGTATGCCCCCAGAATTGTGAAGAAATTGGCTTAATTCAACTGTTAATGTACCTGCATTATTAATACCACCCCCCCCTAAGGCAGAGTTGTACCAAATTGTATCTCTATCAACATCTAAATAACCCAGGTTGTAGATACCTCCGCCTTCTTCATCTGCTGAGTTCTGATAGTATGAATTATTAGAGCTTATAAGTGTTGCAGCGTCGGAATTCTTGATCGCACCACCATGCACTGCCTGATTGCTTGTTAAATAGCTGTTTGAAATTCTCATATTATTATAAATATTGCCATAATTATATACAGCCCCACCGCTGATCGCGGAATTATTAAAAAATGTACTCTCCGATACTACTAATTCAGTCCAATTCAGGATCGCACCGCCCTCATCCGATTCGTTTTCGGAAAAGTGGCTCTTGCCAATCGCTACACTTCCGATATTCCTGATCGCCCCACCATGATTTACACTGGAATTGGATATAAATCGGATATTCTGAACCGTTAATAAGCCCTGGTTTTCAATACCCCCACCCCAGATGGCAGAGTTGTAGTGAAAAATACCTCCAGATGTATATAAAGTCCCCAGGTTGCAGATGGCTCCACCAGAACTGTAACTTTTTCCTTGTGCCTTATTTTTATAAAATGAACAATCGTAAGCCTGCACACTTCCGTTTTCACCGACATAAATCGCCCCACCATTACCTTTTGCATGGTTAAAATTAAAACTGCAGTCATACAGGTAGGCTTTTGCACCCTTATGAAGATAAATGCCCGCACCATCACCATCGACATACCCATAAATGATCTCGATGTTTTTCATCGAAACCTCAACATTATTAGAGACCTCAAACACCCGCATATGATCACCACCACTGATTCTGACCTTTTGTGCCAGTGAAGTTCCATCAATCGTCACATTTTTTTGAATAAATAATGGGTTATCCACAGCCGTAATGGTGTATCCTGAAAGCGGTGTGGCAAAGTTAATCGTATCGCCTGAAATGGCATCTAATAATGCTTGCCGTAAGGACCCCGGCCCAGTGTTGTTGGTATTGGTCACGGTGATTGTTTTTGCTGAAACAGGCTTAACGGTGACACCAAGACTGGTTAGCAGCACGAAAGTAAGAAATAGGATCATTAATAATCTCAAGTAGCGAGTATTGTTCATCATAACGACTCCTTTCTTTCGAAAAATATTTCTGTCGAAAAACTGTGTGACACTATTGTTAATGATTATAGAGCTTATAGTACAGTATACATTGAAATACAAATATATTCAAGAAAATCATCGAGAGTGTTAAAAACAAATGGTAATCATAATTGGTTTATGAATGAACATAATAATTTTTAGCATTTACGATTATTATGAATATTATATTAATTCGTAGGGGCAACCCTCTGTGGTTGCCCTGCCCATAGGACACCTTCGGGTTGGGCTGACACAGCTCAATACCCTTGCAGGGCACAGGAAGTGCTACGCGAAGGTCCGCCCCTACACATGACGCTGAATTAAGAACTGACCCATTTTCAACACATTCTTATGCTTTCCGTTATGGGCTGTTTCACATTCGCAGAACCAAAAAAGCTTGCCCAGGGTGATTAACCCATTTATAATCAATTGGCAGAACCATCCACAAGTCAAAACCCACTATGCTGAAAGAAAATCCAATGAATAACTCCACAAGGAGATCGCCCATGAATACCCCAGCGCTGATCCTGTCCGGAATTGCAGTCATCCTGTTGATTGTTGCCCTCATCCGGGGTGAAAACCTGGCGATTGCCGGGATCAAACTGGCTGGCGCCACTGTGTGGAACAACCTGCTCCTGCTGATTGCCAGTTTTTTAATCGCAGGCTTGATGCAGGTGCTGCTGCCAGGAACGTTGATTGCAAAATGGATGGGGGATTCCGCCGGGATTAAGGCAATTCTGATTGGTTGTGTTGCCGGTGGGATCGTGCCGGGTTCACCCTACGCTGTATTCCCGATTGTCGCCGGGTTCTACAAAGCTGGCGCTGGTTTGGGTGCCATCATCGGGTTTGTCACTGCCTGGTCCCTGTGGTCAATTTCCCGCCTGCCCATAGAAATGGCGCTGATCAACCCCAAAACCGCCCTGCTGCGATATGCCATCACCTTTATCATCCCGCCCTTAGCCGGCCTGGCAGCGCATGCCTTGGGTAAGTTCATGGTGTAAACAAAACCCATTCACCTCTGTTGTTATTAATTCTTTTGTCTGGGTTAACCTGCTCACCTAAGTTAAATACACGCGCGTCACCCGCGGGTTGATCTGGCATGTTACCTCATAGGTGATGGTATCCAGCTTCTGCGCCCACTCTTCACAGGTGATCTCCTCATCACCGCTCCTGCCCATCAACACGACCTCATCCCCCACCTTTACGTCCGTCGATGGTCCCAGGTCAACCATGCTCTGATCCATACATACCCGCCCCACCAGTGGGTACGAGCGCCCGTTGATCAGCACCCTGCCCCGGTTTGAAAACAGGCGATTAAAGCCATCCGCGTAGCCTGCGGGAATGGTGCCGATCCAGGTGTCTTGCGGGGCAAACCAGGTGCGCCCGTACCCGATACTCGTCCCGGCGGTTACGTGTTTGAGAAATGATACGCGTGTGTAAAAACTCATCCCGGGTTTAAGGGAGATCGTGCGCGGGGTGCGCGGGTCGGGATATGTCCCATACACCATCACACCCGGGCGCATCATATCCAGCCAGCCCGGCTCATGCCCCAGCACCGCGCCCGAGTTGGCACAGTGCACCAGGTCCACCTGCCGACCGATGGCTTTATGGATATCCTCAACCACAGCCTTGAAGCGCTGAATCTGTCCCCGGGTGTAATCCGGGTCGGGGTCATCGCTGATCGGCAGGTGGGTGAATATCCCCTCCAGCGCCAGGTTTGGACAATGCTGATCAATGGCTGTTGCCAGCGCTGGCGCGTCTGAGATGGTCACTCCAATGCGCCCCATGCCGGTCTCCACCTTGAGGTGTACAGATTGCCGCTTCCCTGCTGCGGCGCTGGCGGTTTGCAGCGCCAGGATATTATCCAGCTCGCATACCGTCAACACCAGGTCGTTGTGGACTGCCGCCGCCATTTCCTCTTCAAAGACCGGTGAAAACTTTAAAATCGGCAAGCGGATACCCGCCTGCCGCAACTGCATGCCCTCCGGAACCGTAGCCACGCCCAGCCAATCCACACCGATTTCCTCTGCCATCCGGGAGACTTCCACCGCGCCGTGCCCGTAAGCATTCGCCTTCACCGCAATCAACAGCTTGCGCTCAGCGCCAATCGCCTGGCGAATGCCGTTAATATTGAAGCGGATATGATCCAGATGAATGCGGATGTGAGTCTGGTACAGCATGATTAACCTAATTATAATCCTTGCACAACTTTTTTCTCAACATAAGGCGAAGTCGAAGCGGCTAAAAGCGCGCTGTAAGTTGGCATAAAGGCAACCTCATCGCCCAGTTGCAGCGATTGATGTGCATCGCTTACATCCAGCACCAGGTGATCGCTGCTGCCGCCCAGCACGATGATCCCATCATCCTCCGGTGTCAGACCTTCAATGTCCACGTCCTGGCGACCCATGTTGAGCAAAGCGCGTTTGCGCACACCCCGATCCTCAAATTCCACCTGGTTGCCAAAGGCATCCTGTCCGCGTGGCCCGATCGGGATCGAAGGTTTGCTTTCAAGCTCGATGATTTCCGCCACGACCCGCAAGCCATCCTGGCGCGTCCCCGGCAGGGGGGAACGGTCGAGCACGTTGCGCCCCAAGATGATCGCCTCGCCAATCCGGAAGTGATTGATCTCAGGCGGCATACCGCCCTCCATCAGCAGGGGTAGGTTGGCGCTGTTTCCACCGGAGAGCAGTTCCAACGGCAGTCCTGTCGCCTCGCGGCAGGCATCCCGGCAGTCAATCAGGGTGCGCATGTTTTCCGGCGTAGGGATCACACCCCCATAACAGGCCAGGTTGGCGCCCAGCCCGGCAATCTCAATATTGGGCAGTCGGGCGGCATTTTCCACCAACGGAACCACACGATCAGGCCACACACCCTCGCGCAGGTCACCCACGTCCACCATGATGATCACTTTGTGGGCCCTATTTAATCCCACCGCCGCCTGTGACAGCGCTTCCAGCGTCCCCAGGGATGAGTTCAACGAGTAGTCTGCATAGCGAATGACGTTCTCTACCTCGCACAGCGCAGGCAATCTCAACATTAAACGGGGCATTTCCGGGTAGGTTTCGGCAGCCAGGCGTAGATTTTCGGCCCGCGAATCGGCCAGCATGTCAGCGCCTTCTTCTTTAAACACTTTTTGAATCGCCGGATGTGCGCGCAGCACCTTGGATACACATGCTACCTGTGCGCCACGCTCGTGGCATAACCCAAGGATGTACCTGACGTTTTCAGCAATCCGGTCGGGAAATATTTCGAGTCGGGGGGTATACATATTCAATCAAATCCTTTCTAATGCTAAGCCTGACTTTCAACCCAGGCGAGAAATGTGTTTTTGACCGCATCGGGATAGACTCCAGCCAGGGTGCCAAAGGCTGAAAAGAGATAATCGCGGTCAATCAGTACAGCCGTATCCGGGGGAGGGAGCAGATATTTACCCGGTCCGGTGCAGATTGAACGCAGAATCTCCGCCCCGCCCGGAATGCGCGTCAGTGCGCCGCCTGTGCCAATCACCCATTTAACCGCCGATAGATCCTTTCCCCGCACCACCTGGCGCTTGCCTGTTGGGGTGTACACATCGACCACCATGCCGGCATGACGCCGAATGGCGGTTTCCACTGCCCGGGTGCACAGCCAGCGCGTCAGGGTCATCTCATGTTCTGTTTTGGGAACAGCCTTTAAGTTTTCGATCTGATAATGCAAGCCCTCACCCGCCGCCATCTCGATGATGTTGCGAGCGTTGACATACACACCCAGGTCGCCTTCCACTGTGCGTTTGGCATACGGTTCTGGTTCGGTCAGGCGGTCTGCCCACTCACGACTGCCCTCGCTGACACTGTGCACATCAGTGGTGGCGCCGCCCACATCAAAAACCAAACAATCGCCCAGGGCTTTGGCAAATAATTCCGCAGCGTGCAAAACTGCACCCGGCGTGGGCAGGATTTGATGGTCGGTCAGTTCACCCAGACGGCTCATGCCCGGCCCGTGGATAATATGGCGGTTAAACACCTGCTGGATCAGGTAACGCACGGGCTTGATATTCAGAACGTCCACTTCAGGAAAAACATTGTCAGCCAGCAGGGTTTCAATCCCGGCTGAATCAAATATTTCTTTAATCGGCTTGCGGATCACCGCGTTGCCCGCGTAGACGATGGGAACCTGAAGCCCGAGGGAAGCCAGGCTTTCGGCATTCTGCAACACAATCTTCTTTTCACCGTAGTCCACGCCCCCGGCCAGCAGGATGATATTCGGTTTGATATCCCGGATAGCATCCAAGTCATAGGCATCCAGGGCACCAACCGTCACCAGCTTAACAATCGCGCCAGCGCCCAGGGCAGCCTCACGGGCCGCCCTGGCAGTCATACTTTGAGTCAGCCCGTGGACGGTCATTTGCAGACCGCCCGCGGCTGAACTGTTGATAAAAATTTGCGGGTCATTTAGAGATCGGCCCAGGTTGGTTTCAACTTCGGCCAAAGCCACGTCAACGCCAATGCCAACATCACCTTCTGCCACCGTTGTGGTCGAAAAACCCTGCGCCAGGTGCTCTAAGATGCCCCCTGGTTGCAGCCTGAAGGCATTCGCCTTGGTGATGGTCGAGCCGATCTCAATTGTCAGGACATCTTCGTTCACAGATCCTCTACAGCACGCCGCGTTGCTTGAGTGTTTTCACCATCGCATCGACCACTTCAATGCCCTTGGTGCCGCGTCCGAAGGCTGCGTCCAGTCCGGTCTCAGCAGCCATTTCAGGTGTCACCTGTGTACCGCCAGCGATCAGGATCAGCCGGTCTCGGATGCCCTTTTCCTGGCATAGTTCAACCAGCCGCTTCATCTGGATGCGGTGGATATCGCCGTGGCTGATGATCGTCGAGATCAGGATCGCCTGCGCACCGGTTTCAATCGCGGCGTCGATCATCTTGCTGATCGGCACCGAGGTGCCCAGGTAATGGTACTTGACGCCATATTTTTCGATGCCGCCGTGTTTGATGTCCAGGATTTCTCGCAGACCAACACTGTGCTCGTCTTCTCCGACCGTACCTGCAACCACTTTCAAGCCGACCTTTAAAACCGCTTCACGCAGTTCCTCTTCGGGTAATAATTCAATTTTCTCGGGGATCTTCAAGGTATCGCGATCCACGTCAAAGGTCACCTTCCCTTTAACCTCAAGATAACAGCCTTCTGCCGGGTGCAACACCATCAGGTTGACCACCTGGGGGTCATCCAATCCCATTCGGCGGGCGATTTCCAGGCCGGCTTCGCGGGCGTAATCCTCTTGCTCCGGAACCATCATCTGCATCAGAACAGTTCCATCGCCTGCCCATTCCACCTCGGGTCGTATCAGATGACCCTTGCGGTATGGATAGGTGTCCTGCAAACGCCGATCCGCTGAATCCTCAGGATCCAGCTCGTCAATATAGACAATTTTGTCTGGATGGCAGAGCGTGCAGCCCTCGATCAGATCACAGGGATGATCCAATCCCTCCGGCAGGTTGTTGTTCCCATAATGGGCGCACACCGGTGCCAGGTAATCGGGGTCGCGCGGCACGATCGAATCAGCCGCCACGCCACCCTGACCGTCCCGGGCAATGCCATCACCGCTGCGTTCAGGGTATTGAGCCGAGTCCACAAAGAAGCCTTGCTCAACCGCGGCGAAGTACCCGCCGACCTCGAGGATCTCTTCTAGGAAGCCCACCGCGCGCTCTTTGATATCGCGCACCATCTCACCCAGGGGACCATCCATCTTAAGGCTGAGCAATTCTTTAATCCCATCCAGAGCTGACCAGGTTTGCTTAACCGTCTGCACACCGCGGATATTGTTGTAGTGCCAGGGCACGTTGCGTCCCTCATCAGGGGTGATGGTGCTCTGGATATCGGCGCTGGTCAGCATCGAGATCAGGGTGTCAATCGTGTGAGTCCGAATGGCCTCTTCGATATCCGATTCAATGTAGCGCGTATTTTGCTGGGCGCGCATCTTGAAATCAGAGAAGAAATCGCGTAAAGCCACTGCGTAGGGCAGATCGTACCATAATTTTGGCGCCGGTGGTGAGTTGGGCGGCACCGTGGAGAGCCCGATCAGCTCTTTGGGCATCCCCGAAGCAAGCGAATAGGCGCAGTTAATGCCATGCTGCACCAGCAGCTCGGGCATCACCAACCAGCCGGCTTTGGCGGTCGCATTGGCATTATGCGCACCATCAATCTGAAAAATCTGGCCCGCTGTCATCACGAGCTTGGCTTCAGCAGCATCCACGAAAGAACGATACATGTTGATGTTGCGGTAAAGCACATTGTACTGCGGGTCCTGGTGTGCCCCATTGACGCCTTCTTCAGCGAACAACACAGCCACCTCAGGCCCAGCCACACCGGAAACGTAGCTGTGGAAGTTAATCGGTCGCCCAACCTCTTCTTCAATCAGGTCACAGGCTTTTCGGCTGGCTCTGATCTGCTTACGCGTGATCGGTACACCGCCCACACCCTCAGGTGTGCCCTCCATCAACCCATCAATATGGCTCTGCCCGGTGGTCCGGATCACCATCAGGTGATCCGCTCCGTGCCAAGCTGCCATGCGCATCCGCCGCAGGTCATCCTCAAAGCGACCGGAAGCAATTTCTGAGGTCACCACGCACTCGGGTTGCGGATCGATATCGTCAAAATACTTCGATGCAGGCAGTCCGATGCTGTTTTTTAATGGCTCTGACATGTTGCGAAAGTGAAACGGACCCATGTCAACGCCATCTTCCATGACTTTTCGCCACACCCAGCCTTTGCGCAGCGGACGGTAATTCTCCAGGTCCGTCAGGATGGCTTCAATGTCCATCTTTTCATTGGGATCAAGCGGTTTTAATGCGCTCATTGTGTCACCTCCTCAAACAAATTATTCAGGATATCCTTATCCTCCAGGATGGCAGCAGCAGCTTCTCTGATGTCACAACCTTGCTTTTCTGCTACACGCAATAGCACGTGCCCGGCGCCCTTGCCCAGCAATCCTGCCTGGAGCACCCGATCCACCACCCCATGGGCGCTCAAGCTGTCAATTCCCATACGCAGCAACACAGCGCGCTCAATCGAGGGGGATGTATGCGTACGGGCCAGTTCCGCTATCGGCGCGACGAGCTGGATGCAAAGGTCCCAAAAATGTTCTTTTAACGCTTCATCCGACATTGTTTTATATTCTTCCCGGCGTTGTTCAAACCGAGTGATGCGATCATCTGTCATTTTTTTACTTCCTTTACTCATTTCTCTGGATATAAAATCCAGCTTCAATAAACTACCGGTGCCTGGGATGCAGGTTTTTCAAGCACCCAACGTTGATATGCGTTGACGGATCCAATCCTCATTTGCCTTCAGATCCGCTGCTAAAAAGCTGATATCAATCTCATCCCACTGATCAACAGGGTGATGATTGGCTGCATTCTTCAGGTAGGAGTTGCGCAGGCGCTCCATGTCCTGCACTTTGCCCCGTACCTGTTCCAGCCGTTCAGGGATGACAATCGATTGGCCGGGCACGCTTTCTTCGGGGTCACCGCGCCGGACTTCAATACCGTTTTCTCGGGCAAAGCTGAGCTGGCTGTTGTGGTGTTTACCTGCGCCAGTATATTCAGTTTCCTGGACAACCACCACCTGGTCCTGGTCCATTTGCCGGGCCAGGGTGATCGCTGCCGTCAGGCTGGTATTCCCGGCTGGGCCGCGCTCAATGCCTTCTATTTTGGTGAGCAGCTCGGTCACATAAAAAACCTCGCCCTGGGTAACCAGCTGGTATTCATCCATATAACGCAGCGAACGGGCAGCATTGCGGGGAACATCCACCCGGTCCGGCCAGGTAGCGAAGGGCACGCCAAACCCGGTATGCCCGGTGGTGAAGGATTTGCGGTTAAAATCGCGGTCTGAAGCCATGTGCAGCCCGCTCAAATCAACCGAACAGGCTACGATCCGGGTGTCATCGCAACCTGCTGCCAGCAGACCGCGCGCCGTACCGGTCAGATTGCCACCGCCTGCATGGGTGATCACCACGACATCCGGGTCCTGGCCGCATTCCTCACGCACCTGCTGGGCGATCTCAAGACCCAGGCTCTCTACGCCCCGAATCCCAAAGGGCGTGTACAGACTGGCATTGAAATAATGAGTCTCTTCCAGGGTGCGCAGCAGTAAGTAGAACAGCTCGGGTCCCACCGAAAGCTTGAGCACTTCGGCGCCGTAAGCTTCGCACTTGCGACCTTTTTCGATAATCTCAGGCTGACCAACACCCCGGCTGTCAAACACCTCCTGGATGACGATCGCCTTCAGCCCGCGCTGCACCGCCTGAGAGGCCACAGCAGCGCCATAATTTCCGCTGGTCGCAGCGATCATCCCCCGATACCCCTTGGCTGCAGCCTCATACGCGCTGATCGATGCCCGGCGTGCTTTAAAGCTTCCGGAAGCATTCGCAGCCTCGTCTTTAAGGAAGATGCGGGCGCCTTTGCCAGGCGGTGAAATGCGTCGCACAGCCCGGGTCAGGTTGTGCAACTCGAACAGGGGCGTGTTGCCCACCTTGGTCTCATGTTGAATGCGGGCGATATCATCATGGGTGTAACCCGTCTCGCCCATCATGCGTTCATAATCGAAAGTAATCGGCGAGTGAATGAAATCATCAAAGTCAATCCCTAACGACGCCTTCATGATCTCATTTTTACGGCTCATTACGGCTTCATAGGACATGTCTCGGTTGTTCATACATCCTCCCCCAGTCCAATATCGAGCAGCTCAGGAACAACCGTCCCAAAGGAGTGCGTGTAACTCGGGTTGACGGTCTTTAAAATACCGTCCAGCTCCCTGCCAATCATGGTGCGGATCCGGGCTGGCGAACCTACTTCCGCATCCTCCAGCAAAACTCCGGATACATTCAGCACATAAGGTACTTTTTTGGTTTCCTCGGGCAGCGTAGGAGCACGCTCTTCAGGGGTCAGGATGATTTTTTCAACCTCAACCCATGTTCCCGCGAGAATTTTTGTCATCTTGATCTTTCTCCTGTTGATTCGGATTAAACCCGCCGATGGTATGCGCTTTCGCCCATCAACGCGGCGGGAATGGGTAGATCGATCATACGCTTCAATCCCGGTGAGGCAGCCACAACGTGGGGGACCATATTCACCGCAATCCCCATGGTGGCGATACCGCCTGCGATCTCCGGCTTGATCGCCATATCGATCTCAGGCACGCCGTAGATGTGGATATAATCACCGGTATCCTGGTCTTCCAGTTGGGGGTGAATTTGCTGCGGGTGGATCAGCCGGATGACTTCTTTGTCTCCACGGTACCCGATGCCCGTATGCGCACAACCGGCCACCATGCCCGGATCCACCTTTACATGGGGTGTTTCGCGGAAAACTTTGCTCACGATCGGCTCGCGGTGCTCTTCGATGCGATCCACTCCCAAACCGAGCGCCTCGCTGATCATACGGATCGATTCCGGAAAACCCACATGGCCGACGATGGTTCCATCTGCGACTCCTTGCCGGAACACTTCCGGCGTGGTACCGACGCCCTGGGTTTCCATCACGGTCGGTCCGTAGGGACTCAGGTCGTTCACCCGTGAAGCTTCGATGCGGTCCACCGAATGACAGCCGCCCGTCAGGGCAATCACCAATAAGTCCAGCACATAACCCGGGTTGACGCCGGTTCCCAACACCGTCACGCCCTGCTGTTTGGCAAGCTGATCCAGTTCCTGAGCCAGTTCGGGATTTTGCGCTTCAGCATCCGACATTTCCTCAGCGATCGAGATGACATTGATGCCGGCTTTGATGATCTTTCTCAGGTCAGGCATCTGGTGTGCCACCCATGACGTCGTTGCAATGATGACAATATCAACCTTTTCCCGGTCAAGAACGGTTTCTGGCTGATCGGTAACGATCACGCCTAAATCCTTACCCACGCCCAACACCTGGCCCAGGTCTTTGCCCACATATTCCGGGTAGCTGTCAATGGCAGCAACGATCTCCAAGCCTGGCTTTTCAAGCGTCAACCGGGCCATTCCGCTGCCCATGGCACCCAATCCCCACTGAAGTACGCGTATTGTTTTTTTCATATATCGCTCCTTGTTCTGTAAAAATAGTTAAAAGACCAGTTCAATGTAGAACTGGTTTCAGGTAACTGATGTTCGTGATGTACCCATGATCAGTTGAGAAATGCCCCGTACCAGACATCCAATTGGCATTTTCAATGTTCGTCCCCAAACCGGGCAATTGTCCCGATTCGATTCTTGATGAGGATAAGGCACCTGACACTTTAAATAATAATTCAAAAAAGATGATCGCAAATCAATAAGGTACAAAGCACACATCGAAAGTCTGTCCTACCCGCACCCCATTATACCTGATTATTTCTTTTCCATTGGAAACGGATTGATGTTTATAAAAAAAAAGTCCGAACGTTGCCTGGTACTGCTGTTTTAGCCAACGTCGGACTGCTTGAAAAGAAATTTTATTGACCGCGTGGGAAGACTCAGCGGTTAATATGAGCTATTCGCGTGTGAGATCTCCAGGTCCTTTACATACACGAAATTCGGCACAATCAGGGCAGTTGGGTTGCGCGCCCCGTAACTTGCCGAAACATTGTAGACCACCTGTCCATCGGAAAGCCAGGCAATCTTTTCACTGAAGATATCCAGCAGGCTCTGCGTTAAGCGAACGTTAAAGGGTACCACCACGCTTCCATCCTGCTTAAGCAACAGGGCGCCAAACCGTGAGCTGCCAGTGACCAGCCCCTGGGACGGGTTAACAAAGTTCATGTAATGAATATAGGGGATATACAGCACGTCTTTGTCGCGCGGGGATTCAACCAGCTCTTCAAGCGTGTTGATGGGTTTGTCACCGCTGCTTAAAACCAGGCTTTTATGCATCACACTATGCCCGGTAGGTTGGGCGCCAAACTCATCGGCGCTGTCCTGGTTCCATGTAAAGGCTTTAAAGGTGCCCTGCTCGAAAATTGTGAATGGCTCGCGCCTGATCCCGGTTAAATCAACCGAGTAGGGGAAGGTTTCAAGCCGGGTTGGATCATCCACCAGGGTGAAGGCGCTGCCCAACACCTGAGTGCCCAGGTGTTCTTCTTTGAGGAATGAGAAATCACGCTTCATCATGCCGCCATTAAAACCAATCCAATTCATGGTATTGACCAGTTCGGCAATGGCTGCAGGCCCGAAGACAATGTCATACCGTCCCAAAGGAAGCTGTTCTGCTGGTGCATTCTGGTAATGTCCCAATAAATAAGCCAGTTGGCGGTGCAATGTTGCAGGGTTCAAATCTGCCTTCTTCTGCGCAGATTGCTCAGCAATCACCTCCCATTTGAGGGTTTTGTGTGAAAGCACAATCGTAATTTGCGCATCTGAGGTGACGAAAGCCAGGGCATGCTCCGAGTTTGTGTTCATGACAGCAACCACGTTCTTTCCGCTGGAAAAAATGCCGCCTAAATTGATCTGGTCCGTTTCCATCCCGGCAACAGCCTGGTTAAAATAATCCAGCTTTTCTGCGTTGCTGATCTTTGCCAGGTTTGAATCGAAGGCAGTTTCTTCAATAATGGTTTCCTGATAAACGGGGATCGTGGGCTTATAGCTGAGTGGCTGGGTATGTTTGAGGATCTCAGCAGCCTGCAGTATGCCATCTTTCATGTCGTCAATGGCGTCAAGGTTGGTGATCAGCGAGAAACTTGCCTGCCGATTCTCTTCGTGGGCAGCAATTTCCAGTCGCACCAGGTGTTCGCTGGTATTCAGTGAAATTGCCGAGTTAGCAAAGCGCATCAAGGCGCTATCTTCCTCATGAAAGAAAAACTCAGCCACAATGCCTTTTTCAATCGCAAATCGACGTAGTTCTTGTAATCTTGCTATGATTCTTTCGTCCATTTTTTATTCTCCGATCCGTACATCATCAAATCGGCAAACGGGGATGCCATGACCCAATTGCATGATCTGGTTGGGCTGCCCTTTGCCACAATTATCCACGTATTTCAATTCCCAGGTCGATTCATCGCCCACCGCAGACAGGGAATTATAAAACTTGAGGGTGTCGCCTTTATACGTGGCATTTTTAACCACATGGGTGACCTCGCCATCCTCCACCAGCCAGCCAATTTCGGTAGCAAAATGAAATTGTTCACGGTTCGAGCCAATCGACCAGCTCTTGTCGCCGTCCAGCACAATCCCTTTTTCGGTGTTCTTGATAATATCCTCCAAAGTGCCATCATCGCCCGGATCAATGTTGATATTGGTCATGCGCTCAATCGGTACCCGGAAAAAACTGGTCGCCCGATTAGCCCCACTGCTGCCCTGGAAGATCTGCTTGCGGGCGGTGGCATTGGCTTCTTCAACCATTTGCCGCCCGGTGATTGCTCCAACCAGGATGCCCCTGTCAATCAACAGGTTGTCCTGCGCCGGAACGCCGTCATCATCGAAGCCAAAACTGCCCGGGCTGTTGATGGCAGTCGCATCTGCACGCGCGGTCAGTTTCTCCGACCCATAACGCAGGGTACCGAAATCATCCAGGGTGACGAAAGAACCGCCGGCAAAAGCCAGCTCGTACCCCAAAATACGGTCCAGCTCCAGCGGGTGACCGATCGTCTCGTGCGTTTGCAGGAACATGATGCCCGGCAAAAGGATCACCGACCGGTCGTCCTTGGGGCAGGGTTCCGCTTTCAAGACCTGGTTAAGCTCACGCACGATGCGTTCAGATTCGCGGGTGAAAAGCTCTTGATCGATGGTCTCCCAGCCGCGGGTGTCACCCAGGCGAGAGGGGCGGAAGGTGCGCTCGTGCGCCATGCCTTCTTTATCCATACCCATCACGGCAATCGAAGGAAAGACCTCAATGATGGACTTTTCAATTTCACTGCCTTCTGAATCGATGTAGATGGTTTGCTTACGCATGAAGTTCAACCCGACGATGCGTTGAGCAACGCCAGGCTGGTTGAGCAGGTCATCCATCTGCTTGAGAAAGCCAACTTTTTCGCCGTAGCTCACATTGAACGGGTCGATCTGGTTCGGGCTGGTAAAGGCCGCCTGGATAGCATCCTTCTCTGCCAGGCGCACCGGGAAGGTCACCCGTTCTGCGGCTGTGCGGGCGTTATCCAGGGCATTTTCAAACAGCCCCGGCAGGTTGTTCATATCCGAAGAGGCTGAAAAGCCCCAGGCACCCTTGTACAGTACGCGTACGCCGATCCCGCTCTCTCGTGAAGCGCTGGCGCTCTTCAGATTGCCGTTCCACATGGCAAGGTATTCTTCCTCCTCAACCGGGTACCATCGGGCATCGGCGTAGATCGCGCCCGCCGAAACAATGCGGTCAATTTGCGCTTTAATTTGTTTTTGCATCCGTATCACTCCTTATTCAATAAACTGCACTCACTGCTTATGAGAAAAAATTAGATGTTTATCTAAAATACTCTCTAAGTATACACTCTTTTTCTGAAATTAATTCTAAGCTAAAGCCCTGGACAGGGAATCACAAAGTAGGAGAAATCTCTATGATTTCTTTTTTAATGCGTTATCAGATCCCGTCATCGGTTCTTCTCATACCAAAGGGAAGGATTAGGGATGGGGTGCTTTTATCACCATCCTCTCGGAGATCTGCGGTCGATGGCACACGCTGCTCTGGCTCCTCTCTGCTTCGCATCAGGGGTAATAAAGACCAGGGAGAGCTGGCGAGTGGGATCACCATTCACCACTTTCAATTCACAGTAGTTGAAGATTCTACATCAACCCCGGCTGTCTTTGTTTGAAGGTTGACTAAAGGAATTAATCAATTACCAATCCACTCTCATTATTCAGACCCCCGGGGTTTGAATGCATAGCTGACGAAGATTCAACATAAACCCCGGGGGTCTTTGTTTAAAGGTTGACAAAAGTAATTAATCAATTGCCAATCCACTCTAACCCCTCAGACCCCCCGGGGTTGAATGCATAGCTGGCGAAGATTCAACATCAACCCCGGGGGTCTTTGTTTGAAGGTTGACTAAAGTAATTAATCAACTGCCAATCCACTCTCGCCCCTCAGACCCCCGGGGGTTGAATGCATAGCTGGTGAAGATTCAACATAAGCCCCGGGGGTCTTTGTTTGAAGATTGACTTAAGTAAATAATAAATTGCCAATCCACTCTCACCCCTCAGACCCCCGGGGTTTATATTCACAGCTGGTGAAGTTTCAACAAAAACCCCGGGGGTCTTTATTTTAAGGTTGACAAAAGTAATTAATCAATTGCCAATCCACTCTAACCCCTCAGACCCCCGGGGTTTGAATGCATAGCTGGCGAAGATTCAACATAAACCCCGGGGATCTTTATTTTAAGGTTGACTAAAGTAATTAATCAACTGCCAATCCACTCTCACCCCTCAGGCCCCCGGGGTTTGAATGCATAGCTGGCGAAGCGCCGGTCTCCAGACCGAAGCAACAACATAGGGGCAGGATGTCTATACCGGAGATCAGTGGAATAAAAACAATTCCCTATTCACCACTCACCACTCACCATTCACAATTCACAGTAGTTGAAGATTCAACATAAACCCCGGGGGTCTTTGTTTGCAGGTTGACTAATATAATTATTCAATTGCCAATCCACTCTCACCCCTCAGACCCCCGGGGTTTGAATGCATAGCTGACGAAGAGCCCACCCGTACCTCCGCCAAAGGCGGTCAAGTGGACACGGTTTTTGGCAGCAAAGCCTTTAAAAAGGTTCATTTTTTATTGTTTGTCAAATATCCATCTCGAGTGATTGTGAAGACGTAACCACCTTCCTCGTCTAGCCCTATGTACTTCATGCCTAGCTTCTCCATGACACGTTTTGAGGCAAGATTTTCTGGTGCCGCACCTCCATGAATACTGGCTAATTCTAGTTAAGTAAAAGCCAAGTTTAGCAGGGCGCTTGCCGCCTCAGTGGCTAATCCTTTTCCCCAATAATTTTCCTTCAACAAGTAGAACAAGGCGGGATCGGTATCGCTCTTATTTGTATGATCCAGGCCACACCAACCAATGAACTCATTTGTAGCTTTAGAGATGATAGCGAGGCAGATGTGTATTATTTTGCCCGGTACATTTTGTGCATGACGAGAAAGCATTGAGTTGATTTTCTGCTCTGCTTCTGGAAGAGGAATTGGTCCTTCGTCCAATTTCCAGCTTGACGCTACGTCGTCAATATCGGCCATGGTGACGGTCCTAAGAATTAGCCTGGAAGTCTCAATAGATACAGCAGATGTCATCAATACTCCTGTGTTTGCTGCCCAACAGGTTGCGCTTGCGGCTGCGGGGGCTCTCCAGGTCCAGCCTGATCCTCATTAACCTGCTTTTGTGCTTGGTCCACCCGCCGGTTATTACGGATAAATTGTCTGACAATCTCAACGGCGAAAAACCAGCCCTGACGCGAAACAGGTTTACCCTCCGCCGGGATGCAGAAATTATCAATGCAGCCGGTCGCTTCCAGTTGCGCCCACTGGTGAAAGATCGCCGACTCCTGATTGACGGCCTGCCACCGCCCCCAATATCCGCCTGTGAGCTGCGACTCAATCCCTTTCATCCTGGGCTGTTTTCTGCTTGCGGGTCAACGCCAGGGGGATCAGCGAAAGCAGCGTGATCAGTGACCCCACCTGGAAGATAATCGGCACCGGGATAAAGCCCTCCTGGCCCGCCAAATCGGTTGGGATGCCATACGAGCGGATCAACCAGGAGCCAATAGCCGGACCGATCACCATGGGAATCGCAACCCAGAAGATCATGCGTATCCCTAAGAACTTGCCCCGGCTTTCTTCTGGCAGCAGGTCCTTTAACCAGGCGACCGAGGCAATGCCTGCCGCCACAAAAAATGCCTGCCACAGCAAGCCAGACAGGGCTAACAGCGGCAGGCTGCGCACCACTGAGAGCAAAATGCCACCCAGGCTGCTGATGATGATCCCGATGGCAATCATCAAGCGTTTCCGCCAGCGGTCTGCCGCAATCCCAAAGGGAATCGCCAGCACACCCGATCCGAGCATCACAGCCCCGCCAATAATGCTGAATTCCGTTTTCGTCACGCCCACAAAATTTTCCAGGTAAACAATCATATACGGAAAGGAAACCTGCATCCCGATGCTGGAGATCATAATAAAGAGCAATAAAATAAACAGCATCCGGTTTTCTTTAAGGGTGTTAATGGAGAACAGGTCGGCTAATTCCTTCCAAAATGGAGGACGCGAGGCGGGTTCTTCCTGGGAACCATCAGGCTCCTGCAAGAACAACCCACCCAGGAATCCCACCAAAATCACAATCCCACCCAGCGCGTAGAAGAAAATAAAGTATCCAAAGACGTCGATCAACATCCCCGCGGCCACCATAGCCACGATCTGTGCCAGGAAGACGCTCAGGTTTAACACCCCTTCCACACGGCCGCGTGTTTCGCTGGTGGCCACATCCACCGTCCAGGCGTTAAAAGCAGCATCGTTCGCCGTTGAGCCAAAAAAGGTCATCACACAATCGGCAATAACCACCATGACCACAGCCAGTGAGGTGATCTTGATATAGGCCACCGTCGGGAACAGGATCGTCGAAAGCCCCCACAGGATGTACCCGAGCAAAATATACGGACGGCGTTTTCCCCAGCGGGTGCGCGTACGATCGCTGAGGGTTCCCATGATCAACGTGGTTAATGTCGCAGTCACCGCGCTGGCTGCCACCATCCACGCGACCGGTCGCGGGTCAGGCGTGATGGTATCGAACACAAAGGTGTTGAACCACGAGTTTTCCACTGCCCAGGCGATCTGCCCAGTTAGCGCCAGGGCTAACATGACAGCCCAGTTGCGTTTCGTCAGTTGGTCGGGGGAAGTTTTTTGCATGCTTCTCCTTGGAAATCATAGCAGTTTATGGACTTTTTCTATACGACAAGTATACAAGAAAACAAGGGGTCTGTAGAAAAAGTTTCTTGACAAGATTTGCACCTTTATGATAATATTGAAACAGAACTGGGCTTGCGCCATTTGTTCAGTCTGCCTGGCAAAGAATGCATTGATTTTTCAACCGGTCAAGTGGAGGGCCATAGATAAACATGCAAACCTGAGCCATATTTCATATCTCTTGTAAATATCCAAAAGGAGGAGCATTTTAATGAAAGAAAAAAGTATTTTGACGAAATGTGTGATGCTGATGCTGATTGCGCTTGTGCTTTTTGCATCAGGTTGCCGCACAACCACCCCACCTTTCGAAGAGCCGGTTGTTGAAAAACCCGAAGTGGTCGAAGAAATCGTCTCCGAAGATGCACAGTACAAAATCGGCATCATGACGGGCACCGTATCCCAGGGCGAAGAGGAATACCAGGAAGCACTGAACCAAATTGCTAAATACGGTGATCTTATCGTCCATGCCACCTACCCGGACCAATTCTCCACTGAAATGGAAACGACCATCTCACGCACCGTTGAAATGGCTTCCGATCCTGATGTCAAGGCCATCGTCTTCGTCCAGGCTGTCCCGGGTGCTGCTGCTGCCATCGACAAGGTTCGCGAAACCCGCCCTGACATGGTCTTTATCGCAGGCGTGCCCGGCGAAGATCCGGCGGTCATTGCCGGTAAAGCCAACATCGTCATGCAGGTTGACGAAATCACCATGGGTGTCACAATCCCCACACTGGCCTACGAAATGGG
>JAKPNN010000023.1 GCA_029548365.1 Chloroflexota bacterium
AGGTTTCTCAAAATTGGTGAACCTCGCTGAATCCCGGCGAGACACCCAATGAAGCCATTCAGTAGCAGGCGCAAGAAGGGAAGCAGCACTGGCAGAGGAACGACGCTCATCCCTAATCATAAAATTGGATCACTTTTTAAAGGAAGCTGGAGATTTCAATGGATTATTCGCCTGAAGAACAAATGGAAGAAGGTTTGGATCTGCGGCAGTATTTCAGCCTGTTTCTGCACTGGTCGTGGTTGATTTTGCTTGCAGCGCTCGTCGCCGGAAGCGCTGCGTTTTTCTTTAGCAAGCGCATGACGCCCTACTACCAGTCCTCCACCACGGTACTGGTGAACGCCGCTCCCGCCACCAAAGCCACGGACTATTCGTCGGTAATGATGTCGGAGCAGCTCACCAGCACCTATTCACAGATGATGTCCAATGATTCGGTCCTGACTGAGGTAGTCAAGCAGTTGGGATTAAATATCCCCACCGATGACCTCAAAGAGATGATCACGGTGGCTACTTTGCAAGATACCCAACTCATCCAGGTGACGGTTGAATCCATTGATCCCAAACTCTCGGCAAATATTGCCAATGCTGTGGCGACGATCTCTGCTGTTCAGATTGAGGAAATCCAATCGCAGCGTTTTTTACAGTCAAAAACCACCCTTGAGGCCCAACTTGCTGACCTTGAGCAGCAGATTGCCACTTATCAAGCTGAAGCCGCCGCGGCATCTACAACAGAGGAAAAGGACCGCCTTGATACCAAGGTAACGCAATATCGCGAGATATACTCCAATTTGCTGTCGTCGTACGAATCAGTGAGGCTGTCTGAGGCGCAGGCTGTCTCCTCTGTGGTGCAGGTTGAACCGGCCGTGCCCGATTACACCCCGGTCAAACCCAAGGTGATGCAAAACACCCTGCTGGCGGCGGTGGTTGGGCTTTTACTCGCGGCTGGAGTGATCGTTGCCCGCGAAGCTCTTGATGATACCATCAAGAACCCGGAAGACATCACCCGTAAATTCAAGCTGCCGGTGCTGGGCGTGATCGACCACCACAGCGTCGAAGAGTACACGCCGATCACACTGACCGACCCGCGCTCTCCCACTGCTGAAGCCTACCGTACCCTCCGCACCAATATCAGCTACACCAGCGTGGATAAGCCTTTGCGCACATTGATGGTCACCAGTTCTGAACCTGGCGAGGGTAAAACCACCACCCTCAGCAACCTGGGCGTGGTGCTGGCGCAGAACGGTCAATGCGTCATTGTTGCAGACTGTGACCTGCGCCATCCACGAGTGCATACTTATCTGGGATTGCCCAACCGCCAGGGGATAAGCAACCTGTTTACCAAATCCAGCGCTTCGCTCAACAGTCACCGACAGGGGACAAAAGTGGAGAACCTTACGGTGATTACCACCGGATCATTGCCACCCAACCCGGCAGAGCTGCTTGGCTCGCAGAAGATGCAGGCAATCCTGGACAACATGCGCCAATCCGCTGACATCATTTTGATCGACACGCCACCCATCCTGGCCGTAACCGACGCAGCCGTACTCGCCCCCACTCTCGATGGTGTGTTGATTGTAGTGCGCCCCGGCAAAACCCGCGCCAGCGCGCTGCGCCTGACGCTGGAGCAGATGCACCGGGTGAACGCCAATGTGCTGGGCATCGTACTCAACGACGTGGCCACCCGTGGATCGTATTACGGCTACCAATACAGGTATTACCGCAATTACGCTGCTTACCAGGGTTACTACGGAGAAAAGCACAAGGGAACATCCGCGAAGAAACGATAAATTGGATGATCCGCACGCGCGAAGATCAATTTTGAACAATCGAACGGCTTTATTATCTCATCGGATGAATGATGAATTCCAAACTGATTAAAATCAGCATCTCTCTGGTGGTCATCAGTCTAATCCTGGTGGGTGGGTTCATGTTATGGAACGGTTCATTATTCGGCAAAGCTCTCCCGGATCAGGCCAGGCCCACCCTTACAAGCCCATCCGTTAAGACTGTGGCTACCCCGGGGTTGCAGCAAACTAATCCTCCCCCAATTCCATCTGAGCCCACGAACTCTGGCCAGGGCCAAGACGTAAAACCCGTCTGCGGTGGCCCAGCCATCATGCAGATTCTCGCCCTGGGTGTGGATCAACAAGAGCAGGCGGACGCCATCCGCCTGGTCAGGATCGATTTCGTCGATCAACAGATATCGGTTTTGTCCATCCCGCGCGATTTATGGGTGCAGATCCCCGACCTGGCCGAGCATGACATTACAGAGGGACGGATCAACGCTTCTTACGGTTATGGCGAGTACTTCAACGGAGAGGGCGGCGGGGTGATTTCATTTGCCAACACCCTCTATACCAATTACACCGTCACCTTTGACCATTACCTGGTTGTCCATTTTGACAGCTTCGAAAAAATAATTGATCAAATCGGTGGGGTGGATATCACTCTTGACCAGCCCCTGGATGGGACGCTTCAAGGCGGCCGCTTTTTCCCTGCCGGAAAACACCATATGGATGGCGCGACCGCCATGGAATTTGTGCGCATCCGTTTTCCGGATACGGATGCTTACCGGGTAGACCGTCAAACCCTGCTCATGCAGAGCGTGATTGCCAAGCTCAAAGACCCGGCCAACTTTACGCTGCTTCCCGGCCTGGGGGTTAGCCTGCTGGCCGACCAGTCGCTGATTACAGACTTGTCTTTGAGTAATGTTTCAAAGTTGATTTGCCTGGCAAAGCGGATGGATGCGGGTTCGGTGACCTTTCAGTCCATTCCGGCAGAGATGTATACAGGGGCTGTCACTTCTTCCGGCGGGAACGTCAGCATCCCATCCCCAGAGGTGGCGCAGATGGTGCAAGATTTTTGGAATGGGGTAAAATAAGGCCACATAGATTAAAATGGAAATTTTT
>JAKPNN010000024.1 GCA_029548365.1 Chloroflexota bacterium
AAGATGCGGAGCTCGAAGATGCGGAGCTCGAAGATGCGAAACTCGAAGATGGGAAACTCGAAGATGTGAAGGAGAGAGCTTTAGCCGATGAAACCCAGGATGAGGAAAAATCAGAAGTTGACGTTGAGCAATTAAGCGCAGTTGAAGAAAAAAAGCCTGAGCTGGTGCACGAGGTAATAAAAACCAGCGATCTTGACGAGATGCTGGAAGCGGAACACACACCAAGTGGAAAAGGGGTTGCTGAAATCGCGCCTGGAGAAGATCAAGCACTGAAGAAAAAAACTAAAAAACGCCATGAAGAAACACTTGGGAGTTCTTTTAAAGACAGGGCTGTAAGCTTATGGCAGGAGGGCTTACATAGCCTGGTGAAATTTTTTGATTGGCGCGCAAAAACCGGTGCCAAAGCGGAAGATTCTTTTAAAAAGCTTTCCTCCCGGGTTGGTTTAACCGATGACCAGGGCACATCGACGCTCTCTACCAAGACCCAGTTGCTGATTACCATTTTGGTCCCTTTGGTGGTGGTTGCTATTGCGCTGGGTGTTTATCTCTCTCGCGGGAAGACCCTGCAATATCAACATTATTTGCAGCAGGCAGAGTTGGCATCCATTGTAGCCGCGACCTCAGAGGACCCGATTCATGCACGTCAATCTTGGGCAGACGCAGTGATGTTTCTCGACCTGGCTGAATCATACAGGCGGACGGATGAGGTTGCCCAAAAACGAGCCGATGCTCAACGGGCACTGGATTTTTTGGATGGGGCAGCCAGGCTCTCGTTTCACCCTGTGATCGCTGGAACACTTGCGGATGGGATCAACATCACCCGGATGATTTCGTACGGGTTAGATTTGTACCTGCTTGATTCGAACAATGGGCAGGTGATCCACGCAACGCGCAGTAGTAAGGGCTACCAGGTGGACCCAAAATTTGAGTGCCATTCGGGCAATTACCGCGGCGGCGCTGTGGATGCCCTGGTTGATATGGTTCCACTGCCAATTAATAACCCCTACCAGGCGCATATTTTAGGTGCTGATGCGATAGGCAATGTTATCTTTTGCGGCCCTGGGCAGCCGCCCACTGTGCAAACCTTACCCCAGGGGAGTTGGCCCCACGAAGGGATTACCCGAGTTGCCTCAGAAGGAGATCGCCTGTATGTGCTTGACACCGTAGCCGATTCGATCCGGGTCTATTGGGCTGTCAACGGGCAGTACCTTGATGAGCCCAACGAATACTTTGGCGGTGAAGCAGCCCAGCAGAAACCTCCACTGGGAAACATTGTAGATTTAGCGGTCGATGGTGCTGACCTATACCTGCTGCGCAATGACGGCAAAATCGTCAGCTGTGCTGCGACCGGCTTACCGGGCAACCCTGTCAATTGTGAAAATCCGGTTGAGTACCAAGATGGGCGCCCCGGCAAAGAAGGTCAACCGGTGATTATGCCCGATACGGGTTTTGTTTCGATTATGTTTACCCAACCGCCGCTACCGGCGATCCATATTTTAGATGGGGTCAATGGAGATATCTTCAGGTTTTCGGTGCGCTTCAGACTGGATAAAAGGCTGCGCTCAGATTTTGGGGAGTATGAGCTGGCTGCACCGATGGCA
>JAKPNN010000032.1 GCA_029548365.1 Chloroflexota bacterium
CGGAAGGTCACATCTTTGAATTCGATTTTGCCTGAGAATGACTCAGCAAAGGTTTTGGGTTCCTGCGGATCGAGGATTTTGTTTTCCGTCTCCAGCACTTCTGCAATCCGGTCTCCTGAGACGGCAGCCCGCGGCAAAAACATAAACATCATTGAAAGCATCATAAATGCCCACATAATCTGCATACTGTATTGAAGAAAAGCCATCATATCGCCGACCTGGAGTGTGGATTGGGCAATTTGATGTGCGCCGATCCAGATGATTAAAATACCTAACCCGTTCATCACCAGCCCAATTAAGGGCATCATCGAAACCATCACCCGGTTGATGAATAAGCCTAGGTTTGCCAGGTCGCGGTTTGCCTTATCGAAGCGGGCTTCTTCAAAAGATTGTTTATTAAAGGCACGGATCACCATCATGCCTGAGAGGTTTTCGCGAGTTACCAGGTTGAGACGGTCAATTAGTTTTTGGACAATCTTGAACTTTGGTGTGGTGATCGCAAAGGTGATCCCGATGAATGTAAACATTAAACTCACTGCCAGGGCGATGTTCCACCACATGCTGGGGCTTTTATCGATGGCTCGGACGATACCGCCAATGGCGACAATCGGCGCAAAAAAAGCCAGCCTGATGGTCATCCCGAACACCATTTCCACCTGGGTGACGTCGTTGGTAGCCCGGGTGATGAGAGAGGCGGTGGAGAAATTATTGAATTCCTGGCTGGAGAAGGATTCCACCTTGCTAAACACATCCTTACGGATGTCGCGCGCTGCGCCTGAAGAGGTGCGCGCTGCCAGCAAACCCACGATTATCCGTAGGAAGCCTGCCAACAGGGAAAGCAAAATCATGATGCCTCCCACCCGCAGAATGTAATTGGTTTGAATTTTCGCCAGGTTCATACCGATTGCTTCGTATTCCTCTTTGATGGCATTGGCGGCGATTTGATCTGTCATCGTTGTGGGTGTGGCTTCGAATTGTTCGGTTATTCTCGATATCATCGCCTCAACTTGTGCGGGTGGTGCCATGCTCAGCATTGTAAAGAAATCCATCCCCTCCGGGATCATCGCAGGGTCGAAGGGTAAGCTGCCTGCCAGCCCTGATATGTTTTCAGGGCTCTCCTGCGAAGCACTGCCTGCACTTTGATTCGAGTTGAACTGCTGCACCACAAATAGCATGATCATCCCCCGGCTGAGGACGGGCTCTAATTCAGCTTTTGTTTGGCTGTCTACATCTGCAAGGATGAATAAGGGTTCATTTGCCAGGGCAGGGTATTGTTTTATCAGCTCTGGGTCAGCGGTGGGTTCCAGCCTTTGATAGGCATTGTTGACGAGAGCTTGCTCTTCTGGTGTGAACAGGAGCATCATTTTCTCGAGCTGTTCTGTGCGGATCGCCTGGGGCAGGGAGGATTCGATACCGTTGCGCTGAATGCCGACGTTGACAATCCTGGAAAGGTAATCGGGCAGGGCTAAATCTGCATTGGCAGTAATAAACAGCAGGATAATTGCTGCAATGACAAAATGGAGATAGGGTTTAATATATTTGACTAATTTCAACATAAAGGTGTGTTCCTTTGGTTTTTAACATGTTTATGTGCGTGTAATTGGGCCTCTTTCTTTAGAGTTTTTGAGCTGGTTCT
>JAKPNN010000005.1 GCA_029548365.1 Chloroflexota bacterium
TTCCGTTATACTGAAGCCACTAGTGGTTAAAAGTGGAGAATTGTGGGATGAAGTGGAGCACCGAAGCCTCGGTGTGAAACCGGAACCAGGAGAGATCGCGTGAATTTCTTTGGCAGGTACGAACATACCATCGATGAAAAAGGGCGCATCACCATCCCCTCAGAATATCGAGAGGTTTTAGGTGATTCCGTTTATGTTACGCAGGGCTTCGATGGCAATCTGCAGGCTTTTCACATCCAGATATTCGAGAGGTTATCCGAACAGCTTCGGTCGATTGGCTTTTTATCACCGAACAGTCGTTTACTTCGCAGACTTCTTTTCTCCAATGCAAAGCAGATCAATTTCGACAGCGCCGGCCGCATCTTAATCCCTGCCTTTCTTCGAGAGACTGCAAACCTCGAAGCAACTGCCATGGTGGTCGGTATGGGTGAATTCTTTGAGATCTGGATGCCTGAACGTTGGCAAGCTCAACAGGATGCACTCAATGATGTCGAAGCGAATGAACAACGCTTCGGTGCCCTGGATTTAACAACCCTACTATGAACGGTTCAAACATGGGTGGGAACGCTGTCTGCAGTGATTCATTTCCCCACCTACCAGTACTTTACCATCAAGTCCTGGAAGCTTTGGCACCGGTCAGTGGCGTCAATTATCTTGACGGCACACTTGGCGCTGGTGGGCATGCTGAGGGCATCTTACAAGTTTCTGCGCCCCGAGGCAGGCTGCTCGGTCTTGACCTTGACCCGGAGGCGCTGGCAATCGCACGCCAGCGTCTCTTTATCTATAGGGACCGCGTTGTCCTGCAGCAGGCAAGTTATCACCTGGCACCGCAGATTCTCAAAAGCTTGGGCTGGTCGCATCTGGATGGCATCCTGTTAGACCTGGGTATGTCATCGATGCAAATTGATCAACCAGGTCGGGGTTTCTCCTTTCAAAAGGATGGTCCCCTTGATATGCGCTTTGATCAGAGTGAAGGCCCAACCGCAGCAGAGTTGATACACTCCCTCAGCCAGGAAGAACTCGCAAGAATCCTGCGTGAATATGGCGAAGAACGTTTTGCCAACCGCATTGCTCGCGCCATTATCAAAGCCCGACCGATTCAGTCCACACTTGCCCTGGCTGCTGTGATCGAGGCAACGGTGCCGCATCATGAACCCGGTCTACACCCTGCCACCCGAACCTTCCAGGCTCTGCGGATCGCTACCAATGCGGAGCTTGAAAAGCTTACCCTGGCTTTGCCCGGCATGGTAAATATTCTCGCTCCCGGTGGAAGAATCGCTGTGATCAGCTTTCATTCCCTGGAAGACCGGATCGTCAAGCGGTTCTACAAGACAGAAAGCAGCGATTGCATCTGTCCACCCGAACAACCGGTGTGCACCTGTGACCATTCTGCGTCGATCAACATCATCACCAGGAAACCGATCAGACCAGGTGCCCAGGAAATTATGGAAAACCCGCGTGCCCGCAGTGCACGCTTACGAGTCGCTGAAAAGATCAAAAAGGCATGAATATTGCAAGGCAAATAACATGAAAAACCGCCTACTACAAGCCTACAAACAAGCCCCCTGGCGAATCCAGATACAATGGATTGGCCTGTTTTTGCTCGGGTTGGTTTTGGTCGCTTCTATTACCGGTTTGTACCTGAGCATCAGTGCCCAGGCTGCTGCAGCGGGGCGAAGCATCCAATCTCTCGAGTATCAGATCAGCGATATCAACAATGAAATCGCTGAATTAACCTCCGATCTGGCTAAAACAAAATCCATTGAGGTCATGCTGTCTAAAGCTGAAGCGATGGGGTTCAAGCCATTAAACCCCCACGACGCGATCTTTCTCGAAGTCCCGGGCTACAACCCCCGCGCCTCTCTCGAGCTTGCCCCACCCAGGGTGAATACGATCTCAGAAACCCCGATGATCCTGTCCGCTTACAAGACCTCGCTCTGGCAGTGGTTGATTAAAAATATTTGGCAGTCGCCTTCAAGCGACCATCTGGTTGAGGGAGAGTTATTGCCATGAAACCACCTTTCTACCAACGTTACCTCATCATTGTCATCGCATGTGCCGTCTTTGGCCTGGCGACAGTGATTCAAATGGTCCGCATCAATTACACCTCTTATGCACAGGAACTGATCGCAAAATCTGAAGAGTATCAGGGCGTTAGCAAGACAATTTATCCACCGCGTGGCAATATTTACGACCGAAAAGGCAACATCCTTGCTGCCAACCAAATTGGCTACGAGGTCGGAATCGACTTAAAATATGTGACCGACCCGGATTCCATCGCTTTTGCCGCCGCTTCGCTACTGGACGGTTTGGATTATACCTATATTTTTGGACTGGCCAGCACCGAAAAACAGGCTGATGAAAACAGATATTTTGTCCTTTCAAGTTACGTCAGCAAAGACAAAATCGAAGAGCTCATCGAGCTTAAGAATAGCTATGTTGAGCGACGTAAGGAACAAAAATCTCTTAAGCCCAGTTTGTCCGGCCTGGTATGGGTACCCATGCAGCAGCGCACTTACCCCGAAGACACCCTGGCTGCCAATGTGGTGGGATTTTACGATTATTTCTCGCGTGAAAACGCCCAGGGCGCTTATGGGGTGGAAGGCGCCTACAACCGCTTGCTGACCGGTAAACCGATCAAAGTTTTCTTGCCCAATGACCCTAACCTGGTGGAAGCCTTACCAACAATCGATCCGGGCGCCAGCCTGATTTTGTCCATCGATCGTGAAATCCAGAAAATGCTCGAGCAGACATTGCAGGACGCCATCGATTGGTCAGGTGCTGAGGGCGGAACGATCATCGTTGCTGACCCCAAAACCGGTGAGATCCTGGGGATGGCCAGTACACCGTTTTTTAACCCTAATGAATACTGGAAGTATGGGGAAACTTTTACCGGCATCATCCCCTATAACCGGGCTATTGGAACCGCTTACGAACCAGGCTCTGTTTTCAAGGTGATTACTATGGCTGCTGCACTCGACAGCGGGGTTGCAGATCTGAACACAACCTATAACGATACATCCGGCGTCTATTGGGTGGAAAACAGCTGGCCAATTTATAACTGGAACTACGGCGCCTGGGGTCTCCAGGACATGACCGGCTGCATGCGCCATTCATTAAACGTCTGCCTGGTGTATATTGCCATTGACTTGCTCGGGGAGGAGTTGTTTTACGACTATTTACAGGCTTTCGGTTTTGGTAGAAGCACCGGAATCGACCTGGCTAATGAAGCAAATTACCCACTCCGCTTGCCCGACAGCAACCAGTGGATGGTCATGGATTTGGCCGCAAACTCCTTTGGTCAGGGCATTGCCGTCACGCCAATCCAAATGGTAACTGCGGTATCAGCGATAGCCAATGATGGCCTCATGATGACCCCCCACGTTGTGCGCGCGGTCATTGACAAAGGACAGCAGTACAATGTCTCACCGCAGGTGATCAACAGCCCGATTTCAGCCCAAACCGCCAGAGACCTGACCGAAATGCTCTCTGTTTCTCTTGAAGAGGAATCCTCAACAGCTCTGGTTGATGGTTACCGGGTCGCTGGAAAGACCGGGACAGGACAAATTCCAACAGAATTGGGATATACCAGCAGCCTGACCAACGCCTCATTTGTCGGTTGGGGGCCCACAGATGATCCTCAATTTGTCGTATATGTTTGGATTGAAAAACCCACCATCTCCCAATGGGGGTCGGAAGTAGCTTCACCTATCTTTAAAGACGTCGTCGAACAATTGGTCGTTTTAATGAGAATTCCTCCGGACCATGTTCGGAACCAGCAGGCGAATGAATGATGATGGCATCCGTGATTAACTTGAAGGACATCCTCTACGCCCTAACCGGCCAAACCAACCCTCAGTTGGATATCCCCGTCTCCAAAGCGGTGATTGATTCGCGCCAGGCAACCGAGGGCAGTCTGTTCATCGCCTTTCCGGGTGAGCACGTTGATGGACATGATTATGTACACGCTGCCTTCGACAACGGCGCAAAAATTGCATTGATTGAAAAAGACCTGCCCGAAGGCCTGAACAGCATCGATTTGCGTGCAGAATTTTTTCAGCCCCACTTCCTTAACCAGGTCATCGCACCGGTATGCCTGCGGGTGGAGAACACCTTGGATGCCCTGCATCAGAATGCAATCCATTGGCGCAAGGAACACCCGATACGCATCATCGGGATCACCGGAAGTGTCGGAAAAACATCAACCAAGGAACTCGCCGCAGCCCTGCTCTCACAAAAATATGCTGTGCTCAAAAACCCGGGAAACAGGAACAATGTGATCGGCTTGCCACTCACGCTGCTCGAGCTGGATTCCCACCATCAATGTGCCGTGCTAGAAATGGGATTTTATGTCCCGGGAGATATCCGGCTCCTCTGCAATATCGCCCAACCTCAAGTTGGTGTGATCACCAATATAGGCACTGTTCACGCTGAACGAGCTGGCTCGCAAGAAAATATTGCCAGTGGTAAAGCAGAATTGATCGAAGCTCTGCCCCCAGCACCGGGTGGCGTGGCTATTCTCAACATGGATGATCCACGTGTGAGCGCCATGCACTCAAAAACCACTGCAAGAATTCTCTCCTATGGGATCAATGAGAAAAGTGACCTGATGGCCAGGGACATCCAAACCCATGAACTGGAAGGTGTGTCCTGCGTTCTTTCTTACCAGGGCAAAGACCATCCGGTTCACTCCCCTCTCATGGGAGCCTTTTCAGTCTACACCATTCTGTGTGCGACGGCTGTCGCTTTAACCGAAGGTCTGGATTGGGAGATGATCACAACCGGTCTGGCCAACAGCCAATTGGATTTGCGTTTACACCCGATTCTTCTGGCAGACGGCACCATCATCATCGATGATACCTATAACGCCTCACCTGCCTCAACCTTAGCGGCTCTGGAATTTTTACAAACCTTTTCCGGTCAGCGGGTGGCTATTCTTGGTGACATGATGGAATTAGGGCAATATGAGCGCTCTGGTCATTACGCTGTTGGGACGTCGGTTGCAAACGCGGCTGATGTGCTGATCCTGGTTGGCGAGCGGACATTGATGATTGCCGACGCTGCCGTTGACCGGGGTTTCAAGCAAGATCATATTCATTGGTTCGCCGATTCAGAGCAAGCAGCACAGCATGTCTGCGGGTTAATCCAGCCGGGTGATCGAGTTTTGATTAAAGGTTCCAACAGTATGCGTATGGATCGCATCCTTCGAACCCTGGCAGGAGGAGAATAATGGAAAACAGCCCTGTTGCCATCGCCATCAGCGGTCTCAGTTTTGTGATGACCATCATTTGGGGGGAGCCATTGATCCGTTTGCTGAAAGCCTGGCGTATTGGTAAGGTCATCCAAAAAGAAGTTGACCAACATCAACAAAAGATGGGCACACCAACCATGGGTGGCTTTATGATCCTCATCCCGGTCACTCTGCTGACCATTCTTTTCAATGCAGTCTCCATCTTTGGCTTCGACCTGCTGGGACGTTCGGTATTATTGCCTCTGCTAACATTGTGGGCTTATGGACTATTAGGCATGATTGATGATTGGGAGGGAATACGAGGGTCTCGCAAAGGGTTGGGGATGCGTTCCAGCGTTAAGTTTGCCATCCAGGTTGTATTGGCGATTGTGATCGCGTTTGCCCTGCGAGACATTCTCAATGTCCCTCAGATGATCTGGTTCACTGCCAAGCAACCCTTAACGCTCGGCCCGCTGTATATCCCCGTTGCGGTATTCATCATCGTTAGCACATCCAATGCTGTCAATTTTACAGATGGCCTGGACGGGTTGGCTGGCTTGATCGCTGCCACTGCTTTTTCTGCTTTTGGCCTGGTAGCTGTGATTCAAGGGCAAAACTACCTGGCCCGCTTTTGCTTCTCACTGGTGGGCGCCCTGTTTGGCTTTTTGTGGTTTAACGTCCACCCAGCCAAGTTAATTATGGGAGACACCGGCTCGCTGGCTTTAGGCGCTACTCTGGGTGTGGTTGCACTGATGACCGGTTACTGGATCCTCATTCCCCTGCTGGCGGTGATACCCGTTAGCGAAGTCGTTAGTGTTGTGATCCAGGTTCTGTATTTTAAAGCAACCAAAGGCAAGCGCTTCTTTAAAATGGCGCCGTTACATCATCATTTTGAACTGATCGGCTGGAGTGAAACCCAAGTCGTTCAGCGTTTCTGGCTGATCAGTTTGGTTTTTACAATGTTGGGCATTGCCCTGGTATTTGTGGAGTAAATCATGCGTCAATGGGACGGTATGCAGGTTGTGATGATTGGAGCTGCCCGGCAGGGCATCGCCCTCTCGCGCTACCTTGCGAAAAAAGGCGCCAGGGTGATCCTGAACGACCAGCGTTCTGATGAGGCTCTGAAAAACGTGCGCGAGTCTTTGCCCTCCGAAAATATCACCTGGGTCACAGGTGGACATCCCCTTGAAATCCTCACCGGGGCAGATCTCGTGTGTATTTCAGGCGGTGTTCCCCTCAACCTGCCAATCGTATTAGAGGCGGCCCGCCGGAAAATTCCCATTTCCAATGATTCACAAATTTTCCTCGAAGAAGCACCGTGCCCCGTGATTGGAATCACGGGCTCTTCCGGAAAAACCACGACAACAGCCCTGGTTGGATTGATCGCTGAAAAGCATTTTTCCCTCAAAAAACCTGGTAGAAAAGCCTGGATGGGCGGCAACATTGGCAATCCGCTGATCCAATATCTCGACCAAATGCATCCCGAAGATCTTGCAGTGATGGAGCTATCCAGCTTTCAACTGGAAATCATGTCTCGCTCTCCTCAGATTGCGGCGATTTTAAACCTCACCCCCAATCACCTGGATCGACACGAAACCATGGCGGAGTATATTTCTGCTAAATCTCACATCCTGACCCATCAATCCGCCCAGAACATCGCTGTGTTAAACCGGGATGACCCACATGCTCGCAGGCTCTTCTCCGAGGTCAAGGGAAGGCTGATCACCTTTGGTATCCACCCACCCCACGACAACCAGGATAGCACCTACCTCAAACGTGGAAAGCTTTATCTGCAGGCGAGTGGGCAGGTTGCAAAAATCGTCGAGGCCGACCGGGTCAATTTACGCGGGAGCCACAACCTGGCCAATGTGTTGGCTGCCATCGCCATCTCAGCCGCGGCCGCGTTCTCCTTGCAAGCAATTTATGCGGGCATTGTCGAGTTTACAGGGGTCCCCCACCGGTTGGAATACGTCCGTGATTGGAACGGCGCTGCCTGGTACAACGATTCTATCGCAACCTCGCCCGAAAGAGCCATCGCCGCGCTGCAGTCCTTTGACGAACCGATTATCTTACTGGCAGGTGGCAGGGACAAAAACCTGCCCTGGAAGGATTTAGCTGAATGGATCTACAAGAAAGTGGATCACCTGGTTCTATTTGGCGAAGCAGCGACCTTGATCAAAAACGCTGTGAATAAAGCTATCCCCGGGATGCAGCCTTTCACAGTTGACCTCTGCCATGGGTTGAAAGATGCTGTAACCAAAGCCTCTGAATACGCATCGCCGGGTGATGTTGTCTTACTCTCACCGGGCGGCACCAGCTATGATGAGTTTGTTGATTTTGAAGAACGTGGAAAGCGATTTATACAATGGGTGAAGGAACTTTCGTAACTAAATTGGATAAACCTGACAAGTCTCGATCCATCAAACTTCCCTTTGATGTGCCAATGCTTTTGATCGTGATCGTCCTGATTGTTTTTGGCTTATTAATGGTCTATTCTGCAAGCTGGGATTTTTCTATACGAATGGGCAAAGGGCCCACCTATATCTTTGGCAGGCAGGTGGTGTGGGTATTGCTGGGGTCTGTTCTGGCAATCATAGCCAGTTTTTTCAATTACCATCGCTATCAGAAACTTCTTGTACCGACAGGGATCCTCACCCTGTTGGCTTTGCTGGCAGTCTTGATTGTCAACGAAAAAGGAAACCCGGATTCTACGCGCATGTTACTCGGGACGTCAATTCAACCCTCAGAGCTGGCTAAAGCTGTCATTATTATTTATCTGTCCTTTTGGCTCTATCGCCGCAAGGATTCCCTCAACGACGTTCAGGCAGCGTTGATCCCTATGGGAATCATCCTCGGCGTCACTGCCATGTTGATCATGCTACAACCCGACCTCTCGGCTGCAGTCACCGTATTGCTTCTCGGTATCATGCTCCTTTTCCTGGCGGGATGTGATTGGAAAATAATCCTGATTATCTTGATCCTTGCAGTGATTGGTGGTTTACCGGTCATGTTTCTCTATTCAACCGGCCGAGCTCGTATGAATTCATATCTTACGGGTCTCAGCAACCCTCTCGAGAGTAGTTATCACATTCAGCGCAGTCTTGAAGCAGTCATTAAAGGCGGATGGTTAGGTGTGGGCCTCGGCAATGCAGATACAAAATTCACAGGGTTACCGCTTGCACCAACCGACAGCATCTTTTCTGTTATCGCTGAAGAAACTGGCATCCTGGGTGGCCTGTTTCTGGTAACAATGTTTATCCTGTTTATCTGGCGCGGTCTGGTGATCGCAAAGAATGCGCCTGATCAACTGGGATCCCTGTTGGCTTTCGGTTTGACAGCCTGGATTGGCCTGGAAGCATTAATTAACATGGCGGTACTGGTGGGTCTGATCCCTTTCACCGGTAACGCCCTGCCCCTGATCAGCGCGGGTGGCTCCAGCCTTGTTGTCACCCTCACGGCAATTGGCATCATTTTGAATGTTTCAAAAGCGACCTTTGAACAAAAAACATCCGAAAGGAGTCCACGCAGTGCGGTTGTTGATTTGCGCAGGCGGGACGGGCGGGGGAGTGTACCCCGCCATAACCGTCCTTAAAGCCCTCGGGCTTGAAAAGAACCAGGTCCTCTGGGTTGGTGGACATGGGGGTATGGAAGAGGAATTGGTGACCAGGAATGAGATCCCCTACACCTCCATTTCAGCCGCCGGCGTGCACGGCGTTGGGCTTGCCAGGCTTCCAATTAATATTTGGAAACTGATCAAGGGTTTTTTCGCTTCGCGCAAAATTCTCAAACAATTTAAACCGGACTTACTCTTCTTCACCGGTGGTTATGTTGCCTTCCCCATGGCAGTGGCAGCCATTGGAAGACCTTCGTTATTGTTCGTCCCCGATATCGAACCGGGTTTAGCCCTTAAAGCACTGGCACGCTTCGCCAGCCGCATCGCCCTGATAACAGATACCTCGTATCAATACTTTTCAAACCCATCGAAACTCGCCGTCACTGGTTACCCGGTTCGTCAGGAATTAGAAGATTGGAATCGGGAGAAAGCCCTGGATAAGTTCGGCTTTGACCCCAGTTTGCCAACGCTGACAGTAACCGGTGGAAGCAAAGGCGCTCGTTCAATAAATACTGCTGTTATGAACATCCTCCCAAGGCTGCTTGGCAAAATACAGGTCATCCATCTCGTTGGTCACCTGGATTGGGAGGTGATCGATTCGCAGGCCCGCAATCTGACGGACAGCCAGGCAAAACGCTACCGGGCTTTTCCTTACCTCCATGAAATGGGCGCAGCCTTGGCAGCCGCCAACCTGATCGTTTCCAGAGCGGGTGCTTCTGTTCTCGGAGATTATCCCTTATTTGGTTTGCCAGCAATCCTCGTCCCTTATCCTTATGCCTGGCGTTATCAACAAATAAATGCTAATTACCTGGCTGAGCGTGGTGCTGCTGTCATCGTGCGTGATGAAGACCTGGAACGTGACCTATTTAATCAAATCGTCGAATTGATCTCCGACTCGGCGAAACTCTCCGACATGAGCCGTTCAATGTCTGCGTTAGCTGTGCCAAATTCTGCTGTAAAAATCGCTGCATTAATGCAGGAAATGACCGGGGCTAACAACGGAGGTTTACCAAGATGATCAGCCTTTCCGTTCTGTTTTGGATGTACGTGATCATGTTTGCCCTGATCGGTGCTATGCGTGGCTGGGCTAAAGAGGTCCTGGTGACGTCTGGCGTAGTCGTAGCCCTGTTCCTGGTTACAATTTTAGAAACCTTTCTTCCTATTTTGAAAAACATGACCACCGAATCTAAGTTTTGGGTCCGTTTGGTCATTTTAATTTTGATGGTCTTTTTCGGGTATCAATCACCGAAAATTCCACGCAATCTAAACTCCGGGAAATTCGTCCGGGATCGGTTTGAGGACACTCTATTAGGCTCTGTGATTGGCGCCTTCAACGGCTATCTGATCTTTGGTACCGCCTGGTATTACCTGATGGAGGCTGGATATCCTTTCGCTTGGATCACTCCGCCAGATACGATCACCGAGGCAGGTCAGAGTGCTGTCCGATTGATCGAATTTTTACCTCCGCAATGGATGAATGTGCCCCTGATCTACATTGCGGTTGCGGTTGCTTTTGTACTTGTATTGGTGGTGTTTATCTGATGAAACACATTCACTTTATCGGCATTGGAGGAGCAGGACTCTCGGCGATCGCCCTGATCCTGCTGGAAAAGGGCTTCACGGTCAGCGGTTCTGATCGCGAGAGCACTTCAATGCTAACTGCCATCACTGCCGCAGGTGCCCATGTTTTTATCGGGCATGCACCTCAGCATATCGAGGGCGCAGACCTCGTGATTCGATCATCAGCAATTCCTGATGATAACCCGGAGGTGGTTGCTGCCCTCGCTAAAGGCATCCCTGTCATCAAACGGCAGGAATATCTTGCAGAATTGACTGCTGGCAAGCAAACACTGGCTGTCGCGGGTACCCATGGCAAAACCACCACCACCGCATTGCTGGTCTGGATCCTTCATCAAATGGGGCTGGATCCCAGCTATATCTCAGGTGGAATGATCAGCCAGCTTGAATCCAATGCCCATGCAGGAACTGGGTCTCATTTTGTAATCGAAGCCGATGAATATGACCATATGTTTCTTGGTCTTGCACCGCAAATTGCTGTGATTACCAATATTGAGCACGAGCATGCCGATTTCTTCCCAACAGCAGCCGAATATCAAGACGCGTTCAAAGCCTTCACCCGCTGCGTTCTGCCAGGCGGTAAGATCATCCTGTGTATTGATGATCCGGGCGTCAGGTCTCTTTTGTCAGATATGCCCGGGCTGGACGCAGAAACCTGGACATATGGCACGAGGTCCGAAGCTCAATATTTTGCCGACAATATCGCCTTCATTAACGGTTATCCCCAGTTTGAATTGCTGTTCCGCAATCAAATGGGTGACAAAACCAACCTCGGCACCTTCAATCTGCTTCTACCCGGGCGTCACAATGTTCTTAATGCAACTGCAGCCCTGGCTGTTCTGCACCAATCAGGCGTATCTCTCAACGCAGCGAGTCAGGCGATCCAGGAGTTCACAGGTGCAGGGCGAAGATTCGAGGTCATCGGCCAGGCAGATGGCGTCACCATCATCAACGACTATGGGCATCATCCCACTGAAATTGCCGCCACGCTTGAAGCGGCCCATTCTCGCTATGCGGAACATCGCCTCTGGGCTGTCTGGCAACCTCATACCTTCAGCCGGACACAAGCTCTGGCGGGCCGCTTTGTCGATGCGCTCAACCTGGCTGATAAGGTGCTCATCTTGGAAATTTTTGCCGCCAGGGAAGCTGATCCCGGCGTATCAGCAAAAGATCTCTGTCCGGCTTTCCCGGCGAATAAAGCCGCCTACACCCCAACCTTTGACCTTGCTGCTGAGAATCTGGCCAGAAACCTGGCGCACGGCGACGTTGTGATCGTCTTTTCTGCTGGCGATGCCATTCAGCTCAGCCAACAATTGTTGAAGAATTTACAACAAAGGGAAATCAGTCGTCAGGAAATAAACCTATGAAACCACATCAAATGGATGAACTGAGAGCGGCTTTTGGAGCCAGGTTGCACGAAAATGTCAGCATGGCCAATTACACCACTGCCAGGGTTGGCGGTTCTGCCACCGCACTGATCTCCACCCATACGCAAGAAGAACTGTCCGAAAGTGTGCAAACCCTTTGGAACCTGTCAATGCCCTTCATCATCCTGGGAAGTGGTTCAAATATCCTTGTTAGCGACAAGGGTTTAGACGTCATTGTCGTTCACAATCGTGCACACAATGTGAGGATTGAAACAAACTCCGACCCACCCTATATCGAAGCAGAATCGGGCGCAATCCTCGGGACCGTTGCCAGGCAATCCGCTTTACGGGGAATCAGCGGGATGGAATGGTCTGCCCCGATCCCGGGAACGGTGGGCGGTGCAGTTTATGGCAATGCGGGCGCCTATGGTAACAGCATTCAAAGCTGTTTGAAAATGGCAAAGATCTTGCACAAAACTGAGGGTATAAGCGATTGGCCTGTTGAAAAACTGAACTACCAGTACCGCAGCAGCGTGTTTAAGCGGGAAAAGATCCCCGCGGTGATCCTCTCAGCCACTTTTAATGCCGTCCAAACAAGCCGTGAGGAAGCTTGGGAAAAGATCGATTCTTATCAGGTCCATCGGAAAGAAACGCAACCACCCGGCGCATCAATGGGTTCCACGTTTAAAAACCCCCCTGGTGAATCCGCAGGAAGGCTTATTGAGGCGGCTGGGTTAAAAGGTCATCGCATTGGTCGGGCGATCCTCAGCCCCATCCATGCAAATTTTATTGTTAACTTGGAAGGTGCAACAGCTCTGGAGATCTACCAATTAATGAGGCTCGCACAAGAAACGGTTGCAGATAAATTCGGGATTGTTTTAGAGCCCGAAATCGAATTTTTAGGTGATTTTAGTTGATGAGTCATAAGTTGAAACTCGGCATTGTCTACGGTGGGCGCTCCGGGGAACATGAGGTTTCCCTGATGTCCGCGCGTTCAGTGCTTTCGGTGATTGACACCACAAAATATGATGTGATTGAAATCGGCATTACCCGCCAGGGAAAGTGGTTGGTCGGAGATGACCTGTGGTTCAAGTTAAAAGATGAGAATTTATCGAACCTGACGCCAGCTTATTTCCTGCCTGTCCCGCAAAATCCCGGTATCTATACCGTCCGGAATGGCGAGATGTCACTGCTCTCACCCCTCGATATCGTATTTCCGGTAATGCACGGGTCATTCAGTGAAGATGGCGCCCTGCAGGGTCTGTTTGAGCTGGCGGATATTGCCTATGTTGGCGCTGGGGTTTTGGGGTCAGCGGTTTGCATGGATAAGGGCCTGTTTAAAGACATCATGACGGCCAACCACATACCGATTCTGCCCTATCATGTCTTCAATCGCATGCAGCTTGAAGAAGACATCACGGCTTGCCTGCAAACCGCGGAAGCAATTGCTGATTACCCTCTGTATACCAAACCCGCTAACCTGGGTTCTTCCGTTGGCATCAGCAAATGCAATCATCGCAGTGACCTATTGGAGGGTTTATTGGAAGCCAGCCGCTACGATCGTCGTATCCTGGTGGAGAAAGGGCTGCAAAACCCACGAGAGATCGAAGTGAGCATCCTCGGCAATGAGAATCCATCAGCATCCGCGCCTGGCGAAGTCATCCCCAAGGATGTCTTTTACACTTATGCTGAAAAATACATCAACGATACCGCAGAACTGGTGACAAAAACCGACCTGTCGCCTGAAATGGTGGAGACAATCCAGGGGTTGGCTATCAAAGCCTACACCGCAACCGATTGTGCAGGCATGGCCAGGGTCGACTTTTTGATTGATCGGGAAACCATGCAGGTATACCTGAGTGAGATTAACACCATTCCTGGGTTTACAAAGATCAGCATGTTTCCCAAACTTTGTGAGGCATCCGGTTTATCCTACCCGGCGCTGATCGAAACGCTGATCGAATTAGCGCTTGACCGAAAAGGTCAACGAGACAGAATAGAAAGGGAGTTCCGGAGATAATATGGCTAACCGTCGCCAGGACGAAATGAGCCGGGCAGAACAGGTCCGGGCTCGCCGGCAGAAAAGCCGCAAAGAAACGCCCAGGGTCCCCCTTGGGAGCAGTGTCACGCGCAAGCCGGCGCCCAAAAATGTAACTGTCACTCACAGGAGCACCAGAACAGTTCCGGTAGTAACCCGGAAGAAACATACCACCACGATTCCTCTTAAAAGGAAGGGAGCAGAATTACAGATTCCGGCTTTGCCCCGGCTGCAATTCGGTTGGCACCTTATTTCAGGAGCTGTCTTTCTGCTTTCCCTGGCAGCCGTGATCAGTTTTTCAAGCTTGAACACCTTTCAAGTAACCGCTGTCAACCTCAAAGGCGCCCAACGTTTGAGTGCCGAGGTCATACTTTCACAATTAGACCTGGCTGGTAAGTCGATTATCACCCTTGAACCCGAAAGTATCAAAGACCGGGTTGAAGCCAATTTCCCGGGTATTAGCAGTGCACAGGTGACCGTCAACCTCCCTGCCAGAGTTACCATTCAGGTTGAAGAACGTGAGCCAATAATCCTGTGGGAGCAGGAGGGTTCATCGAAGTGGATTGACGCGGAAGGCGTACTCTTCCCCATTTTTGGCGAGGCAGACATATCCCACAGGGTCATTGCTGTCGGAGATCCTCCACCAGGGCTTGAAGTTTTTATTACGGATATTGACGCTGATACGGGCGAGTTCAGCCAGCATTTAGAAAACACGACACCCCGTACCACAGCAGAATTCGTCGAAGCAATTATCTCCCTGACAACGACTGTCCCTGAAGGCAGCCAACTGCAATATCATCCTCAATTTGGTTTGGGTTGGCACGATCCACAGGGTTGGATGGTTTATTTTGGTCAGGATACGACCAACATCGATTCAAAACTTACGGAATATCAAAACATCTTATCAGAGCTGAATCAACTGGGAGTCACCCCGGCTTTGATCAGCCTGGAATTTGTTCATGCGCCTTTTTATCGAATGGAGCAGTAATTATGGACGAGCCAATTATTGTCGGAATAGACATCGGAACAAGTAAGATTTGCACACTGGTTGCCAGGGTGGAAAATGGCAGTGATCTTCGCATCCTCGGCGTAGGCATTGAGCCTTCCCAGGGGCTTCGAAAAGGCGTTGTCGTCGACTTGCAGGCAGCATCACTTGCGGTATCTCGCTCGGTTGAAAAAGCGGAACGCACCTCGGGCTTCGAGATCAATGCCGCCCTGGTCAGCCTGGCTGGATCCCATGTGTCTTCGATCAACAGTCGCGGCGTCGTTGGCATCTCCGGTGGAGTCGTTGATCGTGAAGATATTGAGCGCGCACTGGATGCAGCCCAGGCAGTGGCTATTCCTCATAACCGAGAAATCGTCCATGTCATTCAACGCGGTTTCATCATCGACGGCCAGGACGGAATTCGCACCCCAATTGGTATGCACGGTTACCGCCTTGAAGTTGAAGCACACATTATTACTGCGTCCTCTTCTACCATGGAAAATCTGCGCCAATGTGTTGCTGCTTCGGGGATTGAAATTTCTCAGTTCGTTCTCAATCCCCTTGCTTCTGGCGAGATTGTCCTCACAGAAAACGAGCGCCAGATGGGGGTTGCGGTGATCGACATCGGTGGAGGAACAACAGACATGGCCATTTACATCGATGGTGATGTGTGGCATACCATGGTCCTGGCTGTTGGAGGAGACCATGTCACCTCAGACATTGGCTATATTTTGCGACTGCCAATTACCCAGGCAGAGGAAATTAAACTGAAATTCGGCCATGCCCAAAAAGACGCCATCAACCCCGAAGAGCAGTTCACCATCCGCAGTTTCGGCGGCGATACACCTGACCGAATCAATCGGGTGGATCTGGCAGATATCATTCAGGCTCGCATGGAGGAAATCTACTACCTGGTATTGCAAGAGATACGGCGATCGGGTTATGACGGACTTCTGCCGGCAGGCGTGGTGCTGACTGGCGGTGCAAGTCTTCTCCCTGGTGTTCGACAGCTTGCCTCCCAGGTCATGGGGTTGCCCGCCCGCATTGCCCAACCTCAAAACCTGGTTGGGCTTGTAGACCAAATTAATTCGCCGGCTTTTTCAACCAGCGTTGGCCTCTTAGAATGGGCCTTGCTCATTGCTGTATCAAGTCAGTATAGCGACCGCAGACGACCGAAACAGGCCGCCGAGTGGTCCATAAAAATTAAGGATCTCCTCAGGCGCCTATTGCCCTGAGTTCATTCATTAAATAGTTTAGTTAGAAAAAATAAGAGGAGTTAATCATGGATAAAAGTTTTCAACCCGAATCATATGCACGAATAAAAGTTGTTGGTATCGGTGGAGGCGGTTGTAACGCTGTCAATCGAATGATAAATGAAGGCCTATCCGGCATCGAATTTATCGCTGTCAACACAGACGCACAAGCCCTGGCGTTTTCACAAGCCAAGACGCGTGTGCGAATTGGCGATAAATCGACCCGAGGGCTCGGCGCTGGTGGAGATCCCCGCATCGGCCGGATAGCAGCAGAGGAGACCGCTGAGGATCTGTATGAAGTCCTTAAAGGCAGCGATATGGTCTTCGTGACAGCAGGTCTTGGCGGCGGGACTGGCACAGGCGCCGCACCTGTGGTCGCCCAAATTGCTAAGGAAATCGGCGCGTTAACCATTGGTGTGGTCACACGTCCCTTTACCTTCGAGGGCACACATCGATTAAGAGCGGCTGAGGAAGGCGTTTTAACGCTCAAAGAACATGCCGACACCCTGATCATCATCCCCAATGACCGGTTATTGCAAATTGTTGATAAGCGCGCCGGCCTTCAGGAAGCTTTTAAAGTTGCTGATGACGTCCTGCGCCAGGGCATCCAGGGAATTTCTGAGCTGATCACCATTCGCGGTTTGATCAACCTCGACTTCGCTGATGTTCGCACAATCATGTCGGAAGGCGGCGCAGCCCTCATGGCCGTCGGGGAAGCCAGTGGTGAAGATCGAGCGGTTAAAGCCGCCGAGATTGCCATCTCCAATCAATTACTGGATGTCACCATCGATGGCGCACGCGGGATCCTCTTTAATGTAACTGGCGGTGATAACCTCAAGCTCTCCGAAGTTAACCAGGCAGCAGCCCTGATTAAAGAAACTGCCCATCCCGATGTTAACCTCATTTTCGGCGCCGTAATTGACGAAAGTTTGGGAGAGAACTTGCGAATCACTCTGATTGCCACCGGGTTTGAGGGTCAAAGCTTAAGCGGTGTTATGAGCAAAACCGAAAACAAAGGAACCTACGTCCCGAGGCAACGCCCCTTACCCAGCATGCTTGAACAAGAAGCCGAAAAAACCGGTGAAGCATCGCTAAAGAGTGCTGAAACCTATGAGTTTCCGACGCGGATTAACACGGAGGACCTGGATTTGCCGCCTTTCTTCCGCAACCGAAGTCCCAAATAATCGGTGCTGATGAGACTGACAAGGGTCACACCCAAGCTGTGGCCCTCAATAAATTAACATAATTTCCGGTTGGTGCTGCATTCTAAAAGCTTGCAAACTTTCGGATTGCCTTATCAACCAGCCAAAATTCAGGAAAAAATCACTCCTCTCCCCTGAATTCGTGGTTTCGATGGAAAACGCAGGCTGATCCACCTGCGTTTTTCCTGTTAACCCGCGACTTCCTGGGTTCACTTCACTAACTGCAAGACCTCATCCGCCTCATTTGGTGTCAGGTTCAGAGAAATGCGTTTAATCCATTTCCTGGATTTTAGATGGCTTGTATCTGAAGGTTAAAATATGCAAACACAAGCGATGTTTTAAGGTGTATACACGAAGATTGGCTTACTAAAACAAAAACATATGCTACAATAAGGGTTCTCCCAAATAGGTGGGGGTTATGAGCAACCTCACCCCCATCTGTGGGGGGTGAAATATTAACAGCAATATGTTTAAGAAAAGCGAGTCGTTATGCAATGCCCATTTTGCCTTTCGCAAGATTCTAAAGTTGTCGATACTACAAAAATAGCTTCCAGGGGGATCAGGCGCAGAAGAGAGTGTCTCCAATGCGGTGAAAGATACTCCACCCTGGAACGTCCCATCCTTGGAACGCCTTTGTTGGTAAAAAAAGATGGCACGCGCGAATCTTTTGACCGCGACAAATTAAAAGAAGGCATTCTTATCGCCTGTGGTAAACGCCCCGTCTCCGCAGCAAAAATTGAACGGCTTACAGGGGAAATTGAAGCCAAGCTCCAACGCATGGGGAAATCTGAGGTCCAGTCTCGCGTGGTCGGCGATATGGTCATCCAGGGTTTAAAGGAATTGGATTACATCGCTTATATTCGTTACGCCATTGTCTATTTACAACTGGATGACCTCGAAGACATTCGCTCTGAAATTGATCGCTTATTAACTGACTGAATTTTTCTATAAATATTACTTTTTAAGGAACAGGATATGACTGATAGCGAACAAATCCAATCGAATGAGCTTTTGCCAACTCCTCCTCTGCCTGAAAACCTGCCCGGAGTAGACCTGAGTGAAAACGCCCATCAGGTGATTTCGCGTCGTTACCGTCGAAAAGGGGAAAATGGAGCTCTAATTGAGACCGTCGAAGAAATGTTCTGGCGTGTTGCCTATCATGTGGCTAAGGTTGAAACTGGAAACCCAATCTCAGTGGATGAACGTGCCCAAGGTTTTTATCATTTATTGGCTGAAAAAAAGTTCTTTCCTAATTCGCCTACCTTTACCGGAGCAGGCACCCCTCTCGGGCAGTTGTCGGCGTGTTTTGTCCTGCCGATCTCTGATGACATGGGACGGCGGGAAGATGGCATCTTTTCCACGCTGCGAAATGCTGCCCTGATCCAACAAACAGGGGGTGGAAACGGGTTCAGTTTTTCCAGGCTGCGCCCCTCTGGCGCACGTGTTAAATCCTCTGCGGGTATTGCCACCGGCCCGATTGGCTTTTTGCGAGTCTACGACCAAGCCTTCGATGAGGTTGCCCAGGGAGGCACCCGCAGGGGTGCAAACATGGGCACCTTACGTGTGGATCATCCTGATATCGAAGAATTCGTCACCTGCAAAACGGATGAAAATGCGATCACTAACTTCAATATCTCCGTAGGCATCACCGATGCTTTTATGGAAGCGGTAAACGCAAACCTCGATTGGGAATTACGCTTCCCAGATGAAACCGCCCCTGGATACCAGGCCTTCAACGGCGATCTAGATGAGGCCATCGCAAACAACATTCCTGTCAAGGTCCATAAGGTGATCAGTGCCCGTGAGCTCTTTGATAAAATCGTCACACAAGCCCATCACAATGGAGAGCCCGGGTTGCTGTTTATCGATGCTGCCAATCGAGATAATCCTGTTCCCCACCTTTACCCGCTGGAATCAACCAACCCCTGTGGCGAACAATGGCTGGGTCCCTTCGAAAATTGCTGCCTGGCATCTATCAACCTGGCAGAACATCTGGGCGCCGAGCATACCGTCGATTGGCAAGAGCTCCAAAAGACCGTAGAAACAGCAACGATCTTTTTGGATGATGTCATCGATGCCAACGCCTACGTCCCCGCTGTTCCCCAACTCAAAGAAGCAGCGTTGAACTCTCGACGAATCGGTTTGGGTATCATGGGCCTGGGGGACTTGCTATATCACACACAAATACCATACGGAAGCAAGGAAGGACAGGAATTCTCTGCCCAGGTCATGGAGTTCATTCGTTATCACACGATGTTGACCAGCATCAAATTAGCTGAAGAAAGAGGGTGTTTCCCAGCCATCAAGGGCAGCCTTTACGACCCTGAAGATATGCGCTGGACTCCCCCAACACCGCTGTTTCCTTACGAAAACAATTATAATCGACCTGAAATTAACTGGGAAAAGGTGATCAAAGGCATTCGCAAGCACGGGATTCGCAACGCCGCCCAAACCACGATCGCCCCAACCGGCACGATTGCCACTATTGCTGGCTGTGAAGGATATGGCTGCGAGCCCGTTTTTGCCCTGGCTTACATCCGCCATGTCAATGATAACGGCAAGGATCTGACGCTCAATTACATCAGCCCAAATTTCTTAAAAGAACTCGACGCCTGTAATTTTGACGCTAAAACCCGGGTACAAATCCTCGAAAAAATCCTTGAAACAGGTTCCTGTCAGGATGTGGATGACTTGCCACCCCGCATCAGGAATGTGTTTGTCGTTTCCAGCGACATCACGGCTGAAGAACACGTCCGCATGCAAGCTGCCTTGCAGGCTTTTGTCGACAACAGTCTTAGCAAAACGATCAATTTTCCTTCAACCGCAACTACGGAGGATGTGGCTCAGGCTTATATGCTCGCCTGGGAATTAGGCTGCAAGGGCATCACCGTTTATGTCACGGGTTCAAGGGACCAGGTTGTTCTGGAGACCAAAAGTACTGCCAAATCAAAACAAACTGAAAACAGTGAAACGACCCACCAATTACCCATCTGGCACGATACGGTCAAACCTCGGCAGCGCTCTTTGAAGGGTTTTACAAATTCAATTGAAACGCCTTTGGGGAAGACCTATGTCACCATCAATGAAAATGGCGAGAATCAACCGTTCGAAGTATTTATCAACACTGCTAAAGCTGGCACAGAAACCGCTGCCCATTCAGAAGCTATCGGGCGCTTAATTTCATACATCCTGCGGCTCGCATCTCCAGTTGAACCACGCAAACGGCTCAAAGCCGTGATGGAACAACTCTCTGGCATTGGTGGAAGTCGTTCCCTCGGATTTGGCGCAAACCGCATTCTTTCTCTACCCGATGGCATTGCCAAAGCGCTGGATTCATATCTGTACAACCTGGACAAAGACATTGAAGAAAGCAACCTGCAAGATCAAATGCATGACGCACCTACCCTGCCATTATCCGATTTAGAACCCAATGAAGATCAAAAACCTCGGCTTAACAGGGGGCTATGTCCCGAATGCGGTCATGCTTCCCTGGTCAACGAAGAAGGCTGTCGGAAATGTTATAGTTGTGGATATAGCGAATGCTGATCTTTCTGATCAAACGGAAACATCCCGGACCAACGCCTACCTTTGATGACGTCTAACCGTGCCTTCACAAGTTCACATTCGAAAGCCACATTAATTGCCAGCATATCTTTAATAATCCAAAAGATTATGTATAATTAAGGAAATCATTATTTTTCGTCTGGAGGAAAACATGCGCAACGATTGGACGCAAGGAACAGTAACTGTAAATGATGGAATTGATCTGTTTTACACCCGAACTGGAAATGGTGACAAATCTGCTCTTATCCTTGCCCATGGGTTGACAGGTAGCGGCCTGTGCTGGCACCAACTTGCCGCCGACCTTGAGTCTAATTACGACATCATCATGTTCGATGCCTATGGTCATGGAAAATCATCCCGCATCGATCCCAACAAGCGCTTTGACCTTGTCGCAGATCTGAATGATTTGATTGACGGCTTGGCATTGAACCGTCCGGGCATCATCGGACATTCCATGGGTGCTGCTACAGCGGCTGTTTTCGCTGCGCGTTATCCTGAAAAACTTGCGCTGCTGGTCCTTGAAGACCCCCCCTGGTTTGATTTACCGGTTGACGAACAAAAATCAACCAAAACCATGCAGGATTGGAAACAACAAAACCTGGCTGACAAAAAGAAGACTCTCAAAGAACTTCAAAAAATTAAAGTTAAAGAATCACCCAACTGGGAAGAAGCCATCCTCCCGGAATGGGCTCAAGCCAAGCTTGACCTTGACCCCACATTCTTCGATCAAGTTTCCTTTGACCCTACGGGCTGGCAGGACATTGCCAGTAAAATCACCGCCCCCACTTTGATTATCACCGGAGACAACGATCGGGGAGCTATTATCACCCCCAAACTCGGGGTGAAAGCCATCCAAGTTTTAGATAAGGGCGAATTTGGTCATATCAGCAGCGCCGGTCATTGCGTCAGGTTCGAACAATACAAACCTTATCTCACCATGGTGCAACTTTTCCTCAAGCAGAATATGCCCAAATAAGGGATTAATCGCGCTTACAGTCAGGAGAACTCATAAAAAGATGGCAAAACGCCTGGTACTGCTCGCCGGAAACATCGGCGCTGGAAAAACATCCCTCACCGAGCGGATCGGAGAGAAATTAGGCTGGACATCTGCCTTTGAATCCGTTGTTGATAATCCCTATCTTCCTGATTTTTATCAAGATATGCAAGCCTGGTCCTTTCATTTGCAGATTTACTTTTTAGGGCATCGGGCTGATCAGCATCTGTATCTCTCAGAATTACCGCAATCCGCCATTCTTGATCGCAGCATTTACGAAGATGCTCATATCTTTGCGCGCGCCCTGCATCATATGGGCAATTTAAATGATCGTGATTACCAGGCCTATTTACGCCTTTTCAATCTGGTTGTTGAGCATCTACCCAAGCCTGACCTATTGATCCACCTTCAGGCACCGGTACCTGTGATATTACAGCGCATCCGCCGGCGTGCAAGGAGCATTGAAGCCGGCATTGACGAATCCTACCTGTCACTTTTGGAGCGGTTTTATTCCGAATGGATTGAGAGCTTCGAGTTGTGCCCGGTATTAACAATCCGCAGCGATGACCTCGATTTTGTCCATCGATCAGAACATTTAGAAATCGTTGTGCAACGTATCAAGGATCTCCTGGCGGGTCGGGAAGAAATGGTTTTCTGAACCAGAAGCGCGCGGTCAACAGAATATTATCCTGGCGAAACCCGCGTTCGCAGATTTTCACCACAAAAGGTCTTGAGTCAACGATAAGCGAGATGAGCCTTGAGGAATAAACCGCTGTTAAAGAAAATCCACTGCTGGAAAAAGAAGAAGCGCTTGACAGGCCTATCGATAAACAGGAGCTCATTCCACAAACACCCGATACTGATTTTCGCACCGAACCTGGAACCCCCATTGAATTTCTAAGTCTTGGCACTCGCATCAGCAACATTCTCATCGAAGCTGGCATCACGACAGTGGACGACGTCTTTGCCCAACTTGAACTCGGTGATGCTGCACTGCTGAAAATTGACAGCTTCGGAGAAAAATCTCTCTCCATACTGAAACAACCGCTGATCAACTCGGGATACCAGGTGCCCAGGTCAACTTAACCCGCCATCAAATGCACTTTGACAAACATCAACAAAAAAGGAAAGATAAATGAAAAAGCCAATCATTGCTGTGTTAATTACCCTTCTGCTGGCCGCATTTGCTTGCACGGTGCAAAATGCCCGGCTGGAGACAATTGACCCTCAAATTGTGTTTATTTCGGAACCTGTGCCGCAAAATGCCGGCGAGACTGAACTGATCTTTAAAATGTCCGGCGGGAAGTTTATCATTACCCCCGATGCCAGCGCCCTGATTGAGGGCAGTATTAAATTCAATGTTGAAGCCTGGAAACCGGAAATTATCCGCCGGGACAATTTCGTTGAGATCAAGCAGGTCAATCCCTTTAATGTAAAAGGGATTCCCCACAGTGATGTAGAAAATATCTGGGAATTGAGGTTAACCGATGCGCTTCCGCTCAGATTATCCATTGAAGGAGGCGCCAGTGAAAATATTTTTGACCTGACAGGTTTACAGCTCTCCGGATTAAATATCACACAGGGCGCCAGTGATACCACCATTCACTTTGATGCCCCAAATCCAATCCTTTTGCAGGAATTCAAATTTACTACCGGGGCGTCATCTGCCAATCTTCACGGGCTTGGCTATGCGAATTTTCAGCAAATGACCATTTCCTGCGGCGCAGGTGATTACACCCTCGACTTTTCAGGCGGACTCAATCAAGATGCCAGTGTGGATATCAAATCAGGCGTTAGCAACATCACCATTGTCATCCCTGCAGGGTTGAAAGCAGTTGTCCACAACCAGGGCGCCTTCAGCAATGTCAACACACGCGGTACCTGGCTTGTCACCGATCAAACTTATTCAACCCTCAGCGAGGGTTACACCCTAACCATCAATCTTGATCTGTCCGTGGGTAACATCAACCTGAACCATGAGGAATAAAGGCTGCGGGATAAAACGGATTGTTGTTCTTCGAAGGATCAAAATGCTTAAAGTTGTGGGAATTTTTCGTAAATTACTGAACCATCAGGGGCAATTAAAAAGAAACTAACGCGAGGTATTGACAAAACCAGAAAACTGTGATTTAATATAATTACTCACTGGTCGGGTGCCCCCCTCACCCGGTCAGTGAGCTTTTTTAACCCATAAAAAAACCGGGATATCAATTCACCCTCATCAAAAATCCCTGAAAACACCATTTCCAGGTTGGCTGTTTAATTGGTTTCTCTCTGGTAAACCTGGTTTACACAGATATATTCATAAATTTTCGGAAGCAGGTAATATCGAAAGCTCCGGTTCTGCCGGGCTCGCCGGCGAATCTGGTCCGCAGAGATTTCCAACAGGGGTGCAGTGACAAAATTTAGTTTCTCTTCAAGTTGAGGAAGGGCTGAATACAACCTGCTCAAGTCAATTTCATCCCCGGGCCGCCGCATCACCCCGACCCCGTCCAGGTTTTCCAGAAATGCATCAACCTCGTACCAGTTGGGCAGGTCGTGTAAAGAATCCCCGCCCAACAGGTAAATCAACGCCTGGTCGGGGTATTCCTGTTTCAAGATTTTTATTGTGTCAACCGTATAATGGGGACCCGGCCGGTCAATATCCACATGAGAGAGCGAAAAAGCATCGTCATCACCAATAGCCAGTTCGATCATGTCTAAACGATGTGACAGCGACGAGATCTCATGGCCGCGTTTGTGGGGTGGATCTGGCGTAAGCACCCAAAGCGTTGCATCCAACGCCAACTGATCACGCGCTTCTGCTGCTAAAATCAAATGACCGATATGCGGTGGGTCAAAGGTGCCGCCAAAAATCCCCAAACGTTTTTTTGTCATCGATTAATCCTGCCACTCTAATTCAAAATCGCCAATATGGACCGTATCGCCCTCCTCAATTCCAGCTTTGCGTAAAGCGTCATCAACACCGATGTTTTCTATCAGACGCTGAAATCGTCTGACTGATTCTCGGTGCTCCCAGTAGGTCATGGAAGCAGCACGTTCAATCGCTTCGCCGCGAATAACCCAGCCATCATCTGTTCTTTGAATGGTAAATGCTTGCGGGTCCTCTTCAGCACGATAGACTGGCATTTCTTCAGCCGGTTGCGGTTCTGGGGCTTCTTTAAGCAGCGTTGCAGCTCGCCATAATAATTTTTCAACATTTTCATGGGTCACCGCTGAAATTGGAATAATCTCAAAGCCCAGTTTCTTTAGCGCAACGGCTATGTTTGGCCAGCGTTCCTGAACCTGGGGCAGGTCCATCTTGTTGAAAGCCACGATTTGCGGTTTTTCAACAATTTTCTCGTCAAATAACGCCATCTCACTGTTAATTTGCGAAAAGTCAGACAGTGAATCTTCAGAAAGTCCGTCCAAAACATGGATCAAAACCCGGGTTCGCTGGATATGCCGTAAAAAGGAAGAACCCAGCCCAACTCCCTGATGAGCGCCTTCGATCAACCCTGGGATATCCGCCAGGACGAGTGTTGTATCTAAATCCAGCCTGGCAACGCCTAAATTCGGGGTCAACGTCGTAAACGGATAGTCAGCAATTTTCGGCTTTGCATTCGAGACAACCGCCAGCAAGCTGGATTTGCCCGCATTGGGTACACCAACAATGCCGATATCTGCAATCAGTTTCAATTCCAGCTTGAGTTTATTTGCTTCTTCGGGTTCTCCGCGTTCCGCCATTTGGGGTGTCTGGTTACGGCTGGTGGCAAAATGCTGGTTGCCGCGTCCTCCGCGACCGCCTTTAACGACCACCAGTGTTTGCTCCGGTTCAACCATATCGCCGATAAGGTCGCCTGTGTCTGCATTGTAGACCAGCGTACCGGGCGGAACCTCAATGATCAGGTCTTTGGCGGATTTACCGGTCATATTGTTCGGTCCGCCAGGTCTGCCATCTGCGGCAACATACCGTGCACGATGATGAAAATTAAACAGGGTGTTCATTTTCGGGTTAACCCGCAGGATTATATCACCGCCCCTGCCGCCATCTCCCCCATCAGGGCCGCCGTGCGGGCGGTATTTCTCGCGGTGGAAATGCACCATTCCATCGCCACCCCGGCCTGATTGTACATAGATTTCTGCTTCATCAAAATACATGGTGTTCTTACTCGTTGTTCTCGTCGATTAATTCGATGCCAATTTTAAATCTTACCGCATTAAGCGCAAAACGGGGTCCCCGACATGGGACCCCGTATAAATTTTAATTAATTTGAATTTACATAAACTTTTTCTTCAAAATGGATGTCAATGAAGGCTCGCCAATCTCCTGCAATTCGTAGTGCACACGAACAATTGGCTTGTTGATCTTAATCACGCGGTTCAGGTCAATCGGGGTACCCGAGATCACCAGGTCAGCATCCGCCGCATTGATCGTTTCTTCCAGGTCTCGCACCATCTGACCGCCATAACCCATCGCTGGTAAAACCCTGCCGATACCGGGAAATTTCTCAAAAGTCTCACGGATCGAACCGACCGCGTATGGGCGCGCATCCACAATCTCTCCAGCGCCAAACCGCCGGGCAGTGATGTAACCTTCTCCATAAGGCATATCGCCGTGAGTATGTGTCGGTCCGTCCTCAACCACCAGCACGCGCTTACCGCGAATTGCTTCGGGATCTTTCACAAACATGGGAATGGCGCCTTCAACGATCACAGCGTCGGGGTTCAACTTGTTAAGGTTTTTTCTGACCGTAATCACATCCTCCAGATTGGCGGTGTCAACCTTGTTGATCACGAACACATCCGCCAGGCGTGCGTTGGTTTCGCTGGGATAATGAAGCAGTTCATGCCCGGCCCGATGCGGGTCCGCCACAACAATCAACAGATCACTGACATAGAAAGAGAAATCATTGTTGCCACCGTCCCATACAATGATGTCGACTTCTTTTTCGGCTTCGCGCAAAATCGCTTCGTAATCGACACCGGCAAAAACAATCGTCCCGTTGTCAATATGGGGTTCGTACTCCTCGCGCTCTTCAATGGTACATTCATGCTTGTCCAGGTCGCTGTAGTCAGCAAAACGCTGCACCCTTTGTTTAACAAGGTCGCCATAGGGCATGGGATGCCGAATAGCGGCGACTTTGAAACCCAGATCCTGCAGAATCGTCGCCACTCGTCGACTCGTCTGGCTTTTTCCCGCGCCCGTCCTCACAGCGCACACAGAAACCACGGGCTTGGAGGATTTGATTTGTGTCTCTTTGGTGCCCAATAAGCGAAAATCGGCCCCGGCTGCATTCACCATAGCCGCCTGGCTCATCACATGGGTATAGGTCACATCGCTGTATGCAAACACGACTTCATCGATGTTTTTTTCTTTGATCAGGGTTTCTATCTGTTCCTCCGGTAAGATCGGGATGCCCTCGGGGTAAAGATCCCCGGCTAATTCTGGCGGGTATTTTCGATCTTCAATGTTGGGGATTTGGGTGGCGGTAAAGGCAACCACTTCATATTGCTCATTTCCCCGGAAGTAGGTGTTGAAGTTGTGAAAGTCACGTCCTGCAGCACCCATGATAATGGTTCTTATTTTTTTCATGAAAATTTTCTCCTTTTTGATTTGTTGGTTAACACTCATAATGATTACATGACACTGGGGGCTTTGATTCCCAGCAATCGCAAGCAGCTTGCCAGCACTTGCTGTGCTGCTGCAACCAGCCGTAAACGAAACTCCCGTATGCCGGGCGCTGCATTAAGCACCTGGCAAGAATTATAAAAGTCATTAAACGCCCTGGCAACCTCAAAGGACAGACTTGCAATAATCAAAGGTCGATACTCCTCGGCAGCCCGATAAACCTCTGCAGGCAATCGGGTCATTAACTCAATCAGGTCCACTTCGGTTTTGTGCAATTCATCTGGATAAACCGTAGGCTCCGGCAAAGCTTGCCCGGCCTTGCGCAATATGCTACCTGCCCTTACGTGGGCGTACTGAATATACGGCGCAGCCTGGCCGTTAAAATCCAGTGCAGCATCCCAATCAAAGGTGACCATTTTGGTATTGTCTCGCGAAAGCATCGTGTATTTGATTGCGCCCAGCGCAACCGCTTCGCCGATCTCCTGTTTTGTTGTTTCGGTTAATTCCGGGTTCTTTTCTTCAACAATTGCCTTAGCCCGGCGTGTTGCCTCTCTGACCAGGTCATCAAACAGCACCACCGTTCCTTCGCGCGATGCCATCGTCACATTCCCGGGCAGGTTCACCAGCTCATAGGCCAGATGGTAGAGTTTATCCGCCCATTCAAAGCCCATGATCTCTAATGTCTTAAAAATCTGTTTTAAATAAAGTGACTGGCGCACATCGATCACATAAATCGATTTGTCCAGTTGATAGTCTTCAAATTTCTTAATCGCTAAGGGCAAATCCTTGGTTGCATACAGCGATGAACTGTCTGATCGGAGTACGACTAAAACCCGGTATTCACCCTCGGTTCCCAAAATTTGATCCAGATCCATAATCACGGGTCCCTCAGGACGTTCATCCTGTGCCAGACCTGATGCGATCAAGCTCTCGACCAGTTCAGCGCCAGCGGTTTCCACTTCACTTTCATAATACAAGCGGTCGAAGTGCTCGTCCAACTGGTTATAGATTTGATCAAACCCCGCCAGCGACCAGGCACGGGTCTTTTCCCACAGGGCAAGTATTTCAGGGTCTCTCTGATTCCAGCGGGCATACAGGGCGCGCACTTCCGCTTCATTTTCAGGAACCTGGAACAATCGGTCCGCTTCTGCGTAGATCTGGTTCATCCAGTGCGTATGGTCCTCAGCGGGGGTTTCACCGTCATGGTTTTTCAAGTAATTCCACATCCATTTGATCACGTGCAGACCGATATCACCCAGGTAATTCGCCCGGATCACCTCGTATCCCGCACATTCCAAAATCCGGCAGATACTGCCGCCCAGGATCACATTGCGCAGGTGCCCCACATGAAAGGCTTTATGCGTATTGGGCTGTGAATATTCCACCATTACCGTCTCACCCCGGTCAGGATGGCATCCATAATGCGCCCCCTGTTCTAAAACCGTGTCGATCACCCGCTGGGCGTACGTTGAGGTTGAAAAATACAGGTTGAGGTAGCCATTCACGGCTTCAACGTGTGAAAAACCGCCCAAATCATCTCCCAGGTAGGTCTTTATACCCTCAGCGAGCTCCTGCGCGCGTTGGGGCACATTGATCTTTTTTCCAGCCCGAGCCTCAGCCGCTGCCAAAGGGAACAAGGGCACTGCCAGGCCCCACTCACCGCTGAAGGGAATCTGCCGAAATTCAATGGACGCGTGCTCAATCTCCAAAGATTGTAAATACGTCTTTATTTTTGATTCAATAAACGTTTTCTCTGTTGCAAACATGAGCTACAATCATCCCGATGGCACTTTTTTGACCGAAAGTATTATAACACCTGGATCATGGATACAAAAGCGGTTTGAACGATTTCTAAGGCTAATAGTTGTCTATGCGAAAGGCTCGGTGGTGATTGATTTCACCAATATCTTCTTCCTGATCCGTTTTCCTGGGTTGTTGACTGTTATGACCGCGAGGATTTAATTCTTCTATTGTGCTTATAAGCGCAAAGCGGGAGCAGAGTATGCTCCCGCTGCAATTGATCCATAAACACAGGTTTAACGCGCAGACGCTAATCCATGCTGTTAAATCGCTGCATCAGCCGGCTTTTCTGGCGTGCAGCCTTATTTTGATGAAAAACGCCCTTTGCGGCGGCTTTATCTAAGGCTTTTGTCGCAACCTGGGTCGCTGTGCGCGCTTCCTCAACATTGCCGCTCTCAATCGCCAACCTGGCTTTTTTAAGGGCCGTGCGGGCTCGTCCCCGAACCACACGATTCTGGTCGCGTCGCTTTTTATTTTGACGGTTGCGTTTGATTTGCGATTTAATATTTGCCAAGGTCTTACCTCCAATAGCTTTCTGGATTTCTATCAATTCTAACGACGGCTTATTTTACCTGAAGCAAGGGCTTTTGTCCAGTCAATTGTCCTGTGTTTTATCTTCTTCCAGGAACGAATCCATATAATCCCGGATCTCAGGTATGGCGGTCAACTTCTCATAAAAGAAGTTATTCACCACGTTGATCACCTCATCCCGAGCTGCTTCTGCTTCTGCGTTAAGAGACACATCAGAATCCATATTTTTGATCGCATCCCTGAAGCGCAAAATGCGCTTGACGATCTCGGCCTCGCGCGCATCCTCCATCACCCGGATGACCTCCATCATCAATTCCTCAGCCTGGCGGGTCAATTGCTCGGTTTTGAAGGGCGCATTGGCTGCGATGGCATCGTCCACGGTGCGAATCAACGACCACACCTGGTACAGCAATGAAGCCGGCTCATCAAAAAGCTCCCGCAGGAAGACCGCTTCAGGGTATTGACCCGTCAGCCGGAAGATATTGTACATGCGCTTGGCTGCTTTCCCATAATTGATCTGCTTGGTGAGGTATTTTCGCACCTCCCCTTCCAGGGCGGTCACGTATTCGTCCAGCGCATCCGCGCTGACGTGTTGCGCCAACTTGGAGAAAATCGGTACAGATTCAGCCTGCAGGTAAATTTCCTGGAAATACGGATCTAAATACCCATCCAGCGGCGTGATCGAACCGTCGGGCGCCTCCCAGGTCACATCCAGCATATTGCTGGCATTCGCCAGCGATCCGTTGATCGGGTCTGCCACCACCCAGTCCAGTTTGCACCAGCCCGGGTTCTGAGCAGCCTCCTCCCAGATGATCTCAAAAGGCTGACCGTCCGGCGTAAAGCCAACCTTCTTTCCGGCGGCGATTTCATCCGGCTCCCAGGAGATCGGGCTGTCTGCCCGGTATGTACGCGTTCCCTTGACGAAATCTGCCGGGTAAGAGCCCATTTTCACCTCGATCAATTGGTAGGTCGGTCCCTGCGCCGTAGAGAGCGCCTTATCGCGCATGATCTCCGCCAATATCTGGCAGGCCGCTTCCTTCGTCGGCGCGATGATGTTCACCCGCTCAAAATAGTCAGCATCGCCCGGGAAACGTTGAATTTTTGACTGCGCTGAAGACCCCGACAGCGCCAGCGCGGTCTCTACCCGGCCGGGTTCGTCATAGAACTCAACCAGGTTGCCAATTTTGCGGAAATAATCCAGCCGCTCGGGGCTGAAATCCAACATGGCCACATTCTGACCAAAGACCCCGGTCCGCTCGCAAAAAGCGATGTCATCATCGCTCTCTTTTGCCTTCTGGATCGCCGCCAGCCACTCCACAGCTTCGGTTTCGTCTAACTCCACATTCAACCGCTGCGCGGCATCGATCACATCCTGGATATCTTTGTGTGAATACTGCTTGTCCATCGGGTACACCTCCGAATCAGGTCATTTTCTAATAATGTATCAAATACGACCAATTAAGTCAAGTATATTTACCACGCCTCTGATTCGGGTGTTAAAAAACCCTTAGCTCACCCTTCGGGTTGGGCGAAAACAGCTCGATACCCTTGCAAGGCACAGGTAGTGTTCCAAAAAGGAGGTTGCTACGGATTGTTATAATATTCGTTCTATAAATAAAATACTATAATGATTTACGTTCATTCATAAACCGCTTGTAAAATTTCATTTGTTTGTCAACACTCCTAACCCTTTAATCGCAATTAATCGTATAATGAAACTCCATTCAGAAGACCAGGTCAGCCGGATGGACGCGGGCGAACTCCGCCCGAGGAAAGTCCGCACACCACAGGGCAGCATGCTGGGTAACGCCCGGAAGCGTGTAAACGTTTGGAACAGGGCCACAGAGAGCAGACCGCTCACTTTTGGGTGAGTAAGGGTGAAAGGGTGGTGTAAGAGACCACCGGCGGGGACAGCAATGTCCCCGGCCAGGCAACCCCCATGCGGTGCAAGGTCAAGCAGGAGAGAAGCCCTTTTTGGGCGGGAGCAGCCCGGCTCCTCATCATCTCCGGGTAGACCGCACGAGCTGGCGGGTAACCGTCAGCCCAGATAGATGTCCATCCAGGCGGGTTTCCCGCCGGACAGAATGCGGCTTACAGGCTGGCCTGGTCTTGTGTGTGGTAATTCCCTGACCATCGCCTTGATTTTCCCCCTGCAGCGCTTATTGAACGCTCTGCAAGCAGGTCAGCAGCGCCTTCAAACGGCCTTCCGGCGCCTGCAAGGTGACTGCCAACACGTACTGCTCGCTGGCACTCGGCTCTTCAGCCTCGATGGGCACAATGCGCATCCCCTCAGGCACCTGGCTCTGCAGCAGGAAACCGATCCCCGTGGGGTACAACGCCAGCAGTTCTTCTAAAAATCCCACCGTTGAATAGGTCTGCACGCCGTTCGGGATGGCTGCATCGTGTAGAAATGCCCTCCTGAAGAGGAGCGTAATTTCATGCCCGGCAGGGTAAGCCAGGGTCATAATCGGTGCCTCTCCTGCGCCCGGGTTGACCCGTGCTTCAGGGACATCAGCCCAGTCGCTGATCTCCCCGGCGTAGATAGCCTGCAGGCTCTCCAGACTCAGGGCAGCAATTGGCACGTCTTTTCCTGCCACCAGGACAATTTCCTCGGTGCCCATCACCGCCACGTGCCCATCACCCTCCATTCGCTCCCCCAGGCGCAGGACCAGGTCGCTGTCCTCACGCGCCAGGTCTGCCCGGGGTCGAACCCGGACATAAACACCAAAATCCGGGATTTCCTGCGCACAGGCGGCGACCCGCGGCAGCCAGTGTTCCACCGCCGGGGTGACCTGCACTGTGATCACCTCGGGCTCAATGCTCTCCTGCGCTTCGGGTATAGGCGGCTGGCAAGCCGTTAAAACAAACACAAAAGCCAGGACAAAGGCGACCAGTTTTACCGCTTTCATCGGGTTATCTCACCGCCCAGACCAGGATTGTCACGCCCCCCAATAGGAAGCAGTACGCAGAAAAATAAGCCAGCGAATGCCTCACCAGGAATTTCAACAGCCAGCGGATGGCGATATAACCCACCACCAGCGCGGTCAGGAAACCCAGCGCCATGATCGGCAAAAAGCTTGCCAAATCCGGCACTTCCTTCACCATCTTATAGGTTGAAAGAGCGCCCGCCGCCAGCATAATCGGGATCGACATCAAAAACGAGAACTTGCCCGCAGCTTCACGGCGCAGGTGGCACAGCATCCCGCCGGAGATCGTCGCACCCGAACGAGAAATCCCCGGTACCAGGGCAAACACCTGCATCGCACCCATCACAAGCGCGGTCATTAAGGTCACATCGTGGGAATCCCCGATATTCTGGCTGACTCTTTCCGCCAACAGCATCAGGGCAGCCGTCACCAGCAGGGCGATCCCGACAACGAGGGGAGATGTGAAAGATGCCTCCACCAGGTCGGAAAACAGCAATCCAGCCAGCCCGGCGGGGATCGTCGCCAAAATCAGCAGCCAGCCCATCCGGGCGCTGTGGGTGGCAAAGGGTGTCCCGGCGAACAGTTGCTTGAAAAAATCAACCAGGATCGCAGCCAGATCCTTGCGAAAATAGAAAATGACTGCCGCCAGTGTGCCAACCTGCACCAGTACGTTGAAGATGAAGGTCTCTTTGATCGGCAACTGCCAGTTTAAAAAATAGGGCAGAAGCACCAGGTGCGCCGAACTTGAGATCGGCAAAAACTCGGTGATGCCCTGGATGACCCCTAAGATAACAGCCTGAATGACGGACATGGTTTGATCCTCTTCTATGAATTCAGGTTAGAACAATACGCCGTGGCAAAGCGGGCATATTCTCCCGCTGAGATGGCAGCTCGCAGGCGGGCAGCCAGGTTCAGCAGCGTATGGATATTGTGGATCGAAAGCAGCGTGCCCGAGAGCATCTCACGCGCCTGGATCAGGTGGCGGATATACGCCCGGGAATGGGTCTGGCAGGTATAGCAGGTGCAGGTTTCGCTGATCGGGCGCTCATCGCGGGCATAACGGGCATTCATCAGGTTCATCTGACCGTTGTCGGTCATGGCGGCGTTGTGCCGCGCCAGTCGCGTCGGCAGCACGCAGTCAAATATATCGATCCCCAACCCAACGCACTCCACCAGGTCCCGCGGCGTGCCCACCCCCATCAGGTAGCGCGGTTTCTCAACCGGCAAAACCGCGTTGACCACGCGGATCATCGCGTGCATCTCGGCTTTGGTCTCGCCCACCGAAAGGCCGCCGATGGCGTTGCCCGGCAGGTCCAGCCCGGTAATAACCCTTGCCGATGCCTCTCGCAAATCAGGAAACACCCCACCCTGGACGATGCCAAACAGCGCCTGGTCAGCCCGCTTTTTAGCCGCCAGGCAGCGCTCTGCCCAGCGATGGGTGCGCTCTACGGCGCGCTGGTTGTATTCGCGGTCGTAGGGCTCGGCGCATTCATCAAACGCCATGATAATGTCGGATCCCAGGTTTTCCTGGATCGCCACCGAAAGTTCGGGCGTGAACCGGTGGGTCGAACCATCGATATGGCTTTTGAAGGTCACCCCTTCCTCATCGACCCGGCGCGTATCTGCAAGAGAAAACACCTGGAAACCGCCAGAATCCGTCAGGATTGGCCCACTCCAGCCCATGAATTTATGTAACCCGCCCATTTCAGCGATCAGATCATCTCCCGGGCGCAGGTAGAGGTGATAGGTATTGGCCAGGATGAGTTTCGCGTCCAGTTCATGCAGATGGCGCTGGGTTAACGATTTGACCGTCGCCTGGGTGCCCACCGGCGCAAAGATCGGCGTGGGAATCGAACCGTGCGGGGTATGAAAGGTGCCAACGCGGGCATCCCCATCCTGGTCCAGGAGTTCAAAGGTAAAGGCGTCTGGTGGTTTCTCGGGTTTTCGCATCGGGTTTAAACCTGAACTTAATCTCGATTGATGATTATACCTTAGGAAAACCGGTGCTTTATCAATACCCGTTTTCTCCGCCCTGGCTGTGCACCAGGGTTAAAAATCACTTGATAGGATTCACTCAGACAGCTATACTTGATGACATGAACGCTAAAAATACCCGCCTCTGGCTGCGGGTTGAGCTGCACGTGCACACCGCTGCCTCAACAGACAGCCTGGTTTCACCTCAAAAACTGGTCGAATATTGCCAGCAGATTGGCATCGACCGGGTCGCAGTCACCGATCACAACAGCATCGAGGGTGCACTGAAGGCTTATGCCCTGGCGCCTGAACGGGTCATCGTCGGGGAAGAGATCGAAACCACCCAGGGCGAACTCCTCGGGTATTTCATGACCGAGCACGTCCCGCCCGGGCTTGAGCCCATGGAAGCCATCCACCGCCTGCGCGCCCAGGGTGCGGTGATCAGCGTGGCGCATCCCTTTGACCGCGTCCGCGGCGCACAATGGACCGCAGAGGGGCTGCTGTCTATTGCGTCTCACGTGGATGCGATTGAAGTCTTCAATGCCCGCTGCCTGGGCAATCACCCCAACCAGCAAGCTGCTAACTTTGCCAGAGCACAGGCTTTGCTGACCACCGTTGGCTCTGACGCGCACAGCCTGGTTGAGATTGGGCAGGCATCGCTGTACATGCCCCCCTTTGAAGATGCACGCGGTTTTATCTCAGCTCTGCAATATGCTCTTCCCAGAAACCGGCTTTCGCCGGCATACGTACACCTCTTTTCGACGTATGCAAAACTGGTCAAAAGGCTCCGAAAAGGAAAAACAGCTCAACCTTGATGATCTCAGCGAGGAGCGCCATCACCCTGGTCAACCTTTACTGAACAGACGAAACGCACCACACACAATTTACCTGTTTTCATTATAATTACACCATGCATCAATTATTTTCCCGTCAGAACAACCCGCGTTCGGTTTGGGCGGCGCGCTTCTTAATCGCCATCGTTTTATTCTGGAACTTGCAGGCTGCGCTTAATTTCATGCTCGAACCGGCTGTGTATGCCCCCTCCTTCCAGTTACAGGGCCTTCCCGGTCAAGCAGCAGTGGCCGGGTATGGCATCCTGTTCCTGATGTGGCAGGTACCCTACGTCTTTGCCGTGCTGCACCCGGGCATATTCAAAATCTCGTTGTTGTCAGCGTTGATCATGCAGGTCATCGGGGTGATCGCTGAATCGCTTCTGCTCTCCACAATCTCGCGTGATTACACGCTCCTGCGAGGTAGCATCACCCGCTTCATCATCTTCGATGGCGCCGGCGCGCTGATCTTGCTGGGCGCGCTGGTGTTGGTGCTGCGTGAAAAATGTCACTCAAACCCGCCAAGTCGTTAGGCGTATTGAAGCGCAGAAAGAACCTCATTTTTCCTGCTGCATCCATCGCCATTTTCAAATTGATTTACACACTCCACATCATCAGTCGTATAATGAAGTTAGTTTAATATCTCATAAATGATGGGCGGGATGAAATTAACCCAGGGTGACCTGACAAGGGCGTTGATCGAGAGGTCCAAATGATCATGCAACAGGAAAGAAAATACCCGGTCTTCGTGATGTGCGGGAGAGACCATCAACGGAGCAGATTATTAAAAATCATCGACCCGGACGAGAAGTATAAATCCAAAGCTTTACTGCCTTTTTTGGGCAGGCGCTTGATCGATTGGCAAATGGAAGCGCTGAACCGCTCCCCTTACATTGAAGGGCTCTACCTGCTCGGGCTATCCGCATCGGATGCAAGCTTCAGCTTTCCTGTTCACTACGTGCCCGTTGAAACGACGGCAGAATTCCCTGATAAACTTACAGCCGGTATCGAATATCTCAGCGCAATCGGTAAAAATGCGCACCTGGTGGTGATCAGTTCAAGCGATGCGCCGGGAATCCAAACACCCCAGATCAACCAGTTCTTCGAACATCTCAATGCCCAGCCAGGGAGTGAATTCGTGTTATCACTGGTTCCTGAAGACCTGGTCGAAGTCGCCTTCCCGAATTCTGGGCGGGTCGTACTCCGCTTTCGTGATCAAAACCTTATTCTGGGCGAGCTTTACGCCCTCAGTCCGCGCGCCATTCGTGATCATCGCAAAACCATCGCCCAGATCAGCACCCGTCGCCTCCAGATCAACCGCCAGGCGCAAAAGATCAACCCCAAGCCGGTGATTCGCTTACTGGCACAAAAACCACACATGTGGGGCGTGATCATCAAGTATCTTTTCGGGCGGGCAACCCTGGAGGACGCTGAACGAGTGATCACAAAAACCTTCGGCTATCAGACCAGGGGGGTGATCATTTCTGATGCAGGCTTTGGTATGGATATCGATCTCCCCGAGGATTATGAGCGCCTGAAATCATATGTTCAGGCATTACTGTGACCCTCATAACCCGGTCTTTTATATGGATGGGGTCAGTGGTGAAGGATTTTTTCGGTCATAACCTGTTTTCTCAATCCCATATTCATCTGAAGTAGTATAATCCTTTGGCTGAAAATAGAAAATTATAAAAGTGAAGTCTTAAGAAATGCTTGAAAAACTCACCGGGATCATTCAACGCTTCGATGAAATCGAAGCCCAACTGGCCATAGTCGGCGATGACTACGCCACTGCTATTGAGCTATCCAAAGAACGCGCAGATCTGGAAGCGCTGGTGATGCAGGCACGCGACTACCGGGAAACCCTGGATCGCATCGAGGAAACCAGGGTTCTACTTGAGGCTGAAGATGAAGACCTGCGCAACCTGGCAGAAATGGAGCTCGAAGCCCTCGGGGATCGGCGCGACCAGCTTGAATCCCAGCTCAAGGGTATGCTCGTCCCCAAAGACCCGCGTGATCAACGCAATGTCATCATGGAAATTCGCGCAGGCGCCGGCGGTAACGAGGCAGGTCTGTTTGGGGCCGATCTGTTTCGGATGTACTCTCGCTATGCAGAACGCCAGAACTGGAAAATCGACATCCTCTCCCTGCATGAAACCGGCATCGGCGGGATAAAAGAGGTCAGCTTTATGATCAAGGGCAAGGGTGCCTTTTCGCGTTTGAAATTTGAATCAGGGGTGCACAGGGTGCAACGGGTTCCCGAAACCGAAGCCCAGGGACGCATTCACACCTCAACTGCCACCGTTGCCGTTTTGGCAGAGGTTGACGATGTCGAAATCGAGATTGCCGATTCGGATATTTCCATCGACGTTTACAAATCTGCAGGCGCTGGCGGTCAAAACGTGCAGAAGAACGCCACCGCGGTCCGCATCACCCATCTCCCAACGGGCATGGTCGTCGCTTGCCAGGATGAACGCTCTCAGCTTCAAAACAAAACACGGGCGATGAGCATCCTCAGAGCGCGTCTGTTTGAAATCGAAGAACAAAAAAAGCATGCCCAGGAAGCCGCCACCCGACGCTCACAAATCGGTACAGGTGAACGCTCTGAAAAAATCCGCACCTACAACTACCCGCAAAACCGTGTCACCGATCACCGCATCAACCTTTCCTCCTACAACCTGGTCGGTATTCTGGATGGTGATATCGACGAATTCATCGATGAGCTGACCCTGGTTGACGAAGCCGAGAAATTAGCCATGGTGGAGGAATAAACCCATCAACCTGCAGCACACCCGGCAAAATCTCAATCATCAACTGGCACAGGCTGACTGTGAGTCGCCCGGGCAGATCAGCCTGATCTTGCTTCAACATATCCTCAAACAGCCAAAAAGCTGGGTGCTCAGCCACTCAGAATACAGGCTCACACCTCAAGAACATGAAGCCCTGCAAGAAAGCCTGAAGCACTTCCTCCAGGGCGTTCCCCTGCCCTATATCCTGGGCCATTGGGAGTTTTTTGGGCGAACCTTCCAGCTCACGCCCGATGTCCTCATTCCCCGTCCAGAAACCGAGATGCTGGTTGAATTCGCGCTACAGCACGCCCAAGGTTTACACTCCTGTAGAATTATCGATATTGGTACGGGCTCAGGGTGTATTGCCATCAGCCTGGCAGCAGAATTGCCTGAAGCAACCGTATTGGGGGTGGATCTTTCCATGGCTGCACTGCGCATCGCACAAATAAATGCCCGCTACCACAATCTTCCCCACATCCATTTCATCCAGGCGGACCTGCTTTCATCGTTCTCAACCCAGTTCGACCTGGTTTGCGCCAACCTGCCTTACATCCCCAGCCTCACCCTGGACGCCTTACCGGTCTCCCGGTGGGAGCCTCGCCTGGCATTAGATGGCGGCCAATCAGGGATGGAAACGATCCGCCGCTTGCTCGTTCAGGCTAAAACCAGAATGGCGCCAAACAGCGCTCTCCTGCTTGAAATCGAATCCACCCTGGGCGCAAGCACCCTGGCAGCCGCGCAAGAGTTATTCCCCAACGCGTATCACCAGCTCGTGCCTGACCTGGCCGGACTTGACCGCATGATCAAAATCCAGATGATCGGTGATGATCATCTTTAAGAAAAGAGGATAATCTGTGATTGAAACCCGCATCCTCAGCATTAATGATCCCCAGGCGATACCAGCATCCAAACGCATTATCCGGCAAGGCGGTCTGATCGCCTTCCCCACTGACACCATCTACGGCGTCGCTTGCGATGTCTTTAACCCACAGGCGATTGAAGCTATCTATGCCGCTAAAGAGCGCCCGGTTGAAAAAGCTTTGCCGGTATTAATCGGTGATTATCGCCAGCTGGCTGAACTGATCCTGAACCCCGATCGGCGCCTGGAACGAATTACAGCCGCGTTCTGGCCAGGTCCGTTGACCCTGGTCCTCCGTAAGAGCCACAAAATCCCCCGCCAACTATCCGCCGATGCGACCATCGGCGTTCGCATGCCAAACCTGGATTTCACCCTGACCTTACTGCGCGAAACCGGCCCTCTGGCAACGACCTCTGCCAACCGTTACGAGGGTCCCAACCCGGTTGACGCCAACGATGTGATCACCCAATTGGGAGGACGGATCGATTTGCTCATGGACGGAGGTTTTACGCCCGGTCAGACCGCTTCCACCGTCGCCGACCTCACCGGAAGAGACATTCGCATCTTGCGTCCGGGGCCAATTTCTCTTTCTGACCTGCAATCGGTAGCAAAGGATGAATAAGCCCACTCAACACCCGGCTTTTAACAATTTTTAGCCTTTATCGACCGTACATCGCTTAACCAGCGCGATCGCGTGAAGACGACGATTTCTTCAGTTCGGGAGATTTGTTGTCCTACGTCAGTTTTTCATCGTAAAGGTCTGGAACCGCATCCGGGATTTCGGTCTCCATTTGGCGAATCTGCGGTTTGGCATACGCGATTCCACTGGCAGCCATCAAAAGAATGCCGCTGCAGATAAACATCAAACCAATGCCCCGCCCGTTGCCAACGCCAAGCCATCGACCAATGAATGAACCCGCCAGCACGCCGCCCTCCTCCAGCCAGGGATTAAACACACGGTCAGCCAATACCCCGCTGGTGAGATACGCCAGTGGCATCATCGAAAGCGAGATCATACTGCGCGTAGAAAATACGCGCCCCTGTACCTCCGGAGCAACCTTTTTAGCGAATATCGCTGAACTGGGCCCTGTTGAAAAGGGGATGAAGAACATCAGGATGAACAACCCGGCGCTCACAAAAATCAACGAAGAGCGCCATCCAGCCACCCAGAAACCAACCGAAGCCAGGGCAATGAATCCAATCACAGCCCGGATCAAGTTCTTTTTCGGGCCACCCCAGATACTCATCACAAGACTCCCTGCCAGCATACCAAGACCCGATAAAGTTTGTGCCGTGCCAAAATGTGTTGCTGTTCCAAAGGAGAGGACCAAGGGGCCGATCAACGCAGTAGAAAAATTCGCCATGAAGTTGACCAAGGCAAAATAAACGATCAGTCCCAGCAAACCCTTCCTTTCAGCCAGGTATTGCCAGCCAAAAATCATGTCCTTGTACACCGAAAGCCTGTCCTGCGGTTCTTCAGTTTGCCTTTCAGGCTGAGGAATGTGCACAATCACCAGGGTAAAAAGGGCAAACAGGTAAGTGACCACATCAATCAGGATAATCGCCTGCATGCCGCCCGCGGTGACCAGGATGCCTGCCAGAAGCGGGGTCAGGATCGATTCGATCGCCTGGCCCATCTGCGTTATGCTATTCGCTCGGGAAAGCTGATCCTTTGGAACCAGCATGACAATCGACGCCGTATACGCCGGCTGCTGGAACGCTGCGAACACTGATCCCAAAAAACTGATCAGATAAACCGCCCACACCTCCATCCGCCCGGTCAACAGCAAAATCGCTGTGGCTAAAGTGATCACCCCCGAGAGTGAATCAGAGATCAGCATAATTTTCTTACGGTTCCAACGGTCGGAAACTGCCCCGGCAAGGGGCGACAAAAGCACCCTCGGCAGAATCGCGAACAACCCCGTAAGCGCAAAAGGCGTAGCCATGCCGGTTTTTTCAAAGATCCACACTGCCAGGGCAAAGCCGATCAGCCCCGACCCGATCATCGACCCGAGTTGGCCCAACCAGATAATAAAAAAGGTCCTCATTCCTCTGGGAGGTTCAGATATAGCTTTTTTTTCTATTGGTTTCATATTGCATTCTTCTAAACAAATTATTTTAGTGATTAAGCCACAAATCAGGCATTGATATCAGGTTTATCGCACATCAGATTAGAAATTTGCACAGGCAATGGGTCCTCCATCATCTTCAAGGCTTCAAAATCGCAAATGAAAATAATGGATCACAGTTTCAGACAGTATGCCATCAAATACTCTTCCATCATTGAAGATAATTTTAACAACTCGACAAGTCTAGCCGGAATCATTACCTGAGTCAAGCATCATCCAGAGAGTATTGTAAAACAAATAGTATTTAATAATTGGTTAATGAATGAACATCATAATTTTAAGCATTGACAATTATTATGAATATCATATTAATTCGTAGGGGCAGCCCTTAGAATGCCGCTGAATGTAGAACGAACCAATTTTCAACACTCTCATCCAAGCTTACAATCAACAAAAAAGCACCCCTTTGCGGTGGGGTGCTTTTTTATGTCGTTATCGGTTTTTTTTTGAATCAAGCAGCTATTCGCCTGGTTCTGGCGCTTCCTCAGGTTGGCTGAGCGTCTCGATATCAGCTTTCCTTGCCTTCTTCAGTGCTTTTCGTTTGCGGAAATACCTGACAAGGAAGTAAATCACAACCCCTAAGGGGATCAGGAAGGGCAGGCAGAAAATGCCAAACCAGATTAATGCATCAACCAGGAATTGACCAGCGTCAATTAACGCTTCTATAGCCTCTTTAGCTGTTCCCTTCGGTTCCCAGCCAGCGATCTCTATTGGCTGTAAGGAACGTTTGGACACAACTTCGACCGATAGCGCTGAAAGGGCTGCAGATTCTTCAAGGTACCGCATGCGCCCCTTGACAATTTCAATCTCACCTCGATAGTAGGTCAATTCGCTGAACACGTCCAGCACATCCTGGGGATCCTGGGCGTCTTCCATCAACGCCACCAGGGCTTGCTCAGCGGCTTCCAGGTTGCGCAGTCGGGATTCAAGGTCGGTGAATTCAGCAGTGACATCCTGACCGGACACGTTTTCAGAAAGTACATCATCCTTTGGATTAAGCGTAAGCGCTCTGATCGACGTCATGATCGAATCCAAACGCCCCGCAGGTACCCGCACCGTGATATTTGCCTTGGGTAAATTTCCGCGATCAGTAGTAGTCTTATACAGATTGGAAGAAACCACAAAGCCGCCTGAATCAACTGCCATATCGATTATGGCTTGCATGGTTACCTCAGGGTCTTCAACAGAGATGCGCATCTCTGCGTTGTAGATCACCATGCGTTGGATCTCCTTCGCAGATTCACCCGTTCCGGAGACAAAATCACGTCCTCCTTCAACCGCGTACGCTTCTTCAGCGACCATGTCATAGCTATCCATGGGTGCCGAGTACATCGGTGCCTCCCTGACTGCATAACTTTCAGGCGCGGATTTCGAAGCACAGGCGCTTAACACAATCGAAAGCATCAATAAGATAAAAAACGAAAACGTCAGTTTTTTCTTCATTAATTCACCTCTTTTTCTCTTATATAAATCTATTATACAGCTTAATGACGCCTGTATTGAGAAAATAGTTCCAAGATAATTGAAAACCGTCCCCAGTTGCGACAAGCGCCTGTTCTAATTCCAATCATTACCACCCACCTGCCAGTCTATTGGCGTGTAAGCGTGGAAGCCCAGCGGAGAAAATACGCTCTTGAACCTGTGTAATATCATAGGCAACCCGATAAAACGTCCAATGTGCGCTTTCATCGTCATAAACCATGTAAGCCGCCCGCGGGTCCCGATCGCGCGGCTGACCAACCGATCCTGGATTAACGATGCATTTTTTTTCAAGCGTCATTGGTTCATTTTCAACCATGAAAAAGTGTCGGGGAACCAGCGAGTTTTCGCCCGGCATTTGAAAAATACCCGCCACATGCGTATGGCCCACCAGGCAGACCTGTGTATCGAAATGTTTCATATTCGCGCGGGCGGTCGACAGATCCAGAATGTATTCCCAAACCGGGTTGCGCGGGCTACCATGCGCAAGGGTCACGCCATCGATAACAAGGCGCTCCGGTAAATTCGCCAGCCATTGCCTTTGGGAAGGCCCCAGCTGGGATTCCAGCCAGTAAATTGAGGTTCGCGCCTCTTCATTAAAAGTTTTTAAGTCGATTTCCCCCAAAATGGCTGCATCGTGATTGCCCTTCACACATATCAGCCCCGGTAAATCTGCAATCCGATCAATACACGCATTGGGGTCAGGCCCATAACCAACAATATCGCCCAAACACCAGACACGATCATACTCACCAGCATCCTTCAGCACTGCGTCCAATGCGGGCAGGTTGGCGTGCACGTCTGAGATGAGCAAAGTTCGCATGGGTCAGGGCATAAAGAAAGTAAATGACCAGTGATCTTCGATCGTATCCACTGAGGAATACAGGCCAAACACAACCACCCAGGTATTGCCAGGCTTCAACCTGAAGGTTTCGCCAGAACCATCGATCAATTGAATGGGTTGAGTCCGGCTGGGGGTCTTCCACGTAATTTCATATGCCTGCCCATCGCGAAACGCAATAGCCCTTTGCCCAAAGGTGTTATCCCAAATGGCCATATCGTGCAGGGTTGGCGCATATTCTGTATGGCTGACAAAGATGACGACCACGTTAGAAAATGCGAGTTGTTCGTCTGTAATGCGATCCACCAGTGGGATCAGGTCAATGACTTCGCCGCTTTCATTATCTGTCCAGCGCAGGTAGTCCCCACTCTCCTCATCATATCGCCATTCCTCAGGGTTGACCGTAGAAAATCGGGTCGTAATGATATTGGCAGTCTTTCCACCCTCTGGCACCGCGGGGTCAAAGGCCATCCCTTCCAACAGATAACGTTGCTGAACTACACCTCGACCTGCAGCGATATCGGTCAGTGCCTTAGAATCACCAAAGACACTGGTGACCACCATCCGCCCGTCATCGCATAAGCCAGGGCACAATTCTTTGCTGCTGATCATCCGGTTGTCAAGGATATCAACAATATGATCTCTTACGGTAACATAAGCAGCTTCCATCCCTAAAATGCCTTCGTAAAGACTCACCAAATAGGGGTCAATCATCCTTCCAGAACGGACCGGACCGATCATATCTGCATCTTGACCATAAAAGAGGGCGAGAAAACGGTTGCCCCCCGAACCGATATAATACTCGAACACCATATCCGCAAAGGAAAGTCCAGCGTGCGGTCTACCTGAAATCGGCTGATTCGCCACCTTAACGAGAACCGGCCGGCGATTCAGTATCGAGGGATCATCCACAACCAAGCCGGTCAAGGGATTAACATTTTCCGGAAACCCAACCGGTCCCACCGGCAACACATCGGGCACGGGCGTCTCCGTAACGGTCGCTGTGGCAGTAGGCGCGGCTACAGTTGCTGTTGAAGTTGGCACAGGCTCCACCGTGTTGGTCGGCATCGCAGCCAGGGTTTGGGCAGCGTAAGTTGACGCCAGTGAAAGATCAACGGAAGTCGGGTTCCCGCTGCAGGCAGCCAGATTGAGGATCAAAACAGCCAGGATAATCCACTTCATTTGCGGTTTTAATTTCATCATTGTGTACACCTCAGGTTTATTGTTACCATGATATTCATTCATTAACCAAACAATGATGAATTATATTCTTTAAATAAAAATTCGCAAATCATACAGTCTGCTATAGACAGATAACTTCTTCCCCTCTGATTTTGTCGATAACCTCAGCCACCATGTCAAATCTATTGAAAGCCGGCATGAAATACACCCCTTGATAATCTGAGCGCAATTCATCAATTAATTCAATGGCAATACGCACACCTTCCTGCACCGATGCCTCGCCAGCCGCAGACATGCGATTCTGGATTGATACTGGAATTTGGATGCCGGGAACCTCGTGATGTAAAAAGCGAGCATGTCGATCAGTAACCAGTGGCAAGATACCCGCCAGGATAGGGGTGCTTTTCCACTCGATTTCTTGTTGGCAACGATGAAAGAAAGCGCTTGCCTTTTGAACGTCAAACACCGGTTGGGTCATGAAAAAATCCGCACCGGCGTCGATTTTTTTCTTAAGCACACGAATTTCTTGCGCCGGATTATTCGGCGTCAAATTCATCGCAGCACCAATAAAAAAGGAGGTTGGCTGCCCAATCAACCCGCCGGAATGATCCTTACCGGTATTAAATTTCTCTTTAATCAACCGGATTAACCCGGTAGGCACCAGGTCATAAGCATCGTTAGCGTCCGGATAGTCACCAATTGCGGTCGGGTCACCCATGATCACGAATACATTGCGTACGTTCAAAGCGTGGGCTGCCAACAAATCGCCCTGTACGCGCAGTAAATTGCGTCCCCGGGTAGGAAAGTGCAGGGTGGTTTCAATATCAAATTTTGACTGGATCAATTGACACACCGCCCAGGCGCTCATCCGCATGCGCGCCATCGGGCTGTCTGCCACATTGATCACATCAGCGCCAGCATCGGCCAGCAAAGAGGCGCCAGCCAGCAGTTTTTGCGTGGAAAGGCCCCGCGGTGGGTCCATTTCAACGGCGATGACGAACTTACCTTCATCCAACTTCTGCGCTAAATGCGACCGATCCTCTGCCGGCTCTTGCTCTACCTCAACCGTCGATTCAAGGGTCGAGATGCCGTTCACCAAATCCTCTTTCGAAGTGTTTTCCACTGCTTTCGCCATCATCGCAATATGGTCAGGGGTGGTCCCGCAACAACCGCCGATCACATCCGCTCCAGCCCGCCAGAAAGAGAGTGCGTAATCATTAAAATAATCCGGACCAGCCGAATACATGATCCGCCCGCCCACCTTTTCCGGAAAGCCAGCATTTGGCATCACAGAAAAACGCCCCGAGGGCACAGCGCATTTCATCAAGCGCAAGATTTGCAAAAGTTGTGCCGGGCCGCCCGAGCAGTTTACCCCTATCACATCAACCCCATATTCATCCATCCGCCGGGCAACTTCCTGGGGCGTATTGCCCAATAAGGTCCGTCGATCCAGGGTAAAGGTCATCGAGGCAATCACCGGGATATCGGGATCCACATGACGCGCAGCATTAACCGCTTCCCTGACCGCGTAAAGGTCCACCATGGTTTCAATTAGAATCAGATCCACACCAGCTTTTACCAGGGCAGAAATCTGCTCTACGTAGATCTCAAAGGCTTCTTCGGACTGAATGCGTCCAAAGGGCGCCAAGGGCATCCCCAGGGGGCCCACGTCACCCGCAATCATCACATCTCTAAAAGACGCCATGATCACACGCTGCCCCAGGTTCACCGCGGCAACATTGACCTCTTCCACCCGGTCGATCAATCCATGGCGCTCCAGCTTTGTGCGATTAGCGCCAAAGGTGTTGGTTTTTATAATCTCCGCACCAGCCTGAATATACTCAAGGTGGACCTCTGCCACAGCAGCAGGCTGGGTGAGGTTCAAAGCATCAAAACAAGCATCGATTTTAACCCCCCGATCATGCAAAAGGGTTCCCATGGCGCCATCTGTGACAATCGGGCGATCTGAGCTGAATAATCGATTTTTGAATTTGTTTCCGGTTTCACACATCTGAATTTCTCCTGTGCTTTATTTCAACAATTGTTCCACCCGGCTGGGGCCCACATTGAAGTACTTCGCATCCGGGTGATGCACGATGATCGCCGCTGTAGACTGCTCAGGCATCAATTGGTAAGCAGAGGTCAGCCCCATTCCCAGGCCTGATTCTGCCGGCAAGAGATCAAACACTTTACGGTGATCCTTCAACTCCGGGATAGCTGGGTAGCCCCATGAATAGCGTTTTCCGCGCGCCGACCCCAGGTTTAATTCGCGACGGATATGCGCATGTAGGTAGTTCGCAGCAGCCTCAGCCATTTGCACAGCCAGGCCATGCCGATAATAGGCTTCAGTGTACATCCCTTCCGCCTCCAGTTCGGTGTACCGCTGTGTGGCTTCATGCCCTACAGTGACCACCTGCAGTGCCACCACGTCGATCAACCCGGTATCACACGGCGCGAAATAATCCGCCAGGCACAACCCATCAGCGCCCTGCTGCCTGGGGAAATTAAAGCGTGTCAGCTCCTCAGGTTCCCCATCTTGCAGGCTGTGTGGGTCGTAAATCAGCAGTGCATTTCCCTCTGCCTGGCAGGGCCAATACCCATAGACACCCTGGGGCGTTAACCATCCCTCTTGTTGAGCCGATTTTTTCATCTCGATCAGGCGCCGGTCAAATCCGGCTTTTAGCGCCTCCCAGGCTTCGCCATGGGCGTTTTTAGCGCCCCACGAAAGTCGGTATAGCTCGTTAATCGAGAGGTGCTCAGCCACCATCGCCAGGGGCATATCCTTCACCACACGCGGGCCCCAGTGAGGCGCTGAGGGCAGATTTTTCAAAATTGGTACCGTCCTGCTCCTGTGTGCAGGCGATGAGGTGGACTTGCTGTCCAATGCCCTGCCCAACTCAAAATCGGAAGCTTTGCGGGTTTTTTCCAGCAATTCAGATCGTTTATCTGCGTTCATCAACATATCCATCGTCACCAAGCCCTCAAAGGCATCCTTGCAATAGAAAACACCCGCTGGATAATAGCGCCCACTTTCCGTCAAAAGGATACGTTTGCCAAAGCGGGTGTTAATGGCTGCGCCACCGATCAACACCGGTATCTCCAGCCCGCGCCGATCCAATTCATTAACAATCTGCGGCATCTGCCGGCTGGTGCTCACCAGCAGCGCACTCAGCCCAATAGCATCAGCCTTTTCCTCCACCGCCCTGGAAATGATCGTCTCGGCGGGCACCTGTTTACCCAGATCAATCACGTTATAGCCATTATTCACCAGGATGGTTTTGACCAAATTTTTACCGATATCGTGTACATCGCCGTTAACCGTCGCTAAAACCAGCTTTCCCTTGGAAATGCCCTGTTTCCTTTCCAGGAAATTCTCCAAATAGCTGACTGCAATTTTCATCACCTCAGCGCTTTGCAGCACAAAGGGCAAAATCAGCTCGCCAGAGCCAAATTTCTCGCCCACATCCTTCATAGCGGGCAGCAAGGTTTCGTTCAGGATCGTCACAGCCGTCTCCGCTTTCAGCCTGTGCGGATCTCGTGCCAGGATTTCATCAATATCGGCTTCTACATCGCTCTTATGACGATGCAGAATGCGCCAATGCAATCGCTCTTCCGGTGAAAGCCTGTCCAGATCGATTTTCCCGCGCTCCTGGTCGTCACCGCTATCTTCGACGCTCTCGAAATACGTAACCAGTTGTGATAACGCCTCCTCGTGTCGATTGAAGATCAAATCCTCAGCCAGTTGCCGTTGCTCGAGCGGGATTTCTGCATAGGGTTTGATATGCGCCGGGTTTACAATCGCCATATCCAACCCCGCTGCAACCGCATGATAGAGCATCACACTGTTCAAAACAGCACGCGCCGGGCGCGAAAGCCCAAAAGAGATGTTGCTCACACCCAATACAGTCAGCACGCCCGGCAGTGAAGCCTTTACGCGTCGGATACCCTCCAGGGTTTCCAGCGCCGAATCCCTCAGTTCAGGGTCGCCTGTCGCTAATGTAAAGGTCAACGTATCGTAAACCAGGTCCTCAGGGCGCAGTCCGTGTCCATCAACAGCCAGGTCGTAAATCCGTCGGGCGATTTCCAGTTTACGGTCCGCACTTTTCGCCATCCCTGCCTCATCAATGGTCAGGGTGATGATGGCTGCGTTAAACTGTTTGGCCAGCTTGAAGATCTGACCGGCTTTCTCCTCACCTGATTCAAGGTGAGTCGAATTGATCAGGCAGCGTCCAGGGTTGGTTTTTAACGCTGCTTCGATCACTTCCAATTCAGTGGTATCAATCACCAATGGCACCGGTACTGCGTTAGACAGCTTTTTGACCATCATTCGCATCTGTTCGGTCTCATCTGACCGTTCGGTCAGTGCAACGGACAGGTCCAGCCCATGCGCGCCGCGTTCCACCTGCTCGCGTGCCATCTCAATGATCGCATCAATTTCGCCATCCAAAATCAGCTGCTTAAACTTGCGCGACCCTTGGGTATTCAACTGCTCGCCGATCAAAAAAGGAGCCGGTTCCTGCGCCATGTTCACCGCCTGCACCGGGGACGCCAACTGCGCCAGCGGTGCGGATGCGGGCAACCTCCGCCGATCACGGTTCAGCCTGGCGTTGATTAACGCAATGTGATCCTCTCGAGTGCCGCAGCATCCGCCGATGACGCGCACACCGAATTCATTCACAAATTCAAGCAGCAGGTCAGCAAAGGGCTCCGGTTCCATCGGGTAAACCGCCTCCCCGTCCACATTCAGCGGCAAACCGGCATTGGGGATACAGGAAACGGGTAAATTAGAATGCTCAGTAAGGTAGCGGATCGGCTCACGCATGTAATCCGGACCGGTAGAGCAGTTCAGCCCGATCACATCGATGTCCATCCCCTCCAGGATTGCCAACGCCGAAGCGATATCCGTCCCCAGCAGCATCCGCCCGGTGATATCCAGCGTGATCTGTGCCTGGATGGGCAGCTCTTGACCGGTCTCCGCAAAGGCAGCCCGGATGCCCAGGATAACAGCTTTGACTTCTAAAATATCTTGTGCTGTCTCAATCAACAACAGATCCACGCCGCCATCAATCAAACCCACAGCCTGCTCGCGAAAGACGTCCACCAGCACATCAAAATCGATATCCGACATGATCGGGTCTTCGCTCGAGATCAACTTTCCGCTGGGTCCGATCGAACCTGCCACAAAGCGCGGCTTTTCTTGCGTGGTGTATTCATCAGCTAATTTGCGCGCCAGCCGTGCTGCAGTGCGATTGATCTCAGCCACGCGCTCCCCCAATCCAAATTCACCCAGTGTCAGCCGATTAGAACGGAAGGTGTCCGTTTCAATCACATCGGCGCCGGCTTCCAAAAAAGCACGATGCACCGTTTCAACAGCCTGCGGGTAAGTGATCACCAGGTAGTCATTACAGCCTGCGGTGGGTTCACCGCCGAAATGCTCTGCTGTCAGGTTCTGCCGGTCAAGGTTGGTACCCATGGCGCCATCGAACAACAATACGCGTTGCTGAAGGGCATCTAAGTAAGCCCGGTTGCTAAAGATTTTTTTCGCTTGCGCCATGCCTGGTCCTTCCGCTGAAATGATTATAAAATCCTTGCAAATAAAAACATTGCCTCTCATTGGATGAGAGGCGATGATGACTGCATTTCATTTCACCTCATCTTCCAGAACGTCCCAAATCGGGGTCTGCCGGAATTGGCACCTGCATTTATCTCTGTGGTTGCCGAGGTATCATCGGGCCGGTCCCTCCACCTCTCTGGATGAGTCACTAACGAAGAAAATCTTATCACATTTGAAATTATGAGTCAATCCAGTGCAGACCCCCATGATGTGTTTCCCGTTTCATCACGTCGATCACACCTCTGGCTGTTGCAAAGCCGGGATGTTCCGGCATGGTAAAGCTGCGCTGGTAAAATTCACCCACCAGGGCAATCTCTTTTTGAATTGAAACTAAATCCATCGTGTGTCCAATCAGGATGATGTCGCGTAACCCGGCGGCTTCTGCGGCGTTGATGGCAATCACCGCAATCACCTGAGCCACCAGGCGAACCAGCCCGGCAGCCAGGTCTTCGCGAGTAAAATCCGTCCGGTCGATCAATTTTCCCAGGTTGACTGCGTTAGCATTCGCCGGAAGCTTGCCGACCTCACCGCCAACTGCCTCGCTGACCATAATATCAGCGGCATTGGCATCACCTGCAAGCGCCAAAGCGTCAATTTCACCATAATCTGCTGTTCCCAGGATCAGGTTTGCAAGCCCGATTAATGTGCCCCCGCCGACAGCAGACCCGGTCACATGCTGAGCTGCAGTGCCTCTTGCTGCCACCATTGCTGTGCCTGTCCCAGCGCTGACCACCAAACCCACCTCAAGGCCTGCTGCAGCCAGCCCACCCAGCCCCAGCGCGCGCATTTCTTCCACTTTATTTAAATGAAATCCATCCAGGACAGCAGGTAAAGCACGGTAGTGACCGCCTGTTACGCCAATTTTTACATCCGCATCCAGGGCATCATCGACCAAATTCAAACATTGGCGTACCTGTTCCACAGCCGACAGGTGCAGGTTTTCCAGTTTACGCATGTGCATCCCGCCGCCATCCAGCCAAACCAAATCGGTATTTGTCGTCCCCATATCTACAGCGATAAAATCCGCTTTCATCATCTGCTCCTGGTTAATTATTAGCCTGGCTAGATTTTACCTCTTTCCACCGGCTGCGCGAATAGAAGGAGACCAACTCCCGCGCACCCTGGTCTTTATTACTCCCAAAGCGAAGCAGGGTGGGGGCAGAGCAACGCAACCAAATGAAAGCTTGACATTGCGATCAGAGGTAAAAACCATCCACACCCTCGCGTTATGCGTTACAATAATTAACATCAAGGAGATGACCATGAAGTCTGAAGAAAAACCACCCTTTATTAACAGCTATTTACCCCTTTCAGTGGTCCTGACCCTGATCGGATGGGTGGGGTTGATCATTGTCGTCCGCCACACCCTGCCCACTCTCGGGCCACGCTGGCTGTTCTTTTTTCTGATTGTGGTCGCACTCACCGGGCCAGCCATTCCCGTCAGTTATTACCTTAACCAGCGTTTCCCCAGCACTCCCCCTGTAGAGGGAATGGTCATCATCCGCCAGGCTTTGTGGTTTGGCCTTTACGGAAGCACAATCACCTGGATGCAACTCGGCCGGGTGCTGACACCCGCCCTGGCAGGGATCATGGCTGGCGCCTTCATCCTGATCGAATTTCTACTGCGTTTATTTGAACGCAGCCGCTGGAATCCAAAAGACAATCCTTAACCTGAACCAGAGCTAACCTCACCATGTCTGAACTGAGCCAACTTCCCTCAATCGACCAGCTTCTCAAATCCCGCGAGATGCAAAATCTCCTGGGAGACTTCGGCCGTCCGCTGTGTGTGGAGGCAGCGCGGGCTGTTCTGGATGACATTCGTACAGAATTCATCCAGTATCGCATCCCAGTGCCAGATCACGCAGGGCTCATCGCCAGGGTAAATCAGCAGTTGGATGCCTGGCTCGAACCCTCGTTGGTCCCGGTGATCAACGCCACCGGCGTTGTCCTGCACACCAATCTCGGACGGGCGCCTTTCAGCCAGTCCACGCGTATCGCGATCGCACAGGCGGCAGAGGGTTACACCAACCTGGAATTCAACCTGGAAACCGGTAGACGTGGCACCCGCTCGATCCACGCCAGCCAGATCCTGGCCCGGCTCACCGGTGTGGAGGTCGGGTTCGTGGTTAACAACAACGCCGGCGCTGTCTTGTTGACCTTGTCTGCTCTAGCCAGCAGTCGTAAGGTGATCGTTTCGCGCTCGCAACTGGTTGAGATCGGTGGCGGGTTTCGCATCCCGGACGTGATGGCTCAATCCAGCTCAGAGCTTGTCGAAATCGGCACCACCAACCGCGTTCACCTCCATGACTATGAAAATGTTCTCCAGAATGAGGATATTGCCCTGGTGATGGTGGCTCACCACTCAAATTTTAAGCTGATCGGCTTTCACAGCGAACCCGAACTGGCTGATATCGTCGAGGTCGCCCATCATTACGGCGTGCCAGTGGTGCACGACCTGGGCTCTGGCGCCTTGCTGGATACCGCCAAATATGGTCTCTCTCATGAGCCCATGGTACAGGAATCCGTCGCCGCGGGTTGTGACCTGGTTTGCTTTTCGGGCGACAAGCTCCTCGGCGGTCCACAGGCAGGGATTATTATCGGAAAAGCAGACCTGATCCAGCGCATTCAAAAACACCCCCTGGCGCGTGCGCTGCGTTCAGGAAAGTTAACCCTGGCGGGTATCACAGCCACCCTCACCCACTACCTCAAAGATGAAGCTGAACAAGAGCTGCCGATCTGGAACATGATCGCCAAATCCCTTGACACCATCCATGCTACAGCGGAAAGCTGGCGCGAACACCTGGGCGTTGGCGCTGTAATCCCTGGGCGTTCAACCGTCGGTGGCGGCAGCCTGCCAACCGAAGAGATGCCCACCTACCTCCTGGCCCTCGACCCGCCTGGCCCGGATGCGTTCCTGAGCCGTCTGCGCAAAGCTAAGCCGGCAATCATCGCCCGAATTGAAGGCGACCGGGTCCTGTTTGACCCGCGTACCGTCCTCCCCGACCAGGAAGCAGCCTTGTTGCACGGTCTCTCAGCATCTTGGGCTGCTGAGCAGGCGCTGGAATAACCTCTCTACCCGCTGAAAAGATCACCACAGAAAAGACAGGAACACCATGAAAACTGACTTACAAAAGAACCTGACAGAAAACCAAGCCGATGCCCTTTGGATCACCGGCCCAGCCCAACACAATCCCTTTATGATGTACCTGACCGGCGGTGGTCATATCACCATAGCTGATGTCATTCTACAGACCGGCCAGGAACCCGTGCTGTGTCATGCCCCCATGGAGCGTGATGAAGCCGCCAAAACCGGTCTAAAGACCCTGAATTACAGCAAATACCCGATCAAAGAACGCATGGCAGCAGCTAACGGTGACCGGCTGACAGCCCATGCCTTGCTTTACAAGTCCATCTTCGAAGAGCTTGGACTAACTTCGGGCAAGGTCATCCTCTGCGGTCAATCTGACGTGGGCAAAATGCATTCCACCGTCAACAAGCTCCAGGAATTGCTGCCCGGCCTGTCCTTCCATGGCGACCATGAAGATGCCATCCTGCTGCAAGCCATGTCCACCAAAGACTCCGATGAAATTGAGCGCATCCGAAAAATGGGTACGGTGGTAGTAGAGGTCGTTTCCCGTGTGGCAGATTTTCTCACCAGCCACAGAGTCGCTGACAATCTGCTGATGAAAGAAGACGGCGACTCCCTCTTGATTGGCGATGTTAAAGCCAAAATCAACCTCTGGCTGGCTGAATTGGGCGCCGAGAACCCCAACGATACCATCTTCGCTATCGGGCAAGATGCCGGCGTGCCCCACAGCAGCGGCAACCCCACCGATCCCCTGACCCTCGGGCAAACCATCGTCTTTGACATCTTTCCCTGTGAACAGGGCGGCGGATATTTCTATGATTTCACCCGCACCTGGTGCCTGGGATATGCCCCGGACGAAGCCCAGGCCTTATACGACCAGGTTAAATCGGTTTACCAGCAGGTGACCTCCGAACTCAAAACCGACGTGAACGCAGCCCACTTCCAAGAACGCACCTGCGACCTGTTTGAAGCAATGGGACACAAAACGATCCGCCAGGACCCAGCGGCTGAATCCGGTTATGTCCACTCTGTGGGACACGGGCTGGGCTTGCACATCCACGAAAAACCCTGGTTCAGCCAGAAGGACGATCCCTCCAACATTCTTGCTCCGGGTTCGGTGTTTACGATTGAGCCGGGTCTGTACTACCCTGAAAAGGGTCTGGGCGTCCGCCTGGAAGATAGTTATTACGTTACTTCCGCCGGAAAATTTGAGAAGTTTATTGACTTTCCCATGGAACTCTGTCTGCCCATGAAAAGAAAGTAGAGGTAAACCGCTATGGCGCTTCCACCAGCACGCATTCTTGGCATCGAAACTTCCTGTGATGAGACTGCTGCCGCCGTCATCAGCAATGGCCGGGTGATCGAATCCAATGTGGTCGCCAGCCAGGTTGACCTGCATGCACAATACGGCGGTGTGTTCCCCGAGCTGGCCTCACGTGAACACGTTAAAGCAATCCACCCCATCGTCAACAAGGCGCTGCGACAGGCTCATGTTGACATTAGTGAAATCGACGCGATTGCCGTCACCCAGGGACCCGGCCTCGCCGGGTCGCTGGTGGTCGGTGTGAACATGGCCAAAGGTCTCGCCCTGGTCGCCGAAAAGCCCCTGATCGGCATCAACCATCTGGAAGGCCATATCTACTCAGCCTGGCTTCATCCTGGCGATGTCACACCCCCTCAACCACCCCGTTTTCCATTGCTGGCGTTACTGGTCTCCGGCGGGCACAGCGAACTGATCTTGATGACAGACCACCTTGCCTATCAACGCCTGGGAGGTACCCTGGATGATGCAGCCGGGGAGGCTTTAGACAAGGTCGCCCGCTTGCTCGATTTACCCTATCCTGGCGGACCGTCGATCCAGAAAGTCAGTGCCTCCGGCAAAGAAACCGCCTTTTCCTTCCCCAAAGCCATGCTCGAAGGCAGCTGGGATTTTTCCTTCAGCGGGGTGAAAACAGCCGTCCTGCGAGCGGTTGAAGCCCTGCAGGCTGAGGGGCGCCCGTTGCCGATTGAAGACCTGGCTGCCAGTTTCCAGGCAGCCGTGGTAGACGTTTTGGTGGAAAAAACCCTTCACGCAGCACAAAAATATAAAGTGCGGGAAATTATTGTCGCAGGAGGTGTTTCCGCCAATAAGCGCCTGCGTGAAAAAATTCTGGCAGAAAGTAAATACCCGGTGCACATCCCACCCCTCGCATTGTGCACTGACAACGCCGCTATGATCGCCGCTGCGGGTTATTTTCATTTCATCAAAGAGGATTTCAGCCCCTTTGATATCGACGTTCTGCCAAACTGGCCGCTTTCATTCTCGCATTAAATGTAACCGATTGCAGTTTCAATCATCCAATGACTAATCAGATCATCTCAGATGCCATAGATCTGGCTGCATTAAGGCGCAAAGACAAAGATGCTTTTACTCAGCTGGTAAAAGCTGACTCCGGTAAAATTTACCGTCTGGCTCTGAAGATGCTCGCCAACGAACAGGATGCAGAAGACGTGTTGCAGGAGACATTTATCAAAGCATATAAAAATATCGAAACCTTTGAAGGCCGCTCGAAAATATCAACATGGTTGTATCGCATAGCTGTTAACGAAGCCCTGATGCTTATCAGAAAACGCAAACCGGCGCAGGTTGACCTCGACGCAGAGATCATTACCGAAAGCGGGGAGTTCGTCCCCAGGCAAATCGTCGATTGGTGTTGTTTGCCAGAGGAAGAGTTCGTCCGCTCCGAAACCCGCCAGGTGATCAATCTCGGTATCAAATCTTTATCGGATGCCAACCGGGCTGCCTTCCTGTTGCGAGATGTGGAAGGTCTTTCCACCCGCGAGGCTGCTGAAGTGCTCCAGATCAGCGAATCAGCGCTCAAGGTACGGTTGATGCGCGCTCGACTGGAATTGCGAGAATTTCTAACCGAATACTTCTCGGGGAAAATGCCGGAGGTTGCTCAATGAAACACCCTCACCCAGCCAGCTGTCAGGAGGTTTTGTGGCAAATCAATGCCTATATTGACGGCGAACTGGACCCGGATTTGTGTTCTCACCTGGAAGCACATATTGAAAACTGCCCCGACTGCCAGATCGTGATCAACACCTTGAAGAAGACTATCCAGCTCTGCCAGGATGATCGTGACACGATTGCCCTGCCGCCAGAAGCATGGGATCGGCTTCTGGTCAGTTTAGGACTGAACGATGAAGATGACAAAGAATAATAAGCCTAATCAGCCTGCTGGAAAGCGCTCTGATCAGCAAGTTGTTAAATCTGAAACAAATTGCAACGCCTATGTGCTTCGGTTCAGCACGGGCAGGATCTGCCCGCGCTGCCAGATCGAAAAGCTGGAATACAACAGTATGCTGCAACTGATCTGTCCCCGGTGCGGCATTATGGAGAGCGGGGCATTTACCTGATAAAACCAGGAAATCTCCGGTGGAGATTAGAAAGGAAAATAATGTATGGAAAGTAAAGTCGTTTGGAACGGAAGCCTGTCCTTCACCGGTTTTTCTGAGACCGGCAACTCGATTCCCCTGGATACGAGCAAATCGCAGGGCGGCTCCGAGCATAGTTTCCAACCCATGCAATTGTTTGCCATCGGGTTGTGTGGCTGCACCGGCATGGACGTGATCTCGATCCTGCAAAAAAAGCGCCAGGAGGTCACCAACTTCGAGGTCAACGCCCAGATTGAAAGGGCTGAAGACCATCCCAAAGTATTTACCAGGATCCACCTTGAATACAAGGTTACCGGAAAAAACCTGGATCCAAAAGCGGTTGAGCGCGCGGTGGAACTATCAGAAACCCGCTACTGTCCTTCACTGGCTATGCTCGAAAAAACAGCCGAGATCAGTAATACAATCACCATCATCGAAGTAGAAGATTAGAACGTCACCCTTCGGTGCAGCTTTAAAAAATCGAACCCCTTTTTCAACCTAGCCTGATTCATCATGGTCGGGAATGAGCTGTTCAACTTCCCGTAAGGGTGTAATCCGGTATGCAACCAGGCATACAACCGCAATCAAAATCCCGCTCAACAGGATGATCAGGGACATCCCTCCGCCAGGTTCTGAGCCGAATATCGAACTCAACAGGCGGGTCAGCCAGTTTTTCGGCGCCTGCAAGGCTGGCTCAAAAACCTGGTCTGCCAGGGGGCCTGCGACAGCCATCGATATTGGCGCTGTGATCTGGGCAATGAAGCGCCGCACCGAGAAAACCCGGCCCTGTACTTCAGGCGCGACCTTCAATTGCCAGATAGCCTGGTTGGACCCGTTGATGATCGGCGACACAAACAACATCACGAAATTCCCGGCCAGCCAGTAAGGCACTGCCCTGCCCAGCCCAACCATCCCCAATCCGAACAATCCGCTCACCATCCATCCAACGATCACCCCGTTGATCTTCTTTTTCGCGCCGCCCCAGGCTGTCAGAACCAATCCGCCCAGCAGCCCACCGATTGCACCGGCGGATTGCACAGAACCAAGGATGGTAGCATTGCCCCCGCTGCTTGCCAGCACCATGGGCGTCAGCAATGTATAACCAACCGTGAAAAACAGGTTCCCCATAAAGAACATCAATTGCAGGTACAGCAAGCTGGGACGATCAAACAGATAGCGAAATCCATAGACAAGTTCCCGAACGAAGGCGCCTTTGGTGTGGTCACTGTGCTTCTTTTTCGGCTCAGGAATGATGACAACCATCAACAATAACAAAGCGACCGCCAGGGTTACCAGGTCGATGATGATAATACCGCTGATGCTGATCAGCGGCAGTAAAAAGCCTGCCAATATGGGGGCGAAGATCCCAACACCCGATTCTGCCATAGAGATCATCCCGCTGGTGCGGGCATAATGCTTTTTGGGCACCATCAGGCTGATTGCGGCTGAATAAGCCGGCCATTGAAAGGCGCCAAACAGCCCCCCCACAAGACCCGTCAGGTACAGGTGCCAGATTTGCAGGCGGTCGGAAAGCAATAAAACCAGGATGACTACCGTTACCACGCCCGCACCGATATCGCTCAGCGCCATTACCAGCTTCCGGTTCCAGCGATCCACCAGCACGCCGGCAAACGGGGAAAAAACGATCAACGGCGCAAAGGAGAAAAAACCGATCATCGCCAGCGGGGTCGCCTGGCCGGTCTTTTCCCATGCCCAGATACCCATGGCAAAATGGGTCATCTGCGAGCCAACCATAGAAAACAATTGTCCGACCCAAACCAGGATAAAACCGCGTAAACTGTCCAGTTTTGATGCCATAAGCACACACTTTCTGTTTTAATTTAAATTTTCGCATCAAACGACAATTTTGCTCACAAACCCTTCATCCCCACCCTCAGGAGATTAAAGTCGTCAGAGGTTTTAATGTCAGTTAACGTCTTGTGCAAAGACAGATCGTCATGTATTATAAACCACAAATAAATTAAAAACTTTCGCAAGTTCAACATCTAACCATTCTGGTGAGTTGGCGAATGGTTAATAAACCAACACCAATTTAAATCGATCAAACTCCGCTGCTCTCCTCGCCAACCCACCGACGGCTGCCTTCGCAATAATGCGTTCAACAGGCGTTATTAACGGGTAAAATTAGGTTGATTGAGGTCAATATGACAAATTCTAAACCTACACGAAAGCTTGTTCTGCTTTTATGCGCCATCTGCCTGCTGGCGGCTTGCTCGCCGGGCGAAGAGATGCTCCCCACCCCTTCTCCAACTGCCACCCTGCAAGCGACAGCCACGCCAACGCCCTCACCAACGCCCACGCCGGAGCCAACTCCGACACCCACGCCCCTGCCCATGGACGGAAAGCAGACCCAGTACATAATTGATGCCACCATCAATTATTACAATCGGTTGATCACGGTCTCCAGTCAATCCACCTATACCAATAAAACCAGCGTCCCCATCACAGAAATGGTGTTCATCGTTTATCCGACCATCTTCCAAAATGCGATCTTTATGCGCTCCGTCAAACTGGGCGACGGGACGACCATCGACAATTACCGTTGGGAAAGCCACCGCATGGTGGTTCCCCTCGAAACGCCCCTGCAGCCCGGCGAACAGATCAGCTTTATTCACAGCTATGAACTGTATATGCCCGATCGCTTAGGCGTTTTCGGACAAACCGGGCGCCAGTTGCTGCTTTCTTACTGGTATCCAACCATCCCGCCATATGATGCAGAACAGGGATGGCTGGCTTACGAGTTTTCTCTGGTCAACAGCATGTTCGTTGGCGAACACCAGGTCTTCGAATCGGCTGATTTTGATGTAACCATCAGCTTTACCGATCGGGCTGAAAACTTGGAGATCGCCGCCGGGGCGCTGCCTACTATTGATGATGGCAGCTACCGCTTTGTGCTGCCCTTAGCGCGCACCTTCGTGCTGGCGATCAGCGACTCTTATGAAATCCTTACTCGCGAGGTCAACGGGGTGCAGATCAGGGGATTCTCATTTCCCGAAGTGATCGAATCCTCTGAGGTTGCGGTGGATCTGGCTGAAAAAGCACTGCGCCTGTATTCTGAGTTGTTTGGACCTTATGAGCGCGACGTGCTCAGCGTGGTGCAGGCGGATATGGATATCAACATGGAATTCGATGGCCTGATCCTGATCCAAAGCAGTTTTTACTGGCTCTACCGCGATCCGCCGCGTTCGGACCTGCATATTATCGTCCCTCACGAGGTATTGCATCAATGGTTCTTCAGCCTGGTGGGTAATAACCAGGCCATGGAACCCTGGCTGGACGAGTCGATTGCCACCTATGCAGAATCTCTGTTTTTCGAGCGCTACTTCCCCGATGACCTTGAATGGTGGTGGAACACCCGTGTCTATTCGCACTTACCCACCGGCACCATCGATACATCGATCTACGTAGCCGGCGGCGTAACAGAATACTTCAATCGCGCCTATCGGCGCGGGGCATTATTTTATAAAGATTTGCGTGAAGTTATGGACGATGAGGCTTTTTTCAGGTTTATGCTGGATTATGCCCAGTCGCACCGCTATAAAATCGCTTCAGGGATAGATTTTTACAACACCCTGATACAGCATACAGAGGCAAATGTGTTCCCCGTTTTTGAACTCTATTTCACCAACCCGCCAGGCAATCCATAAAACCAGAATAAGTATCACGCTTGAAAACACACCGTTTTCTTCGATATTAACCGTGCTTGACAATCATATCTTCCGTGATACTATGCTATTAGAGGACAAAATGAACGATCAACCCGATTCTGAAAGCAAAATCGAAGATAGTGACCTTGAAAAATCCGAAGCGGACTCGCCAGAAAGACCAGGGTCCGAAAATTCTCTAAACACAGGCTCTAAACCAGGCGCAATTTTCAGGCGCCCAGCCGTGATCCGAACAGCGATGCTGATCACTACAGGGCTGGTGTTCACGCTATTGGTATGGGGCGTTGGCTCGCTAATTGTACACGCCACCATGCCCACGCCAGAGCCCACCCCGGTACCCACGGCAACCCTTGTGACCCTGCCTGCAGGGGTCAGCACGCCAGCTTTTTCAGCCAGTGCGCAATCAACCGGTTTGCTGCGCGGGCATGAAATTCAAATCACCCCCGCAACCGCAGTTGAGGATCGCACCGAAGTGACCCAATACACCGTTGAAGAAGGGGATACGATCTTTGGAATCGCAGATAAATTCGGGTTAACGCCTGAAACGGTGTTGTGGTCCAACCGCTATGTGATTGGTGACACACCGGATGGGTTAAGCATCGGCGTAGAACTCTTCATCCTGCCCATGGATGGTGTTTACCACCGCTGGTCCGAAGGAGAGGGGTTAAACGGCGTGTCCTCCTTTTACGGTGTCTCCCCCGATGTGATTATCAATTACCCAGGCAACAACCTGGATCAAGATCTCGTTGGTGACTATTCAAATCCCAACATCGCTCCGGGCACGATGCTGGTTGTCCCGGGCGGTGAACGGCCGACGGTAGCCTGGATTGTTCCTCGGGATAACCCCGCTTCGGGCAATTCCTATCTTGGCCCTGGCGCCTGCGGAGGCATCCTCTATGGCGATGTCGGCACCGGCACCTTCACCTGGCCGACCACAGAAAGATGGATTTCGGGCTATGAATATAACCCTCCCGTTCACAATGGGCTTGATTTTGCCGGTCGTTCCGGCTTCTCCATCTTCGCTTCTGATTCGGGAGTCATCGTCTATTCGGGCTGGTCAGATCGCGGGTACGGCAATTTGATCGTTATCGACCATGATCGCGGCTGGCAGACCTTTTATGCCCACCTGCTGGATGGTTCGATGCTGCCCTGTGGTAGCAATGTCCAGAAGGGTCAGTTGATCGGCTTGATGGGTAGCACCGGCAGGTCCACCGGTCCCCACCTTCATTTTGAAATGCGGTTAAACGGATACCCGGTCAACCCCTGGCAATTCCTCAATTAAGCGCGTGTTGAATATTAACTAATTTAATACCAGGACGCGCTCGTAGGGGCAAATCTTCTCGTAATGCTCCCTGTGCCCTGTAAGGGTATTGAGCCGTGTCCGCCGTGCCAAATGCATGCCCTTTGGGCAGGCAGTGGAACCAAGCGACTCATTCATCCAGATCAATCGGGATCATACTTCTGCCATCCGGGTTTTCACTCGCCAGGACTGTGATTTGATCCTTTACCAGCCACCCCTGATAAGGTGCCTCACCGCGCAGCGGTCGCCAGCCTGAAAGCACAAACGGCACGACCCCATCCGCCTCTACCCATTCCCCATTATATTTTCGGGCGATATGAATATGCGTCCCGGTTGACCTGCCACCCTCGCAGGATGGAAAGCCCAGCGGATCGCCTACTGAAACATAAGTCCCCGGCGGAACCCGGCCATCATTGGCAATGTGCAGGTAAAGCACAACCCATCCAGTGCGTTCATCGCCATCGCCATCCAGATCGAGGATCAATAAACCTGCGCCATCTCGCACCACCAGGCCGTCTGCCACAGCGGTTGTAGGCACTGAAGAGGGGATACAGCCAGCCGCTGTCGACGGTGGAGCAAAATCCAGCGCTGACCAGGGCGCCAGGCTGCCCCAGCCGGTATGCGGTCCGCCAGTGAATGCCCAGACCTTGTCTGGCGTAAAGGGCAGCAACAGCTCAGGTTGACTCAGGGAGCCAGGAATGTGCGGTTCAGCGTCCCATGGGTCGCCAAACAGGTTCTGATACATCAGGCTGAAACCGTCCGGGCCAATCGCCCGGTGATAATCTGCAACCCCCATGATTTGTGAGAAAAAGTGTTGCAGTGCAACACTGGCGGCATTTTGCCAGGGGTCAGGCCGTACCAGGGAACCATCCGCCAGTTCGAATTCAAGCAGCTCACCGTTTCGCCAGCGGTAATAGCTGTCATTCAGCAGGTTTGAGGCATGTGACAACTGCAGGTAAACCCCCGTCCAGTAATTCGTATCCAGGCCAAGGATATTTCTTTCAACAACGGGGTCGAGCTCAGGCTGAGAAAACGCCCCGGCCAAATACTCCAGCAAAGCCAGTTGCACCTTGGGGCTGATCGAATAGTTCAAGCCCACATAATCAACTATTTCATCCGCAGTGCGCGTGCCACTGAACGCCCAGGCAGTGTACGAGTGAATCCACCCTTCAGATTGGGCAATAAAAGCAGAAGCTTCAAAACCCGCCGCGTCAGGGCCATTGACAAACACAGCATCCGGTATGATCTGAAAAGGGGTTCCCCACAGGGGTCGGTAATAGATTGGGATTTGCATCGGCATTCCCGGCGGCATGGTGGTGGCATCATCAGGGATGATCGGGTTTGCCTGGCGAATTTCACTCTCTGTCGTATTAAAACGAGCAGCCAGCGCGGGGAGCGTGTCGCCGGTTTGCGCAACGTATTCGACCAATTCGCCAGGTTCATAAGCTCGACGGGTTGGAAATGGTGTGATCTCGGCAAGAACCTCGACGACACCTTCGTCAACCGGAGTGGGGTAAATCATCGTTGGCAGTGACGAGGGCGAACAAGCCGACAGAATGAATATGAACAAAAAAAGGATCGAATAAATCTTCAGGTTCTTCATCGCAAAGGAGTGTTTAATCAGGTCTGATACAAACAAAAATGAGCGCAGTCTATCATCAAATAATCTCAAAAACTCAGCAGGCTGATTTTCACCCACACAGCTGCTTTTTTCAAGAGCATCTCACCAAAATTTCTCGAAACTTCCCGCTGAAGGTCGCTATTCTTCCCGTTTAATGTGGGTTTCAAAGGTCGCGGCGGTGTTGGCATAAATAATTTCAGTCCCTCGAGTTAGCCATCCTTTATATGGCTCGCTGCTGGCGCGGGCAGTCCATCCACTGAGCGTAAACGGCAAAGGACCGCCAGCCGGGACCCATTCGCCATTGTAGCGCCGGGCGATATGGACATGCGTACCGGTGGAACGACCGCCTTCACACGATGGGTGTCCGATCCGATCTCCAACCTCCACCCAGGTGTCCAGCGGGATCCTGTCCTTGGTGGCAATATGCAAGTACAACAGGGTCCAGCCCGTTTGCTCATAGCCGTCACCATCCATATCAATCACAACCACACCATTCTCGGAACGAACCACCCGTCCTGGTACTGAAGCAACCACCCAGACCGGCGACTCGTGGCATCCCGTTTCAGAGCTGGGTGGGGCAAAATCAAGCGCCGCCCACACGTCGGCTGAGCTCCAGGCAGCATGCGGTCCGCCGGTGAAAGCCCATTTATAGTTTGGTTCAAAGGGGAGGATCATCTCGGGTTGTGCGATATCCGCCGGTATTAACGGCTCAACCTGCTGGGCGCGGATCCACGGGCTGCCAAACATTTGTTCAAAAAGGGTAAAAAAGCTCTCTTCAGCATACAGGGCTTGCGCCCAATCATCATAGCTGTATAAATCTGAAAAAGCGTTCATTAACCCGACCGTTCCCGAGTTCAGCTCCGGTGCCAGGCGCAAAAACTGCCCATCATCAAAATCAACCGCCAGTTGCCGGCCTTCCTTCCAGCCATAATAACCGTCCATCACCCGGCTGGCAAACCAGGCTGCTTGTAGATACAGGTCTTTCTTTGCTTCCAGGTAATAGCCCAGGGGGTAGTCAATCGACTGTTGATCCTCAGGGAAACCATAAACCCAGCCTGATCGATATTCCAAAAATGCCAGCAACAACCTGGGGTTAACCGAATACTCGAGCGCAATGCGACCAATCACGTCAGCACCAGAAGTGATCCCGGTCGTGGCCAGGTATTGAGAATGGCTCGCCAGATAACCACCTGCTTCCTCAACGAAGCTTTGGATATCAAAATCGATCGTTGATGGCGAGAATGTCACCTCGCTATCGGGCAGCAGCTTACTGCGAGAACTGGTCTCTCCCAGTCGGTTGGGGATGATTAACAGCTGCCCGGGCGGAAGCAGCTCATGACGTTCAATCTCCGCGGGAGATTTCACCTCGCCAACATTAACGCCAAAACGCAAGCTGACTACTGCAAGGCTGTCTCCGGCGACTGTATAATACAGGATACTTGGATCATCACTAGGGGGAACGATCTGCGCCTGGGTGGGCAACGGCAATCCAGGTTCTTCCCGGGTTGGCGTTGCATCTATGGTTAATAGAACGGCTTCTTCTGTCGGGGTTTCTGGCGTTGGCAGGCTTGTTTCTGGTACTGAGGACGTCACGCTTACAGCATTCGGGCTCACCGTGGGCGTTATCACCGGGCCGCTCCACCGGGAAGAATCCGGAGCCATTACGGGATAAGCCAATCCACCGCCGACAATCCCGGCTAAGATCAACCCCGCTGTTAATAGCCCAAATGACCGCTTAAGTCGACGCTTAAAATAGCGGTGCCTAGCGCTGGATTGCATTGGTCGCTGTGCGCCCATTCCATGCCTCCAAAACGATATCTCCCTGAGTCAGATAACCGTCATATTCCACGCCATACCCTGAAGAGACCCAACCATCCATAACAAACGGCAAGTTGCCATCGGCTGCGATCCACTCACCATTATACCGTCGGGCAATATGCAGGTGCGTCCCGGTAGAGAAACCACCTTCACAGGAAGGGTGACCAACCCGATCCCCGACCTCCAAATAGGTGCCCACGCTGACCCGATCTTGAGTATCCATATGCATATACAAGATCGACCATCCCGTCTGCCAGATACCATCTCCATCCAAATCTTGAATCACAGCACCCTGCCCTGAATAGACCACCTCTCCCGGCGCTGTCGCGACCACCCAGGCATCACTGGGAACACAGCCCAGGGCTTCTCCTGGCGGAGCAAAATCAAGCGCTGCCCAGGCAGACCCTGTACCCCAACCACCATGCGGGCCACCCGTAAAGGACCAAACTGCACCTGATTGAAATGGAAGTTGTAATTCAACCTGTACCAAGTCATCCGGAATTAGCGGTTCAATACCAAGGTTAAAAGGATAGCCAAAAAAACGGTAATAGGTAGCAAAAATCCCGCTTTCAGAAATCGCCCATCTCCAATCTTCCCCTGTGGTCAGGTAACTCATCAAGTTCAACACGCCGGCTGTCCCTGCGTTTATGGTCGGATCAACCCCGATCATGCTGGAATCAGAAAGCGCCCAAACACTGATGGCTTCAATCTTCCACAGGTAGTAACCTTCATTCAGCAAATTCGCCGCCCATGCCAGTTGATCAAACAAACCACTACTCCAGGCGTCATAATAGCGCATGGGGTATTCAAGTGTCTCATCAGGCGGGTCCATTTCCGTCACCCATTGGCTTTGAAATTCCAATACGGTTAGCAATAACCGGGGATTAACAGAGAATAACAATGCCACTTGCTCCACGATTTCAGCGCCGCTCATGCGAACGTCGTCCACTTCTTCGCTGTAAACCGACAGGTATCCTCCCTGGGCTGCCACAAATTTAGCCACATCAAAACCGGCATTGCTGGGGCTGTTTATCAATTCAGAATCAGGCAGGATCTTAAAACCAGGGGCAACATCTGTAAATGATGACGGGGGAATCAACAGCACTTGCCCTACATCAATCAGGTTTTGATCGGCGATATTATTCGCTTCAACAATTTGGTCAATCGAAACCTGGTATTTCTGGGCAATCTTCCGCAGAAAGTCTCCTTGCTGAACGACGTAGGTCAACGTTTCACTCCTGGGTGTAGGCAAGGTAATGGGCGGATTGGGTGTGGGCGTGTTTGCAGTGATGATCGGGGCAGTATGCGTCTCCAATCCGCTCTCACCCTTGGTGGATTGGAGAATGTCCTGTGCATCCTTGTCGCTGAAAGACGCTTGCCAGGGCTTCGAACCCGGACCAGGCTGATAACACCCACCCAGAAAAATCAGGCTGACCAGCGCAATTGTGAATAGCGTGCGTCTGAACTCCATTAAATCACTCACTTCCTTTAGCATAGCAGTAATAGTAATAATATTCCCGTTCAGCTTCATCAACGCTTTTTGCGTACTCCCTGGCGGCGTCGCTCACCATTACAGCTTCATTCAGCGCCTGAACAGCGGCAGTTGACCAGAACCGGGGGAGTACCAACAATGGCGTCTCCATGGACATTTCAGGCTCTCCCAGCGGAATCCAGTTGTACATGATTGGTCCGCGCGAATAAACGGTGAATCCAATTTGATATCCTGCTTCAACAGCAATGGCAACTGCCCGCGCATCAAAATTTCCGCCTGGCCACACGTGTGCAATCGGTCTTTTTCCGAAACGCGCTTCTATAACCTCAATCGGTTGATACAATTCTTCCTTAATCTGCTCTGTCGTGGTGTAATCCTGGATATAAATGTGGTTATAACCATGAGATTGCACATCCAGCCGACCTGTGCTGGCTAATGCTGTCATCGTCTCCCAAACCGAATCGCGGGTACTGTCAGTGGCAATCCAGCCCAGGGTCAGCGTCCAATTCTGCTCTTCCAGGTAAGGCATAAATAGCTCGGTTACGCCAGGCCGGCGGTCATCCAGGATTAACAGCATCGACCGCTCTGGGATTGCCTGGTTGTATTTAAGAAAATCAACCAGTTGCTGCGATGTGATCGTTGAAAAACCTAACTCTACCGCTGTTTCCATAAAATACTCAAAATAAGCCATCGATATTGATGTTGTGTCGCTGATCTGCCGACCGGGACTCACAATTGAATGAAACATAATGGGTACAACAACCGTGCCAGGCGTGCTCTTATCCTCACCCCAGCGATTTTCAAGATACTGGCAGGCGCTGGGCAGGTAAGCCACGGGTGAAACGCCTGGTTTCATTGTTTCAGGGACAAATCTTTCAGGAAATTCCGGCCCAGCGTCGTGTTCAATATTGCTGACCCGTGTCGGTCCATTCGAAGGGATTGGTACTGGCGTGGCTGTAGTTGTCGGTGCGGACGTCGGGTAAGTCGCTGTGGCAGTATCAACAATCGCAAACTCAGGGCTGGTCTCGGTGTGCGCTTCGAAATTATCGAGTCTCCCGGCGGTTACCAGGTGATCAATTTCTTTTGTGCAGCCCTGCAGCCAGGTGCTCCCAAAAAAAATAATAGCAAAGGCGCCATATTTTATCAGCGCTCTCAATTTTTGTCTCATATGTCTCTGATTATACCGAATTTGTACCTGGCAATTCGTTTTCAGTTTTCCAGTTTTTCTGGTAAAATATTAACCAAATACACCATCATTTTTTTCATGGAGAAACGCTGATGAAAAAATCGATTTGGCCTTTACTTCTGATCTTCTTTGTCCTGGGTGGACTGGTTATCCTGCTGGTTGGGAAGGTGATCTTACCACCGCAACCACGTCCCGAGACCGTACAGGCAATCAGTGAGAATTGGACTGAGTCTGGACATGCTGATCGTGAATCCTCTGCTTTTAACTATTGGAATGAAAACGAACCACCTGTGATACCTGCCTTCTGTGCAAAATGCCATAGCACGTATGGCTATCTCGACTACCTGGGTGAAGATGGTAGTGAAGCCTTTGTTGTTGATTCATCCGTGCCAATCGGTTCTGTGGTGACTTGCCAGGTGTGCCACAACCCCAGCGCCCACGAAAAAGATGAGACTTTGTTCCCTTCTGGCGTCAAAATTGACGGCCATGGCATGAGTTCCAATTGTGCTGAGTGTCATCAGGGGTATAAATCAGGCGATGATGTCACCGCAGCCGTTGCCACATTGCCGGAAGACGAGGTTAATGAAAATCTCGAGTTTATCAGTGCCCATTATAAGGTTGACGGCGCCCTCCGTTTTGGCGCAGATGCAATGATTGGATATCAATATCCTGGAAAAACTTATGCTGGTTTCTTCCGCCATGTTTCAAGCTTTCAAAACTGCACAGACTGTCACGATCCGCATTCACTCCAGGTTACGCCCAGTAATTGCGCCACCTGTCATCCTGTCGTCACAGATTACTCTAATCTGCGCGATATTCGCGAGGCTGGTCATCCCGATTATGACGGGGATGGAAACACCACTGAGGGCATCCATTACGAAATTGCCACCCTGCATGAATTGCTACACGAAACCATCCAGGCTTACTCCCGTGAAGTTGCCGGCCAACAGCTTGTGTACGCCTTCCGTTACCCTTACTGGGTCGTCGATACAAACGGCAATGGGGTTGCAGACCCTGATGAGATCAACCGTGGCAATCTCTACAAAAGCTGGACACCGCGCCTGGTGAAAGCCGCTTACAATTTTGATCTGATTGTTCATTCTGCGGGCGCCTTTGTACACAATCCTCAATACGCCATCCAATTGCTCTACGACACCATTGAAGACCTGGCAACCATGGTTGATGTCGACATGATAAACATGGCCCGACCAGATTAAACTTCAGAAGACTTAAAATAAAAAAGGCTGCTTGGGAATCCCAAGCAGCCTTTTTTGGTTATCTCAATCAGGCCATCTCATATTTTTCAGAGAAGATTTTCTTCCTCCCCACATCCAGGCTATGCAAGGCGCCTTCCACAGCCTCAATCATTGGCGTTGGTCCACACAGGAAGAAGAGATACTCCCATTGTTTATAATCAGCAGGTAAATGACGAGCTAAAATATCTGCGGTAATATATCCACTTTCGCCAGGCCAATCTTCAGTCGTGTGTTCAAGAACGTGTACCACTTTCAGGCAATCCATTTCTTTTTCAAGTTCAGCCAGTTCGTCTCTGAAAATGACCTTATCCCAGCTTGGGCTTCCATAGAAAAACATCACCGGTGTACAATGATCGCGATCGCGCATGGTGCGCAAAATGCTTAATACCGGCGCTGACCCAATCCCGCCTGCAATCAATACCAACCGGTTGCTTTCATGCTCATCAAGGCTGAAGGTGCCGTAAGGGCCATCCACATAGATCCGATCGCCTGGTTTCATATCCTTGATGGAGCTGGTGAAATCGCCCAGTTCCTTAATCGTAAAGCTCATCAGGTCATCATCTCGATCCGAGCTGGATGACAATGAAAATGGGTTTTCCCGAAAAATAAAGGGGGATTCTACCGTTATCCAGGCAAATTGACCCGCTTGAAATTTAAATCCGGGATGCCCATCTGGGCGCACAAATAAGGACCAGGAATCCCCCAGTTCCTTTTCGACATGGTCTACCACATAAGGGTGTTTTACCATGATAATCGGGCGCACCACGCGAATGTACACGATCACTGCCAACCAAATCGCTGCTAAAACCAGCCAGATGACACGCTGATAGGTGAGCGACAGATAGTAATTAACCCTGAACATATGGAATAAGGCAAACCCCACAGCCAGCAGGGTCATGGCGTCATGCAACCAGCGCCAGACATCATATCTCATTTTGATCGCTTCCCGCCACACTGAAGTGACAATCAAAACCAGCATCGCCAGCACTGAGATCAACGCTGCCCGTGCCCGCCACGGGGCGGTAGTAAAGTTTAGCAGCAGGAAAGTTTCGGGGTTATTAATAATCAATAATGCAGGGTGAATCACCGCCAAAATAAATGTGGCAATCGACATTTTGTGATGGATCGTATACAGTTTCTCCATTGGAAAATGCCGGGTTATGAATTTCAAGCGCGATGTTGGAATTGTTTGTAATCCCAGCAAGGACATGGTAATAAAGCCCAATGCAACCGAGAAATCTCGCAGGAATTCGCGTGACCGTGGGCGTGGAAAAATGATCAATAAAACCAGAGGTAAAAAGACCAGGATCACATAAAATATGGCCCAGAGCCTTGTATGTAAAGACTTTTTCAAATGATCCATCCTTTCTTTTGCATGCTTGCGCCCAATACTGGTGAAAACAATAGGCTGGTTTGATTTTACCTTATTATTGAAATTTTTCGATCATTAAATTCAAAGTTTGGATTTAAATTTGATTTATTTTTCAAACCCCGCTATAATTAAATATGGCTCAGACGATTTTTACAGTCGGGCATAGCAGCCTGAATTTTATGCAATTCATTACATTGATCCAGGCGAACAACATCAACCATATCGTAGACATTCGCAGCATACCTTATAGCAAGAATGCTCCCTGGAGCGATAAGTCGCGCCTGCCTAACATGCTTTTGCCTTTTAAAATTAAATACACCTATTTAGGTCATAAACTTGGGGGAAAACCGACTCAAAAAACGAGGCCTTCTGAGCAAAGAAAATTACCCCCTCAAGCCGTGTATAACGAGGCGATAAAAGTGTTGATGGAACTTTCCATGCGAAGCCACCTGGCGATCATGTGCGCTGAAGGAGATCCTGGAAGATGCCATCGTCAGCACACCATTGCCCAAACGCTGCTTGCATCAGGGACAAAGGTCCTTCACATCCTGAACGATGGAACAATCAAAGAAGCCTGGATTGAAGAAAAAGCGCCTGATCAACCTCAATTGTTTTAACCTTTCATGGATTTCATCATATAATTAGAAGACCTGAACAATGCGATTCGTTATTGAATTAAGCAAAGGGATTTAAATATGTTTGCTCGAAAATTTTGGCTGCTTGCCATCATCATCCTCGTCATCCTTGCCGGGTGCCATTTTCCCGATCAACCCTGGGTCCTGGTCGAGATCACAAACCTCGAAGAAGGGCAACATGTGCTTCTCAACGAAGAGGTGCTCATTAGCGCAAAAGCGAGGTCTTCTCAGGGCATTGCCAGGGTTGAATTGTATATCAACGGGGAGCTAACGGCTACTCAATTACCACCAAGAGGCAATCCGCGCGACCTCATCGTTGAACTCCCCTTTACACCGCTTACGGAAGGCAGTGTGGTCGTTTCATTATTAGCGGTTGATCGCAAGGGAACGGTTTCAGACCCATTCAGCATAACCCTGAATGTGGTGAGATCAATCGAAGATATCGAAATTTCATCCACGCCCATGCCAACGTTCTCCCCGGAAGAGCTTGCCCAAACTCAAACAGCACAGGCAAACTGCACGAACAGTGCTTCGTTCGTTACCCATGTGACCATCCCGGAAAATACACAGATATCTACGAATGTGAACTTCACCAAAATTTGGCGTGTGAATAATAATGGCTCCTGTGATTGGATCGGTTATCAGCTTGTTCACTCAGGCAGTGACCGCATGGGGGCTGTCTCTCCAAAAGCCCTGCCCGTCGTTAAGGCTGGGTCGAATGCGGACATTATTATCGAAATGACGGCACCCTCTCAGCCAGGCACACACACGTCCATTTGGCGGATCCAGGCTGGTGACGGAACCCTGTTCGGTCCGGAGCTCATCGCTACTATTAACGTGATCGACCTCCCCACTCATACGCTGGTGCCGACAAATACACCAACACCAACGCCCTCACCAACCCCAACCACGATCCCAACCCAAACGCACACACCAACACCCCTGCAGATCAGCGTGCAGCAAATCAGTGCGCAGATCTCCATCCCAGCCAATTCAACGGAAACCAAAACCATTACCTGCCCTGCTGGATCGATTGTCGTTTCAGGCGGTTTCTCACATCAATCCGGTATTCAGGTATGGCAATCGAAGAAAGATGGCAACGGTTGGCACATCACCGCCACCAATTCCGACTCTCCAGCAAAAGAGTTAACCATAACAGCTACCTGTTTGTTTAATTCGAAAGGAACCAGCAGCGCTGTCTCTGAGGAAAAACCAGCGTTGCCTAACGACAATACAATAATTACGGCCAGTTGTCCTTCAGGGACCCAGGTGACAGGTGGCGGTTGGTCGGTAGAAAACAATATCCCGGTTAAAGTCTTCATTTCAGCCAAATCAGGGAGCGGTTGGCAGATCAGTGTCTACAACCCGACGGACAGTTCGCCCAAAATCACAGCTTTTGCCATCTGCCTGACCGGCGCTTCTGGCAGTACCTCTCAATATGATAAGAAGGAAAACAAAGTCCCGGCTAACAGCACAGCCAGCGCTCAAATGGATTGCCCGGCTGGCAGTTACGTTACCGGCGGCGGTTTCATCATCGACCCGGGATTGACCCTGTTCCACACAGCACAAGAGGGCAACGGCTGGATTAATTTTGTTTCCAACCCAACCGGCGAAGAGAAACGTCTGGACACCTATACAATTTGTTATCAGCCCTGAACAGGTTCCTGCCGAACCCACCACCCATTCGAAGCAGGCATCATTTCCCGATGCCTGCTTTTTTTGTGGAAAACCAGGGATTGAGTATAATAATCAGGTCCATAATTAAACACGAGGTGACTGATTTTATGCAAAATTTACTCAACCAGGCTTTGATCGCCAAAACCAGAGCTGCGGGCGCCGCAGAAATTATCCAACCTGTACAAATTGGAAACCCCGTTTTCCAAAATGAATTGGTCTTTTTTATCAAACCCGAACTGCTTAGTGTGGAAGATGACGCAAAGGTTCTCAATAGTCTGAAAATGATTGCGGATTTGTTCTCAACATACCAGGTTCAGGTCAATGGTTTGGTGATTATGCCGGGAAAGGTTCTGGCGGATTACCAGATTATGAACCGACATTACGGTTTTATCAACCAGCTCTCCCGTGAAGCCTCCCAGATCGTCAATGATCAAACCCGGCAAGAAATGTTCCAGGTTCTTAACATCGAGGACCACGGCAGTCACAAAATCCTTGGTGGGCATGAATTCCTACAAACCTATTCATCTGATGTCAACACATTGAATGAGATTTGGTTTGGGCAGGGCGCCCAAAAACTCCGCAGCGGGTTTTATTTTGTAGCCATAAACTATAAAGGCGACCCAATCCTGCTTGTCAACGGGTTTAATCCCTCGCAATTATTGCATTTCACCCGCGAGGATCATCGTATTATTCTCATGCTGGTTCATAGCAATACAGATTGGTACGATCTCAAATTCAACCTGGTTGGTGACACCTTCCCGGCCCGGGCTAAGCCTGATTCGATTCGCGGGCAACTCCATGCCCATCCTGAACTTTTTGGACTGGATGAAGCTGGTATCAATGCCAATGGCGTGCACCTTTCTGCTGGGCCCTTCGAATCAGCCTTTGAAGTGGTTAATTTCTTCGGAGAAATTCTATCCTACATCCCTCGCGCCAACCCGCCCCTGGGTATACAACGTGTCATCGATAGCGGTATCTGCCCAGACCTTGCCCTATCGCTTCTTAGCAACCCCGTCATCGGAGAGAGCGACTTATTCTCTGAAACAGAAAATCTCAACACAGACGCTGCTGTTGAACTCGCCAGAGAAAAGTTGCTTGGTTCCTGAACAACTTGAGGAAAACATGAAACCCATTCATAACACCGCTTTATTTCAAGAAATACATCAACAACCCGCAGTGATCAACCGGCTACTCTTTCAGCCGCAAGACGCCATCACCGAACTGGTACAGCAAATCCAGGCGCGGGGAATCACCCAGGTTTACATCGCTGCTCGCGGCACCAGCGATAATGCCGCCCGGTATGCGCAATACCTTTTAGGTGCGCACAACAACATGCTGGTCTCGCTGGCAACACCCAGTTTATTCACGGTTTACCGCCAGAGCCCCAATCTCTCCAACACCCTGGTATTGGGGATCAGCCAGAGCGGTAAAAGCCCGGATATCGTCTCTGTGCTGGCAGAAGGCAAACGCCAGGGTGCATTAACAGCAGCCATCACGAACACCGCTGATTCCCCCCTGGGTCACACCGCCGACATAGCCCTCGACCTGCAAGCCGGTGTTGAGCGCTCCCTGGCAGCCACCAAAACCTATACAGCGCAGCTCGCCTGCCTTGCACGCCTGTCCTTTGAAATCCATCCAAATGAAGAACTCCGCCGCAACCTGGAAGGGCTCTCCAACAGCATAGACAAAGTCTTTCAACATACAACCCATATCAACAGCCTGGTCGAACGTTACCGGTATATGACCCACTGTGTGGTCCTCAGCCGGGGATTCAACTATGCAACCGCCTTTGAGTTTTCGCTCAAATTGAAGGAGCTCACTTATACGATCGCAGAGCCTTATTCCAGCGCCGATTTTCAACATGGTCCCCTTGCTCTCATCGACAGCGGTTTTCCGGTGTTCATATTTGCACCCGGCGGATTGATGGTCTCAGAATTCCAGTCCCTGGTTGAAAAATTCAATCAGCGGGGAGCAGAGGTGATCATGGTCAGTGACCATCCTGACCTCCTCAAGTTAACCGAATACACGTTGACCGTTCCCGATGCCGTACCCGAGTGGCTCTCACCGATCACATCCATCATCCCCGGGCAGCTTTTCGCCATGTATTTAGCCAATACACGCGGTCTTGATGTCGACAATCCCCGCGGGCTGAACAAAATCACTGAAACCTGGTAATAAAAAATCGCCACCGAAGCATGCATTTCGGTGGCGATTCTTGAAGTTTTCATTCCCTAAACATCATGTAAGATCAGCTCATCCAGACCCCGTTTGGGCACATGGTGAACATCCTGCTCATCCCGATAGTAAGTAAGGTTTGCTTCCTCATCGACAATATCGACCAGAACTTTTTCTGCAGGCTTGCCCAGGGCGATGGCTAACAAAATCTGGTACCTCGGTGGAATCGCCAGCGCCTTGACCAGTACATCGCGCTGCACCGAACCGATGATGCAGCCGCCCAAGCCTGCCTCAACAGCGCCCAGCAGGATGCTTTGCGCTGCAATACCGTGATCGACGCCAAAACTCTCACTGATGGCGGTATCCCCCAGGATCAGGATATACGCGCCCGGGCGTTCACCCGTGGCTGGCCCTGGCCAATCTTTTAAATCGCCCGCCCAGCTTAAGGTGGAGAAGATGGTTTCATTCATCTCTGGTGTGTTGCTTAACCAGAACTTTAACGGCTGCCTGTTCCTGCCTGATGGCGAATATTGCGCCATACGAATTAATTCACGCAGTGTCTCGCTGTCAACCCGGTAATCCTCGTCAAACCGTCGATAACTGCGGCTGTTTTGAATCAGGGTTATTAATTTCATAATGATCTCTCCTCGTTGTGTTCTATCTCTGCTTCAAAATCTACGCGGGCTCATCGATTGTTTTTCAGATCGTCATATTCATCGTCTCAACAATTGAAGCGGGCAAGCCCTGTCACTGAATAATTATAACGAGAAAACCGGTTCAGGAGCCCTCGAAATAATCGGATTGGGCTCTGCTTCTTCAGAAGCAAAACCCGGAGATTCCGAAAAACTGTCAAAACCTTGCTTATTTTATTTTCATTTGATGTTAAATTACATTTTATGCTATAATGAAGCTATAAGTATTTCTTCTTAGTTGATAAAACATTTTTAACCTGAATCGTTCTCGACCAGACAACATTCACACAGTTAGGATTGTTCCGTTATTAAATCTATTACTTAATAAGGAGAAAGATTATGAAAAAAGCGTTTTTGGTCACCATCGCATTGCTAATTCTGTTTTCTCTCATCCTGGCTGCCTGTAATTTAACAGGTGCATCAACCGATGAGTCTGCCGTCCATCTCGCTGAAACCATGCTTGCCGTTGCCATCACACAAACAGCTATAGCCCAAATTCAAGCACCTGAAGTCGCGACCCAGGAACCATTGCCCCCAACCCTCGTGCCAACAGAAATACCAATTGAGGAAGTGATTGTTGAAGAACAAGCTGCAACTGAAGAGGACACCATCGTGCCTACCGAAATCGTCCATCATGTCACACCGGGCAATCCAGGATGGATCCACAAGTGGTTCTACGATACCGATTCCAGTAAAAACGCCGATTCCAAATCTGTCACCAGTGGTGATGATTTCACCGCCAATTTATACGAACGTCCATTCACTGAAACTGAGATGGCGTATCGCCCCGATGTGGACATCAACAAAACCGAGATTTCCGAAGACAACACCTTCTATTATGTGACCATCTACACCAACGGCACGCATCCTGAAGGCGGTTTTCAGGCTGCCTACGCGATTGAGATCGACGAGGATTTGGATGGGCGCGGCGACCTGCTGGTCATCGCCGATCGACCCTCCTCGAGCGAATGGGATATTGCTGGCGTGAGCGTGTGGCGAGATGGCAATAACGATGTCGGCGGGCAAACGATCTTGCGCCCTGATACCGGATATTCAGGTGACGGCTTTGAGCAGGAGCTTTTTTCGATCAACGTGCTCACCGATCCCGATGCGGCCTGGGCCAGGGTTTCAGCGGGCTCCCCTGCTTCTGTCACGATCGCTTTCAAAAAATCGCTGGTGACACGCACGACCTTCGTCTGGGGCGTCTGGGCTGCAGACACCCTGCTCGACCCTACACTGTTTGACCATCATGATCATTTCACTCGGGAAGAAGCCGGCTCTCCCAATAAGTCTCACAGTACCTACCCGCTTAAAGCGCTGAATCTGATCGATAACACCTGCCGTGAAACCTACAATTTTTCCGCCAGCTCACCGATTCGGGGGTTGTGTTATTCACCCGAGCCAACGCCAGTGCCCACCACAGCTCCCCAATTTGGCTACATCACCGGGGTTGCCTTTGATGATTATAACTCCAACAAAAAGCGAGATCCGGAAGATCCTTTGACGAGTTATTCTGTGACGATTACTCTCCGTACAGGGGGTTGTTCTGGAGCCATCGCAGAAACGACAACAGCGAAAGAATTTAGTTTTGGCCCACTCTCACCCGGGGCATACTGCGTATCAATTGTGCCCTCAGGGTCAATGACAACGCCCTCTGCGTACTCATTTACGCTCAACGCCAATGAAACCATACACCTTCCATTTGGGTATCAAGTTCCGTTTTAATGGGTGCAGTAAATGAAACTTTGACGATTAGGTTGGGCAGGTTGACTGATTAGGTATAAGAATCTGGCCTGACAAGGCCGCTTTCCACGCGCCAGACGGGGTGTGTGGTTACAAATTCAGGCTCAACCATTGAAAGGTCCGTTGTCGTCAGAACAGCCTGTTCACAGTCCGTCAGGGCTTGTAACAGGTCCTTTCTCCGTTCGGTATCCAGCTCAGACATAATCTCATCCAGCAGTAAGACCGGCCATTCCCCGCTGCGCTGATGCAACCAGTTGATCTCTGCCAGCTTCATCGCCAGCAGAGCGGTGCGTCCCTGCCCGCGTGAGCCATAATCGCCCAGGTCGACCTGGTTACTGAGAAAGCGCACCTCGTCCCTGTGCGGTCCGATGGTGGTGATACCGCGGGCAATCTCCTCACCCTGTTTTTTTTTCAACGCTTCGAGCATTCCGGATTCAATTTCCTCGCTGGTAATGCCGGTGCGGTCAGCAATAGTCTTCACCGGTAGCGTCATCTGTCCATTCGGAACGCTTAGCGGGTCGTAAGCAGGCTGGTAATCCAATCGCAGGACTTCCTGGCCCCGGGTCAGATCATAATGCAGGCGTTTGGCTTCAAGTTCCATTTCATGGATAGCCCTGATGCGTTCTTGCATGATGAATGCGCTATGGCGAACCAGCATGCCATCCCAAACCGCCAGTTGACCGCGGTCTCCACCCCGCTCAGCCAGTTGTTTGAGGAGCGCGTTACGTTGTGACAGCGTTTGAGAATAGTCGCCTAGGTGCCTGACGTATGCAGGAGAAACCTGGGAAATCAGCATATCCAGGTATCGCCTGCGTTCAGCAGGCCCCTCTTCAATGATCCGGGCCATTTGCGGGAGAAACAGCACGGCATTCAAAAATCCGATCACCTCGTTCAGCTTGCGTTTAACGCCATCCAGCAGGACTTCTCTTCGAAACCGCTGATTGCCGTTGATACTGTTGGGCTCGCGAATTAAGCGCACTTCAATACGGTGCGTTTGTCCCCGTTTTTGAATTTCTCCAACAACTCGGCTGACGGCAATTCGATCTGCAGGCGCGTTGAAGCTGATTAATTGCCGGTCAGTGCTGGCATGAAAGGAGGTAAATGTCGATAATAAATAGATCGCTTCAAGCAGCGTCGTCTTGCCCTGGGCATTGTCTCCCACCAACAGAAAGATTTCCCGGGGAAATTCAAGGTCCAGCCGGGAAAAACTTCGAAAGTTGGTCAGCGACAAATGCTTAACATACATTGAAAATTAAATCGTTTCCATCTCATCCTGGTCTGGCTGCCAGATTTGTTCCGCACGGTCCGTATACAGAACACCATTAAGATGATCAATTTCATGCTGGAAAATTCTCGCCAGCCAGCCTTGCGCCCGGATCTTCAGGTTTTTACCCTGCCGATCCTGGCCGCGTACCGTCACCACCTGCGACCGCGCCACCTCTCCGACAAATCCTGGCACGGATAGGCAGCCTTCAATCCCTGACACCTGCTCTTCAGACTGTTGAACAATTTCTGGGTTGGCCAGCACAAATAATTGCTCTGGAATAGCCTCGTCATCCTCATTACCAAACTCAACCACGATTAATTGCTTTGAAACGCCAATCTGAGGAGCAGCAAGTCCCACGCCGGGGGCTTCTCGCATGGTTTCGATCATGTCATCAATTAATGTTTGCAGATCTTCATCAAAAACTTCAACCGGTTGTGCTTTTTGACGTACAACGGCTTCTTGATAAGGGTATATTTTTCGAATAGCCATAATGCATACTCCCGATACATTTTACCAGTAAGTTCCATTAACCGTTTATAACGGCTTTCTCTTATTCAGAAGGGTTAATTCTACCCCGCTCCTGGCGACGTGTTTCCTGCGATTCAGCAGCCTTCCGGTGGTAAGTTGCGATCCACTCCGAGAAGCGCTCTCTTTCTGCGTCAATCTCGAATTGCCTGACTGTCTCCAGCCGTTCACCCATCCGATAAAAAATATCTTCCTGCACCCTGGCGGGATTGTAAACATGGTCAAACGATAAACGCGAGTTTCCAACGACAATGTAAACCGTTCCAAAATTAAATAAATAGCCCCAAAAGCCCAGCCGCTCATACTCAATGCTGAGCACATTTTCCAACGGGGCAGACCGGCGGCGGGTTTTTCCCAGGGGTTTGCGATCCAAATCGATAATTTGGTCAAGGGTTAACATAAATATGTCATTGCGCCAATCAACATAGACATAAACCATCCACAGGAAGATCGCGAACAAAAACAGCATGATGAACGCCAGAGTCTCGGTAATCGGAACAAACGCCAGTCTCCCGCCCATTCGTAATACAGCAACCGCAACCGCACCGACCATCAACAAACCCGGCAGCCAAATTCCCCGGACGAGGACAAACCAGTGCTTACGGTAGGTGATCGCCCCGTCCTGCTCATGACGCAAGCGGATAAAGCCCGAAAACAACCAGGATAAAAACCCTGGTTCCTTCTCGTCCGCTTGAGGACGAACTGCAGCGTGCTTGGCGGGTTCTTCTTCAACAAAGTCTTCAGCGTCCCTGGAAAAATTTAATTTTTCCTGTAATTTTCGGCTCATGATGCGCGCCTCATCACGCCTGTCCACCGATTGAGAGCGCTGCCAGTACGATTCGATCATACTGGCTGTGACTTCAGTATGCGCGATTTCACGCAAGCGGATTGTGCCCACATAGGTCGTCACCACCACGTCACCAAAGCCCAATAAGGTTCCCAACCGAGAACGATGAATGCCCACCGACATGATTGTGCGTAATGGCGCTTCCTGTCGGCTCTCATGAATGAAGGCGATCTTTTCCATCCACACCACGCGCTTGTTGGTTACAATGAAATAATCATTCCGCCAATCCACATAGGCCCAAACCAGCCAAATTATGCACGCGGGAATGCCAATCGCCAGGACAATCCACCCTAAAACTTGCCCTGGTAACCATAACATTTGCATTAAAACAGCCGCCAACAACACAAACACACCAACAGCAACCGGTTTCGCCAGTTTTGACCACAGGATAGCCGGGTGTCGGCGGGTCATGACGTGGACAAATTCATCTTCATGCAGCCAGGGCAATGTGACCGCGGTTGCAAGCCGTCGGCTTTGGATGGAAACATCCAGTGACGCTTCGATATCTGGCAATTCGTCATGGATTTCAAAATATCGCTTGTAATCGATGGCGAGGACAACTGTAACCCCTGAGGCAACGGCTCGATAATCGCGCAAATCGTCATATAGTAATGCTTCTTCACCAAAAATATCTCCCCTGGAAAGCTTTGCCATAAGAAATTCATCATCGGCCTGGTCGAAGGCCAGAACCACCTGACCCTCATAAACGACAAACATCGCCTCCGAAGGGTCGCCGATATTAAAGATCACATCGCCATCTTGAAAAACCATCGGGATGAAAGCGTTCGCCAAAAAGCCCACTTCCCTGGGGTCGAGTTGCGCAAAAAGCGGAACTTGCGCGATGACTTCAACGATGGTTTCTTTCTTGATGTTCATAAGTACAAGTATAAAACAAGTTCTTGCTTTGTGAAACAACTCGCCCAGGTGATAAAATGACGCAGGAAGCATCGTGGATCAAAGAGGGTGCGTCGCCCCTGCTGTTCTTATAAAAAACCTGCCCTGCCAGGTTTTCAAGGTTTTTTAACAAATTTACTACTTATATGATATAATTTATCAGGTTATTGGCGACCAGCGAATGGAAAGAAAATGAAATGCACAAATTGCCAGTCTGAACTGCCTTTGGGTGCACATGTATGTCCATCCTGTGGCTACCCTGTTTCCGTCAATATACAGCGAGAAGATCTGTATTTCTCACGCATGGCTTCCTTCGCGCCCGACACATTGATCCGTAAAGTCAGCGCCGCGCGCTATCTTGCCAAAGAGCGACGCAACGTCACTGCTATCATGACGACGATTGCAAACGACACTGAGATCAACAATAAGATCCCCAAAAAAGAACGCTCTGAAATCATCAACGACCTCCTCGATTTGATCGCAAAACGCATCTACGAATATGAGGGCGCGATTGCCAAGCTGTGGAAGAACACTGCCCTCGCCTTTTTCGGCGCTCCCATTTCCCATGAAGATGATCCGTTGCGCGCGGTTCATACAGCTTCTTTAATTCTCAAGGATATCGACAGCCTCAATCAAACGATTATGAAAGCCTATGGCCTGGTCATACAAATGAAAATTGTCCTCAATACCGGGCCAATCCTGATTGGAAATATCAAACCCAATTTGAAATTCGACTTTCAATCTCTCAATGGGTCGATTGAATGTATTGATCTTGCCATCGCCGCAGAGATTCCCAAAACAAGGGTTGTTCTGTTTGACGACACCTATCAGTTTATCCGTTCTTTCATCAAGGCCAAAAAACTGGAACCTGTTTTTTGTGAGGATAGCAGTGAGCCGCTCAATTTATGGCAGGTCGATCAAATAATCGATCGAAGGTTGTCATTACATCGCTCACCCATCTCTCAGACGACCAGCATGATTGGCAGAAAAAAAGAGCTGGATTCATTGCTCGAACTCAGTGAAACCGTTTTAGCCGGCTTGGGTCGTGTTGGCCTGATCTTAGGAGAACCAGGAATCGGTAAATCCAGGTTGATTCTGGAATGGAAACGACTCATGAAAACCCAGAATAAAGCGGCACCTATCCGCTGGGTTGAATCGCATAGTCTGGCCTTCGGACAGGAATTTGCCTACCACCTGCTTAAAGACCTCCTGCGTGCAGCACTTGAAATCACTGCAACGACACCTGATTCTCGTGCTAAAAAAGTGTCAGGAGCCGTGTTTATGGAGGATGTCTGCCTGGATGATGAGAATTTACAACTTTATCTTGCTCATCTTTTAGAATTTGATCTTACTGAGCAAGAAGAAGCGCAGGTCCACCTTTTGCAAGCCCAGGAACTGCGGTACAAGTACCTGCAATCGGTTCAAACCCTCTTTCGCTGTCTTTCAAATCAACAACCGCTGATTATCGTTTTGGAAGATCTCCACTGGGCAGATGCATCTTCAGTGGACCTTCTGATTGACCTCCTTTCCCTGACAACATCGTCCCCGATCCTGTTCTGCCTGGTCTCACGCCAGGAACAGGATTCCATCGGTTGGAATCTAATCAAAGCTGCAAGAGAAAGAATTGGGCTTAGATTGACCGAGCTTAAATTAGAAAACCTGTCAGAAGATGAGAGCCAATCTTTTGTTGAACAATTGATCAACACCAAAGAAATCCCAGAAATCATCAGAACTGCAGTGCTCAACAAATCCGAGGGAAACCCCTACTTTATCGAAGAACTGATCAACATGATGATTAACGAAGGCGTCCTGCATAAAAGTGGCAAAGGGGTCAGCGTCTCAACGAAAATTGATCAAGATCGTATCCCCGACAGCCTGCAGGGCTTGCTGACCGCACGCATTGACCGTTTACCAGAGGATGCGCGTTTGACGCTGCGGATTGCCAGCGTGATTGGGCGCTATTTTCCCGAAAAGGTTATCGCATTTGTCATGAAGGAACATGCGCCAGGCGTCAACCTGCTGACACAGCTCAATATTCTCGAATCATTGCAGATCCTTTCCGTAGCCGAAGTAAAGCCCGCGCTAACTTACAAATTCCACCATATCTTAATGCACGAGGCTGCCTATCATTCCATCGTTGAAACAGATCGGATTGATCTGCATCGCAGTGTTGGTCTGGCATTAGAAGATTTATACCCCGAGCAAAAAGAGCGGTTGGCTCCTCAGTTGGCGTACCATTTTCTAATCACCAGCGATACAAAAAAGGCCTATGAATATTTGGATCTGGCCGGTCATGCCTCCATGGATGCCTTTGCCACTGCTGAGGCAGAAGTCTATTTTACCAGGGCTATCACCCAGACTACCGACCCGGAACAATTGGCGCATCTCTACATCGATTTAGGGGAATCCCGTGCCCAACAGGGAAACCATCGCCAGGCCGTTCAAGCCTGGAACGAAGCCATTGATTACCTTCACCGTTTCAATGACCCCGATCGCCTGGCCAGGGTATATGCTCGGTCTGCGCGCTCTGCCTGGTGGGGTTATAACCCTGAATACAGCCTTGAAATCTGTCTCAAGGGGATGAAAGCCATAGAGGGGGCAAAAGAAAGCCCCGACATTGCCTACCTCATCCATGAGACCGGTCGCGCCTATTTCTTTAACGATCAACCCGACAAAGCCCGTGCCTTTAGTGAGCAATCTCTTGAAATGGCTCAGCGTTTAGGCGCTGTAGAAGTTCAGGCAGAAGCCCTGGCAACCATTGGCGTCCTGCCCACAACCAGACCTGAACAGGCTGTTGAAGCCCTTGAAATGGCTGTAAAAATCAGTGAGGAAAATGATTTATTTGGTCCGGCTTCACGTGCCTATATCAACCTGGCTTTGGTGATCGACAATCTTGGCAAGGTCCGTCTCGCACGGGATTATCGCATGCGTGCGATCCAGCTCGGCAGGAAGATCGGCGGCCTCTCTGAAGAGCTGTTACTATATCAAGCAATCGCCGGGGCATCAATCTGGTTAGCCGATTTTCAAGATGCTGAAATTCGGCTCTCTAAAAGCGAGCAGATAATCCAACAGACCGAAACGCACCTCTCAGAATCCGGGCTGACCCAATCCTACCAGGAAGGAAACCTTCTCCGCTTAAAGGGAGACTTCAACCATGCAATCGAGATCTTCACCGAATTAATTAGCCACAGTCGTCAACTGGGAGTCGAGCAGCAATTAATCGATGCCCACCGTGCGTTAACTGAGGCTATTCTTGAACCTTATCTGCTTGGCGACCCCAATCACAGTGCCCTCGATTTAGACATCGCCCTTAAAATGCTTGAAACTGCCCAAACAAAATCGGCAAACGATACACATTATTCCCAGATTGGCTCTTTATGCCTGAAGAGTGATATTTTTACATCCAAAAAAGATTTCGCAAACGCCAGGCTGGCATTAATGGAAGCCGAAGAGGCTTATCGCTCCCACCCCAATATGGGCGATCAGGTCAGGATTCTCCACGCAAATGCCAGAATAGAAGCAGGAGAAAAAAACTATCAGAAAGCGATTGACCTGCTCACAGAACTGGATCACATGCTTGAGAAGATGGAAGGGCGCTGGTGGCGCGCGCGTGTTTGGCTGGAGCTTGGTGAGACCCATCTACAAAGAAACGACCCCGAAGATGTCGACCAGGCTCAGAATTATTTCCGTGATTCACTGGCAGAATTTCATGCAATGGCCGTTAATTATTACCCTGACATCATTACCGAAAAATTGCGCCAGGTCAAACGCATTTCCCGAGCTCACGCGATCGCACATCGCAAAATTTCTGAAGAAATGGTGCAGGCCGGGCGGGTACAACACACCCTAATTCCCACACAATCGCCGGTGATCGATGGATATGATATTAATGGAATCCTGCTGCCAGCGCGTGAGACCTCCGGTGATTTTTATGATTTCATTAAACTGGACGATGGCAAACTTGGCATCGTTATTGCTGATGTCGGGGATAAGGGCGCCGGGGCTGCGCTGTATATGGCCATGAGCCGAACCTTGATCCGCACTTACGCAAGAGAAAGCCGGATGAGCCCTAAGCATGTCCTGCACGAACTCAACCGGCGCATCCTGATAGATACGGAATTTGGTATCTTTCTAACCGTCGTTTTCGGCATCCTCGACCCCGATCAGGGAACCTTTACTTATGTTAACGCCGGTCACAACCCACCCATCCTGCTCAGCCAGAAAAACGATCAGATCGAATTAACCGAGATCAAGAAAACCGGCTCACTGGTTGGCATCTTCCCAGAAAATACATGGGAAGAAAAAACAATCTCAATCCAAAGCGGCGATGTGCTTATTCTCTATACAGATGGCATTACCGAGGCACAAAACGAAGACGATGAATTCTTCGGGATCGAGCGGTTTGTTGAGACCTTGAAGGACAATTTCTCCCCATCTGCAGAAGATTTACGTAACTGCATTTTAGAAGATGTGCAGGCATTTACCGGCTCGTCGCCCCGCTTAGATGATATCACCCTGGTGGTTGTCGCGAAACTTCCCAATCATGCATGAAATGCAATATAAGAAAAAAACCTGGCTCTTCCAGCCAGGCTCATTGTTGTTTAGGCAAATTTATTGCGATATTTCAGCCTGATCCAGATCGGGTATACTTACCGCCTTCTTTTTCTTGAAAACCACCTGTTCATCTTCAATATCGATTAAAACAGTATCACCATAGACAAACTCACCCGAAAGCAAGCTGATGGAGAGAGGGCTTTCAACATGCTTCTGCAGGGCTCGCTTAAGCGGACGTGCTCCGAAAGCCGGGTCATAACCCTCGTTAGCCAGCCAGAGCCTGGCTTCCTCTGACAATTCAACCTGTAAACCATGATCTGCCAACCGCGCCTGGATCTCTTTCATCTGCAGAACCACAATTTTCTGCATATCATCCTTTGAAAGCTGGGAAAACAGGATGATTTCATCGATGCGGTTGAGGAATTCAGGCCTGAAAGCTCCTTTGAGAGCTTTTTCAATTTTCTCCTTATCGGCTTTATCGGCTTCATCCGTTGAGCTCAAAAAGCCCAGGGTTCCACCTTTGGTCACGTATTCAGTTCCCAGGTTGCTGGTCATGATCAACACCGTATTTCTGAAATCAACCACCCGACCCTGTCCATCGGTAAGGCGCCCATCATCGAGGATTTGCAGCAGCGCATTCCACACCTCTGGATGCGCTTTCTCAATTTCGTCAAATAATACCACCCGATAAGGGCGCCGACGGACAGCTTCGGTCAGTTGACCGCCTTCCTCGTAGCCCACATATCCTGGCGGGGCGCCAAACAGGCGTGAAACAGAATGCTGTTCACGGTATTCGCTCATATCAATCCGTACCAGCGCATCTTCATCGTCAAACAAGAAGTCTGCCAGGGCTTTCGCCAGTTCAGTTTTTCCCACGCCAGATGGCCCGATAAAAATAAATGAGCCAATCGGTCTCCGCGGGTCCTTTAACCCGCTTCTGGCCCGACGAATGGCATCGGCCAGAGCCTCCACCGCCTCTGATTGCCCAACCAGGTGTTCATGCAATCGGTTTTCCATTTGCAGAAGTTTGTCTTTCTCATCTTCTAACAATTGCGAAACAGGGATACCCGTCCACTGGTTGATCACCTCGGTGATGTCATTCACATCTACCACTTCATCAAGTTTGTGCTCCTGTTCCCAACGATCGCGCAGGTGATTAAATTGTTCCTCGAGGCGCAAGCGATCAGATTTCAAGCGGGCTGCGCGTTGATAATCGCGCTCAACGCCCGCATTTTCTTCCTCTTTCATCATGCGGTCGATCTCACCCTTCGCCTTCTTAAGATCATCGGGTAGCGAATACAGGGTCACCCGCAGCTTAGCCGCAGCTTCATCGATCAGGTCAATGGCTTTATCCGGTAAACGCCGATCGGTGACATAACGGGCAGATAATTTCGCCGCCTGGACCAGAGCCTCGTTTGAAAAAGTCACTTTGTGATGGGCTTCGTAGCGGTCACGCAGACCGTACAGCATCTCAATCGTATCATCGACAGAAGGTTCCTCCACGTAGATGGGCGCAAACCGCCGTTCCAGGGCTGTATCCTTCTCGATATATTTATGATATTCATTCAATGTGGTCGCACCGACACACTGCAGTTCACCGCGCGCCAACGCGGGCTTAAGCATGCTGGAAGCATCCATCGCACCCTGGGCTGCACCTGCACCCACCACGGTATGGAGTTCATCAATGAACAGGATGATTTCGCCTTCCGAACGTTGAATTTCTTCAATGGACGCTTTTAACCGCTCCTCAAACTCCCCTCTGAAGCGCGACCCGGCGATCATCGCACCGAGATCGAGGGAAACAACCCGTTTGCCCATTAAGATCTCTGGCACATCATCGGTGGCAACCTTTTGGGAAAGACCTTCAACAATTGCTGTTTTGCCAACGCCGGCTTCACCGATCAGCACCGGGTTATTCTTCGTCCTCCGGCACAAAATCTGGATCAAGCGCAGAATTTCAGTGTCGCGTCCTATCACCGGGTCCAGCTTTCCCTCACGGGCCAGTTGGGTCAGGTCACGCGAATATTTTTCCAGCGTGCGGTAACGCGTTTCAGCCTTAGGATCAGTCACCTTCTGGCCGCCGCGCAACTCGTCGATAGCGTCCATCACACGCTGTCGGGTGATGCCCACATCCTCCAACAGGCGCGATGATGGCGTATTACGTTCGCTGAGGATAGCCAGGAAGAGGTGCTCTGTGGAGATGTATTCATCCTTTAAATTATTGGCTTCCTGGTTGGCCTGGTCAACGATCCGTTTGACCCGCGGTGTGATTAATACCTGCCCGGCACCGCCACCAAAAATATTGGCTTTCGGACTGGTCCTCAGGATATAATCCAACCGCTCTTTGAAGTTTTCTCCATCAATATCAAGAGTCGCAATTAATTGTGAAATCACACCCTGGGGCTGCTCGATCAACGCCAGCAGGATATGTTCGGTATCAATCTGGGTGTGCCCATAACGTTGAATAATCTCAGCCGCGCGCTGAGCAGCTTCCTGGGCACGTTCTGTAAAACGATCAAATCGCATCATAATCGTACTTATCCTTGGTCATGTGTGTTACTGTGTTCTGGTAGAACATTTGAATTATAACATTTATACTGCTGCACCGAAAGAATTATTATAAGAAGTATATAAATTATTAACAGTGTTTCAAAACAGGCTGCAAGATCTCCGCCAGGCGCAATTCACAGGATCAGCATGGCATCGCCAAACGAAAAGAACCGGTAGCCCTCATCAATGGCAACCTGGTAAGCCTTGAAAATAAGCTCACGCCCTGCAAAGGCACTCACCAGCATCAGCAAAGTCGATTTTGGCAAATGAAAATTCGTGATCATGATGTCCACAGCGTTGAAAGTAAACCCGGGCAGGATAAACAGGTCAGTATGCCCGCAACTTGCTGCAACTACCTGGCCATCCACGCGTCCTCGAGCCGCGGATTCCAAAGTCCGCACGCTGGTCGTTCCCACCGCCAGAGCCCGCCCACCAGCCGCCTTGGCTGCGTTGATTTGGTCAGCAGTTTGCTGGTTGAGCAGACACCATTCCGTGTGAATCTTGTGTTCCCTGGGGTCAGCTTCGGTCACGGGTGCAAAGGTATCCAGACCCACATGCAGCGTGACCCTGGCAAACAGGATCCCCTGATCCATCAGTTTTTTTATCAGCGGGTCCGTAAAATGCAGACCTGCAGTCGGCGCTGCAGCAGAACCCGCCGTGGTGGCATACACAGTCTGGTAACGATCCGGGTCTTCCAGTCGGGTATGAATGTAAGGCGGTAAGGGCACATGCCCAACACGCTCAAGAAAAGGTTCGATGGGTTCGTCAAAGCGCAGCCAGCGTTTGGGACCCTCTAGCACCTCGATGATTTCTGCCTCAGGACCGCCCGCAACGGTCAACCGTCTGCCCGGTATCAAACCCTTCCCTCCCACCCACACGGTCCAAGTACGAGCATCGTTTTTTTCCAGCAGCAGTAACTCCACCTTTCCTCCGCCAGGTTGTTTAGCAGCGAAGATGCGGGCAGGGATCACCCGGGTCTCATTAATCACCACAACATCGCCCGGTTTTAAAAAGCGGTCAATTTCCCAAAAATAACTGTGCTCAATTTCCCCCGTGCTGCGGTCCACAACCATCAAGCGTGAATCGTGACGGGGCGTGATGGGAGTTTGTGCAATCCGATCCAGGGGCAAATCGTAATCAAATTCTGCAGTGCGCACTTTCGATCTCCAACAGCTTTAGAACAATTTCTGCTGTGGATCCTGCCGATCAATCTCGACCCCCAGGTGCTCATAAGCGCTGTGCGTTGCCAGTCGACCCTGCGACGTGCGTTCCAGGAAACCCAATTGCATCAAATAAGGTTCCACCACATCCATGATTGTATCCGGTTCTTCACTCACTGAAGCCGCGATGGTATTCAAACCCACCGGGCCGCCATTGTATTTCTCAATCACACACATCAGCACCCGGCGATCCAATTCATCCAACCCGAGCTTATCGATATTCAGCAAGTCCAGGGCAGCCTTCGAAACCTCCCCGGAGATCCTTCCATCAGCCCGAACCTGGGCATAATCCCTTACTCGGCGCAGCATGCGCAGTGCCACGCGGGGTGTACCGCGCGCTCGACTGGCGATCTCCTCCACCCCGAGGGCATCAGATTCAACCTGGAGCAATCTCGCCCCGCGCTGGATGATCTCGATCAATGCATCGACATCATAATAATCCACCCGGTAAGTTGCACCAAACCGGGCGCGCAGGGGCGAAGTGATCAATGCCAGCCGGGTGGTCGCACCCACCACGGTGAAATGGGGTAATTTCAAGCGGATCGAGCGTGCAGCAGGACCTTTTCCAATCACAATATCCAGCGAAAAATCCTCCATTGCCGGGTAGAGCACCTCTTCCACAACTCGTCCCAGGCGATGGATCTCATCAATGAATAATATATCGCCCTGGTGCATGTTCGTCAGGATGGCTGCCAGGTCGCCTGCACGTTCAATCGCAGGGCCTGAGGTCACCTTGATGTTAACTCCCATTTCGTTCGCCAGGATATGCGCCAGGGTCGTTTTTCCCAGGCCGGGCGGACCGTAAAAAAGCACATGGTCGAGCGCTTCTGCGCGCAATTTTGCTGCTTCAATCAGAATCAGTAAATTTTCTTTGATCTGCACCTGCCCGATTAACTCAGTCAGGCAGGTCGGGCGCAATGCCCGGTCAAATCGATCCTCAGGCTGTACTTCGCCATCGGTGATGCGATCGGATGCTGTTGAGGTCATAGGATCGATTATACCCGAACAAATCGTTTTTCCATCCACCAGCATGGTTGGTAAGTGGATCAATCACCCGGGCTTGGCTGACCTCCATCGGTCTTCCACCTGATCCCGATCAAGCCGACAATGAAATCAAAAAAGGTGATATTATAGTGGAAACACCAAAACCGAGGAGAATCCATGACAAGACAGCCGATCAACATTGAAGATTTAAACCTTCAACCCCACTTTCTATTCCATCATCGCAGTGTTTTACTGACCTCCGGGGATTACCTGGCAGAGCACTTTAACGCCATGACCATTGGCTGGGGCGCGCTGGGCACCATGTGGAGCAGACCCTTTGCCTTCGTAGCGGTGCGCCACTCTCGCTACACTTACCAGTTCATGGAAAAATATGACTCGTTTACCGTCTCAGCCTTTCCAGAACAATACCACGAAACCCTCAAGTTTTTGGGGTCTCGCTCCGGACGAGACGGTGACAAAATCGCTGCTTCCGGCTTGAATCCCGAAGCATCGGTTGCCATCTCTGCTCCGTCCTTCAAAGAAGCCGAGCTGGTGCTGGAATGCCGCAAGATCTATGCAGACGATCTGAACCCGGCACATTTTTTGGATGAAACCATCGAAAACCACTATCCCTCCCGCGATTATCACTGCATCTACTACGGTGAAATCATTGCAGTAACCGGAATCGAAAAATATCGGGCTTAATTAAAAAATCCCCTGTTGAAATTTCTTTCAACAGGGGATGATGATCAATCATCTCATCGCCGGGAAAACAACTCGCGCAGGTTTGAAATAATCATATACACCCCGGTAATCACCACGACAGCCAGGATAATATACGAGAAAAACTGAACCACCAGCACCATCAGGCTAAATATCGCCAGGATGATAGAAATCCAACGCACAAGGTTGGCCAATCGCCGCTTAAACGCTGCTTCAATCGTGATCATTAACAGCAGCAAACCAACCAACCCATAACCCAAAAACGGCCGGGCAAAAATAACCAGCAAAACTACTGCGATAATCATCAAGCCAATGCTCACCGCAGCCCATATTTCAGCCACCCAGTTGAAGCGCAAGGATTTCTTTTCCTGCGGTTTGTGAGAGTGCTTGATGTGCGCCCGCAACAAAGCCATGTTTGGCGAGGCGTCTTCCACATCGAATTCAGAAATGGCCTCCAGTTTTGCCTGTTCAACCGTCAGCCGACGGCGTTTCTCAGCCAACTTCTCGCGCTCACTTGCCAGCATCCGGGTTAGCTCAACAACCTCCGGTTGAAGATGCGAGCTTTTCTGTATGGCCATCAAATCAAAGCCGCGCGCATAGCACGTGCGCTGAAGCTTATTAATCTCCATGGCTAATTCGTTTATGCCATTCTGCAAATCTGCTTTTCTACTGGCTAACATCGCACCCTGCTCATCCGGCGGGATCACTTTTTCCAACCCGGCCCATCCCAGGGGATCAAACCAGGCCAAACGTACGGTCCCATCGCGGTTGTAGCGAGGTCCAGCAGGGGCATCTTCACCAGAAAACGGGTCCTGCGCATAAAACCCCCATAAGCCGCGATAATTCGTCACCCATCCCGGGGGAGGATCGATCAATATTGGCGGCGCCCAGTGTTCCTCACAACCATATCCAATTGAAAAGCCGTCGCCCGTGGCATAATCAACAAAGGGAATCGTAAAAATCCGTGGACCCGCTTCTTCATCATTTGCCCGCATTTGATTGTTTTGTGTAACCCGGCTGAATAAATTATTCAGCCGATCTTTATATTTAGAGAAGAAACTTAAAAACGGCAGGCTGAACTCCATCAGGTATTCACCTTCCGTGAAGTAACTGGCATGTGAACCCCCGCCCACAAACACAACCGGATGCTCGCCAACCTTCTGCAGTTCAGGGTCAAGCCAGTGTCGACGCAGGTCATCACCAGAAAAATTGTGGCTGGCATAAGCCACACAGGCAGGTTGCACCTCTCCCTGCTGGTCTTCATAAACATAAACGTTGATCATTTCCCAATCGGCTTCATGATCATTTGCCCCAAAAAAACCCGTGCGCCAGTTGTTATAGGGATAAAAAAACCAGTACTGCAGGACAATCCATCCATTTTCACGGATAACCCGCCCATAATACTGAAAAGAGCGGTTTTTTGCCAGCATTTCCTTGTAAGTCAGCATCGCCGCTACTGCAGAGTCGCCAGGAACGCGACCGCGTAGCAAAAGTACCAGCGAAAAAGCCGTATCAACCAGCCGGGCTAGATAACCTACCCTTGCCAGTCGGCTACGGCCGGGGTTAAATTTCCCGGTCTTGATGGTCTCCCGCAACTCATTCAGACGATATTCAGCCATTTCAGCCAGATTCATCAGCGAGCTGAACTGCAGGTAATGCACGGTCCTGGCCCCTTCCAGCTTCAAATGACCCAAACGCTCCAATTTCAGTTCGCCCGCTGCAAGTATTTCTCTCGGCGGAAGCTTGGGCTCTTTCACCCACAGGCTGGACTTGTTTACATAATCATCCACGTTGTAAGGAAAAAATTGTTCACCCTGGGTGAATTTTAAAATCGGTTCAAAGCGCTGCAGCAGTGAAACATCTTCGTGCTCAGACATACAAACCCTCCGCCAGATCTTCCCTGGGTAGCAGGAACCATTGGCGTACGTCGCGATAATTCAAGTACAGCACCATGATGATGCCTAGCGCCATTAACCAGTATGCCTGCGGCGCTCGATGCATAAAATACAGACTTAAACCGCTGGCAAGCGTGCCAATCTGAGCAAGCAATGCCAAAATCCAAGCAATACGTTTCCCCCGTGGAAAAGCCAACCCTGCCATCAAGGACACAGCCGCAGAAACTTCAATCGTAGCAAACAGCAACACATCATAAAACAAAATCTCATCGCGAACGGTCTCTCCTGGCGTTTTTAAAACCAGGGCAACCGCCTCCTGTAATTCCATCCAGAAACGAGGCCAGGAAGTAAGAAAAGACCAGCGATGTGTGAGTGAATTTAAGCCTAGAAAAATTAATATTGCTGATTGCAAGATCAACAGAACCATCAGTATCGGGATTAAACGGGGTCGGGTTTGTTTCTCATTTGGCATAGGGTTTCTCTTCGACTGTAACCAGGCGGCTCCAGCTTCTTAACAGGAATTGGATTAATTCTATTGAAAAAACACCTCTTTTGCAAGCTTGCATTAAGAACCGCAAGAAAATCTCTAAATGAACGCGGTATAATCAAAATTACTCAAAAACCTGCGGAGAATATTATGACAGATAAGAGAATTCGAGTTCTAATCGCAAAACCCGGTCTGGATGGGCATGACCGCGGAGCAAAAGTGGTTGCCCGTGCCTTGCGGGATGCCGGCATGGAAGTGATCTACACTGGCTTGCGCCAGACGCCTGAAATGATCGCTGAAGCAGCCCTGCAAGAAGATGTGGATGTGGTCGGCCTATCAATTCTCTCCGGTGCGCACAATGCCTTAGTCCCCGCTGTGATTGAAAAATTGCATGCCAACGGGCTGACCGATATCAAGGTGTTTGTGGGCGGAATCATCCCGGAACCTGATGCTGCCAGGCTGCTCAAGCTGGGCGTGTACGCCGTATACGGCCCCGGCACCGATACACAGCAGGTGATTGCAGATATCAAACAGGCCATCCAGATTTAGAATATTTGATCATGATTCAAATTGACCCAATCGCAATTCGCCAGGGAGATCGCCTGGCACTCTCCCGGGCGCTGACCGTGATCGAAAACAATGCCCCAGAGAGCCGTGATTTACAATCAGCGCTGTTCCCCTTTACAGGCCAGGCCCACCTGATTGGCGTCACTGGCTCTGCCGGCTCAGGAAAAAGCACACTGGTCAACCAGCTCACCAAGCACTTCCGCCAGGGCCAGGATAACCAGCTTGCCCCAAAAGTTGCCATCATTGCCGTCGACCCCTCCAGCCCATTTACGGGCGGCGCTCTGCTGGGAGACCGCATCCGAATGGGCGATTTAGCCGGCGATAAGGGCATTTTTATCCGCTCGATGGCATCACGGGGTGCCCTGGGCGGACTGGCAAATCAAACCGCGGCCTTTGTCACCGTTCTCGACAGCGCAGGTTTTGACCTGATCATCATCGAAACCGTCGGCGCTGGTCAGGCAGAAGTGGATATCGCCAGCCTGGCGCACACCGTGATCGTTGTGGAAGCCCCGGGGATGGGCGATGATATCCAGGCCATTAAGGCTGGCATTCTCGAAATCGCCGACATCATCGTGGTTAACAAAGCCGATCGCCCTGGCGCTGAAAATACCATCCGAGCACTGCGGGTTATGCTGGAAATGGCTCAAAGAAAACATGACACCCATGCTGTTGCAGGAAAACACCTCCTGGGTGCAACGCCGACACCTACTTCAGAAAGACAGCAACCTCAATCCGGCTGGCTCCCGACCATTCATTCCACCACCGCCATCGATGGAAAGGGCATCGCCCCGCTGATTGACGATGTTCAGCGCCACCGCCAATACCTCACGCAATCGGGCGAGTGGCAGCAAAAGGAGGCATCCCGCCTGCGCCGTGATGTGCATGCCCTCATCCGGGATGCCCTGCTAACCCGGTGGTGGAAAAAGCTGGATGAGAACCAGTTTGCACAGATTTTGGATGATGTCATCCAAAGGAAATACAGTCCCATCGAAGCTGTGGAGAAATTACTGTAAATTCATGATCGGCGTTTTCCGATCAGCTATAATAAAATAAAATTATTGGTGATAAACGGGAGAAGAACTTGATGAAACGCACCCTGATAAAAGATTTAGACCAGCACATCGACGAACAGGTGACCATCCAGGGATGGCTGCACACCCTGCGCGACCAGAAGAGCATGC
>JAKPNN010000007.1 GCA_029548365.1 Chloroflexota bacterium
TGAACAAGCATGTTGGCAGCCGTATTCGTGACTGCAATAACCCCGATCATCGCTGCAGTAAAGTGAAGGGTTTCCGCCATGTGCACTGTGAAAAACGGCCCTGAAATTTGGATGGTGAAATTCCAAACCGCCACAAAGATGATGAAACGCAGAAATTGGTTGTGTTTCTTAAACGAAGAAATAATGCTGTGCAGATTGTCGCGAAAAGAGACGCTGACCCCATCGCCAGGCTGTCGGTCGATATTTTCAACGGCAAGGGGATCTCTGATGCGGTTGAAAAAGAAAATTGCAATAGCTGCCAAGAATGCCGCTACAAGGAAAGCCACCTGGTAACCCAGGGGTTCGCCAATGCGGGTGATGAATTCTCCCATCAGCAGAGTAACCAGCATTCCGGCGAGACCCATGATGAAATTACGGGAACCAAAATAGCGTCCCCGACCTTCAATCGGCACGATGTCTCCGATGAGGGCAATCCAACCCGGGTAGGCAAAATTATTCGCTGCCTCTCGAATGACCACCAATGCCAGCATGATCCACACCAGGGCTGACGTGCCCAGCAGGAAAAAGGGCAGCAATGCCATCAGGAATACCATCAAGCGGCTGACAATGGCGCTTGTGGTTGTGATCTCTTTGCGCCTTCCAGACCGTTCAACCAGAAAAGCAGCTGGCAGCAGCAGCAGCGCGTTGGAGAAACTGCTGATGGAGCTGAGAAAGCCAATCTGTTGCCGCGTGATACCCAGCGTTAACAGGTAAATCGTCAAGTAAGTCAAAATGATCTTATCGCTGGCGGCAGCAAAAAGACCATCATAGAAAAACAGGGTCAGGTTGCGCTGCTGGCTGGCTGATAAGACAGCAGCCCAGGCGCCGCCCCTGGTGAAGCGGGTTATTGTATGCCGGATGCGTACAGCTTGGTCCCGTAATTGGTTAATTCTCATGGCTTATCGCGAATTGCCTATTGTTTTCTAAAAACGGGCATATCAACTACAAAGATGGTCGCAGCATACTGATTGGGATGGGTAGGGGTGCAGCATTCCTTAAGCAGCGCGATCACCGCTGGCACCTTGTCCGGTTCGACCCCAATTAAAAGCGTGATGTTTCCCAAACGCAGAAACCCGCCCGTGCTTGCCATGCGGGTAACGGTGTAGCCGTGTTCGATCAGGGTTTCGATCACAAGCCCGATGTCTTTTTCATGAATGATGGCGTAAATTATTTTCACGGCTTCCCCCCGATCTGTTCAAAGCGTTCAACGGGCATACCGTAAATAGTCGCACCGCCTTCTATCGATTCGATCACAGGCAACTGGCTGAGTTCCCCGATGCCCCGCATCTGAACCGGGATGAATTTCCGGTAGGGTTGGCAGTATTTGTTGATTAAACGATTCAGCGCGTCGATCCGGGAATGATTTAATCCCATCAGAAGACACACTGTTGGCTCCTGGAAAAGGCTGCTGCTGCTATCGATAACGGTGAAGTAAAAATGCTGCCTGTTGAGGTTGGCGATCAATTTTTTTGACTGGGATCGAGAGACGATGATCAGCAGCAGTAAATCAATATGGCGTTCAGGCATGGGGTTTCCTTGGTCACAGGTGAATACATCACCCATATTTTACATCATATCAAGTGGCAACTGATGGGAATTGTACGAATGAAGTCGAACAATCGTTTTTTGTTCGAGTCCAGGTTGTGATGGGAAAATCAGAACCCTGATTATTAATTGAGAAATGACGTTTGCGAAGGTCGAAAAATAAAACGATCATCATTCTCACCGTGATTGTGGTGTTTCAGGAATAAAAAATCCCGGGCGGTAACACTCGCTCGGGATCATTCATCTTATGGTGTGGCTGATCAGGCTTCGGAATCCTCCGATGATTTACCGTCGCCGATGCCGCGGGGCACCCATTTTTCAGTGCGATCGCGCAGGCGATGAGGCTCACCGCCGCGCTGATGGAGCTGGTCAAAACCCGTGGGTTTGAGGAACATGGCGTCGCCTGCCAGCAAGCCAGCGACGCCGCTCTGCCCGGGCTCGAGGATTTCACCCTTGAAGGACGTTGTTAAGGAGGGATCGATGGGTTGATATTCGGTTGGCTCAATATAAGTGGTGATGAACCCCTCGTAATTACGTAATACGACTTTGTGATCTGAATAACTGAGGATGTAATTGGGGGTGAGGGGAATTTTGCCACCGCCGCCGGGGGCATCCACCACATAGGTGGGCACAGCGAAACCTGAGGTGTGACCGCGCAGTGACTCGATGATTTCAATGCCCTTACCGATCGGTGTGCGGAAGTGACCGACGCCCTGGACAAGGTCGCACTGGTAGAGATAATACGGCCTGACCCGCAGGCGCACCAGGTCGTGGACCAACTTGCGTTGAATGGCCGGGTCGTCGTTGACACCTGCCAAAAGAACGGATTGGTTACCGAGGGGAATGCCTGCTCGGGTCAGTTTGTCGCACGCGTCCGCCAGCTCAGCGGTAATTTCGTTGGGATGGTTGACGTGGATGTTTAACCACAGCGGGTGAAATCTTTGCAGCAGTTCACACAGTTCGTCGGTGACGCGCTGGGGCATAAAGACCGGGACGCGGGAACCGATGCGGATGATCTCAATGTGGGGGATTTCTCGTAAGGCAGTCAGCAAGCGTTCAAGGACCTTGGGCGCCAGGGTCAGGGGATCGCCACCGGAGAGGAGCACATCGCGCACCTGGGGTGTTCGGCGTAGATAGTCGAGTTGCGCCTCAAAGTCACTGGAAGAAAAGGATTGGGTGGGGTCACCCACGATGCGAGAACGTGTGCAATAGCGGCAGTAACTGGCGCACTGGGTTGTGACCAGCATCAAAACCCGGTCGGGGTAGCGATGCACTAAACCCGGCACCGGTGAGTGAGCGTCTTCTGAGAGTGAATCTTCCATTTCCCCGGTGAAGGGCAGAATCTCAGCAGCCGTTGGCAGGATCTGCCTGCGAATCGGGTCCAGCGGGTTTTCGGGGTCGATTAATGACGCGAAATAGGGCGTAATGTCCACCCGAAAAAGCCCAACCTGGAAAAGCGCCTGATGCTCGCTTTCAGTTAGCGTAAGGATCTGCTCGAAATCCTCAATTGAATTCAGGCGATGGCTGAGCTGCCAGCGCCAATCCGACCATTTGTC
>JAKPNN010000013.1 GCA_029548365.1 Chloroflexota bacterium
GTGATCGCCGCCGTCAACGTGGTCTTGCCATGGTCTACGTGACCAATCGTGCCGACGTTTACGTGCGGCTTCGTCCGTTCAAATTTTGCCTTAGCCATTGCCGGTACCTCTAAACGTTAGATGTTGAAAAAACCTTCAAACCATAAACCTTGGTGCCCATGGGCAGGATCGAACTGCCGACCTCTCCCTTACCAAGGGAGTGCTCTACCACTGAGCTACATGGGCATCCTGCTAGCAACACAAATCAAATTCTCAGAAGCAAAGTGGAGCGGGTGAAGGGAATCGAACCCTCGTCTTAAGCTTGGAAGGCTTCAGCTCTACCATTGAGCTACACCCGCGCAACCATTAACCCGCAGCACAACCAGTCAAAACCTCATTCAGCGGCATTTTGGTGGAGGGAGAAGGATTCGAACCTTCGAAGGCAGAGCCGTCAGATTTACAGTCTGATCCCGTTGACCGCTTGGGTATCCCTCCAACTCGCAACCGGAAATTTTGACGTGCCAGGGTAGGATTGTCAAACAGTTTTTTTCGGATCGGCCAGCATTATAGCAGAAATCGTGCCGACAAATTCATATCAGACACTTTTATAGAATGGATTTCAAATGCATCAACATGGCCCGCGAATACAATAGGGAGCCCAACTTAGGAGCAAGGAATTTTGTCTACCCTCCCCCCTGAATCAGACTCAGGCGCCGATCAGCAAGCGATCCCGCAGACCCGTGCGCATCTACGCCAATTGACCTTGCAGTGCGCCGCAGCATTCGTGGTGCTCTCACTGGCCTGGCCATACTTCGGCATCCGTAATGAAACACTGCCCTGGCCGGCAACCGCGCTAACCATTGGGGCAGTCGCCCTGCTGCTGGCCAGCCTCACACGCCAACCCTGGTGGTGGAGGCTGATCCATATGCTGTTCGCTCCACTGGCCTGGGGTATTGCCGCGCTGTCGATTGAGCCTGGCTGGTTTTTGCTGGCCTTCATCATGCTGTTACTTGTGTATCGCGGCGCAATAACTGACCAGATTCCGCTTTTCCTATCCAGCAAGGATACGGCAGCCGCCCTTGCAAAACTCATTTCAGAGCGTCCGGGCAAGCGCTTTTTAGACCTCGGAGCAGGCATCGGCAGCGTACTGTGCCCACTGGCCAGAGCACTACCGGAGGCACAACTCACCGGTGTCGAAAATGCCCCCGCCACCTGGCTGGCCGGCTATCTGCGCACTGCCGGTTTGCCTAACTGCAAGTGGTGCTGGGGGGACATCTGGCGCACCAGCCTCGCGGAGTACGATGTCGTTTACGCTTTTCTCTCCCCGGCCCCGATGCCAGCGCTATGGGAAAAGGTCAAGCTTGAAATGCCCTCGGGAAGTCTGTTCATCAGCAACAGTTTTCCCGTCCCGGGAGTTGCAGCCAGCAGCGTTGTCGAGATTGACGATGCGAGACAAACCTGTCTTTACTGCTACCGGTGCTGACTGCGCCAACGGGAGCATTAGGCCAACGCTGTCGACGGGTGAGAAATTCAGGAGTGCACTGACGAAGCGTCTTCGTCAGGAAAGCTCACCTGATCCGGACTGATCCAGACTTGACTTTAGATAACATGCAGTTTGACCATGGTAGCCAATGAAAATAGGGTTATGATTACTCTCCCCTGGCACCATTCCTGGCATCAGGAACATCAAGCAGCAAAGTTTTACGTTAAGATAAATTCATTTCAACGACTGGAGTTAAGACATGGCGAACAGCACTGATTCAAACAACCCGATGGACTTCGCCCAAAACCTCTGGGAAAAAATGGGCTTTTCGCTGCCAGGTATGGTTACCCCGACTTTCGACGTTGACGAACTTGAAAAACGGCTGGTCGATCTCAAGACAGTCGAAAGCTGGCTCAAGATGAACCTGTCGATGCTGCAGATGACCATCAAGACGCTTGAGATGCAATGCT
>JAKPNN010000017.1 GCA_029548365.1 Chloroflexota bacterium
CTTCAGCCCCCCAAGGCTTTATTCAACATGTGCCAAATTGCATCCCATACATGACCCGCTGCCCGCTTCGCAGTCCCCGAGCGCAGACGCTCCAAAGCTCTTGCAGGGCACAGGGAGTGCTGCGCGAAGCGGGATCAGCTAAATCTGCCGCTTGCGGCAAGAATTCCCCTTAAACTCGCCGCTTTTGACGGATTGAATTCCCACCTGTTCCCTGCTATCATATAACCACGCTAGAACATGCGTTCTATCCACGAACGGCCCGGGTGACCCAAGCCCTGACCCATTCCCTTTATAGCGCTTTGCGAGGCGCCCGGACCGTTCTCTTCCAATTGGAAGATATTTTAGACCTGGAGGTTTTTTCACCTGATGACGAGCAAAGCACAACCTGGCGACCCGTCTGACTTTTACAGCCACCACTTTACCCGCGCCGAACTGGCCGACCTGGACCGTGCCCTGGGCGATTCACTGCGCGGTGAGATCGGCATGCTGCGCACGGTGATGCGACGCTTTTTTGAACGCGTCAGCCAGGAGGCTGATGACAGCAAAGCCCTGGCGGAGGCGCTGCGTGTTCTGGGGTTGAGTGTAACACGCCTGGCGCGGGTTATCCAGGCAGAGCGGCAATTGCAGGCTGGTGGGGCGGATGATTTGGGCGATGCGCTGACCCGCAGTATGGCTGCCGTTCTGGAAGAGCTGCGCGGCGCCACCGCCGGCGAGCGGGGGTCGCATGGATGAACGGCTGTATGCATTGCTGACCGAGCAAATGAAGCACGCTACCGACTTGCTCTCGGCGCAGATTCAATCGCTGGAGGCGAAGGTGGTATACCAGACCGATTTGTTCCATCAACGCCTGACGCTGCTGGAGGAGTGCATGCGCGACCATGAGATGCGCCTACGAGCAGCCACCGAGGGCGTGACGCAGTTCAAACTCTTTTCCGGGCTGGCTTCGGGCAGCTCGGGCTTGATGTCGCTGGTGGCGTTGATCAAGGCTTTTTTAGGAGGTTAGCTTGGCTGAATTGGATCCCCGGTTGCAGATTTTGGCTCGAGACGTGGTTCACTTTGCAAGCTATACCAGCGGACTGCAGTTGCGCAGCTACCAGGTCGATGTGGCGCGGGCTGTGGTGCGCTCGGTGATCGAGAGCCTGGGACTGACCTTCGTGGTGATCCTGCCGCGCCAGTCGGGTAAGAACGAGCTCCAGGCGCAGTTACAGGCTTATCTGCTGACGCTGTTTTCGTGCCAGCGTTCCGGGATGGTGCAGGTCTCTCCGACGTGGAAGCCGCAGGCTGCCAATGCCATGTCCCGGCTGGAGGCGGTGCTGAACGCCAATGTCGTCATCAAAGACCGCTGGAAAAAGCATCACGGGCATATCTACCAGGTGGAGGGGGCGCGGCTGACTTTTTTATCGGGTTCGCCCACGTCCAATATCGTCGGCGCCACGGCTGATCTGCTGCTCTCGATCGATGAAGCTCAGGATATCCAGACCGACAAATTCGATAAGGAAATCGCGCCGATGGCGGCCTCCACGCATGCCACGCGGGTATTGTGGGGCACCGCCTGGACGGCGAACACACTGCTTTCGCGGGAGGAAGCCGCCGCGCTGGAATCACAGCAGCAGGACGGCATCCAACGTGTTTGGAGGCTGGATTGCGCCGATGTGGCCCGCGAGGTGCCCGCTTACGGCAGGTTCGTAGCCGAGCAGGTGGGGCGGTTGGGGCGCAATCACCCCATGGTGCGCACCCAGTATTATTCCGAGGATCTCGACGCCGAGGGCGGGTTGTTTTCGCCCGAGCGGATGGCTTTGCTGCGGGGAGCGCACCCGCCCCAGTTGACCGCCCGCCCCGGGCAGTTGTACGTAATGACGCTGGACCTGGCCGGCGAGGATGAGGGGGGCGGATTGGGCGAGATTTTGCGGGTCACGAGCGCTCGCGATGCTACCGCGCTGACGATTGCGCAGGTGGACCTGACGACGATGGTCAACACGGATTGTCCCCTGCCGACCTACCGGATCGTCCACCGGCGGTTGTGGGTGGGAGTGAAGCACAGCAGCCTGTTCATTGAGATCACGCGCCTGGCTGCGGACTGGTCGATCCGATACCTGGTGTGCGATGCAACCGGCGTGGGCGCGGGGCTGACCTCATTCCTCATCCAGGTGCTGGGAGCACGGGTGATTCCCTTCACCTTCAGCAGTAAGACCAAATCCGACCTTGGTTGGGCGTTCCTGGCATTGATCGACAGCGGTCGCCTGCAGGATCACACACCCGCTGCAGAGGGTCCCGATGCATTGAATGAACTGCAGGCGCTGTTTTTCAACCAGTTAGCGCACTGCCAGTATGAGATCCAGACCGGACCCGACAAACGCATCCGCTGGGGTGTTCCTGATGGCACCCGAAACCTGGCCTCAGGCGAACTGGTGCATGACGACCTGGTCGTCTCGGCTGCACTGTTGGGCGCCCTGGACCCGGCCCCGGCACACAGATCTTTGCCACCGCCACGTCCCAACGCCTCGCACAGCACTTTACTTCCCTCTCAGATGGATCCGTAAAGCACGCCTATTTCCTCATTCGTAAAAACAACTCCCCTGCTGCTAACGTCTATTGCCAAATCACCACCTCTGATGGCACCAATCCCACAGCCACAGTCCTGGGCGCTTCAGCTAATATCGCTGGATCAACCATTCCCCAGGGATTCACCTGGACAAAGTTCACCTTCGATCCTCCCGTATCCCTCTCAGCCAATACCAATTACTGGGCAGTGATCCGAGCATCCGCCAACCACGCCACCGATAATTTCTCCGCCCGCCTGGATGAAAACCGCAGCTTCAACCAGGTCGGGATGGTCGCCAAGTACTATGATGGCGCCTGGAAGTCCACCACAGCCGTGACCACCGGTTTTACCCCTGTTGCCTATTTCAGAATCGTCACCGTGCAAGATACAGGACAAATTCTCCACAGCATATCCACAGGTTTAGGCCAGTTCTTCACATCGATCCACACCTTATCCACAGGTGTTCAGGCGTGCCCCTTTAGTGATGACAATCGTACCGCCTTAGAAGAAGTCCAATCATTGATGAATCTGGGGACGGTGAATTTGCGCCCTGTCCTATCTCAAGTTGATTCAAACCGTAGGCTCACTTTTTACGAAGCTCCCGATCCCACCTTTCCCACCGTTTCAATGGATACCCAGGGGCGTTTCTTCTCGCCTTCCGGTCAGCTCATCCCCGCGTGGACCCCGCCCGTAGGGCAGTATGCCATCCTCTCCGGCTCCGACCATTTCGCTCCCCCCTTCGATAATTTCCGCACGCCCAATTACTTTGTTGACAATTACACTTTCTTTAATTCCTGATCCGTGTTATTAAAAGCACCAGGAGATTTGATCGACGGAATTTCCCAGCTCAAGGGTAAAATTGCCGTATGACAGCAGGCACAGAAAAAGTATATAAATTCTTGGCGATCGTTTGGTGAGGTGAAGCACTATGGCAAAAGGCACTTATTATTTCACAAAGGACTTTATGTGGGGCACCGCTACGGCAGCGCACCAGGTTGAGGGGCATAACACGAACAATACCTGGTTTGCCTGGGAGCAGGAAGAAGGCCGTATTTTAAATCGTGACCGATCGGGTTTGGCTTGCGATTGGTGGGGCGGACGCTGGCGTGAAGACTTCGATCGCGCCCAGGCGAGCGCACAGAACGCGCATCGGTTGTCGATCGAATGGAGCCGCATTCAACCGGCGCCAGACCGCTGGGATGAAAACGCGCTGGACCGTTACCGTGAGATGTTGATCGGTTTGCAGGATCGTAAGATGATGCCGATGGTGACCTTGCATCACTTCAGCGAACCTTTATGGGTGGCAGAGATGGGTGGATGGGAGAACGAAGGGATCATCGAGCTGTTTACAAAACTTGTAGAAAAAACAGTAGCTGCGCTGAAGCCTTACTGCAATTTATGGGTGACGATTAACGAGCCCAATGTGTTTGCCTTCAGCGCGTATATCGATGGCGTTTTCCCGCCCGGGAAACAGGATATAAAAACTGCGCTGCGTGTGCTGCGACATATGGTCCTGGCGCACGCCCGCGCCTACCATGTGATTCACGAACTGCAACCCGAGGCGCGGGTTGGAACCGCGATCAATTACCGGGGTTTCAAACCTGCCAGCCAACTGCCCTGGGATCGCTGGATGACAAAACTTCACCACCACCTGTTCAACGATGTGTTTATTCAGACACTACAAACGGGCGTGTTCAAGGCTCTGGGTAAAAAGCAGAAATTAGACCGGGTTTCCGGAACACAGGATTTTTTGGGTTTGAACTATTACACCTGCGAGCATGTGCGATTTAATCCATTTGCGCCCGATCAGTTTTTTGCGCGGCGCTTTTTCCGACAGGGTTCTCTGCTGAGTGAAACCGGGTTCATCGCGCATGACCCGCAGGGCCTGATTGAGTGCGTGAAGTGGGGACATCAATTCGGGGTGCCAATGATTATCACTGAAAACGGGGTTGAAGATCGCGAAGATGTGCTGCGTCCGCGTTATCTTGTGGAGCACTTGCATGCCTTGTGGCGGGTGATCAACGATAATTACCCGGTGGAGGGATATTTTTACTGGACGCTGGTGGATAATTTCGAATGGGAACGCGGCTGGTCGCAGCGGTTTGGCCTGTGGGAACTGGACCAGGAGACCCAGGTACGGGTGCGCCGTCCCAGCGCTGAACTCTATGAAGAAATTTGCCGAATCAATGGGATTTCTTCTGAGGTCACAGCCAGGTATGCTCCTGAAGCTATGCAGAGGCTATTCCCATGAATTAAGTTTAAAAGCTTGCCAGGGCTGGAGAAACCAGAAAAGGTAACCCTTTTCTGTGAATTGCACCTGCATGGTGGCTGAAAGCATGGGCTTCACAATTCATACTCCCGATGCAATTTCAGTTATAATTATCACAGTCATAATTTGGCGATATTATTTTTGATTTTGATTCATAAAGGAGTATTGATGAGAAAGGTTGCAATTATCACGGATAGTACCGCTTATTTGCCGGAATATTTGGTTGATGAATTGGGTATTCACGTTATTCCCCTGACCCTGCTGTGGGGTGAGGACATGTACCGGGATGGGGTCGATATTCGCTCGGAAGAATTTTACGCGCGCCTGGCTGAGGCGAACATTCTCCCCACCACCAGTCAGCCGTCGGTGGGTGAATTTGCCAGCCTGTTTTCACGCCTGTTGGACGAGGGCTATGCCGTCCTGGCGATGCTGATCTCGAGCGGGATTTCAGGCACAGTCGATTCTGCTCTGCAAGCCCAGGATGCTTTCCCTGGTGCGCCGATAGCGGTCGTTGATTCCCATCTGGTGGCGATGCCACTGGGATTTATGGTGATGAAGGTAGCCCGGGCAGCGCAAGCGGGCGCCAGCCTGGAGGAATGCCAAGCTATGGCTGAGGCAGTGTACTCCAAAATCGGGGTCTATTTCATGGTTGACGACCTTAAATATCTCCATATGGGTGGGCGCATCAATACAGCCAAACGCTTGCTGGGTTCTGCGCTGGACCTCAAACCGATCATGGAACTCAAGGAAGGTAAAATTGAGCTGGTGGAATCTGTGCGCTCGCGGAAAAAGGCGTTAGCCCGAATGCTGGACCTGGTGGAACGGGATATCGCAGGTAGCAAGGGCGTACGCATCGCGGCTTTTCATGCCGCGGCAGAAGAGGAAGCCCAGGCGTTGTTGGTCCAGGCGGTTGAACGTTTTAAGCCGATTGAGACGGTCACCACCTTTGTCAGCCCGGTCATCGGGGCGCATACCGGACCCGGGACTGTCAGCATCGCATACCAGATGGAATGAGGTTAGAGCCAGCCGCGCAGGTTGTAAATGAGCATTCCCAGGTATTCTTTAACCACATTGGTGGTGAGGCTCAGCGCGCTGGCGGTGGGGAAAAGGTTAATCACAAACTCGCCCAGGTTGGGATTAAACGTTGCATGCCAGTTGTGCTCGGTGACGGTAAAGTCCGCCGGGGCTGGGATGACTGTGACTCCCTGTTTTTCAAAAAGCGCTTTAGAGCGAGGCATGTGCTGTGCTGAGGTGACAAGGATGACCTCAGTGACCTTGTTTTCAGCCAGGATTTTAGAGGAGTACAGGGCATCTTCGTAGGTGTTCTGAGAATCGGGTTGCTGCCAGATGGCGTCTGCTGGTACGCCCATTAAGATCAGCAATTCGGTCATATCCTCGGCCGGAGTGGAATTCCTGGCTGAAACGTACCCCAGATTTCCGCCGCTCACCAGGATTACCGGTGCGGTGCCCTGCTGGTAGAGATAGGCTGCATACAGCACCCGGTCGCCGGCGGAATTCACCTCAACCATGGCTCGCGGCGGATCACTTGGTTCAGTTCCGCCGCCCAGCAGAACGATCACTTCTGCAGTGGGGATGTTCTGCAAGGGCAGGTTGCGCCATTCCAGTGAGCGAGCCAAACCAAAGCTGACCCAGCGGTTGCCTGCCAGCCACAGGATGATCAACGTGACGATCATTAACCCGCGCTGTAAACGTTTCCGTTTATTGACGATTAGCGCCAGGATGATGAACAAAGAGATCAAACCCAGGGGGTAGATGAAGAGCGGGAGCAATTTGCTGAGGTAAACAAACATGGACAACCTTCCTTGACTTGAAGATCACTGCTTAATAAACAGCCGGGAGATTTTTGCTTCGATTAAATTACGGCGAAAACTGGATCACCTCATTTCCCTGGACGAAAAACACCCATTGATGAACAATATAATAACCATCGGTGCAGGAACCATCCTTAACCCGGGCGAGGATTGCGGTTGAGATGGCTTCAGGCAGCAGATGCGGGTTGAGCCATACCTCTCCTAAATCGCAGGTTCTTGCGACTGGTATATCATCTTTTCTGCTGATGATGCCTTCAATTGCGCTCGATGAGGCCGTGATGCGCGGAATATGCCAGCGAGAATAATCATCGGCAAAGGGCGCCTGGGCCAACCGTGTGCCGCCATCATAGTCGCCCTCGATAATGGCTGCGACCGGAGCGCCTTCGGGGTTGGTGTAATTATAAAGTACCTGTTTGCCAGCTTCTGTTTCAGGCCAGACCACATATGGCAGTGCGATGACATTGGGCAAACCGGCGATCAGGTCTTCCCTGTTGATGGATGTCAGAGCCTGGCGCAGGGCCCGGTCGTTTTCCTCCAGTTGATATTGAATTTCAGATGGAGAGATCTGGTTTAGAAAAGGGTGTTCGTATAAATGGTTCATCGGCAGAGCGCCGTTTTCGATACACCAGGCGATTGCGCGGGCGCGTGCTTCGCGCCAGCCTTCTTTAATGTTGAATGCGCCATTTGAATAGTCGTTTAAATAGCCTTTATCGCCCAGGTTAAAAAATAGGGCTGCTGCGAGATTGAAATCTGGATATTCTTGCGAAAAGGACCATAAGCGACCGAGACCCGAATAGGGGGCGGGGTTACCCGAATCGTCCAGCGATATTTGATCAGCATAAAACAGATCATCAATGGTGATGATCAAAGGTCGTCGGCCTTCCTGCAGGTGGATCACACCCCGCAGCCAGGAATCAAGCGAAACCAGGGAAAAGCCCGCCTCGTACAGGGCGTGCAGGTGCTGGTCGAAGTCGGTCAGGCTGGTTACATAACGCGATGAATAGGCGCCTGCGCGTGGGTCAAAGCGGTGGTACATCAAAACGGGCGCACGGGGCAAACTTTCCCACACTGTGGCGATGAGCTGGATGCGTTCTGTTGGGGTTGTGGGTGTAGGGGAGAGGACAGGCAGCGTGGGTACAGACATTGTGGGAGTGCTGCCAGGCACTTCCACAATGGAAAGGGTTGGGATGCCTTCCGGCGCGCGGGTGGGCATGTGACAGCCCGCAAGGATCAATGCAAGCAGCAAGAGGTAAACTGGCAACGTCCGACGCATACTATTGATTTTACTTTGCTTTTCAATAATCTGAATTCATATAAAAAAAATGGTTCCCGCGAATGATCATTCACGCGGATTCGGTTGAGGGCGTCTTGGGTAATGATCGGGAAAATATCCGTTATAATTGAGCATCGTGCGCTTAATCCATAAGATAGCGTAGAATGATCGGGTTGTTTTACGCTATAAGCCGGGTCGCAAGAAGTGACGACCGATCATCGAGGAGTACGTATGGCCACACCGATGTGGTTTGTAAATTTATTAAAGAAGAGTTTTGGTCTGCGATATTTAGGTGCAGAGATGACCAAATGGCCCCTGATCGGCCGGGTGATGGAGCGCGCTCTTTTTAACGGGCATCACAACGGGGACGCCTTATTCTACCTGCCCAAGGACCGGGTGATCATCAATGAAGCGATTGAAGATCAGAAAAATATCGTTGCCCCTTCTGAAGTGGTAGAACACTTTATTAATGAATCGAAATATATCTTCTTGATGAACGCCTGCATCTGCCGTGAGGCAGCCAATTGTCAGGATTATGATCATAACCTGGGGTGCATCTTCCTGGGTGAGGCGGTCCTGGAAATTAACCCGAAACTGGGTCGCCTGGTGGATAAAGAAACCGCACTGGCTCATCTTGAGCATACCCGAGAGGTCGGACTGGTGCACCTGATCGGCCGGGACAAGATCGACGCGGTCTGGATGGGCGTTAAGCCCTACACCAAGTTGATGACCATTTGTAATTGCTGCCCGTGTTGTTGCTTGTTTCGTTTTCTGCCGCACCTGTCGCCCAAGCTACAACAAAAAATCGAACGTATGCCGGGCGTTGTCGTTGAGGTCACCGATGACTGCGTCGGGTGCGGGGTGTGCGCAGATGGCGTGTGCTTTGTAAATGCAATCACCCTCGAAAACGGGCGCGCCCGGATCAGTGATGATTGCCGGGGGTGCAGCAATTGTGTGGAAGCTTGTCCGCAGGGTGCAATTCGGGTGGTGATTGAGAGCAGTGATTATATTGAAAACGCCATCAGGCGCCTGTCAGAAGCAGTTGACGTAGGGTGAACCGGGCCCAGTACGCCCCCTTCTTTTTGGGCGTTGTGGGGCGGGAAGCTGACCATCAGGTGGATGCAGTTGTTATCCGGCAGGTGATCCATCACAACGCTGGATTGACACAGCACGCGGTCGGTGTGGAAGGCCGTTTGTCTGTTTCTCACATAATCATCAAGTATCGTCCGAGTCACACCTCCACAAGGTAAGCAGTACGACAAACTTGGGCGCGGTATAATTCGATAGTCCGGAATTAAAATGGAGGTCATATGTTGAACACTGAAGAATCTGTGCTGGTCCTGGTTGATTTCCAAGTGCGGCTGGCAGAGATCGTCCATCGGCGAGAGCTGGTCGTACCCAATGTCCTGCGTTTGATCAAAGGCTGCCAGGCGCTGGGAGTGCCAATTTTGCCCACATTACAGGTGCCTGAAAAACTGGGTCCCATGCCGCCAGAACTGGTCGAGGTGTTGGGCGATGTGAAGGTGATCTCCAAAGCGGTATTCAGCGCCCTGCGAGAACCTGCTTTCCTGCTGGCTTTACGTCAAAGCGGGCGCAACCAGGTGCTGTTAACGGGTATTGAAGCGCATGTGTGCGTATTGCAGACCGGGTTAGACCTGCTGGATGCGGGTTACCAGGTGCACGCCATCAGCGACGGTGTATTTTCGCGCACAGCGGAGAATCAGCAAGTGGCGTTGGCGCGCCTGCATGATGCCGGTGCGACGGTGAGCAGTGTGGAAAACGCGCTGTTTGAGCTGATCCGCACTTCGACCCATCCGCAATTCAGGACAATTTCCACGCTGATTAAATAATTTGAAGTGGACTGCTGATTTTGCTGAGCAAGTTCAGAACCATATGAGACACAGGTGTAGATAAAAAAACACATCGGGGAGATCCTTAAGGGTGGAAAACCAACAAAGGAGGTGCCCCGATGCGGCAGATCTATCTGCAAAGACAATTTTACCAGCTAGCCAAACGTTCGCCAATCAAGCTGAGCGAGGAAGCCAAATATCGGCTGAGGATGGTGATGGCCTGGCAAGCCCTCAGACAACAAGGGCTGCCTGGAGGAAAGGCAGCTGAGGCTATGGGAATTTCACGAGCCACCCTGTACCGTTGGAATGGGAGGTTAGAAAGCGAAGGTCTCAAGGGATTAGAACAGCGCAGCCGCAGGCCAAAGCGTGTGAGACAACGTCAGTGGGGGTTGAAAGAAATCACCCTTATTCAGGAGTTGAGAGCGTTGTATCCTCGCTGGGGGAAGGAGAAATTAGCTGTATTGGCCAGGAGAGAAGGGACAAACCTATCGGTATCCACCATCGGACGGATCTTGAAATACATCCAACAGCGGGGGTATCTGAAAGAAATCGTGCTTTATAGACCCCGTTACACCAAAAGACGGCCTAAAAGGCCCTATGCGATCCGCAAACCCAAGGATTATCGGGTCGATGAGCCGGGCGATCTGGTACAGATTGATACGTTAGATATGCACCCTTTCCCCCAGATCCACTTCAAACACTTCACCGCTCGAGATGTGATTTCACGCTGGGATGTGATTGAAACCTTTCCAAGCGCATCTTCTGCGAATGCGAAAGCCTTCTTATCCACGGTGATCAAAAGGATGCCTTTCCCGGTCAAAGCGGTTCAGGTGGATGGGGGCAGCGAATTCAAAAAGCATTTTGAGGAAACTTGCGCAGAACTGGG
>JAKPNN010000047.1 GCA_029548365.1 Chloroflexota bacterium
TCGTGCAGTGCTGAGCCTGCCCGATGGGCGTGCGATCGCAGCCCGGCAAGGCAAACTTTTCGCCACATCCTTTCACCCTGAGCTCACCAACGATCTGCGTTTTCATCAGTTTTTCTTGGAGCTGGCAAAATCGGAATCCACAGGCTGAATCCCATCGACCTTTCGGTCATCTTGCGCCGGACCGAACTGCTGCAGAGCCTCGATTATCTGCGCCTGGTCACGCGGGGAGAGCCTTTTACTCTAAGAAATCTGATGCACAGTATTTCTCCACCCGTGGAGCAGTATACTGCCTATTGTGATAACGACCCGGAGCGTCCGTGCTACGCCCAGGTGATCAGCAGGATGGATGAAACACAGGGGCAACTGACCTTCCTTGGCGCTTTCGCTGATACAGATCAAAGCGACATCGCTTGTTTACTTGAAAACCTGATCGCCAATGCCGGCAATTGGGGCACCTACTATATCACCTGTGATTTACCCACGGACTCCCCCCATCTCCCTGGCTTTAAGAAAGCTGGATTTATAACCTGGGCAAACCAAACCATTTTCCGCCTGGCACCAACCATCTTGGAAGACAAAAAAACTGAATATCCCTGGCGCACTTGGAATGCGAATGACATGCGCGCTATGATATCCCTCTACCGCGGTGTTGTTCCGGGATTGTTCCAGCCGATCGAACCACTCACGCGCAAAGCGGCGCTCGGCTTGGTGCTCTACCAGCCTGAGGGTGAATTGATTGGCTATGCAGACCTGGATTACGGTCCTAAAGGGGTCTGGGCGCAGCCTGTTCTTTCACCCGAAGCCAATGATCCCCAGATTTTATCCGACCTGCAGAAGGCAATCCCTAACCTCAACAACCGCCCGGTGTTCCTGGCTGCGCGCTCCTATCAACCCTGGCTGGCCTCCCTGGCTGCCCAACTCCCCGGCGAAACCCAGGGGTCGCAGCTGTTGATGGTGCGTTATCTCGTTCGGCAGTCAAAAGCGGCAGAGCCGCAGGCTTTCGCACTGTACGAAGTCGGGAACATTGAGCGCAGCATGCCCGTCAGCCAAATTCGTCAAAAGACAGATTAACCTTGCAAGCAAAGTCAGATCTGGATGGATCCTCACACCTGTTTGACGTAATCGCCCCATTTACGGGCGTACTTTCCGTTTTCTGTACAAAAATTAGCTTAATATCTATCAGTGCCCGCCCTTAAAAGAGGTCCTCGCAGATTTCCGCTCCATTCTGGACATCGGTTGCGGCACGGGAACCATAGCCAGCGCTCTGCGCGACAGCGTGTACCAGGTCACCAGTGCAGATGCCTCTCTTGGAATGCTGCGCCAGGCGAAAAAACGGGTAAAACCTGACGCCACATACTGCGTACTTTCCGATACCAATAGCGGACTGCCTTCCCCTGTAAAGGGGTTTGACGTATGCCTGGCTTCGTATATCGCCCATGGTTTAAACCCGCCTCAGAAGCATTTGTTCCAGGCAGAGATGCGTCAGCTGGCCGGTATATGGCGGGATGGGCATGCGTCACCCTCCCCGTTAGCATACATTGATGCAAACAGTATATTATTCAGGACATACACGAATGCGGATGGA
>JAKPNN010000034.1 GCA_029548365.1 Chloroflexota bacterium
CAATCAAACCAGGCTCTACCTTCCGCTTGAAACAGTGACGACTGGCAACCTCTCAGCCCCCTCACCTGACCATATCGGCAAGCCGCAGGATCAGAAGCTGATGCTGGACGCTTTTCGCCTGAGCATGGTCAACAGCACCACCCCCTTGCGCTCGCTGCAATTCTCCCGGGCAATTCCAGTCGCCTACCAGCTTGTGCCGGTCGTGATGTCTTTAGAGCAAGAACGGGTGCGCATGTTGATCGCCGATGATGTCGGCTTGGGCAAGACAATCGAAGCCGGCTTGATCATCCAGGAGTTGCGCCAGCGAGGGCTGGCCAAGCGTTTGCTGGTGATCTGCCCGGCCAGCTTGCGTGAACAATGGCGAGAAGCCCTGGCGTATTTCTTTCATATCGACGCCCAAATTTACTCGCGTGAGAATCGGCGTAAGCTCGAAAAGGACTTGCCTGCAGGGGCTAATCTGCTTGAGTTTCACGACGCTTTTATCGTCTCCGTGGATTATGCCAAAGCCACCGAGGTTAAGAACCTCCTTCTGGATACCACCTGGGATATCGTCACTATTGATGAAGCCCACCAGGTGGCTAAGCCCCATCAGGTTGGCGCTGATTATTCCTTCAGCAAAGACCGCTGGGACCTGGCGCAGGATGTCGCCCAATCAGTGCATATCAAACATCTTTTGCTGTTGACCGCCACCCCCCATAACGGCTACACGGACTCCTTTGCCAGCCTGATCCGTCTTCTGGATGTGGATGCAGTTACAGGTCCGCTTCATGACCCGCTGATCCACACCGAAATCGCTCGTAATCACATTGTCCAAAGGCGGCGAATCGACGTAGAAGAATGGTTGCGTGAAGGCCCCTCTGCTTGTCCATTCCCCACCCGCGATCAAGCTGAAAAGGTGATCCGCCCCAGCAGTGAAGAGCTGGAGGTGATTGATGGCGTTAAGCATTATGGCAATCTCATTATGGAGAATGCCAAAGAAGCGAGAAAACAAATTCAAACCCTGGCAGGGTGGGCTGTTCTTCACCTGCATAAACGTGCCCTCTCCAGCCCCGAAGCCCTGCGCTGCTCCTTAGCGAACCGCAAAGATGCCCTCCTGAAGCGCATGAACGACTTGCTTGAAGAGGACCCCGGCTTGACCGAATCCGATGCCCGGGCCAATGTCCTGGATGAACAGGTCAGTGAGGTCTATGATGAAGATGAAATAATCAAGCGTTCTGAAAAGGTCGCTCCTGGATCGAAAGAAACCCTGCAATACGAGATCGACATCCTGGATGAACTCATTGAAAAGGCCAAACGGGTCACCCCTGCGCGTGACAGCAAACTGTATGAGTTATCAAAAAATGTGCTGCCGGATATGCTGCGCCTGAAGAACAAGGTGATCATATTTACCAAATACATCGACACGAAAAACTATGTAGCTGAGCAGCTCCGCGCCAACCCGCGCTTTGGCGGTATGGATGTTTACTCCCTGGATGGCACCTTGAACGAAATTCAGCGCAGGGAGGTCTTCAAGGACTTTGCGAATTCGCCCAGGGCTGTGCTGGTTGCCACCGATGCGATCAGCGAAGGCATCAACCTGCAACATCTGGCCAGCCAGGTGGTTCATTACGAGCTGCCCTGGAACCCCAACCGCCTGGAGCAGCGCAATGGGCGCGTGGACCGTTTTGGGCAGCCGGAACCCGAGGTGAAAATCCGCACAATGGTGCTGGATGAAACCCTGGACGCCACCATCCTCAAGGTGCTGGTCCAGAAATCCAACCAGATCCGGCAGGATTATGGCTTCTCGCCCCCCTATTTTGGCGATGAGACCAGTGTTCTGGACTTGATTCGCGAGCATAAACTGGAATTGCCGATTGGCGATGCCCAGCTTGAGTTGTTCAGGACTATCGAGCGCCTGGACAAGACCCCGGAGGATCCCTTCAGTGAGGAGATGATTGCGCGCATCCAGCGCGACTCCTTCTATGGGCAAACGGATATCTCCCTTGACCTGGTCGATCGGCAAATCCAGGCCACCTACCGCACCATCGGCACGCCGGAGGCGATCCAATCCTTTGTTTTCAGCGGACTCAATCGATTTAACTGCCCGGTTGTATCGAATAACGATGGCACACTCAAAATCACCATCCAGCATCCGCAGTTGAAGCTGCCGGGCGCCCCGGACGTGATCCCAGCGGCAACGTTCAACCCCGAACTGGGCCTGGATAATCCCGATGTGGAGATACTCGACCTGGGTCACCCCCTGGTCAGGCGTATGATCGACCTGATTAAGGTGGAGACCTTTGACACCAGCCAGGAAGGTTACGGGCGCAGCGCTGGCTTACTGACCCGGGATCTTAGCACGACCACAGCCCTGATAACCCTTCTGGTCCGCTTTGTGACCGATACAGAACCTGCCCAGATATTTGAAGACCTGGTCACCCTGGCGTTCCCGGCTTACGGGGACAAGCCCCTCCCGGGCGAGGAAACCTCCCGTTTATCAAACCCCGACCCGGCCCCCGGCATGCTGAACAATGATGAAATCGGCGAAGTGCTGGCGGATGTGCTTGAACGACCGGACCTGAGGGATCTGATCGAAGCGCGCGTCCAGGCACGCCAGGCAGAGATTGCCGAGGCGCGGGCCACCTTCCGGCAGGGCTTACAGCGTGACCTCTCGTGGTTAGATCAAACTGAACAAATCAGCCTGGGGTCGTGGGATATCCTTGCGATTAACATCCTCTGGCCGGCATAGGAAAGACGGAAATGCGATGATTAAACCAACCCATATCCATACTTCCGGCGGGGTTTTTACCCATCATTTCATTGAATCCCTTCAGCAAGACCGGGTCGGCCATCCCGCCCTGAGGGCAGAGACCTTTACGCTGCCGAATTATGAACGCTACACCGAAAAATCCTGGGAGAGCGAAATTGCTGAAACCTGGGAAGAGCTGGTGCAGCGCTGGGACGCCGTCGAACGCGAATTTGGCGCGCTGGATATCAGCCTGCTGCGCCGACGGTGGATCGTGCCGCTGCTGCGGGCTTTAGGCTATGTGCCTGAATTCAACAAGGCCGACCTGGTGCTTGAAGAGGATTTTCGCTTTCCCATCAGCCACCTGGGATGGGCGGGGACGTCTGATGTCCATCTGCCCATTCATACCCTGTGCTACCAGGGAGAAAGAACGCTGGAAACAAAAGCCAAACCGGGACGGGGCATCAAAGCCATGGCGCCCCACGACATGCTCCAGCGCTATTTGAACCTGAGCCACGAGCATCGCTGGGCGCTGCTTTGTGATGGCGTTTACCTGCGATTACTGCGCGATTATTATCACACCTATACCCGCGGCTACACCGAATTTGACCTGCAGGGCATCTTCAGCGCGCGCGATTTTGCCAGTTTCCGCGCCATGTTCCGCCTGCTGCACGCCAGCCGCTTTGTTATCCCGAAAGATAAAGAGCAAGCCCCAATTGACGAGCTTTATGAGGATGCCCTGGCAATGGGGGTGGCAGTTGGCAAAGATTTGCGAGAGAATGTTCAAAAAGCGATTGAAACGCTGGGCAATGGCTTCCTGCACAGCACGCCCGGGCTTTTGGATCAGCTCAGGGAGCAACCGGATGGCGCCCAGGTATTGTTTCACGAGATTTTGGTGACCATTTACCGGGTGCTGTTTTTGCTTTTCGCCGAACAGCGCGGCATGCTGCCCGGACGCGGGTCGGTTTACATGGAGGAATTCAGCCTGACCGCCTTCCGCACCCGGGCTGAGCGTCCTCGCGGCGATGACCCCAACCTGGATCTGTGGGAGAAGCTGAAAACAACCTTTTCGATGCTCGAACATGGGGTCGATGAGCTGAAGATTTACCCGTATAACGGCGCCCTGTTCAGCCTGGCGCGCACGCCCCTGCTGACGCCCACCGGGCAGGGCGAGGGCCCCCGCTGCCGCAACGATGCCCTGCTGAGCGCCATCCGCCACCTGACCACGGTTGAGAAGGAAAACGTACTGCAGCGCATCTCTTACGCCGACCTGTCCGTCGAGGAAATCGGCAGTATTTACGAGTCTCTATTGGAGATCACACCCCTCATCAGCACGGCGCCCCTGGCCGTGGGCGAGCGCCAGATCCCCAGCAACACCTTTTTCTTAGACCTGCGCGGCATGGGGCGCAAAACCACCGGCTCTTACTACACACCGCCAGCGCTGGTGAACGAGTTGATCAAGAGCGCGCTGGAACCGGTGATGCTGCAGCGCCTGCAAAGCGCGGTACCGGGTTACGAAGCGGAGATGGTGGAGGCGCTGAACCCCGATGAACGCCAGCTGGCGGGTGCGGCGCTGCTCAAGATCACAGTGGTCGACCCTGCCTCGGGCAGCGGCGCGTTTTTGATCGCCGCCAACAACCGCCTGGGGTTGGAGCTGGCGCGGGTGCGTTCGGGAAGCTTATTCCCGCCAGAGGATGACATCCGCCATGCCCGGCGCGATGTGTTGACGCACTGCATCCACGGGGTGGACCTCAACCCGATGACGGTGGAGCTGTGCAAGGTCAGCCTGTGGATCAACGCCGCGGTGGAGGATGCCCCGAGATCGGAAGA
>JAKPNN010000035.1 GCA_029548365.1 Chloroflexota bacterium
CACCTGCCCAGTGCCGGAAGGTTAAAGGGAGAGGTTAGCGCAAGCGAAGCTTTGAACTGAAGCCCCGGTGAACGGCGGCCGTAACTATAACGGTCCTAAGGTAGCGAAATTCCTTGTCGGGTAAGTTCCGACCCGCACGAATGGTGTAACAACTTGAGCAGTGTCTCAACGAAGGACCCGGCGAAATTGAAATGGCTGTGAAGATGCGGCCTACCCGCAGTAGGACAAAAAGACCCCGTGGAACTTTACTGCAGCTTGATATTGAGTTTGAATATTATTTGTGGAGAATAGGTGGGAGGCTATGAAGCCAGGGCGCCAGCCTTGGTGGAGCCATCAGTGAAATACCACCCTGGTAATGTTTAGACCCTAACCCTCGACCGTTATCCGGCGAGGGGACAGTGTCTGGTGGGCAGTTTGACTGGGGCGGTCGCCTCCTAAAAGGTAACGGAGGCGCCCAAAGGTTCCCTCAGGCTGAATGGAAACCAGCCATTGAGTGTAAAGGCACAAGGGAGCTTGACTGTAAGACCAACGCGTCGAGCAGAGACGAAAGTCGGGCTTAGTGATCCCACGCTTCTGTGTGGAAAGGGCGTGGCTCATCGGATAAAAGTTACCCCGGGGATAACAGGCTAGTCAGGTCCAAGAGTCCATATCGACGACCTGGCTCGGCACCTCGATGTCGGCTCATCGCATCCTGGGGCTGGATCAGGTCCCAAGGGTCGGGCTGTTCGCCCGTTAAAGCGGTACGCGAGCTGGGTTCAGACCGTCGTGAGACAGGTCGGTCTCTATCCACTGTGGGCGTAAGGGATTTGAGGAGAGCTGCTCCTAGTACGAGAGGACCGGAGTGGACAGACCTCTAGTGTGCCAGTTGTCGTGCCAACGGCATCGCTGGGTAGCTACGTCTGGCAGAGATAACCGCTGAAAGCATCTAAGCGGGAAACTCGCTTCAAGATTAGATCCCTCATCCAGTAAATGGAGTAAGATCGCAGGAAGACCACCTGCTTGATAGGCAGTATGTGTAAGCGTAGCAATGCGTTTAGCTTAACTGTACTAATTGATCGAGGGCTTCAACACGTGATGTGGAGAACTCGTTGCTTTTTCGCCGCAATTTGGCGGTCATGACTATTCGTTGGTAACTTTAACATCGTTGAAAATGTCCTTTGGTGATTTGAGCGGTGAGGGTACACCCGGTAACATCCCGAACCCGGTCGTTAAGCTTGCCAGCGCTGATGGTACTTGGGGGGAGGCCCCCTGGGAGAGTAAGTCATTGCCAAAGGACTTTTCTTTTTAATTCGCTGGAAGCATTTGGTTTTTTGAATTGGCAGCCGTTTGGTGCCGTTTCCAGTTACCATTCTCCCCGAATTAAAGTATAATATGATCTGGTGCGTCAACTATTTTCAGGACGTGCACATTGGTTAGGATGCCAGACCGGGTCGGTGGTGGGTTCGTCCTCGCCAGGACGAGGTTTTGCATCCCCGATCACCTTTTGGAAGGGAGGTGAGGGTTTTGACTCGTGTCGTTTTACGACAAAATGAATCTCAGGATCAATTGCTCCGGCGTTTCCGGAAGCAAGTTGTTAAAAGCGGTGTTTTGAGCACCATTCGACGGAAACGTTGGTTTATTTCAAAAAGCGAACTTCGTCGTATGGAGAAGAAAAAAGCAATCCGGCGTGCTGTGCGCAACGATTAGTGATTGCCAGCGGTTTCGTTCGAAGGAGGTTTTATGGCCAAAGATGACGATAAGTTAACGGTTGAGGGCACGGTAACTGAAGCCTTGCCCGGCACTCAGTTCAAAGTCGAATTGGAAAACGGTTCGGAAATACTCGCTTATCTCTCGGGTAAGATGCGTCGGCACTATATCCGGATTTTGTTGGGCGATCGGGTTCGATTGGAGATCTCACCCTATGATCTTACTCGAGGGCGGATCGTCTATCGTTATCGGCGTCATTCAGCGGAACCAGAAGACTTGTAAAAAACCTGCATTATTCATTTTAAAAGATCAAAATCCTGCCAAAGCAGGATTTTTTAATTCTGAAAGTATGTTCGTGAGGTAAAATAGCGTCATGGTTGCCTCCATATTCCCGGCTGTAACCCCTCATTCACACATTCGTCGATTTGATTTAACGCGCGATCTTGACCCGGTCGCCGATTTGATCGAACTCTGTTTTCCAATCCATTCAGACCCAGATGGAAAAACCTATATTAACGAAATGCGGAAAACAGCCTGGGAAATGCGCTTGATGGGTCGCCTGGGCGGCTTTTCTAATCAATATCCCGGGAAAAGCAGCGGTTTTGTTTGGGAGGAAAACGGGCATATTATTGGCAACCTGAGCCTGATCCCCCACATGAAGGGGGGGCGTCGTGTGGTCGTGATCGCCAACGTTGCTGTACACCCAAACCATCGCCGCCGTGGGATCGCCCATGAGCTGACTCAGCTTGCCTTGCAAATCCTGCGCCAACAGGGTGAAACCGAAGCCTGGTTGCAGGTGCGAGACGACAACCCACCCGCCATCCAGCTCTACCGAAGGTCAGGTTTTAGTGAACAGGCTTTGCGCACCACCTGGCGCATTTGCCCTCGCGATCGGATTCCCGGGGGAAATGCCCACACACCTCCTTGCCTGGTCGGGCGCTGGTATCCGCGCGACTGGATAACCCAGCAGTCCTGGCTGGATGCGGCTTATCCTGCTGACCTTCGCTGGCAATGGCCAGTTGATTTCCGCCAATTCGCGCCGGACCTCTTGCAAAGAACCAAGACATTTTTGGATGGTCCTTCTCTCAAGCACTGGGTTGTGAAGGAGAAAGGTAAATTTCTGGGAGTGGTTACCTGGCAAAAAACGAATACTTATGCCAATAACCTGTGGCTGGCATTCCCGGTAGAAAAAGAAGCTGAACTGCTGCCAGGCAGCCTGGCACAGGTGCTCCAGCGGCTACCTCAAAAGCACCCGCTTTCGATTGATTATCCGCAGGGCAGGGGGGGCGAGCAGCTTTCTCGCCTGGGGTTTACTGAATTTAGAACCTTGATCTGGATGGTCTATCGGTTTTAAAACCTCATGCGGCCTTTTAAGGCCGCCTGGAGGCCATCGTATTGATGATTGTCTTCAAACCCAAACCGGGTTTGGCGGCATTTTTTAAATAGGTATCTTTCTGAGATGCCTTTTTTTAAAAAACGCCCAGTTTAGAGCTCTTCGTCCAGGACCAGATCTACCAGGTCTATGAATTCCTGCCACTCTTCTTTAAAGAAATGCAGGGTGACGTTATTCAATTCCAGGTGGTAGGTGGTTTCACCATCGGCTTCCTCTGCCTTCCAGGCGAGGTAATTGTCGGTTTCGGCGATCGTGGTGGTTTTAGGATCTAAGGAATCGTCCATTTTGTGTTCTCCTTGCAAAAATATTGATTTACTCAGCTATCATTTATATCACAACTGACGGCTTCTGGCGTAGCATCACCTGTATGTCTCAGCAGGAAAAACCAATCATTCTTTGAAGCTGACCTGTTCCTGCTCTTCCTCTGGAGTGAGATTGGATTGCTCCTGATGTGACTGCAATGTGTCAGTCTTCGGTTTCTTCCATAATTTATTCCAGTTTTTTACAATCCAAGACTTGAAAGCCAACCAGGTTTTATCCAACCACAACGCCAATTTTGTTTTCTCGATCGTCTCACTGGTTTCATGGACTTCAAAGGGGTCTTGATCCCTGAGTTTTCTGATCACATATACAAGGATTAATTTGAAGCTGGCCATGATTGGGGCAGCGATCACAATCCCAATGAAACCAAACAACTGCACACTGATAATCGCCCCGATTAAAACCAGTGATGGATGAACTTTCAGGCCCGATGCCATCACTTTGGTGCGGATGATGTTGTCGATGATATTATTGATGACCATTGACACAGCCAGGACGATGATCATGTAAATGCCAGCTGGGAGGCCAAAGGGGATGTTCGATTGAAACAGCGCGACCAGCCCAAAAGAGATCCAGGTAACCCAGGCACCTACATAGGGAATTAATTGACCAACGGCAGCGATGGCAGCCAGACCGACAAAAAACTGCACGCCTAAAACGCCGAGGGTGATCGTGTAAAGGAAATAAGAGATCAACACAACGACGAGCTCGCCGCGAATAAATGCGTTCCAAATTCGGTTCAGGTCATCACTGATGCGCTGTATGTCCTTATTGGTGTCAGCGCTGCCCCTAAGGAGTGACTGGTCAGGGAAATGCCTGGATTCAGCCAGCAAAAAATAGGAGATCAATACAATCAACACCGTCCAGGTGATGATACTCACCGCACCGGCTGCAATTGACCCTACCAATGACCCAAACTGACCAATGACGGGTTGGATAATGCGCACGATCTCACTGGTAATTTCATCCCAGCTAAAACCGGAAGGTGTAAAGTGAAAGGGACCAATGACATAGGTGCGTTCGGTGATATCGGCAACCAGGTCCGGAAGGAGGTGGATATTTTTCTCGATGAATCGGATCAGGTTTTGGACCTGTTCGACCAGCGCAAATCCACCCCAGGTCATCAGCCCCAGGATGATCAACACCAGCAGGATATAAATGATGGTAACCGAGATTCGCCAGGGTATTTTTAATTTATTTGTGGTGAAATTAGCCAGGGGGTTGATCAGGTACGCCAATAAAATGGCAGTGATCAATGGGCCCAGAAAACTCTGAAAGCGGACCAGCAGTAAAAGGAAAACAGCAACCAGCGCTATCCCGACGACCAGTTTTGTCGTCCAACTCCAATTCGGCGAAGGGCTTTCCGTGTTATTTTGATAGTCTTGAGCGTTTATTTCTGTCATAACTCACTGTGTTGGAAATAAAAATTTTATGATCAAAAGCAAAATGATGATGCCGTCTATCCAATCTTATTATACAATATAGTAACAAAATAATTTTAGTGTAAATGGACCGGTGGGCGTTGTTTTCAATAACTTAGTTGCTGATGAACCATCATCCATCGTTATCAACGAAAATAGGAGTGTAAATATGCCAAAAATATGTTTTCTGGGCGCCGGCAGCACCGTGTTTGCAAAAGACCTGTTAACAGACATCCTCACTTTTCCGGAGCTGGCAGAATCCACGATTGCCCTGCACGATATCGATGCCAATCGCCTCGAAACGACGTTTAAAGTCGGCATCGGAGTGGCCATGTCGATGGGCGTGGCTCCGAATCTTGAGATTCACCTCGATCGGCGGGCAGCGCTGGAGGGCGCGGATTATGCCATCGGGATGTTCCAGGTGGGCGGCTACCAGCCGTGTACGGTGACGGATTTTGAGGTTCCGAGGCGATTTGGGCTGCGTCAAACCATTGCGGATACCCTGGGAATCGGGGGGATTATGCGCGCGTTGCGCACCATCCCGGTGTACCTGGAGATGTGCCGGGACATGGAAGACGTGTGCCCGCAGGTGACTCTGCTGAATTATGTCAACCCGATGGCAATGGTTACCTGGGCGATCAACCGGGCATCAGAGATCCGCACGGTGGGTCTGTGTCATTCGGTGCAGGGCACCGCCGCACAACTGGCCGAACTGATCCATGTGCCGCTGGAAGAAATTAATTATTTGTGCGCCGGGATCAACCATATGGCGTTTTACTTGCACTTTGAGCGGGATGGACAGGACCTGTACCCCTTGCTCCGCCAGGTGATTGAGGAAGGTCGGGTCCCGGATTGGAACCGGGTGCGCTTTGATATGTTCCAGCGCCTGGGTTATTTTGCCACCGAATCCAGCGAGCATTTTGCTGAATATGTGCCCTGGTTCATCAAGCGCGATCGACCCGACCTGATTGAAAAATACAATATTCCGCTGGATGAGTATATCCGACGCTGCGAGGTGCAAATTGCCGGCTGGGAGGTGGCGCATCAGTTGCTTGAAGATCCGAGTGCGGCTATAGACCATGAAGCCCTGCTGAAAAACATGGTCGCTGCTGGCGCAATGGAAAATGAGATCCAGTATGTGCGCGATTTTCTCACTGGTGCAGATGCAGGTCAGCGCTCAATGGAGTATGGCGCCAGGATCATTCATGCCCTCGAGACCGGGCAGCCCGGCGTGGTCTACGGCAATGTGATGAACACTGGGCTGATCGATAATTTGCCCGCTGAATCCTGCGTTGAAGTGCCCTGTCTGGTGGATAAGAACGGCGTCCAACCCACCAGGGTCGGGAAGTTGCCGCCGCAACTGGCCGCGCTGATCCAGACCAATATCAACGTGCAAAGCCTGACGGTAGAAGCCGCCCTGACGGGCAAGCGTGAGCATATTTATCATGCCGCCCTGCTTGATCCGCACACCGCGGCTGAACTGGACCCGGAGCAGATTTATGCCCTGGTCGATGCGATGATCGAAGCGCATGGCGATTGGCTGCCTGAATATATTTGAGAGAGTGGTGAGCGGTGAGTGGTGAGTGGTGAGTGGTGAGTGGTGAGTGGTGGTCCCATTTCGCGTAGCATTACCTGTGCCCTGCAAGGGTATTGAGCCGTGCCTGCCCTGGGCGGACATGGCTCGAAGAGTGCTACGCGAAAGTCCGCCCCTACGACGGGGGATGTCTCTCTCTCCGGTCTTCCGTCCCCGGTCCCCGTTCTCCAGTCGCCGGTCCTCGGTCATTATGCCATTCACTCCCCTAATCCCTAATGCCTGATTATTAATTCACATCTCACCATTCACCAATCCTGTATATAATAGAAGTGTGTTCCTTTACAACCCATGCTACCAGAGGAGGAAGAATGCAACCCAACCCTGTATTGAAAAAACTTGGATTTGCACCCGATGACCGGGTGGCAATCATCCACACCGATGATATCGGTATGTGCCAGGCGACGGTCGACGCCTTTGCTGATCTTGTTGATTTCGGCTTAATCTCCAGCGGGGCTGTGATGGTGCCCTGTCCCTGGTTCTTAGAAGCGGCAGAGTTTGCCCGTAATCATCCGGAAGCCGACCTGGGCGTTCACCTGACCCTGACCTGCGAATACGACCATTACCGCTGGGGGCCGATCAGCACCCGCGAGCCCAGCTCCGGTCTGCTGGATGAGCAGGGCTTCTTGCATAAAACATCCGAGGCGGTCTGGGCTAATGCTGACCCGCAGGCTGCGATTGCTGAACTGGATGCACAGGTCAGCCGTGCGATGGCAGAGGGGATAAAACCGACCCATATTGACACGCACATGGGTACGGTAGTCCATCCGCAAATCATTCCGGGCTATATCCAGCTGGCGACCCGGTACGGCTTGCCGCTGATGATCCCGCGCCTGTCGGCGGATGAAATAATGCACGTCGGAAATGTGGATGAAAACACCGCCCAGATGTTTATCTCTTTAATCCAATCCTTGGAAGAGATGGGCATCCCCTTACTGGACGGGATGACCGGTATGCCGTTGGACGATCCCAGCGACCGCATAGAGAAGGTCAAATCTGCGTTCAACGCGCTCAAACCCGGGCTGACCCATTTCATCATCCACCCCGCCAAAGATACGCCCGAATTGCGCGCCATCACCTCTTCCTGGCCGAGCCGGGTGGCAGATTACGAAACCTTTACCAGCGAAGCCGTCCGAGAGTTCATCCGGGAGGAGGGCATCCAGGTTATCGGTTACCGCGCCTTGCAAGCGTTGATGCCAACGGCTGATTAATCCATCCATCATAAACATTTATGGGAGAACATATGACTGAACAGACCACACCACAACCGGTCAAACTGAGTTTTGGCTATAAATTTACCTGGGGACTGGCTGCCCTGGGCACTTCGTTGATCTCGGGAATCTACGGCGGACTGCTGACCATCTTCTACCAGGACTACCTTGGCCTGGATGCCAAATGGATTGGCATCGCTGCCACGATTTACGCCCTGTGGAATGCTTTCAACGATCCGCTGTTTGGCTACATTACCGACAGCACCCGGTCAAAACGCGGCCGGCGGATCCCCTATATGCGGTTTACGGCGCCCTTCCTGGCGCTGACCTTTGTCCTGGTGTGGCTTGCGCCGCCGCAGGCCGGGCAGCAAGCTCTGTTCTGGTGGATGCTGATCACCATGCTGCTGTACGACACCTTTTACACGATCATCGGGCTGGTGTATTCCGCCCTGCTGCCCGAGGTGACCGAATCCGATGCCGAGCGTAACGGGTTACAGATCTCCAGCTCGCTGTTTGCCATGCTGGGAACTCTGCTGGGCTTTCTGATCCCCGACATGGTCAGACCCAAAACAGCCGCCGATTCCTTTGTGCCCCTGTACCTGGCTATGATCGCGGTGGGGTTTGTCGGCATGGTGCTGATTTTGATCACATCGTTTACCGTCAAAGAACGCCCCGAGTTCACCGTGGTCGATCAACCACTCCCGTTTTGGGACGCGATCAAGTTCACATTTACCAGCAAATCCTTCATCTTCCTGGTGGCAGAGAACTTTATGGCTATCCTGATGAGTTCATTACTCTTGGGGTCGATTTTCTACCTAGCGGATTATGTCCTTCGCTGGCCGGCGATCCAATTACTGGCCTGTCTGTTCATACCGCTGATCGTTGGCATCCCCCTGACCTCACTGTTCAGAAAGCGCTTTGGCGTGGTGGCCGCTCAGCAGGTGCTGTTGATCCTGGCCGGAGTAGCCCTGGTCGCCATCGCGGTCGTTCCCTCTTTCCTGATTCCAGTCTGTATTGCCATCGCCGGGTTGGGATTGGCCGGTCCGCAGACGTTGACAAATATCCTGTTTGCACAGGTGGCAGATGAGGATGAGGTTCGCTCGGGTGTGCGCCGTGAGGGGGCGTTCTTCGGGGTAAATGCGCTGATCACCAAGCCCGCCCAGTCGATCGCCATCTGGATCATTCCCTTCATCCTGGAGCGCAGTAATTTCATCACGCGCGCCTCACAAATGGGTGAGACCTTTCTCAACCAGCCTTCTGAAGCGATAATGGGTATCAAGGTCTTCAGCGGGTTGATCCCGGGTATTAGCTGCCTGTTGGGAGCACTGCTTTTGGTATGGTATCCTCTGCGGGGGGGCTACCTGGCAGAGATACAGGAAAAAGTTCTGCACATGCACCAGGAGAAACGGGAAGCACTCGACCAGCATTTATCGCAACCCCAGGCGGAGTAAACCGCCGTGATCGCATCATCGGCATGACGATGCCAGGCCAAAGTTATGAATTTTTGTCTGTGTTTTGATTGCTTGCTGGGGTTGAAGCGGGATTTCTATCAAGCCAACGCCTGATCCAGGTCGTCAGGGCTGGCTCTCAGCTCGTTAATAAATTTGTGCAGGGGCGGAACAAACTCGCCCCTGCATTTGATATCCGTAAAAAACTACTCGATTTTTGTTTCTTCTACTGTTTCTTCTTCTAATTCATCCTCGAGCAGATCGTCCAGGGCTTCCAGTTCTTCCTCGGTGAATTCATAGGTTTCAATTTCAGCATCAGCGAAGATGTCCACAATCCAGCCAATACCAAACAGCAGAGCTGCATATACAATATACTGTCCAAAACTGTTGATGTGGAAGTTGATAATATCAAAGAGGCTGTCTTTGACAATAATCTGCCCCATGTTCACCAAATTCGAGATATATTTGAAAGAATTAACAGCCGACCAGACCGCAAAGATTAACAGCAACCCGGCCAGAATGTAGAAAATGATGCTAACAACACTTAGTCTTTTATTGAACATATCAACCAACTTTCTATATTTTTATAGTAATTAATATCCGTTAAATCATAACCCAGTGGATTATACACTATTAAATTTAAATGGGTTAAGCATCGCAAATTTCGCAGGCTGTACACCCCAGCATCATCCAGCTCCCGGGTGTGTAATGCACCTGTTAACCCAACTGCAAACCTCAAAGGTCCACCGGTTGGCCGTTTTTCAGAGCCGATTCCGCTAACGCCAGGATAGCACGCATATTACCCAGGGCATCCTCAATCGGAAAGCGGGGCGGTCTGCCAGCAATGCTGTGCATGAAATCCTCTGCCATCAAGGTGTACATGTTCACGCCTTCAAACCTGTACTCCTGGCAATTCCCCTCACCCTTTTGTTCGGTAACCCAGGTCTCCTCGGCGCCGACCTTAAAACTGTTCGGTATTTCGAGGTAACCCAGCGAACCAGCCAACAGGCAACGCTGGCGGTCCTCCTGGTTCATGGCACAATCGAAATGCGCGATTAACCCATCGCCAAAATCCAACACGCCCACCAGCTGGTCATCTACGCCGGTGGAGGTCCGGTACATGCGAGCCTGTGCGGCACGCGGTTCCCGCCCGGCCATCATGCGGCTGATGCTGATCGAGTAACAGCCAACATCCATCAGCGCCCCGCCGCCCATCTCCGGTTTAAAGCGAATATTCGCTGTATCCTCTTTCCGATAGGTGAAGGCAGATTCAATCGCCTTAAGATCGCCAATGGCACCATCCAGAACCATCTTGTGGGCGGCTAAGATGCGCGGATGGTAGCGATACATGAAAGCCTCCATCAACTGTACCCCGTTCGCCCTCGCCGCGGCGATCATCTCCTGGCATTCTTCAAGGTTTAACGCCAGGGGTTTCTCACACAGGATATGCTTTCCAGCCTCAGCCGCCAGAAGAGTCCAGGGTTTGTGAAGGTGGTTGGGCAGCGGAATGTAGACCGCGTCGATCTCCGGGTCAGCCAGCAGGGCTGCGTAGCTGCCATAGGCTTTGGGGATAGCAAACCGGTCTGCAAAATCGCGGGCATTGTCTATATCCCGGCTGGCAACGGCTGCCACCTCAGCCATATCCGATTCTTTTAATGCAGGGATCATGGACTTCAGAGCAATGCGTGCTGTACCGAGGATTCCCCAGCGCGTCTTATTTATCATGTGAACTCCTTAATTTGAGCAATTTTTGTTTGGTTACTTTCAACGCGTGTCCTGGGGCAGTTCTGACCGTTTGAACAGGAAACCCAGTCCAACCAGGATCGCCAGCCCGATCAACAACACCCAGGGGCGTTCCAGCGTCCACAACAGCGCGGTGAACGCGGTACGGATGCCCCTCACCCGGTTGGCGCCGGCGGGGATGGGAGCGGCACGATCCCAATTGAAAGTGTTCAGTTTGGCCAGGAAACCCTGCGCCACACATCCTTCCAGGCTGAAAATATGGATGGGTTTCCCCTGCATGACGCACAGGCGCAGATCGCGGGTAAATTCATCCCAGGTCAGCGGGTCGGCTTTGATCGCATCTGGCAGGTCCACCCCGCCACCGGTGATGCCCACGCCGACCGAATCCGCCTCGGGGGCATAACTCCACAGAATGGCCTCCCCCCGGGGTCCCATGCTGCTGGAGTAGAGCATCAACACCTCTCGATCAGTGACCAGGTCGACCAGCCCGAAGGTGCGCTGCAGCACGGTGGCACGGGCGCCGCGTTCGTCCACGATGAGCGGGAACTGGTAGCTTTCCACCGGGTAGCCATCGGCGCGAATTTCGTCAACCAGCGCCTGGTAACCCCGCCGGGCGCGTACCACTCGCTGTTGATCGGCAAACCTGAGCAGCAAACGCCTGGCAGCGCCGCGCTTGCCAGCGCCTTCAACCAGGGCGCGCATCTCGTTGATGTCCATTTCGATATCCAGCCCAACCCCGACCCACTCCAGCCCGTGTTCCCGCGTCCAGGCTTTGAAGCCCTGGTAGCGGGCGGCGGCTTTATCGTAATTATCGATATTAAACCAGTAGCCATCCTCCACGGGGAGTAACAACCAGGCGACGATGGGGACGCCAGCCTTGTTCAAGCGTTTGACCAGCTCAGCGCATGTTGCCGAAAAATCCAGTATGCCCAGGCTGAGGGTCGCGTTGAGCGCTTTGAGATCGTCAATCACAAACCGTCCGTTAAATAATTTCGCCAGCGGTTCGGGCGCCAATTCACAGAAAAAAGTCAGTTGCGGTTGAGCCAAGGGCGTGAACCTCATTGTCGGGGGTGTTTGATAAAAGCTTCTCGGTGGAGAAACTGCAATCAATCCTCCGGAAACGGGGGGATGCAGCCTGCATCCATCAATACACCGGTGGCAGCCTGGGCCGCCCCGATGATCATTTCTGCCCGATCCAGCAACTCGTCGTAACTCAGCTCAACCCGGGCTACTCCCTGCTTTTGCGCCTGGACGCCCACAGCCGCTGCCTGCAGAGGGTAGATGGCCATCTCGGTCATCAACGGCAGGATGTGATCCGCATCCAGCTCAGCCTGTCCCCAATCTGCCAGGGCACCAGCCGCGGCGAAGCACATTTCATCCGTGATCCTGCGGGCACGCACGTCCAGCACGCCTCGGAAGATGGCCGGGAAGCACAGCGAGTTGTTGACCTGGTTGGGAAAGTCCGAGCGCCCGGTGGCGACAACAGCCGCTCCGGCGGCTTTAGCCTCCCAGGGCCAGATCTCCGGGATCGGGTTGGCACAGGCAAACACGATCGGGTCAGGCGCCATCGCTTTAATCCATTCCGCCTGGATGACGCCTGGACCGGGGGATGAATAGGCGATGACCACATCGGCTCCGGTCATGGCTTCCGCGATTCCGCCGCGCACTCCCGCGGGGTTGGTGGTCTGGCACAGGTGCCAGGCCGGCGTGGAAGCTGGCAGGTCATCGCGGTGTTTGCCCATTGTTCCGCTTGCATCAACGACGATGGTCTTCGCCGGGTCGACGCCCCAGGCGAACAGCAACCGGGAAATGGCAACACCAGCTGCGCCCGCGCCGATCAGCGCCAGACGGATCTCGGCTTTGTCTTTGCCCACCACCTTGAGTGCGTTCATCAAAGCCGCCAGGGTGACGGTGGCCGTGCCCTGTTGATCATCGTGCCAGATGGGGATTTCCGCTGCCTCGCGTAAGCGCTCCAGGATTTCGAAGCACTTGGGCTGGGCGATATCCTCCAGGTTGATCCCGCTGAACCCGGGCTGCAGGTGCAGCACCGTTTTGACAAAAACATCGGGATTTGTGGCGTTCAAAACCAGGGGATACGCATCGACGCCGCCCAGGTACTTGAATAAAAGGCTCTTGCCCTCCATCACCGGCAAGCTGGCCTGCGGGCCGATATCCCCCAGCCCGAGCACGCGCGTGCCGTCGCTGATCACCGCGATGGTGTTGCCTATATTGGTCAATTCATACACCTTTTCAGGAGATTCAGCAATCGCCTTACAGGGCGCAGCCACACCGGGCGAATACCAGATTGAAAAATCCTCCATGCCGCGCACCGGGCATTTGAGCTGGGTGGCTAATTTGCCGCGGTAATAGGCGTGACTTCTCATCGCTGCGGCAGCGGGTTTCTGGGCGCTTTCCAGCAGCTGGCGGATTTCTTGTTCGTTTGGGGCTTTGTGGGTCATCGTAACTCTTTTCTGTGCTCGTGCGAGCATGTTATTTTTCGAATAGCCTTATTCTACCATTATGGGGAGTGGGGAGTGGAGAGTGGTGAGTGGAGAGTGGAGAGTGGAGAGTGGTGAGTAGTGATCCCACTCGTTGCGCTCGGCCCCTTCCGCTGCGCTGCTCCCACTCGCTGCGCTCGGGGACGATGAGGGGTTCCGCTGTGCTTCAGGGACGATGATGGTGAATGGTGAATAGGAATCAGGAATCAGGAATCAGGAGTTGCACATTTTACTGATTTAACTTTATGTCCCTGATTTAAACACCCTAAAAAGGGGCTGAAGAATCAAGAGCACGACAGGTCTCCCAACCTGGATACCAAACTGACCAACCCTGTAAGAGCCAGAAATACTGACGTTGTTTTTTCCTTGTTCATGATATCCTTTGTTTGTAAAATGAATTTCTTCACTATTCAGTTTACCCATGGTTCTATCCTAAAGAAAAGGCGAAAAAGCGCCCGGCAACCGGGTTTGACCCTCAGCTTGACAGTGCCCATTGCTTATGTTAGAACTAAAAAACCATCAGAACCCATGACCCACACCGCAACTTCGACCTGGAGCCCGATGAAGATCATTCAAGTCATACCCACCTATAACGAAGCCAAGAATTTGCCGGCGCTGGTTTCGGCATTGTTTTCACTGCAAATCCCCAATCATCATATCCTCGTGGTGGACGATAACAGCCCGGACGGCACCGGTCAGGTCGCCGAGTCCCTGGCGGAAACTTACCCGGAACGCCTGTCCGTCCTGCACCGGAAGGCTAAAGTCGGTTTGGGGAAAGCCTACATCCACGGTTTGCGCCACGCGTTGAATGCGGGCGCCGATGTGATCGGTATGATGGACGCCGATTTCAGCCACCCGCCTGAGCGCCTGCCCGCCCTGCTGGAAGCCCTGTCCGAGGCTGACCTGGCTATCGGCTCGCGCTATGTTCCCGGCGGGGGTGTCGACCGCGATTGGCCCCTGTGGCGCAAGGGGCTCTCGTGGTTCGGCAACACCTATGCCCGCACAATCCTGGGACTGCCCATCTGGGATACCACCGGCGCTTATCGTCTGTGGCGTCGTTCTGCCCTGGAGGCGATCCCCTTCGAAGACACACGCTCCAGCGGGTACGTGTTCGTCATCGAGCTGGCGTACCTGGCTAAATTAGCCGGCTTGCGCTTTGCCGAGGTGCCAATTTACTTCGCCGAGCGCACCCAGGGTGCATCAAAAATGTCGCTGCGTATCCAGTTTGAAGCCGCCACCCGGGTCTGGCAGCTCCGGCGACTCTATCGAAAAAAGGATTAAATTGGGGGGTAGGGAATGGTGATCCCACTCGCTGCGCTCGGGGACGATGATGGTGAATGGTGAATGGTGAATGGTGATCCCACTCGCTGCGCTCAGCCCCCTTCGCTTCGCTACAGGGACGATGATAGTGAATTGTGAGTGGTGAGTAGGGATTAGGGATCAGGAATCAGTGGATCAGGAATTAGGTGATCAGCTACGAGCTACCAACTACGAGCTATGAGCTATCAGCTATGCAATCCCCGAGCGATGCGAGCGGGACCAGCTATGAGCCAACCTCTTCCACCAGCCGGATCCAATCCTCAAGCTTAAGATCCTCCGGCCGAATGCGCGGGTCAATTCCAGCGCATTCCAGAATTGATGACAGGGTATCCCCCAACACCGACTTAAGCGAATTGCGCAGCATCTTGCGCTTCTGGTTGAAGGCTGCGTGGGCCAGCCTGAACAGGGTGGTCATCTCTCTTGCCGAAAGCAAAGGCTGCGAGTACAGATCGATCAGCAGCACGCTGGAATCAACCTGTGGCGGCGGGTAAAAACAGCCAGCCGGGATATGGCTGGCTATGCGGGCTTCGCCATACACCTGCACCGAAAGCGAGAGCAGGCTCGTCTTTTCTTCACGGTTGAGGATGCGCTCAGCGACCTCGCGCTGCATGGTCAGCACAATTCGCCGGGGACTTACCGCCCCCTCCAGCAGGTGTCGGATCACCGCCGAGGTGATGTAATAAGGGATATTGGCTACCACGAGGAAACCGTCCTCAGAAAACAGGTCTGTAACAGGGATCGCCAAAACATCCCCCTTCACCAGGCGCACATTGTCAAAGGGCGCCAACACCGCTTCCAGGGCCGGGTACAGGCGGCTGTCGATTTCAATTGTGGTCACACACCGGGCTCGCGTCGCCAGGAGACGGGTCAGGTTCCCCACCCCCGCGCCGATCTCCAGCACGCGTTCTGTCGGGCTTACCCCGGCATCCTGTACCACCTTCAGCAGGGCATTGTGATCGGCTAAAAAGTTCTGCCCGAGGGATTTTTGCGGCCGAATCCCAAAGCGTTTGAGCAATCCGGGGACGTGCAGCGGTTCTAAGGCCATGGCAGCACCGCCGGGTACCAGCCAGGCACAGGGGTTAGAAAATACAACGTAGTCCATCTGGACCATTGTTGGTAATCATTATCTGAGAAACCCAGGTCAATCCAGAAATGACTAAAATATAATCCACCCCCGCCAATATCTGCAATCACACCACGCCCATATCCCTGGACAAACACGGGCTGCAAGCGCATCATGTTGTACCAGTTGCGGGTAACGCCAATGATCCCTTTCTGCAGGGACAGCCCGCTGGCAGTCCGGTCATTGCACACCCCGTCTCCCAGTCCCAAGCGACACGGTGAAAATGAGGTGGCATACACGCTGATTTTGCGCCAGAATTCAATTTCCTGACCATCCACGACCTCAGTGCGCACTTCAACCCTTGAGCCGTAGCCCAGCACGCCGTCTGCAGCTTCGCTGGCCTGCCAGCTTTGCGGCTCATCGTGCCAGACCATTTCTCCTGCGGCATAGCGCACCCTCTCTCGGCTGGCAAAAATACCCACCTGACCGGGGGTGACCACGGAGATTTCATCCAGAACCGTGTTGGGGTCCTCAACGTATTCATTCTGGTAAGGCACTTCATCCTTCAGGATGGTGATTTTCTCCTCGACTCGTACGACCTCAATTTCCCCTGTAACCGGTACCGGCTCATCCTCTGCCGGGAGGGTATGATCCAGATTTTGCAATCCAAACCCGAGGTCGTGCAAAGCTTCGCCGACGGTTTCAGCAGCCGTCAAGCCGCTCAGTTCAGCGCCGCCAGCGCTGATCCGCACCAGGCGCGCCCGCCGGATGACGACGTTCAGCGTTTCGTCTAACGGTGTCATTAAATCTTCAGAGATCCAATCCTGCGGCGCAATATACACCTGCGCTGCTTCCAGGGCAGCTCCCAGGGTGGATGCCTGGCTGAAAAAGCGGCTCTCAACGCCGTCGATAACCAGGTGAACCGCTACTGCCGGTTGAAACTGGAGCAGGACAAAACCCTCGCCTTCCAGGGGTTGCTGCGGATCGACCTCCCCGCCATTCACCAACACGCAGTCGCCAGGAAACAGGTCAACCCCGATTGCGGCGATCAGGTTCGCCGGAATACGTTCAGCGGTGTGCAGCCTGAGCTCATCCGCGGGTGTGCGAATAAGAACCTCGCGGGCTGGTTCAACGGTGATCACCGCTGGCTCCCAGAACCACAGGTTTCCCTCGGGCGTCAGGCGATCGTCCTCACCGACGCTGACGCCGGCTGCTCGCAGCACGTCCGAAACCCGCCAGGCTGCCGTCCGCACGTGAATCGGGTCGCCTGCCACAAATACAGTGCTGGTCTGCTGAAAACCCAGCCAGATCAAACCCAGCCCAACCAGGGTCAGCAGCAACGCCCCCGGGAAGAGCCATCGGCGCTGTTTAATCAGAAATCCTTTCATGGAGCCCAAACTTTGCAGAATCATACACTTTATTTAATGAAATAACCCATCCCTGGGATGATGCATGGTTCGCCCATGCAATCGATCATATCCGAATATCCTGTGTTCATCAACACGCATCCCATCAATCAATCAAAACCTTTACAGGGTATTGATTTTTATAGCAGAACTTGTAAAAGATAGACCATTAACGCCCATCTTCCCTGCCAATTCTCACCAGAGTTTGCACTAAAAGCTCCTGCCAGGGTTCGTTTTCCGGATCATTAAAATGGATGCGATAGGCGTTCTTTCCCGAAGACACCGGGTAGCTCAGCTCGGGTAAATTCCGGTCCTCAATCCCGCTGGGAAGCGGCGGGTAACGCAACAGGACCTGGCGCCCCTCAAAACCGACCGCTGCCAGCCCGGCTTTGGCAGCCAGCACCTTGATCTTAATCTGGAACAGCAGGTTGCTCACCCGTTCCGGCAGGGGACCAAAGCGATCAACAAATTCCATCTCGATCGATGCCAGGGCGGCCTCATCGTGGATATCCGCCAGGCGCCGGTACAGTTTCAGGCGCAAAGCCTGGTCGGGAATATAAGCGTCGGGGATGCCGATCGATAGCGGCAGGTTAACCGAGGTGGGGATGGTCAGGGCGGCATCCAGCACGGTTGCGTCATCCGGACCCTTTGCACCGGTTGCCAGGCGGAATTGGTTCACCGCCTGAGCCAGAAGCCGCGTATAAAGATGGAATCCCACCGAAGCAATATAACCGGATTGACGCGTGCCCAATAGCTCGCCAGCACCGCGCATTTCGAGGTCGCGCATGGCGATGGCATATCCTGATCCCAACCGGGTGTTCTCCGCCAGCACTTCTAACCGCTCCTGACCTTCGGGTGTGGGCGCTCTCAAGCGATGGCGGAACAAGTACGCATAAGCCCGTTGCGCCCCCCGACCCACCCGGCCGCGCAACTGGTAAAGCTGCGCCAGGCCTAAGGCGTCCGCCCGGTCAACGATTAGCGTGTTGGCGTTGGGGATATCCAACCCGGATTCAATGATCGACGTGCACAGCAGAACATCCACCTCGCCATCGGTGAACCTGTGCATCGTCGCCGCCAATTCGTTCTCATCCATCTGTCCGTGTGCAATCGCGATGCTCGCTTCCGGCACCAGCCCCTCCAGGCGAGATTTCATCGCGTTGATTGTCTGAACGCGATTATGCACAAAGAACACCTGTCCGCCGCGCTCCAGCTCGCGCACGATCGCATAGCGTACCAGCTTGGAATCATAAGGGCCGATATGGGTGACGATCGGCAGGCGTTCTTCAGGCGGCGAGTTGATGGTGGAAATATCGCGTACACCGGTCAGCGCCATGTAAAGGGTGCGCGGAATGGGCGTCGCTGTCAGCGTGAGTACATCCACCGAGGTGCGCAGTTGTTTGAGGTGCTCCTTATGCGCCACACCAAAGCGCTGTTCTTCATCGATCACCACCAGGCCCAAGTCTTTGAAGGAAACATCCTCCGAAAGCAAGCGGTGTGTGCCGATGACAATGTCCACTTTGTTGGTGCTCAGGTCCTTGATGATGCGATTCTGCTCCCGCTGGGTGCGAAAGCGCGAGAGCATTTCCACCTCCACCGGGAAGGTTGCCAGTCGTGCCCGAAAGGTGTCGTAGTGTTGTTGCGCCAGAACGGTAGTGGGCACCAGCACCGCCACCTGCTTGCCGTCCATCACAGCTTTGAAAGCAGCCCGCAGGGTAACCTCGGTTTTTCCGTAGCCCACATCACCGCACAGCAAGCGGTCCATCGGGCGGGAGTTTTCCATATCTGCTTTGATTTCAACCAGGGCTTGCAGTTGATCTTCGGTCTCGATGTAGGGAAAACTGGCTTCCAGTTCGCGCTGCCAGGGAGTGTCCTGGCTGAAGGAAAACCCTTTCGCCACCTGGCGCTGGGCGTATAAACCCAGCAGCTCACCGGCGATTTCCTGCACGGCTTCGCGCACCTTCTGCTTGGTGGCGCTCCAGGTGCTGCCCCCCAGGCGGGAGATCACGGGAACATGCCCGTCTGCGCCGATATAACGTGTAAGACGGTCTGCGTGGTGGATGGGCACAAACAGATGGTCCTGGTCGGCAAATTCGATGCACAGGAACTCCTGCAATATGCCCTCATGAGTGCGTTGGACCAGTCCGGCGAACTTGCCAATGCCATAATCCACATGCACCACCCAATCTCCAGGTTCGAGGTCGGCGTAGCTGGATTCGGGAGCCTCTGCAGTCGGGCGGTAACGCCGCCGGGGTTGCGGGCGCGCCCAGCCAAAAATCTCGCTGTCCGTTAAGAGATGCAGCATTCCCCCATCACGGGTGTTGAGTGACCAGCCCCCCGCCAGGTTGCCCTCAATGAATTGGCTTTCAAGCTGCTGCTCTGCCCGGACGTCCTGAGCAAGCAGCCCATCGCGCCACAAATTCCGCAAACGCGCTGATTGACGCGAGACGATCACCCAGGGCTGACCCTCGCGCTGAAGCGCCTTCAGGTGATCCAAAAAACCCCTCAGCTTGCCGGCAAAACGCGGCCCGGATAAAAAATTCGATGCCAAAACGGGCTCATCCAGCGCACCGGTATACCCCAGCTCGACCAGCGGGCGTTTGCCGATCCGGTCTTCAATTTCAGACCAGGTGAAAAAAGGGAGCGGGAAATCTGCGTCGATCTCACCCGCTCGGATGGCATCGTCCCGCCGAGAGAGGCTTTCCTCTTCGATTTCAGTCACAGCCGCGGCAATGAATTCCTGTCCATCCAGGGCGATCAACGCATTATCGGGCAGGAAGTCCAGCAAACAACCTCCCATGGAATGCGCCAGAGGCAATAAAAATTCCGAAAGGTCCTTCAACGGCAGGCCGGCTTTTTCCGCCGCCTTAGGTAAAATTTCCCGCGCCGGTGTGACCGTCAGGGCTTCAAGGCTTGCCAGCGTGCGCTGCGTAGCCGGGTCGAAGGTGCGCATTGTGTCAATTTCATCGCCAAAAAACTCAATCCGCGCCGGTTCGTCCTCGCCGGGCGACCACACATCGAGGATCCCGCCGCGGCGCGAGAACTGGCCCGCCTCAACCACGATATTGGCGTAGTCGTAGCCGGTTTCCACCCACTCACGGGTCAACCCATCGGGAGTGACCTGCTGACCAATCCGCAGCGCGCGGGTGTGTTTGATAAAATCGCGGCGGGGGAGCGTGCGGGTCATGATCGCCCGCACCGGGGCAACGATCACCGGCGGGTACCCAGGCTGTGGCATCCCGGGGATTAACAGCCTGACTAGCATGGTCAACACCTGCAAACGGTCCCGACGTGTGCCGGCGCCCCAGCCTGATTTTTCATAAAATAACGGGTTGGGTTCCGGGAAGTAGTGCACGCTCGCCTCACCCAGCCAAAATCCCAGCTCTTCGTACAGAGCCAGGGCACGATCGGCGCGATTGGTGATTAACAAAACCGGGCAGGCCAGGTCATGCTGCAGGCGAGCCAGCAACGGCAGGCGCGCGGCGCGCGGTAATCCCAGCCCCAGCAAGGGCTGACTGCGTCCAGGCGCCGCCTGCAGATCGGACAGCAGATCACGGTAAGCCGTTAATTCACCGATTGCGTCCAGTAATTGCATTAATCCTGATCCTCACCCGGGTGAGTGTCTTTTGCCGGGCGTTCATTGAACATTGTCATCGCCAGCTCAACCCCTTCCAGCACAAAGGCGCGTATGGCCTGCACCGCGCGGTCCAATGCCTGCGGCAGCAGCTCCTGCTGGGGTGGGTCAAAATCATGCAGCACGAAATCCGCCGGGTCCATGCGCCCGGGCGGTCGACCGATGCCCACTCGCAGACGGGGGAATTCGCGTGTACCCAGCCGGTTCATAATCGAATCCATCCCCTTATGACCGCCGGTCCCGCCCTCTGGGCGCAGGCGCAGGTTGCCAAAGGGCAGATCAAGATCATCGTGCACCACCAGGATTTGATCGACGGGGATCTTATAGAAGCGGGCCAGGGATGCCACCGCTTGCCCGGATTTGTTCATAAATGTTTGCGGCTTAGCCAGAATCACCCGCTGACCATCCAGCAGACCCTTGCCCACCAGGGCACGCAGTTCCACCCGCTGAATGGGGATATCCAATGCGCGCGCCAGGGCGTCTATTGCCATAAAGCCCACATTGTGGCGGTTGTGGCGGTAATCCGGGCCGGGGTTGCCCAGCCCAACGATCAAAAATGGATTTTTTTCGCTCATTATCGTGTTTCTGAACCTGTTAACTACTAAAAACGCAAATTTTCCTTGTATTTACGCGCAAAAAGGTGTGCTCGCCGGAAATGGCGGCAATCCAATTGGCAATGAATTGACCTTTAATTTTAGCACGGGAGGGGGTGAATTGTGAATGGTGAATGGTGATTCCACTCGCTGCGCTTCAGGGACGATGATGGTGAATGGTGAATAGAGAATAGTGATCCCACTCGCTATGCTCGGGGACGATGATGGTGAATAGAGAATAGTGAATGGTGAGTGGTATTTTATTCAACAGGTCTCTGGACGGATGATGCTCTGAGAACCCCATCCCTAACCCTTCCCCTCTCGGAGGGGAAGGGGACAACGACAGTGTGTTTTCGTCGTTCCAGTCTGGAGGCCGTCGCAATCGAGGTGGGGCATGAAAAAACTCCCCGGTGTCGATCTCCGGGGAGTTAGGTTTCGTTAGCGGGTTGAATTACATCAAACCTATGATGCGGCCGGTCTCAAAATCGATATCGATTTCGTAATACGCGGGCCGGGTGGGCAGGCCGGGCATGGTGCTCATCGTGCCCAGCAAGGGGTAAAGGAATCCGGCGCCCACAGAAGCATTCACCGAGCGAATGGGGATGCGGTAATTCTTGGGGCGGCCTTTTACCGCCGGGTCGTGGCTTAAGCTGAGGTGGGTTTTGGCCATGCAGATCGGGATTTTGTCAAAGCCCAGGCGGGTGTATTCCTCAATTTGCTTTTCCGCTTCGGGTGAATAATCGACACCGTCGGCGCCGTAGACCTTGGTGGCGATGATCTCAATTTTCTCTTTGATGGGAATATCCAGCGGGTAAAGGAATTTGAAGTCGGTTTCCTGCTCAGCGGCTTTGATCACGGCTTTGCCCAGTTCGATGGCGCCCGCGCCGCCCTCTTCCCAATGGTTGGTCACCACTGCGTCGAAAACCTTGCCGCTCTCGTAGCAGGCCTTTTTGATCAGCTCTAACTCGGCTTCGGTATCGGTGTGGAAACGGTTGATGGCCACCACAATGTTGACGCCATAATGGCAGGCGATGTCAACATGCGCCATCAGGTTGTCAAGTCCAGCCTGTAACAATTCCAGGTTTTCTTCGATATATTCCGGCGCCAGAGGCGCACCTGCCACCACTTTAGGACCACCGCCGTGCATCTTAAGCGCCCGGACGGTGGCTACCAGCACCACTACATCGGGGACATTGCCCGAGTAGCGGCATTTGATGTCAAAGAATTTTTCCATGCCCATATCGGCGCCAAAGCCCGATTCGGTGATCACGTAATCAGCCAGTTTCAGACCGATCATATCAGCCATGATAGAGCTGTTGCCGTGGGCGATATTGGCAAAGGGTCCGGCGTGGACGAAGGCCGGGGTGCCTTCCAGGGTTTGCATCAGGTTGGGCATCAGGGCATCCTTCATCATGACGGTGGCTGCTCCGCCCACGCCGACGTCATCAATGGTAACCGGGTTGCCATCCATATCCAGTGCAAGCACAATCCGACCGATGCGCTCACGCATATCCTGTAAGCTGGTAGCAAGCGCCAGAACGGCCATTAATTCACTGGCAACGGTGATAATAAAATTGGTCTTAAGGTTAAATCCTTTTTCATTCGGACCCTGGCCGACGGTGATCCCGCGCAGGAGACGATCGTTGGTGTCGATGGCACGCCGCCAGGTGAGGGTTTCGCGGTTGACGTTCAGACGGGCAAACTTGCGCCGTTCCTCTGCGGTCAGCTCATCAGGATCGGCCTTGTTGATGCCCACATTTTTCAATCGGTGCAGCATGTTAACGGCAAAACTGCGCTTGCCTTTCTTGTTGGGGGGGCATAGACGATTGAAAAGGCCTTCGTCGCTCTGGTAGGATTCGTGGAACATGCGGGTTTCAATGGCGGCTGCGATCAGGTTATTGGCTGCAGTGATGGCGTGGATGTCGCCGGTGAGGTGCAGGTTGAAGTTCTCCATCGGGACTACCTGGCTGTACCCGCCGCCGGCAGCGCCGCCCTTGATGCCAAAGGTGGGTCCCTGGCTGGGTTGGCGGATGGCGGTCAGCACCCGCTTGCCCAGGTGTGCGCCCAGCGCCTGGCTCAAGCCGACCATGGTTGTCGACTTGCCTTCGCCCAGGGGCGTGGGCGTTATGGCGGTGACATCGACGTATTTTCCGTCGGGCACATTGGTCAGGCGCTCCAGGACGGAGAGGTGCACCTTAGCCATATATTTTCCATATGGATCGTATTCATCCGGCAGGAGTCCCAGTTCTTCAGCGACCTGTGTAATGGGTTTAAGCACCGCCTCCTGGGCGATTTCGAGGTCTGAGGGGACAGGATGCCGTCGATTGAGTTTGGAGGGAGTAAAGGGGGTATTCGGTTTTTGATTCATGCCGCAAAATTCCTTTCAAGAAGAAGTTGATATCACATAGATGCCAATCGCCAGAATTATTATTTTTTATCTAAACCCAATTATGCCGAGAATACTTATAAAAATCAAGGTAATTGAAATTATTTAGTTTATTGTCGAGCTTAATGAAAGTTTAGATGGCATTCACCATTCAGGATTGCGGAAAATTCGGGATACATTATAATTTAAAATCACTCGAACCGGAAAGCTGACTGAAAAGATGGGCATGAAACGAGTTAAAACCCTATTAATCGCTGCAGCGGTATTGTGTCTGCTCTTTTTAAGTGGTTGTGTCGTCATCAGCGAAGAGATTAACGTCTTTGAAGATGGCTCTGGCACCTTGCGGTTTGCTATTGGGGTTAAACAAGAGAATTATGAAAACTTCCAGGAGGCGCTGCCTGAAGGCTACGCGTTAGAAAATTATTTTGCGACTTTAACTCAAGATGAAGTGTTAACGTCAATGCAAGTCAATCATTACACGCAGGATGGATTGGATTGGGAGTCTGTTGAGTTTGAATTGGCGGATTTTGTCGCGCTGTTCTCCCAAAAACGGCGTATCGGGCCGGTTGAGATCACCTTTGATGAGCGGGAGGAAGGGTTCCGGTTCACTCAAACCATTGACATGGCGAATTCTAACCTGGTTATTCCGGGGGTGCATTTAATGGATTTATCTGCCCTGGAGTTTACGGTGGATCTCAAGACACCCCAAATTATCAATACAAACGGCGTGCAATCTGCAGCGGGTGTCAGCACCTGGTCGATTCCAATGGGCGAAGTTTTGCATGATGGGTCAACCGCGTTCTTGCGTGCGGATTACATCCTGGAACCCTATGAAGGGATTTTCATCCCCTGGGAGGTGTTCTTTCCTTACCTGGTGGTCGGGTTTCTTGCCCTGTGCGGCCTGGCGATCCTGGCAGTCATTTTTGTGAATACGGTCATCAAACGGGAAAAAGCACCGACGTTAAAGTTCAAATAAAGGGATTTTTACCCGGCAGTGAACCCCTGCACGGGTTTCATGTATAATCAGCCGTACACATCATCCTAAACCAACGAAGGAGATCTGGATGCTTCTTATAGATGAACGCCGAAAAGTTGTGGAATATGCCAGGAAAATGCTCAGCACAGGTTTGGTTAAGGGCACGGGTGGCAATATCAGCCTGACGAACGAAGACAAGAGCCTGGTAGCGATCACACCCTCGGGGATTGCTTACGAAACGATGAACCCGGAGGATGTGGTGGTGCTTGACCTGGATGGGAAGCAGGTGGATGGTGATTTGCTGCCCTCCTCCGAACTTGGATTTCACCTGGCTTTACTGTGTCAACGGGTGGAGATTAAGGCAGTGGTGCATACCCATTCTGATTATTCCACAGCCTTAGCCTGTTTACGCTGGGAACTGCCCGCAGTGCACTATTTAATTGGCTCTGCTGGCTTCAAAGTCCCACTGGCGCCCTATGCGACCTTCGGCACGCCGGAACTGGCTCGGGGGATTTGTGAGAGCATAGGCGAAAGTAACGCGGTGCTGCTGGCAAATCACGGCCTGGTGGCGGTGGGTGTCAGCCTGGGACAGGCCTTTTCTACCGCGGAGATGGTTGAATATGTGGCTAAGCTGTACCTGATCACCCGGTCGGTGGGGTCGCCGGTGGTGCTCGGCAGGGAAGAGATGCAAGATGTGCTGGAGAAATTCACCACCTACGGCGCACAGCCGGGAAGGGGTTAGCGGGCAGGCGCAGACCTGATCGCTGCAGTGACACCCAGTATTCAATCCCTATTTTCTTTGTGAAGCTTATTCATGTGTGAACAATTGATGGTTCAGCTTCATGTATTCCCTGGCTGAATCCTGTGCGTTTGTTTATGCAGAAAAGGGGAATAGCAGGGCAAACGTAACTGACATTTGATTTTTTAACCTGGGCTGGTTGATGATATACTTGGGGTGATAAAAACTCATTTAAATATTAAAATTGTTTCCAAATCAAAATATCCTTTCGATTTTCATAGAATCAAGGAGGTAAAGCATGTTAAAGAACGGGAAGAGGTTTGCATCTAGTATCTTAAAAAACCTGGTCATTGTCCTTTTCATGAGCACTTTTTTAAGCGCCTGTGGCCTGGGCGCTGCTGATATGGAAGTGAAGATATATGCTGGCAATAAATTTGATTTTAAGATGACCTGGCTGATTCCAGTGGACTCTTTTTTGACGCATGGTGTTACTCAAGAGGTTGAGGCTGCTCTGGATGAGATGGTTGCTGAGGCCAGGAATGAAAACGACATTAAAATGACCTGGAAGAGTATTAAGACAGGTGACCCCAAGATTGTTGGCTATGAATTGCTCGTTCCAAAGACGAAAATATCTGACGAATGGAATGATATATTCACCATGACGAAAGTTACTTATAACAATCGGAAAGCTGACTGCATTGATTTCTCGGGTGTCGCCGATTTTCGCTACAGCTTCTCGAGCTTCACCCTCACATTACATGGAGGGAAAATTTTAGAAACAAACGGTAAGCAGGTGAATTCGAATACAGTGACCTGGGTGAATCCGGGTCAAACGCCCTATGCCATCATGGCGCCAAAGAGTTCTCTCTGGTGGATACCGTTGGTGCTGGGGATCATGGCATTGGGCGTGCTGGTGCTTGTTATGAGCATATTGCTGGTAACAGGGAAAGTTAAGGCTTGGGGGGCAGCTGCCATAAACTCAGTCAAATGGAAGATTGAGGAGTCCAAACTTGCGGGTCAGAAGAAGAATATTATACAGGAGAAAGAAGCTTTAATTTCAGAACTTGCTAAAAAAGCCTGGGAAGCACGTGTCCTTCACCACAGCTATACCGAACCTTATTTTGAATTGGAAACGCTGGATGGAAAGAGAGTTTCACTTGCTGAAGAGAACGCCAGGCTGACTGAAGAACTGCAACAAGTGCGCGAATCCTATGGCAAGGTGGTTAAAGAATACTCCCAACAAACCAACGATATGCAATCTGAACAAAAAGTTGTCGCGAAAAAACTGAATCAGTCAAAAATCAGGCAACTTGACCTTGAAAAAGAATTAATGAATGCGCTTCAGCATCAGGAAAAGGCAAAAGATGAAATTGCTGGATATCATAAAAAACTATCACAGGTCCAATCATCCGATTTGCCTGACAAGGAAGCCAGGATGAACGCATTGAAAAATGCGATTATTTCACTCGAAGGATCATTGGAGAAGATTTCCATCAGAATCCCCCAAATTGAGATGGAAATATCGCAGATAAAAACGGATCAGGAACCGTTTACCGACCAGTTCGAGCGTTTAAACGGTCAGATTTCTGAAGTACAGCGTGAGCGGAAAGAAGCGCTGGCGCCCTTAGAGCAGCAGGTTAACAATCTTGAACAATCGCTGAAATCCAATGCGGCTGAGATCAATGTTATTCAACAAAAAATGACGCCCTTGATTGAAAGTTTAGGGCCTCTGGTCGAAACTGCCAGACCGTATTCCGGCGAATTGGCTGACCTGTACCAGCAGATCGATGCATTAAATGCAAATCTTGCATCGGTAACCCAGGATCATGGGTTGATGAGCTCGCGTTTAGAGGCCATTGACAAAGGTGCTGTGCGCAGCTTCTCGATTATGACTGTTGGGGTTGTATTGATGAGTTTGTTAATTTTGATTTTATTTGTGCTTGTTTTTGTATTAGGCTAAGGCGCTTTACTGGTGATAATCAGTAAATGGCACCCATTGATGATTTCTTTTCGACGATAGCGGGCAATGGCGAGGGCGTTTATTTTCAACAAATTTGTTTGGTGGGTAGATTCAGGTGTCAGCCCTGCCGAATCTACTTTGAAATTTATTTTTTGTCACTATTGATTAATCTCAAAATTTACAGGAGGAGAAAAAATAAAAGTTGTGCTTTGCCCTAATTATTCCACAGAAAATACAGTATATTGATCAATTTGTGTAAATTGTGGTGAAACCCTGATGGATGTTAAAGCTACTGACTCCGATGAAATACCTCAAACCGCTCAACAGCAAACTCTGGCATCCGCGCCATCCAGCCCGGCAGCCTTTACTGCGTCTCAAGATCCGGTTTCTCATAGAGGGCAGACCAGGCCTTCCCAGTCGATACAATTTTCTTCGAAGTACTCATTATTAAAAGGTATGGCGAACTTGTGCAATACCCTTGTGATAATTACAGTCATCCTAGCGAGCAGTGTTGGATTAGTTGGTTTTATTATGCTCTTTACAGATGAAGGCGAATTGGGTCTGATTATCCTCATTGTTGGGCTGATATATGGAACGTTTTCCTATGTTGTTTTCAAGATCTTGACAGAAGGGATTTTAGTATTGCTTAATATTGAAATGAACACACGCCAGACGGCTAAGTTCACGAAATATCTTGTGGACCATTATTTAGAATAGGGCGTTGATGAACAATTGTTGGTAGTGGGCAGTCAGTAGCTGGTAGCTCATATCTGATGGTGGATATTGGGTCATTGTTATATAATCAAAACAGCCTGATGTCTGATAACATTGCAGACAGTTTGTCCCTGGATTTTCTGCCATGGAGAAGTCGCCTGGATCAATTGACTTTTCCAGGATGATTTCGAGGATATTTGCGTTATAATAGGATGAGTATGGTTTTAACTTACGCTTCATTTCATATCATTATGCCTTTATCTATAGAAATTATTTAAATGGTAGAAAAGAACAATAAAATACTGCAAATCTCTCATCTATTGGGCGAGAAAAACCGTGACTGCAAAGGTTTTATTCTTGCTGAACTGGAATTGATTTCATAAATATTTCGTTGGAGTATTTAATTGCTCAGACGGGATTTTTTATTAGACATAGATTAAAAATATTGGAGGCTAAGTGAGTGAACCCATTGTATCCATTCGAGATTTAAAATACCGTTATCGGGGGCAAAAAAGTTTAGCACTTCAGGAAATTAATTTGGCTCTTGAGCAAGGTGAGTTTTTAATGCTGATGGGCCCCAGCGAGGCGGGAAAGAGCACCCTGGCTGCCACGATAAACGGTTTAATCCCTAATTTCCATATAGGAAAATTAGGGGGAGATGTAGTGGTGATGGGTCGTAACACGAAGGATTATTCGGTAGCTCAGATGGCGGAAATTGTGGGCATGGTTTTTCAGGATTTTGAGGCTCAGCTCTTCTCCACCAATGTTGAGCTTGAAGTCGCCTTTGGCCCTGAAAATTTTGCGGTGCCCCGCGAAGAAATCAAAACCCGCATCGATGAAAACCTGGAATATGTGGGTTTGGAGGGATTTCGCAACCGACCGCCGTCCACCCTATCTGGCGGTCAGAAGCAGAAATTGGCCATCGCGTCGGTGCTGGCATTGAAACCCCAGGTACTGGTGATGGATGAGCCCACCACCGATCTGGACCCGATCAGCAAGATGGGCGTATTTGAAATTACCCACCGTTTATGCAAGCGCGATGATCTGACTTTGTTGATTGTTGAACATGAAACCGAAGAAGCTCTTTTTGCAGACAGGATTGCACTCATCAAAGAGGGACAATTGATTAAAGTGGGTCCGACACGGGAAATATTAACCGATGTGGCGTTGATGGAATCCCTGGGCGTGATGCCGTTGGGCATTCCCAAGTTTTTTAAGGCAGCGGGTGTATCTGAGTTACCGCTTACCCCTGACGAAGGTGTGGAGACCTTTAAATCCCTGAAATTCCAGATTAATGATCTTGCATACCAGGAGATGGTAGCCAGAGAAAAGGCTAAACTGGAACAACTCAACGAGCCATTGATCCAATGCCAGAACCTTTCACATACCTATAAAGGTGAGGTTGAAGCGCTGAAAAAAGTTAACATTGAGATTCATCGTGGCGACATGGTGGCGATTATTGGACAAAATGGCAGCGGTAAAACGACCCTGGCCAAGCACTTCAACGGACTGCTCCTGCCCACTGAAGGAGAAATCCTGGTTAATGGGAAGCCCACCCGAGAGCAGGGTATTTTTGCCCTCGGAAAAAGTGTAGGTTATGTATTTCAAAACCCGGATCACCAAATTTTCTCAGAAAAGGTCTTCGATGAAGTTGCCTTCAGCCCGCGCATCAGGAAATTACCCGAGGAGGAGGTCAAACAGCGCGTGTCGGAGGCTTTAACTGCAGTAGGCCTTGAAGGTTTGGAAGAGGAGGACCCCTTCACCCTGACCAAGAGCGGCCGTCAACGGGTTGCGGTGGCTTCGGTGCTGGCTTCGAACCCGGATGTCTTAATCCTGGACGAGCCCACCACCGGGTTAGACTACAGTGAACAGAGCAGCATGATGAACATGGTCAGACGTTTGAATGAAAACGGCAGCACGATCATTTTCATCACTCATCATATGTGGGTGGTGGCTGAATATGCCAAACGCGCCCTTGTGATGAAAGACGGTGATGTTATTCTGGGGGGAAGCACCCGGGAGGTGTTTTCCCAGAGCGAAGTTCTACGAGACGCTTTTTTGCGTCCACCCCATTTTGTTGAATTTACCCGTCGTCTGGGTTACACATTTTTAACACCTGCCGAAATGGAAGCATGTTTAGAAGGAGCGCATAGCTGATGGATGCCGAGATTTATATTGACAACAATTCATTTATTCATCGTCTGGACCCTCGCGTCAAAATTATCATATTTCTTCTGACCTTTGTGGCAATCTTGCTATTTCAGGACCCCTTGTGGATGTTGCCGATTACTGTTTTAATCGTCATTCAGTTGGTGGCCTCAGGCGCGCTTGTTAATATGCGCCGAATCAGATATATTTTAATAGTTTTGACTGTGTCCAGTATGATCTTATGGAATATATTTTCATCCGGCGATACCAAGTTATTCTGGATTGTTTCTGTTCAATCTCTTACCTATGCTGTGTCACGGACCATGCTCATGATCTTGATGATCTCTACCGGTATGATACTGATTACCTCCACGCGTAATGAGGAACTGGTCAACGGCATGATCCGGTTGGGGATGCCTTACCGGGTTGGCTTTGCGATTTCCACAGCCTTGCGGCTGGTACCGACGATTGTGACCAGCACCGTCACCATCAGCCAGGCTCAACGCAGCCGCGGCCTTGACCTGGAATCGGGCAATCTTTTAGAAAAATTAAAGAAATTTTTGCCCTTGCTGGTACCTGTGTTTATCTCATCCATCCGCAATACCAATATATTCGGCATGGCTTTAGAGTCCAAGGGTTTTGGCGCTTCAGAAAAACGCACCTTTTACCTGGATTTTCAGATGAAGAAAGCAGATTATGTTGTGCTGGCATTTTCCATCTTGTTCATGCTGGTTTCGATTTACTTTGCGGTTATGGGTTATGGAAAAATCGAAGGATTAATTCGATCCTGAGTTTGGAGGATTTATGCAGTTAAATGAAATCAATGCCCTGCTGCCATTCTTGTTACGGCGAGAAAACGTCGCCCGTTATGAAGATGGGGCAGTGGTGATGTGCGATCGGCGAAAATATCCCTTTGAGAAGGCCTTTCATCGTTGCCATGATGTCGAAGGTGCAGCGAGGGCGATTGAAGATATGGTTACCCAGGGTGGCGGTCCGCAATATGTTGGCTTATACGCCATGGCCATGCTGGCAGGACAGGTGGCGGATCAGGACCCCATCAAACAGCGGGAGGCTTTTCAAACCGCTCGCCAGCGATTGGTCAGAACTAGGCCGACCAACACCGGCCTGGCGCGCCTTCTGGAAAGCGCCATCGGGATCATATACGACGCGCTGGATGAAGGTCAATCGGTCGAAACAGCGCTGTTGGAATGGATTGAGCATATTCGTGACCTCAGTTATGATAAACACCTTAAATGCGGTCAGTTTGGCGCCAGCTTGATTGATGATGGGGATGGCATTCTGACGATGTGCTTTGCAGAAACCTCCCTTTTAATGACTCTAGCGATTGCCAAACAACAGGGTAAAAGCATACAGGTATTCACGCCCGAAACCCGGCCTTATCTGCAGGGTGCTCGCCTGACGGCTCCCAGCATCCATGAAATTGGTGTGCCGGTTAAAATTATTACGGATAATATGCCTGCTCATGTAATTTCAGAGGGTAAAATTAAGAAATATTTCACCGCGGCTGACCTGGTAACCCTGGATGGTCATGTGGTTAACAAAATTGGTACATTCCAGAACGCACTGGCAGCCCATTATTATGGTGTTCCTTATTTTGTTTTCACCCAGGCGGCTGATAAACAAAAACCCAACCGGGCATCAATTGAAATCGAAGCCCGGGATTCTGAAGAAATAAAAACTTGCCGGGGTGTGGCCACCACATTGCTTGAAATCGATGCCTATTACCCGGCTTTTGATATCACTCCACCTGAGTATGTGGCAGGCGTGATCACCCAGCATGGCATCCTCAGCCCGTATGGTCTGGCGCGTTATTTTGGTTAAGGATAGGAGAAAACAAGCATGGATGCAGCCATCATTTTCGGAACCGGCATTTACTCGATTACGGGGTTCAATGGTGTAGAAAAGACGATCGAAACGCCCTATGGCCCGGCGTTGGTCAACATCGGCACTTATGAGGGCTTTGAACTGGCTTTTTTAGCCCGGCATGGGTTGGACCACACGACCGCACCGCATAAGATTAATTACCGGGCAAATATCAAGGCGTTGCAAATCCTGGGAGTTAAACACGTACTGGCAACCAACGCGGTAGGCTCAATTACCCGCACCATTCCCCCGATGGGCCTGGGATTACTGACCGACTTCCTCGACTTTACCAGCGGCCGGGAGTTTACTTTCTTTGATGGAGGGAACTCAGGTTTGGCTCACACCAATATGGACGTTACCTACTGCCCGGCTTTGCGGAAAAAGATGCTGGATCTGGCCTCGGAATTTGATTTGAAAATTCATCCAGAAGCTGTGTATGTAGCCACGAATGGCCCGCGCTTTGAAACACCGGCTGAGATTCACATGTTCGCCCAATTAGGCGGCGATGTGGTAGGGATGACGGGCATCCCCGAGGTCGTGTTGGCCAGAGAACTGGGAATGCACTACGCTGCTGTTGCCTACTCGATCAATTGGGCGGCTGGTTTGGAACAGGAAATGAGCTTTGTAGGCGATCAAATGGCAGACATCAAGCAACGTTTAACGATGCTGTTGGTTAATACTTTAAAAGCACAGCTTGATGAAACCTGTGGTTGTGAACAGGCTGTGATGATGATGCACGAACCGGTTAGAATATCTTAATTTATTCTTCCAGTTTTTATAAAGGAGGTGATACCCAACAAAAAAGAAAACCTATCTACCGATCAGCAAGTCTCATCAAATCGAATTGTCTTTTAGTTATTAAGGAGTTAAATCATGAAAGAAGTTGTGACCATGTGGAAGAACACCCGGATGATTATCCTGGTGGCGCTTTCCGCTGCAATTTACGCAGCATTTCTAATTGTTTTCAAGGGCGGTATCCCGATTGTGCCCGGTATCACCGAGGTGCGGCCGGCGAATGTCTTCCCACCCGTTTTCGGACTGTTATTTGGCCCGGCTGGCGCCTGGGGCGCCGCCATCGGCAACTTAATTGGAGACCTGTTTGGCGGTACTTTGGGAATTGGCTCAATCTTCGGTTTCTTTGGGAACTTCTTCCTAGGTTTCATCCCTTACAAGATGTGGGGTGCAACCTTTGGCCTGGTGCCCAAGAATGATATGTCCCAGAATACCAATAGCTTCAAAAAAGTTTTGGCCTTTGAACTGGTTTCACTGGTTGCTGCAGCAGCCTGTGGCATCATTATTGCCTGGTATCTCGACATTGCTGGTATGGTTCCCTTTGCCTTCCTGGCAATTACCATCACCGTGAATAACTTTGCTGCTTCTGTTGTCCTGGGCCCCATCTTGTTGCTTTTGCTGTATCCGCGTGTTAAACGCTGGGGTTTGGTGTGGACGGATATCATGGCTAAAGAAGATGTTGCTAAGGGCTTTGCCAAGAACATCGGTTCAATTCTCATGATCATTGGTGCGATCGGCGGTTTGGTTGCCGGCGTGCTAGTGGCCATTGGCGTTGCAGGTCAGCAGTTGTATGGGTTCACAGGAGAACAGGGCCAGGTTGCAGTCTGGTTGTCGGTGCTGCCATTCCTGCTGATGATCATTGTCGCCAGCGTTATGCTTTCCGGTCGAGAGCAGTTTGTGGAAGAGTTGGAAGATTAATCTCGAATAACGTGTTGGAAATAGAGGTGAGTGGACATCGAGCCACTCACCTGTTTTATATAAGGATGATGGCATGATGACCAAAGAGACCAACCTCATCGACACATTATTAACTGGCGGTACGATTATCACCATGAATCCCGAACGATGGGTTTTGCATGATGCGGCTGTGGCGGTGAAGGAAGGCAAAATTCTGTGGATTGGGGATGCCAGTGAAGCCAAATCGCGATTTACCGCTGGAAATCGGGTTGATCTACAGGGCCGGGTGGTTATCCCCGGGCTGGTGAATACACATGGACATTGGGCGATGACGCTCATGCGCGGTTTGGTTGATGACTGTCCACTTGAACAATGGTTAGGGACCATCTGGCGGGTAGAAGCGGCAGTGCTCTCGCCTGAAACCGTTGTGACCGGTTCTGAGTTGGCCATCATCGAAATGCTGCGTGCCGGTACCACCTGCGCGGCTGATATGTACTGGTATTACCCGGAGGTGACGGAAACATCCCGGCGAGCAGGGTTCCGCATCGTAACCGGACCCAGTTTTGCTGAAATTGAAGGGTTTGAGGATTATCGCCATACCAACCAGATGATTGCCATCGAGTACCTGGACAATTATGCCGATGTGCCCCTGGTGCATCCTTGCATCCAGGCGCATTCTGCTTATACCACGAGTCCGACTACCCTGGAACACGTGATGGGGTTGGTTCATGACCGTGGTTTACTTTTTGTAACCCATGCCTCTGAATCGAAAGGTGAGTTGGAATTGGTTCAGGAAAAGCATGGCGCACGTCCCATTGCAGTTTTGGATAAGTTTGGTTTGTTAAGTGAGCGCACTTTATTGGCCCATTGTGTACACCTCACTGATGAGGAAATTGGCCGCCTGGCTGAGACTGGTACCTCGGTGGCGCACTGCCCTTCATCGAACTTGAAGCTGTCTTCGGGGATTGCGCGGGTAGCAGAACTGCTTGCTCAGGGCGTTAATGTGAGCATCGGCACGGACGGCCCGGCCAGCAATAACGACCTTGACCTGTTTCACGAAGCGCAACTGGCTGCGCTGGTGCAAAAGGGCGTTACCGGGAATCCGAAGGTATTACCTGCTGAAAAAGTGTTTTCGATGCTCACCATCGATGGAGCTCGCGCCGTTGGTTTGGATGACATCATCGGATCGTTAGAGGTTGGAAAATCTGCTGACCTGGTTGTGATCGATTTTAGTTCAGCCAACCTGACTCCCTGTTACGATTATTATTCGCATTTGATTTATGCCCTTTCGATTGGTGATGTTCGGGATGCCATGGTAGCCGGACAGATGTTGATGAAGGACAGGCAGATGCTTACATTGGATGAAGCTGCAACTCGCGCCGAAGCCAATCGCATCGCCAGGGAAGTTTTATAATCCCTCTGAGTCTGTAATAGTGAGACAACTGACGCCAATAATATAGAGTATGGGGCGGTGGAGAAATGATAGGTCTCAAAAAACAACATCATCATAGCGGCATTGGATTGATGACAACAGCAGATGTTCACTACGGCAGGCAAAAGAAATTACCCATAGGCGGCAGATCGTCTTGCAGGCCGCGTATCACAAGAATCCGGAGAGATTTGTGAAAGGAATTTGCGTCCACCCTTGCCGGGGTGGCTGGAGGAATAGTATCACCAGCAAGACGTGCTTCAACTGGATGAACAACCATGTTTTTTTAGCGATAACTTTCAGAAACGTTGTGTCAAATCATTGACACATTCCGCTTCAAACCACTGATCGTGAATGGTTCCTTTACAGAGACAACAGGAGTCCCCTTGAAATTTGAAGATCAAGCAAAAAAACTATTCGAGGCGCATTACAATTGTGCCCAATCGACGTTCGGCGCCTTTACCGAGTATTTTAACCTTGACCTGACCACCGCGGTTAGAATCGCAACGCCCTTTGGCGGCGGAATAGGACACAGCGGTGGGATGTGTGGCGCGGTTAGCGGTGGGATCATGGCCATTGGCCTGGTCAGGGGTATCGATGTTTATGATAAGGATAAAAAAGAAGCCTGCTATGCCCTGGCGAAAGAGTTTTTAGCCAGATTTTCTGCGCTGCATGGCTCATTAACCTGCCCCGGATTATTGGGGGTGGATATCGGGGACCCATTAGCCCAGCAGGATGCACGAGAGCGGGACCTGTTTCGTGTGTTTTGTTCGCAACTCGTCGCCGATGCAGCCCGGTTGGCAGCTGAGGTGTTGGAGTTGGACCAGGATGAGGGGTGAGGGATAGGTCACCACGACTATCAGTTAAGTAGAGCGCAACAGAGAACTTAGAGCTTAGAGTATTAACAAATTATGGAAATCCCAATATCAAATTGCCTAAAATTAGATTTTGAGCATGCCATTTATTAAGGTTAAAGATGGAAATTTTTATGGTTGATTAGATTTGTATGATATACTAATAATTAGTTTTACAAAAAATTAGTCTCTCAGTACGATTCACGTGAAAAATTCATAATGAATACCAATTTTAGTGTCTACAGAAAGAGAATAAGGGAGTATTAAATGAATTGTTTGCGCCTTGTGGCGCAATATTTTTTGGGAGAATAACCATTATTTGCCAGAATGATGACAGGAGGTGCTTATTGAAGGAAAAGTTTTTCCATTTAGCAAAATGACGATTAACTGTTAAGAACTATGGAGGATAAGATGAAAAAAATAATTTTGAAAGTGTTTACCTTCGTATTGTTGCTCAGCTTCATGGCATCGCCGGTTGTCGCGAAAATGGTGACCGAACAAGCAAAATCGCCAGATGAACCAAGCTGGGAAAGGCCGCAACGACTTGAGCCTGAATTACTTCCGCAGGAGATCCTGGATAAATTTGAAGGGGGGATGACGATTGAAGAATTCTTGGTTCTCAACCAGGGCCCGATCCCGCAAGCTTTGTTGGCTTATGCGGATATCCCGGTTGTTGTTGTGGTGCAACTTGAGAAACCTTCGCTGATTGAATATGTTCTTCAGCAGGATTTAAACACACAGAACCGGGCTGACCAGGTTGAGCAAATCGATTATGTTGATGAGCTTAAAAGCGATCAGGCAGTCGTGCTGGGACAAATTACAGCCACCCGCGGTGCTGAAGTTATCCAAATCGGCGATACCTTTACGAAGACCCTGAATGGCTTTATGCTGCAGGTTCCAGCAAAGTTGGTTAATGAAATTCGATCTATTTCCGGTGTAAAATCTGTCACCCAAGCGCGGAAGCATGAACCCACTTTAGGCGCGAGTATCCCTTTAATTAATGCCGATGATGTGTGGGGTTATATGTATGGCCATAAATTTGGCTTCACCGGTGAAGGTGTGACCATCGCAGTGATCGACACTGGCATTGACTACACCCACGCCATGTTTGGCGGTTCAGGCGACCCTGCTGATTACGCGTACAATGACCCCAACATCATTGAAGAAGGCACATTCCCGACGGCGAAAGTGATTGGCGGTTATGACTTTGCCGGTACGAACTACGATGCAGGCGGAAACACTGGCAGCGTGATTCCTGTTCCGGACGAAGACCCCCTGGATGAATATGGCCACGGTACGCATGTGTCCTCAACAGCTGCTGGGTTTGATGTTGGGTTTGGTTCAGGTGTGGCACCGGATGCATTACTGTATGCCGTGAAAGTTTTTGGACGCTCGGGTTCAACAAACTTAGTCATACATGCCATTGAGTGGGCTATGGATCCTAAAGGTCTGGGGCACCTGGGAGAACCTGTAGATGTGATCAACATGTCCCTGGGCTCTGATTGGGGTCCGGCAGATGAGTTAGATCCAGAGTATCAGGTCGTTGAAAATGCAACCTCGATCGGTGTGGTGGTGGTGGCATCTGCTGGTAATGCCGGGAACAGCTCCTATATAGTCGGTTCACCATCGGTTGGTGATTCTGCCATCTCGGTAGCAGCTTCAACCACCGGCTTTCAAACATCACCATACCTTGAATATGAGGATGGAGGCACAAAATCTATTCCCTATACCACATCTTACAATCCCTTTACCGCTACCATTACTGGAGATTTAGTGGATGTGGCTGATTTTGACGATGGCGAGTTGTGTGATATCGATGGATTAAATGGAGATGAATTGACCGGCAAGATCGCCTTAATTAAGCGTGGCACCTGTAGTTTCTACGTGAAAATTAACAATGCTGAAGACTTGGGCGCAGTGGCTGCCATCATCTACAACAACGCAGCTGGGATCATTTCGATGAATACCGAGGGCTCAACACTACCGGCGGGTTCCATTCTCCAAGCGGATGGCGAGCTGTTGAAGGGTAAATCACCCCTCGAAATTTCAATAGGCCCGGATTCAAGGGTAAAGACTTTTCCTGGAGAAGACCCTGACACCATCGCGACCTTCTCCTCGCGTGGACCGCGCGGATTTGACTCAAAACTAAAACCAGAAATCACTGCCCCTGGTGTGGCGATTTTTGCTGCTGACATGGGCAGCGGTAACCTGGGTGTGAGTATGAGTGGCACCTCGATGGCTTCACCGCACGTTGCTGGAGTGGCAGCCTTGATGGTCGAAGCGAATCCATTTTTGAATCCTGCACAGATTAAAGCAGCCATGATGAACACAGCGGTAGACTTGGCGGATACAGCAAGTGCACAAATTCCACGTCAAGGTGCTGGCAGGGTTGATGCGTTCAAATCCGTTAAAACCAGTATCGTTGCTTATGCGGACCCGAAATTGGTCAGCTTGAGCTGGGGCGTGATTGAAATTGCTGATGATTATTCCGATACCCAAATCATCACCTTAGAAAACTTTAGCCCATTTTTTATTACTCTTAATGTGGACACCCACTTTACGTCATTGTCAGAAGGTGCGACATTGACCCCCGATGTCAATATAGTGACCGTACCCCCCTTTGGCACAACCAGTGTGAACGTGACCCTGGATCTGGATGCATCGCTCTTGCCCTTTGATTTCGGTACAATTGAAGAATACTATGGCTTTGTAACCTTTTCAGCTTGGTGGACACCCTGTGGAGATACCATCAGGGTGCCGTTCTACTTCGTTCCCAGACCATACACCGAGATCATAGAGCACGATGCAGTTACCCGTTTTGAAGTCAACGATTATGGTTGGGTAGACCTTGAACAACAAGGACCGATTGAATCTGACCTGTGGGCTTTCCCGGTGTCGCTGGTTTCACCGCAGAACCCTGATGTTTTACCCGCGGCTGATCTGCGTTATATCGGGATGGATTATGGTGGGTCAAGCCCCTACGGAGATATTATCAGCGCAGCCTTTGCCATGTGGGGCGATGTACACACCAACCAGCCGTTCTTCAACGAGGTCGATCTGTATATTGATACACCCTACGGAAGTGTGGTGAATTTCAACTACAACTACGCTGCAGCTTCAGGCTCTGGACATGACAACCAGTGGGTTGTCATTCAAGTTGACTTCGCTGATGGGAAGACGTATTTAGGCAGTCCATACACTATTTATGCAGATTACAACTCGGGCATCCAGGAATGGTATTTACCAGCGGACTGGCAGTATGTGGTTGACGAATTTGATTATGAGGTGATCAGCTTTGACTGGAATGGGGATGACGACTACGGTGGTGCAGCTAGCTTTGACATCTCGAAATGGCCGTTGTCTTGGGTTCTAACCAGTTATAATCCCTATCAAGAAGATTTTGGCCTCTTGTTTGCCGTACCCGATTGGTTTGCCTATAAGGCCAGTGGCATCCAGGGGATCATGCTGGTTGATTATCCAGGGAAACCCGGCGCCGGTCAATCCTACTTTTGGCCCCTTGACCCCTATTTCGCCTATTACATTCCGATCTTTGGGCATTAGATACTGCCCAGTAAGGGGTAAAATCGAGGCTGCTCGCAAGGGCAGCCTCTTTTTTTTGTTTATTGAATGGTGATCCCACTCGCTGCGCTCGGGGACAATGATGGTGAATGGTGATCCCACTTCGCGCAGCACTCCCTGTGCCCTTTAAGGGCGTCGAGCGCCTGCGCTCGGGGACGATGATAGTGAATGGTGATCCCACTTCTCGCAGTACTCCCTGTGCCCTGTAAGCGTATTGCGCGCCTGAGCTCGGGAACTTCGTAGCTGAGAGCTGAAAGGTGCAAGGTTTTTTTATGAGCCCAAATTCTTAATCCCAAATTCCTGATTTCAAATTCCAAATTTTCTGCGGCGGTCGCATGATTTCCCTGTCACCCAATATTTTCTGTAAACCTATTTCAGGACGACACAACCATCACCATTCACCATTTACCATTCACCAAATTCCCATTGACCTTACCGTCAAATGAAGATTACCGCGTTGGATTCATCCGAAGCAGCCAGCATGGTCGCTACCCCGACGACTTCGATGCCCTCAATCAGCTCTTCGTGTTTGATGCCCATCAGGTCCATCGACATCTGGCAGGCCTGGACGCGGACGCCGTTCTCGATTGCGGTTTGCAGCATGGTGGGCAGCGAATCGACGTTCTTTTTCTTCATAATGCCTTTGATCATGGCGGTGCCCATGCCAGCCATATGCATCTGGGAGAGCTTTGCTTTTTGCGTGCCGCGCGGCATCATCCAGCCGAACATCCTCTCGATTAAATTTTTCTTAACTGGAACGTGTTCGTTTTTGCGCAGCAGGTTCAGTCCCCAAAAGGTGAAGAACATCGCGCATTGATGACCGGAGGCGATCACACCGTTGGCGATGATGCAGCCGGCGATGGCTTTATCGAGGTCACCGGAGAAGATCACCATGGTCTTGTTCTGACCTGAAACTTGCCCCTCGGCTGGTTTTGCCTGACCTTTCTGGATCCTGGCTACAATTACACCCTTTTCGGTATCGACAGATAGCAGGCGGTTGCCCGTGGATTTTGCCCAGGCTTCAACGTCGCTGGTGAAGCCAAAATCTGTGGCCTGAACGGTGACGATATCGCCGTCATCCACCTCTTTAATTTTGTTATACAGTTTCAGGATCGGTCCGGGGCACTGCAGTCCGCAGGCGTCGATGGTGAACTCCCGCGCGCTGACTGTGGTTGTGGGGGGAATCTCCCGCAGGGTCTCTTTGCTGTCGATGGTGACATGCTCGTAAACATCAAAATTGGATTGCCGACCCACGGCATGGGAAAAGGTCTTGTAGCCGCCGGTCAGGTTGAAGGCGTCAAACCCCAACTGGATGAGAGTGCGTACCGCAAAGTAAGAACGCTGCCCGGTCTGGCAGTAGATCAAAACGGGTCGGTCTTTCGGGATTTCGTTGACTTTGTTGCGCAACTGCTGCAGGGGGACATGGACTGCGCCGTCGATCATACCCAGGGGCAGCTCTTCAGGCAGGCGTACATCTAAGATGGTCGTCCGGGACCGGTCCAGCTTGCTCACCTGGTCCCAGGTGATGATTTTGGCGTCACCGCGTAAAAGGTTCGCTGCAGAGAAGCCCAGGATGTTGACCGGATCGCGAGATGAATTAAAGGGTGGCGCATAAGCCAGTTCGAGTTCTTCCAGGTCGTAAACCGTCAGGCCGCCATGGATGGCTGTGGCAATCACGTCAATGCGTTTATCCACGCCCTCCAGTCCGACCGCCTGGGCGCCGAGGATGTGCCCGTCTTCCTTGAACAGCAGCTTGAGGGACATTGGAGAGGCACCGGGGTAGTAACCGGCATGATTGGAGACGTGGATGATGGTATTTAAGTAGGGGATGCTGGCAGATTCGAGGGCTTTGGCGTTCAGACCGACCGAGGCAACGGTCAGGTCAAATACTTTGACCACCGAGGTGCCGATGACGCCTTTGAAGGCAGATTGCCGCCCGCAGATATGATCCGCTGCCACGCGTCCCTGGCGGCTTGCGGGTCCGGCGAGGGCCAGGTTGGTGCGCTCACCGGTGATACGCGCAGTCAATTCGGTCACATCGCCCACAGCATAAATATCGGGGTCGGAGGTTTGCATGTGTTGATTGGTGACCACCGTGCCGCGCAGTCCGAGTTCAAGCCCAGCATCCGCCGCCAGCTGGTTTTCAGGACGAACGCCGATGGAGAGGATCAACATATGTGTATCCACGCTGCGTCCGCTGGTCAGCTCAACCTGCATCCAACCGTTTTCCGCCTGGTGGATGGCTTTCAATCCGTCACCCAGGGCCAGGCGGATGCTCTTGAAGGTCAGGTGCTGATGAACCAGGGCTGCCATCTCGTAGTCGATGGGCGCCAGAACCTGGTTGAGCAGTTCAATTAACGTCACCTCAATCCCGCGATGGTGCAGGTTTTCAGCGATTTCCAGCCCGATGAAGCCGCCACCGACGACCACCGCGCGAGGGGGTTTTTCCTGATCGATATAGTCTTTGATGGCATCCATGTCTGGCATATTACGCAGGGTAAACACGCCTGGCAGGCTCACGCCCGGCAGGGTTGGGATGATCGGCGCCGCGCCGGGAGACAGCACCAATTTATCGTAACTTTCTTCGTAGGTGCTGCTGGTTTCAATGTTGCGTACAGTGATTGTTTTCTGCGCCCGGTTAATGCGGATGACCTCATTGTTAACCCGTACATCGATATTGAGCAAGCCTTTCAGGTCCTGGGGGGTGACCACCAGCAATCTCTCCCGATCATGAATGACCTCACCGATGTGATAGGGCAGGCCGCAGTTGGCGAAGGATACGTAAGGACCCCGCTCCAGCATAAGAATTTCAGCATGTTCGTCCATGCGACGCAATCGGGCTGCTGTACTGGCTCCGCCGGCTACACCACCAATAATGACTGCTTTCATGTGTGTTTACTCCTCGTAGTAAAAAGATAATTGAAAAATTCTATGCAGGTCGATGTTGATAATTTTCAACAAATTATACTCTGGTTAAATTAATTTTTCGGAGTGTTTGCATCTTCATGGGGATAATCGTCGAGTTCCTCTACTGTGGTTAAGATCATATCCACGCACAGAATCTGGATCGTGAGCGTCATACCAGGTGGTACGCGCAACTTCCTTTCAATTAGCCTATGCAGAGGGTTGAAAAGAATTTGAATAATCGGTTGATGAAGCATCATAATCATTTATCGTAAATACGATTTTGACTAATTTTATGACATTTGTTGGGGTAACCCTTCGCGCAGCACTCCCTGTGCCCTGCAAGGGTTTTGAGCTGTGGTTGCACCCTTCGGGTTGGGCAGACCTCCGTGTCTGCCCCTACTCCTCCTATGGGGAAGATAAAACACAAAACAATTTAACAAAAAAGAGTTGACGGATCAAGCCTGTTGTGCTAAAATGCTCTTGATAGCAGAATGAGCTTGTGCGGGTGTAGTTCAATGGTAGAACGTCTCCTTGCCAAGGAGAAGGTTTGAGAGTTCGAGTCTCTTCGCCCGCTTTCTGAACACACGAAGGCTGGTATCCACAAGCCGGGTATCAGCTTTTCTTTTACTGGCGACGTAGCCAAGTTGGCAAGGCAGGGGTCTGCAAAACCCTCATCACGGGTTCGAGTCCCGTCGTCGCCTTAAGATTAACGAAGCACTCCGGTTAGCGGGGTGTTTTTTTGTCACGGGTGTGCGATTGGGTTGTGCCCATGCGTTCAAATCCCTCCACAAACGGGGGTGCTTTGGGTGCAAACACTGCGTCAGCCGGATGTCGGGAAAATTCAGGGCGGGCGATGGTGAAGCTGGTAATTTTATATAAAAGATTAACAATGAAATCTCTTGCATATTTTTCAGCCCAGGTGTATGATTATTGTACAAACCGACTGGTCGGTCGGTATCAACCAAGAACGTGGAGATGAGTTCGCTTATGACAAACCAGGTGCGCGGTGCTGATACACGGCAATCAATTTTAGATGTGTCATTGAGCCTGTTCTCGAAAAATGGCTACGACGCTACCAGTGTAGCGAAAATATGCCAGCAAGCGCAGATCAGCAAAGGCGCGTTTTACCACCATTTTCCTTCTAAACAGGACCTATTCCTGGCATTAATGGAAACCTGGCTATCAACAGTGAACAGCTTCTTTCAACACGCTGATCAATCCGCTACTGTGCCCCAAATTTTAGAAAACATGGTGGCTTTATCCGGTGGATTATTTGATGCGCTTGAGAGGGGATTTCCGATTTTGTTGGAATTCTGGACCCAGGCCAGCCGACATCCGGCAGTGTGGGAAAAGGCCGTAGCCCCTTACAAACGCTATTTAGACTTGTTTTCCAGGTTGATTCAATCCGGGATTGACGAAGATTCCTTCCATCGCGGGATTGACCCGGAACACACAGCCAGGATTCTGACATCAATGGTGATGGGTTTGCTTTTGCAGGCGACTTTTGATCCGCATGGCGCAAACTGGCAGGAAGTCACCACGTTTGGGTTAAATCTTATGATTAACGGACTGGAGAGTGAAAAATGAATTTAATAACTGGTGCAGCCGGGCACATCGGAAATGTATTGGTGCGGGAGTTGCTTTCCCGTGGCGAGAAGGTGCGGGCATTGATCCTGCCGGGCGAAGATACCCAATCGCTGGATGGTTTGCCCGTCGAGCGGGTTGAAGGGAACGTGCTGGAGCTGGATTCCCTGCGCGCAGCCATGCAGGATGTGGACGTGGTCTTTCACCTGGCAGCCCTGGTTTCGATCACAAAAGATCAGGAAGACCTGGTACGCAAAGTGAATGTCGACGGCACCAGGAATGTGATTGACGCTGTAAAAGACGCTCGGGTCCGAAAATTGGTGTATACTAGCTCGATTCATGCGCTGGAGCGTCCGCCAATCGGCACACCCGTCAATGAAGCATTGAACTTTGACCCGGAAAACGCGGCCGGTGTTTATGATCGAACCAAAGCAGAGGCATCGCTGCTGGTCAAGCAGGCTGCCAGGGAGGGACTGGACGCTGTTATCCTGTGCCCGACTGGCGTTATCGGGCCCTATGATTATCGCCGCTCAGAAGTGGGTGAGCTGATCCTCTCATTTATGCAAAAAAGGGTCACTTTCCTGATCGAAGGGGCTTATGATTTTGTCGATGTGCGCGACGTGGTCACAGGTCAAATTTTAGCGCGAGATTACGCCCAACCCGGTGAGACTTATATCCTTGGCGGCGAACGCATTGAATTGAAACTCATGCATGATTTGGTTAAAAAAGTAACCGGGAAGGATACTAAAGTGTTGTCTTTCCCCTTGCCAGTGGCTTTGGTTGTTGCCCCAATAGCAGAGCTGTATTACAAGATCACAAAAACCAGGCCACGGTTCACGCGTTATTCGATTGAGACCGTGATCAGTAATTCGGAAATCTACTCGGATAAAGCCAAAGCGGAATTGGGCTACAAACCGCGCTCGTTGGTGAACAGCATCGCTGACACTGTACGTTGGTGGTGGGATAACCTGGGACTGACCCGGCGGTCATTGCGTTTGTAAACTGTTTTTCTTCAGCATTGGGATAACAAGGCACCCTTACGGGTGCCTTGTTTTTATGACTGGATAGCCATCAGGCTATTTGCTGGCATTTTGGGCAAAAATGAGTTCCCCGTTGACCGACCACGATCTTCTCAATCCGTGTACCGCAATTCGGACAGGGTTCGCCGGTTTGTCCATAAACGTTGAAATCGTTCTGGAATTCGCCGCCGCGGTAGAACCAGTCCAGGCTGGCGCCGAAACTGAGGATGCCTTGCTTCAGTACCGCCTGGATGGCATGGTGCAGGGCATCGGTTTCGGAAACAGACAGGGAATTTGATTTGCGCAAGGGGTGGATGTGGGCACGGAATAAAGCTTCGTCGGTGTAAATGTTGCCCATGCCAGCGATAAAGGCTTGATCCATCAGCAGGGGTTTGATGGATCGAGTACGGGCTTGTAGCATTGCGTATAGCTGTTGACCCGTAAATGCGAGGTCCAAAGGCTCGGGACCAAGGCGTTGAAATACTTCTTGAGGATTTTCAACATACCACAGGCGTCCAAATTTGCGAATTTCGCTGAACACCAGGCGGTATAAAGATAAGAAGTTGATCAAAACCCGGTCATAGAGACCTGGAGGGACTGCTTGACCGTCTGGCGCCAGGCGGGCTTCGATGCGCATATCGCCGCTCATTCGTAGATGGCCAATCAGGTGTCCATCGTTCAGAGGAAAATGGAGGAATTTTCCCCGCCGGCGTGCAGAGATGATTGTTTTGCCTGCCAGGGACTGTTGAAATTTATGTGGGTCTGGCGCAGCAATTATTTTCGGCCAGGTAATATCGACCGACTGAATGGTTTGGTCAATCACGCCTGGATCGTCAGGCGTTCCATTTCGGAGCCTGCGGATAATCGTTTCAACTTCTGGTAATTCAGGCATCTTGCGTTCTGATCCTCAATCGTTTTGTTAAGGTTTCAAGTTTGGGTTGCCCTCGTACGCACGTCCGACAAGATACCGGTCATTCCGTAACCGAGAGTGCGATCTCTTTGGACAGATTGGGGCCGATGACTACTTTTTCGCCCGTTTCGATGACCTGGATGCGCAGGGTTTGATCGTGAGGGGCACAAGAGAGCAATTTTATGTGGAAGCCAGGGATGATGCCAGATTTTTCCAGGTATCCCAAAATCTGTGGATCTTCATGGGGAACACGCAGGATCAAAGCGGTTTCTCCAACCTCAAGCCTGCTTAAAAGGATGTGCTCTTGCTGCGGGATCGCCAGGTTGGAATTCGGTATCGGGTCTCCGTGGTGGCTGAACTTCGGGTAGCTCAGGGCGGCATCAATACGGCTTTCAAGTAAGGGAGACACGGCATGTTCAAGGATTTCAGCTTCCTGATGGGCTTCGTGCCAGCCGTAGCCCAGGGTTTCCACCAGGTGAAGTTCGACCAAACGGTGGCGGCGGATGATCTTTAGGGCTGCAACGCGGCCGGATTGGGTCAAACGCACCCCCTGATACTTCTGGTAGGTGACATACGGGGGTTCGGTTTTAGCAAGTTTTTGCAGCATGTTGGTGACTGAAGCAGCCGAAATCCCCAATTTATCAGCCAGCTTGTTGGTGCTTGCTTTGCCCCCACTGGAAGTGATTTCGTAGATGTGCTTGAGATAATCCTGGATGTTGGCGCTTAATATTTCGGACATGGTTACCTCACAGGCAAGATAAAAATTTTAGCTCGGGCTAAATTAGCTTAGCACACAAATATCAATCCGTCAATTATTGTCAGGAGGGAGATCCAGGAGGTTGGCTTAACACGTCTGCGGAAAAAAGGGTTCAGCCTGCGACCTTAGAACACAGGATCAGCAGATATATTTATATTCAATCGATATAACGTTGGCGCACTGGCTCAACGCATCTTATTGATGGGCTGATTCTATTTCCAGGCTTGCTTCAGCGTGTTCGGGTAGTTTGTTTTCCGCATCAATGCCCAGGGCGAGAACTTTAGGAAAAAAGAAAGTGGCTAAACCGATCAGAGTGACGGCGATGCCGCCAAGGATAAACCAAAACTGGTTGTGGGTTGCATCTGCAAGTGGCCCGGCAATGAGTAGCCCTAAAGGGCTGGCCAATCCGGCACCTGCGTTAAGCAGTGATAAGACGCGGCCTTGCAGCTCAGGCTCAACCTGAGATTGCATAACCGCCATCAATGGACCGTTAACAAGAGGGTTGAGAAAGCCGAAGAGCGCTATCCCCGCCAGGGCGAGCACGAACATGTTTGCAGGGGCAACGCCGATAGCCAACAGGGCACCGCCGCAAAGGGTTAACGCCACCAGAGAGGTCAGGATGCGGTTCTTAAATCCACCCCAGGTGGTCAGAACCAAACCGCCTACGATGACCCCAATACCAAAGGTCGAGTTCATTAAACCCAGTTCATAGGCTCCGAGACCGAAATGATCGGTAATGACCAGGGGCAGCAAAGAGAAAGCTGGATTAACCAGGAAATTAACCAGCATGGCAATGATGATGATCGATAACAAACTGGGCCAGCCGACGACATATTTCCAGCCTTCCGCCAATTCTTGCCACAAGGAGGTTTTAGCTCCGGGTTCTTTCAGGGTGACTTCGCCATTTCGTATGGGCTGTGGTATGTGGAAGAATAACAGGGGGATGACTGCCAGTAAGGCGGTGCTGACATCGATTAAAAGCACACCCTGCATCGGCAGGAGGGCAATCAGAAAAGCGCCCAGTGCAGGCCCCAGGATGTTCATGCCGCCATTGAGTGTCTGATTGAAGCCTGCGACGCGTGATAGCTGCTTTTTCGGGACCATTAATGTGGTCGAAGCGGTCAGGGCTGCCCACTGCAGTTGACCACAGGTGGACCGAACGAACATCAACAGGTAGATATGCCAAATTTGTGCAGAATCCAGGTAGAACAATATCGCCAATAAAAAGGTGAACAGGGCAGTGATGCTATCGAACACGATCATGACCATTTTCCTGTTCCATCGGTCGACCAATGTTCCCGCGATGGGAGATATCAACACCTGTGGGAGGATTTGCATCAGGGTTCCGATAGTCAGGACGGTTGCTGAACGCGTCGTTTCAGTCAGGTGCCAGACAAAGGCAAAGCCCGCCAGATGACTGCCAAGCATTGAAAATGCCTGTCCGAACCAGATCGTGAAGAAACGGAACTGCCATTTGTCGTGATTAAGCCGCGAGTTGTTCTCGGTCATATACAATTTTCAAGAAAAGTTGGTAATCAAAATGGATTGCCAGCGGGTGCACCTGCACGCTGATGTTGAGGCGTAGAGAAAAATTGCCTTACCCTGAGTGCTTCAGAACATTGTTCATCCAGGCATTACTCCAGGAAGACCTCGACGTGCTCACCATCCTCATCATCGAAGATGTCGACGATTTGACCAATTTCGCCTGAATTTAACCAGGCATTCAGATCTTCCATATCGAGCCCTTCGATTTCGGGCGCAAAGCGAGCGCCCATGCGTACCCCGGAGTTGATCAATGAGACGGGTAAACGCACATTGACCCTGGTTTTGCCTGTATCGGTATCGGTAACCAGCACCCTGAGGTAGCGGGGTTTTTTGCCGCTTTCAAAACCTCGTGAGGGTTGCGGCCCTGGCGAGGCGGGCGCGCTGAGATCATCGAGGGCTTCGATCAGGCGGGCGCCTTCTGCAGCCGAGATCTTTCCCTCCTGGATCATCATCAGGATTCGCATTCTTTCTTCTGTTGAGACCATCGTTTTCAACCTTTCTTAGATTCTACTTCCAGGCCTTGCAGGAGCTGCTGTGCTTGCAGCGGGGTGATTTTACCGCGTTCAAGGTCGTCAAGGATACGGCGACGATCCTCCGGAGACAGGCTGGGCTCATCATCTTTTCCGGGTTCGTAACCCAAAGCACGAATAATATCATAAAGCCGGTTGCGTAAGGTGGGATAAGACAGGTTCAGTTCCTCTTCCATGCGGTTGAACCGGCCTTCACAGCGCACAAAAGTCAGGATGAAATTGATCTGCTCTTCGGTCAGGTCAGCAAAGGGGCCGGCATACGGCTGGAAGTGACCCTCTACAGCGGTGTCGCAGCGGGGACAGTAAAACCGGGTTACCAGGATATCCGATTTGCAGAGCGGGCATTGCTCTGGCATTTTTTGCATGTAAACCTCCTTATCATCCCAAAAAACCTTGCTGTATGTTCATATTTGATGTTATAATTGCTTGACTTCAAGCAGACCTTGTCAGAATTTATTCCTCTGCTGGCTAACTTGAATAACGCCAATGTGTATTTAAATCCTGTTTTCACCCTACATTTTATCACATCAATAAATATTGTCAATGCAAATATTGATATTTCTGATAATTGATCAAGAATCAATGAATTAATCTGATAATATAATCATGAATATTGATAAATGCTATAAATTAAATGGGAATCATCTGAGCGGTTAGGGTTGCCTGGTAGATCTCTTTCTCGGATGTGCAAAAAGCATTGCATGCCGTCATTAATCTTTGCCCGAGCGGATATAATCAATGGTGCAAAAATAATTGGTTTACCAATCGAAACAGGAGAAAAAATGGTAAAAACAGAAAGAACACAATCAACCTGGCAGGGTGGCATGCGTGTGGATAGCCAGGTGGGAGATCACACCCTGATTATCGATCAACCCGTACAAATGGGCGGAAAGGACGCAGGTCCCAACCCCGTGGCTTATTTGTTGGATGCCCTGGGCGGTTGTCTGAGCACCATGGCTGCCATTGTGGCTATGCAAGAACGAATTGAGCTGCGTGGTTTCTCGGTTGAAATTGAAGGTGATTATGATACGGACTTTTTACTGGGAAAAACCCAGGAAGGGCGTGCAGGATTTTCTGAAATTCGGGAAAAAGTGACCATCGATGCTGACATGACCGACGAGGAGAAAAAATCCTTTTTTGAAAAGTTGCATTCCCGCTGTCCGGTGACCGATACCATTCTCAATCAAACGTCGATCAAATACGAGGTTCAGTAGCATAAGCAGGTTCATCCGCCAGTTCTTAACGTCCGAGACAGCGTAATGAGCTTTGGAACAGGATCTGTCTCTTATTTCGCGCGCAGACGAACCGGTTGGCTTTTGTATAATGAAAAAAAGTCTTGAGAGGAGCGAACATGTCCAAACCTATTGTTGAGTGTATCCCGAACTTCTCCGATGCCCGGCGTCCGGAAGTGATCGACGCGATACTTGATGCGATTGCCTCGGTAGAGGGGATCAGCATCCTGGACCGTCATTCAGATCTGGATCATAACCGGACGGTGGTCACCTTTGTGGGGTCTCCGGAGTGCGTTGAGGAGGCGGCGTTTCTGGCGATTGCCAAAGCGGGCGAATTGATTGACCTGGATCAACACCAGGGCGAACATCCCCGGATTGGCGCCACTGATGTGGTCCCCTTTATTCCGATTTCCGGGATAACCATGGCAGAATGTGTTGAGATAGCGCGCCGCCTGGGTCAACGCGTCGGCGAAACGTTGGAGATCCCGGTTTACCTGTATGAGGAGGCAGCCACCCAGCCTGAGCGGGTCTATCTTGAGAATATCCGCCGAGGGCAGTATGAAACACTCAAACAAGAGCTTGGCGTTGTTCCCGCTCGCGAGCCCGATTTTGGTCCCTCCAGGCTGACGGGCGCTGGCGCAACGGTGATCGGGGCCAGGCACCCGCTGATCGCCTACAACGTTTACCTGACCACCGACGATGTTTCCATTGCTAACAAAATTGCCCGGACAATCCGGCATTCAACAGGCGGATTGCGCTATGTTAAAGGCATGGGGGTTGTGGTTGAAGGTCTGGCACAGGTCTCGATGAACCTGACCAACTATAAACGCACCTCGATGGCCAGTGTGGTTGAAATGATCCGCAGAGAGGCTCAACGCTACGGTGTTGCCATCCACCATTCCGAGTTGGTTGGGTTGGTGCCCAACCAGGCCCTGATTGATGCTGCCATCTGGTATTTGCAAATGGATCAATTTTCACCAGAGCAAATTTTAGAAAACAAATTGTTCACGGGTGCTGCGCCTTCAGATGAAAGCTCTGCCGAGAGGAATGATGAAGACTTTTTGGATGCGCTGGCTTCCGGCAATTCTACGCCTGGTGGCGGCTCAGCGGCAGCATTCAGCGGGGCTATGGCTGCTTCGCTGGTGGCGATGGTGGGCCTGGTGACCATTGGCAAGAAGAAATATGCCGATGTCGAGGTGGAAATGCAGCAAATGGTTGAAGAAGCCATGCAACTCCAGGCGGAGATGCGAGCAGCCGTCAAAAAAGATGCCGAATCCTTTGAATTGTATCTGCAAGCCATACGCCTTCCCAAGGGCACAGAGCAAGAGAAGGCGGACCGTGACCGGGCGATTAAGGCAGCATCGATCTATGCAGCGGAAGTGCCTTTACAGGTTGGGCGGAAAGCACTTGAAATCCTGAAATTGGCGTGCAAAGCGGCTGAGTCAGGCAATCTCAACGCAATTTCTGATGCCGCCTCCGCTGCTGCACAGGCTCAGGCTGCCCTGGAAGCAGCCGGGTTGAATGTGCGCATCAATTTGCTGGGCATCGAAAAACAAGCCGAGCCTGCTCGAATGCTGGAAGAGATTGTCTCACTCGAGGAACAGGCGGCTGAGCTGAAAGCGGCGCTGAAGGTTGTGCTTAACCTTCGCGGCGGATTGAACTTGCAGTAAGCCCTGATGCCTAAATCAATCTCACTGGTGTTTATCGGCATCCTGGTAATTGCTGCCTGCCAGCCTGTGCGATCGCAGGTTGAGGAGACGCTGCCGCCTCTGCCCTCGGCGACCGCTGCCATGACCGAAATCCCGGATGAAATCTTTGTGGATGTTGAGCTCAGCGTGGAGAAACCAACACTCCAGGCAACAATGCCAGCGGCGACGGAAGAACCACAATCAGAAAAAGATCAATGGGCCTGTGAGGAGGATTTTTGCCTTGTGGACTGGCCTGGCTGGCTGGAACGCCCAATTGGAGAGGGGGCTTCCCGCACCATTGACCGATCTTATCCCTATGGCAGCAGGGGAGATGGGAGTTTGGACCTGCATTACGGAGTGGAGTTTCTAAACGGCTACGGTACGCCCGTGCTGGCTGCACAGGCAGGAGAAGTCGTTTTTGCAGGAACGGATGATACCATCAAGTTGGGACCGTTTTATGCTTATTATGGCATTGTGGTCGTGGTGCTGCATTCGGGTTTAGCAGGGATTGACCAGGATGTTTACACATTGTATGCGCATCTATCAGAGATTGGCGTTGCTGAAGGTGACATGGTTGCTGCTGGCGATGAAATCGGCAGGGTTGGCGCCAGCGGGGCAGCTTATGGCCCGCATTTGCATTTTGAGGTGCGGGTTGGTGCGAATGATTACACCGACGCGGTCAACCCCGTGCTGTGGTTTGCACCGCTGGATGATCATAACCATCCAAAAACTGCCACTCTCGCAGGCGTGATCCTGGATCGGGGCGGTACCCCGGTGCCCAAGTTCTCCCTCACCCTGGAGAAGCGATCGGTAACCGGTGAGGTTGAAACCTATTATTACCCGGAGACCTATTTTCCAACGGGCCTGAACGCCCACTTCCTGCTGGGTGAGAACTTTGCAGTTCCGGATATCCCGGCAGGAGAATACCGCCTGGCATTCATCGCGGAGCGTATGTATGAGTACTCTTTTACGCTTGAACCTGGATGTATGGGGTTTATTAAAATCCAGCTTGACTGACACGCAGATGATTGAGTAATATCGTGTGTTGATCGGTACAGTGAGTGCTTATCCCGGCAAACAAAAGCGTTTCCCAGGTGGAGAGGAATGTTGATCTATGATGAAGAAGATCGTGATTGCTTCGCATAATCCAGTCAAAATTGAAGCGGTACAGGCTGGTTTCAGCCGCATGTTCCCTGGCGAAGATTACGGGGTTGAATCGGTTTCAGTGGATTCAGGTGTTGGTCATCAGCCTCTTTCAGAGCAGGTGTCTCGCGAAGGGGCAGAGAACAGGGCCAGGAAAGCCAGGCTGGCAATCCCCGAGGGCGATTTTTGGGTCGGCGTGGAAGGGGGATGCGAATTACAGGAAGATGAAATGATCTCGTTTGCCTGGGTGGTGGTGCTTTCAGAGGAGCGAGTTGGCAGCTCACGCACGGCTCATTTCAAACTGCCACAGGAAGTAAAAAACCTGGTGGAAGCAGGCATGGAGCTGGGCGATGCCGACGATGTGGTCTTCGGGATTGAAAACTCAAAGCAGAAATCCGGTGCTGTCGGTTTGTTGACCGGTGATGTTGTTACCCGCAAGACCCTGTATGAACAGGCGGTGATTCTGGCGTTAATTCCCTTCAAACAAACTGAATTATATTAAGAAAACCATGCTAAAATCGGAACAGGCGAGAAATGTTCACGGTTCAATGTGATAGGGCATGATTTGGGGGACGCCGGTAAGCTGAACAATGACATCGATCAGCTCATAGGATTCAACTCCCTGCGGCGTAAGCTCCACAACCAGGATGGCGCTGTAATTGGGTGGAAAGAGAAAATTATCAAAGACGAAATTTCCCATGCTGTAGGCGATCAGGCCATTCTGGTAAGTTTCAATGCGCTGGAGGACGTGAGGGTGGCTGCCAATGACCAGTGATGCGCCACTGTCGATGGCCACTTGGGCAATTTTCTGCTGCTGGGCAACGACCTGTTGGACGAGCTCGTATCCGTTGTGGACCAGGACAACCACGATATCTGCCTGGGCTTTTGCTGCCTGGACTGAATCGCGCACCCGTGTCTCATGCGCCCAGGCGACACCCGGGGTATCAGCTCCAGCTTCCCATTTCGGATAGTCATAATCGGTGGGAAATATGTCCATAAACCCCAGGAAAGCGATCCGCAGACCGTTTACATCCATGAAAGCAGGGGCGTAAGCCTCGTCTGCGTTGATGCCCGCGCCAACCGTCTGGATTTGGTTGGCAGCCAAAACTTCTAGGGTATCGATCAGCGCCAAGGGGCCATAATCCAGGCTGTGATTGTTGGCCAGGTTGACCAGGTTGAAACCGGCAAAAGCCAGGGATTCTCCCGCAGCAAGGGGAGCCCGATAGGCGTAAGTCTTTGGCTCAGCCTGGCCGCGCTCGGATATCGGGCATTCCAGGTTACCCACGGTAATGTCGGCTGATTGCAGGGTTCCTGCAGTGTGGAAAAAAGGTGCCTGGGGACCTTCGGTTTCAATTAATTCACCAATGGTTCTGCCCAGCATGATATCGCCAACCGCCATGAGGATCACGCGTTGCTCAGGCGTGGCGCTGGGTTGTACCGTTGCTGAAGCAACCCGGGTTACGTTGGCCAAGGTGGATATCGCGGTGGAGACCAGGGTAGGGCTCAGCTTTTCGGTTGGTGAGGGACTCATAATTGCCTGGGATGTATTTGTTAGAGTGGGTGCAATTGTCGCTGAAACAGGTTCAGACAGCGACGTTTGGCAGGCAGCCAAAGGCAGGATGAGGACAAGCATCACCAATAAGGCACGGATAAACAGCTTACCCATTGGCATGGTAGTTACGTTCGATATTCCTTAGGTGGAAATTGTTAAGGTGTCCGGTCAGGTCTGACTCCAGGTGGTGCGGTGACAGGGTTGGCTCAGCTGTGTGTATGTGATCTCATTACCGGCGGGAGCGACGGAGAAAGAGGATGACCAATCCGAGGATGAAACCACCAAAGATGATCAGCAGTGCATCCTGGCGCAGGTTATGATCCTCAAGGAATACAAAGGTCTCGGTCTCACCGAGTTCGGATGCATGGGCGACTGCCTCAGGTTGCAGGGCTGTTTTTCGTGGTGTTACCCGGGGTTTCTTTTCGCTAACGGTGACGAATGGCGCTATGGTCAGAAATTTAATATTGTTGATCCCGGGCACGCGTTCTAAATCCTCGATTTTTTCGAAAGGTCGTTGTTCGATGATGCGCGCGGCTAGCACCGGCCCAATGCCGCGGATGGTGGTCAGTTCCTGCAGGGTCGCCAGATTGATATCGATTAAAGTCTCATGTGGTTGTGTCATAACCTTCTCCTGTTTGCGGTGTATCAGGGTTTGATCATATTAATAATGAGCAGTTTTTTTACCCGTTTCTTTAGTATAACTTGATAATGTGCTAATGACAATTCAGGCAGCGCCAAATCTTAAAAAAGGTTTGCTTGCTTCCTGGTTTTATTATAAAATAGATCAAGGTCTTATGATGTGCTGAAGATTGATTTTATTATTGTTGTGTGTGGAGATGATGACTGAAGCATTCTGGCAGACGAAAACGCTTGATACACTGACCCATGAAGAATGGGAAGCCTTATGCGATCGGTGCGGCAAGTGTTGTTTGCACAAGATTGAAGATGAAGGCAGCAGACGGGTTTATTATACCGATGTGGCTTGCCGCCTGTTGAATTTAACAACCTGCCAGTGCTCGGACTATGAACACCGCACACAAAAAGTGCCGGATTGTCTGCTTCTGACTGCAGAGCGTGTGAGTGAAATTTACTGGCTGCCCGAATCTTGCGCTTATCGCCGTCTGGCAGAAGGACGCGGTCTGGCCTGGTGGCATCCTTTGGTTTCTGGCAATCCAGATTCGGTCAAGAAGGCTGGGATTTCTATGTGTGGACGGGTGATCCGGGAAGAAGAAGTAGATATGGACGCGCTGGAAGACCGGGTTGTTGATTGGTTTGATTGAGAAGAATGTTGACAATCGCATCATGAAGTGTGCTGCATGAGCACTTGTGAAAAATTGAAATAATAATTCTTATGGTATACTGGTAGTATCCTGGATTGGTGCATCATGACATTAAATTGAAGGAAATGGCAATGCAGGAGAAGGTGAATTCACAATTGAAAATAAACTATATGCTGATTGTGGTTGTTCAGGGGCAGGATGCTGATCTAGCAATTGATTCACTGGTCGATGGCGGGTTCACCGTCACGCGTTTGCCAAGTGTCGGTGGGTTCTTGGGACGAAAGAATGCCACCTTGATGGTGGGTATGCCTGTTGACCAGAAGGAACCAGCGATTGAAATTTTGAACAGGAATTGCAGGCAGCGGGTTTCTTTTCTTACTGTGCCCATGGAAAATTCACCTCTTCCGATGCTGGCACCAACACCTGTGACCGTTGGAGGTGCCAATATTTTTTCCCTTGAAGTTGAGCATTACGAGGAATTTTAACAATGAAATTGATAATTGCGATTGTTAAAGATGAAGATAACGACGCTGTCTCCACTGGCCTGACTGAATTGGGGTTCAGGGTGACCTTTATTGCGTCGACAGGTGGATTTTTACGTAGCGGACGTAGCACGCTTCTAATCGGCGTGGAGGACGACCAGGTTGAGACCGCATTGCTTGTCATACGAGAAAATTGTATAAAATCACCTCAAGAAAAGGAGAAACAAGCAACGATATTTGTTTTAAAAGTAGATCAATTCACACAATTATAAGATAATCGATGACTTACTTGGGTTAATTTGGGCCGTGATAGAACGCTTTTCGCTTTTCGGATGGACTTGCTAAAAACTGCGATTATCTGATAGAATATACTCTAATTACAATGAATAGGAGAAAAAAATGAACTTTGGTTTAGCTTTCAGTTATGTTTTTAAAGACAAAGATTGGTTCAAAAAGATCCTCATGCCTGCACTATGCATGTTGATTCCAGTTGTCGGTCAATTTGTTGTTATCGGTTGGGGTTTAAAAATCACCAAACGCGTTATTGATGGCTATGAGGAGGATGCTTTACCAAATTTGGAATTTGGAGCTGATTTGAAGAATGGCTTCTTGGCAGCTGTGATTCAAACAATTTACTTTATCCCCATTGGCATAATCATCGGTATAGCGGGTGGCATGCTGAGCTTTGGCATGTCCGATGAAGGCGCATTGTACACTATTTTGATGATCCTTGGTGGATGTATTGGTTTGGTAGGCTTGTTGCTGGCCATCTTGATTGCTTTTTTGTCTGTTGCAGGTGTAGCAAATTTTGTTGCTAAGGGCGTATTTGGCGCTGCATTCAGAATCAAAGAGGTCTTTGGCCTGGTGAAAAAAGCGTTTGGGTCCTGGTTGCTTTACATTATCATTCAAAGCCTTGTTGTAGGCATCATCGCACCTTTAGGCGCAATCGCTTGTTTTGTGGGCGTATTTTTAACTGCGATCTTTGCTAATGCGGTCAATAATCACCTGCTTGGACAGGTTTACAATAAAGCAACCACCCCCGCGCTGGAAAGCGTTGAAGTGCTGTAATTGGTGGGTTTTGCTCATAACTCGGAACTGTTGTTCAAATCGGTTTTGTTTTTCACAAAGTAAGCTGATTTAAACCTTCAGTTCCATCACAAAACACAATCACCACAACCTCAATCTTCGATTGGGGCTGTGGTGATTTTATCTCACCCACACAATTGGATAAGAAATCTATTTTGGTTAAGAATAAGATAAGTTTCTTGTTATAATTAATTCGAACCGTAATGTTGCATTTCTGGACAGCAGGAGGAGAAATAAATGACAGTGACTTCGCAAGAAAAGGATATGCCAGGATTTGTTGGCGAATAATCTGGATGTTTGGTTTTGCATGAGATGATCAAATTCTTTACAATCCTTCGATAACAAGAATTTGGTTAATCAAAATTATGAAGGCACACCTTACTGATGACATATTGAGGTGTATTTCGAAACAATGAAAAAGCAAATCAATTTAATGGAGATGAGGTCATGACAAACTACAACCCCTACCATTATGACAGCAGCGCGAGCCAAAAACCGCAAAAAGCACCCAAGAAGCGGGCTCCAGGTTGCCTGGCCTTCCTGCTGGTGATTCTTGTCTTGGTTGGGTTGGGTTATGTATTTCTAACTTTGAAACCGAGTGAAGCTCGCCAGGGAAAGTCGGTTGCCGGACTGCAGATTTATGGAGAGCTTTCAGATGAGCAGCAAATCGCCATCGAGCAGCTTAGTGAACAATCGGCGCGCAACCTGGAGTTGCAGGAAAAGGGAGGAACAATTCGGACCTTGATGTTAGATGTGAATTTGGGTTATCCTAATGATCCTGAGATGCAGGTTCAAGCGTTCATGCAGAAATACCAAAACCTCTATCAGATCAAAGATTTTGAAAAAGAATTTCGCCTGACCGACTATCAAATCGACGATGACAATTCTGTTGTACTCAAATATTCTCAATGGGTCGATTCAATACCGGTATACAGCAGTCAATTGCTGGTAGCTTTGGACCGATCGGGAAACATCAAGCTGCTAAGTGGCGGGTATTTGCAGGAAAACGTTTTGTATTTTGACCCAAACATCACTTACAGCAAAACTGAAATAGAAAACGCGCTTAAGGATCAGGGTTATGCCGTTATTTCCAGTGACGAGAGCATTGAGCTGGTTCTTTACAACGCTATCGTTTTGGGTCATGAAAAAGGCGAGACCATTCTCGCCTGGACAATGGAAGTTGTTTTTGAAGGTGAACCATTTCACGCGGTAGTGAGTGCAAAAACGGCTGAAGTATTACTCATGGCCTCAGAAATAACATTTTATAATTATAATTTATATGATGCTGAAAAATATCCTATTATAAATCTAAAAGGAAAAACAGAAGAAAAAGTGGATGAATGTCACATTTTTTGGCAGTGGATAAAACCAATCTACGCGATAAACGAGGAATATGGAACTGACTATATCAAAAAAATGAATTATTTAATCACTATTATCGATAGAACGCTTTCTATTTATGAAAACCACCTTGGGTGGAAGGGATATAACAACCTTGACCATCATTTCGAAGTTTTAATTAATGTAAAATATGGAAGCCCTTTTTTTTGGTATCGTTGTGTGAGTGTGCTCATAGGTTTTCCTGATGATGCTTCAATTTATTCAGCTGAAGATATTTTTCCCCATGAATTTCAACATGCGGTGACGAGTGAACGGGTTACATTATTGCAATCACCCGCAACGGCAGAGGCAGGGGCTCTGGATGAAGCATTCTCAGATATTTTTACAGCGCTTGTCGATACAAAAAACCCCTGGCAGATTCAATGGGGCAAGACATTAATCAGAGATATGGAAAATCCAAGCAAGGTAACGGGTCATTCATCTCATTACAAGAATTTTCGAAAGCCAACCAAAAAAAATGATTTCTGTCACGAAAATAGCACCATCATTTCACATGCCGCGTACCTGATCGCTGAGGGCGGCAAAAAACAGGGCATACATGTTGACGGCCTGGGCATTGGCGATATGACGAAAATATTCTTTAATAGCCAGGAATATTTACCTATCAACGCCACTTTCTTTTTGGCCCGTTGGGCAGTTACATTGGCTTGTGAGGATTATTACCCTGACGACATCGGTCGCTGTGATTCTGTGCGCAACGCCTTTGCAATTGTTGGTATTGGCGACCCGGTGCCTCAACCCTCGCAGTGGGATAAGGCGATTGAGATCTTTAACTCGCTTCAAGATGCAATTGTTGATGCCAGGGTCAAATTGATGTTAGACCTGTTTGAGAAACTTGCAGAATTGAACATCCAGATAGACGATTTCTTTCTAAGGATGGAACAGGACCTGGTTAACTTAGTGGTAGAACTGGCATTAAAAATGGTAACGGCTTTCTTGGAAAGGTTGTTTTCCTCAATTTTCGATCAGGTATGCGGTTCATATTTGTTTGCGCTTGTTCTTCCAGGAACAGCGTTCTTTTTGATAAGAAAATATTCTTCGAGAATCTAGTATTGAATCCAAACATGGATGACAGGTTAATCCCGCCTGTGGGATGGTTCTGATAATCAAAAAATGTACGAGAAAAACAATTTCAGGCATCAGATATCAATATTGATGGGAAAAACCAGTTGACGATTCTGGTAAAAATATGGTAAGATAAAGCTCATTCCCTATCAGGGAATGAGGTTTGTATTAAGAAATTCAATCGTATCAGAAGGAGAGCGAACGCTATAAGTAGCAAAGACGACTATCGTATTAATAAAGAAATTCGTGCTGTACAAGTACGCTTAATCGATCAGGATGGTCAAAACATCGGTGTGGTCAGTTTACGCGATGCATTGATCCGGGCTGAGGAAGCAGAGCTGGACCTGGTCGAAGTCGCCCCAAACGCCGACCCACCCGTTGCCAGGATCATGAATTTTGGCAAATTCCTGTATGAGAAAGAAAGGAAAGAACGGGAAGCACGAAAAGCACAAACCAAGATCGAGATTAAAGAGATCCGTTTGCGCCCCAAAACCACAGACCACCATAAGAGCTTCAAGGTGCGAGATGCTCGCCGGTGGCTTGGCGATGGGATGAAAGTTCGAGTGACCATTCGCTTTAGAGGACGTGAAATCACGTACCCGGAGATTGCCCTGGAAGACCTGCGAGAGATCGCTGAAGAATTAGCTGATGTTTCCATTGTCGAACAGGCGCCCAGGTTGGAAGGGCGATCGATGTTTATGATGCTCGCCCCGGGCAAATAGCCTCTGCGATTGTCATTTTAAAAAAAGGATACGATTACTAGCGGTGAATCCCTACGGGTCTGCACGCCTGCCCCGTAGGATTTTCATGAAAGGAGAGTTAAATGCCACGGAAACCACGCGAGGGCAAGTACAAAATGAAGACCCATAAGGCAACCTCGAAACGGTTCAGGATGACCGGGTCGGGCGCGATTTTGCGAACCAAAATCGGAAAAGGCCACCTTCGTCGTCGAACCCCGGCCCGCACCAAGCTATTGTTTGAGCGCATGCTGCCGGTAAAGTCTAAAGGCACACAAAAGAAGGTTCGTCGGCTGGCGCCCTATTTGGGCAAAAAGAAGTAAACTACTTTGTAATCATTTTTTTAGTTGCGGCTGCTGGGTGTTTGCAACAGGTGAGTGAAAACGATCACCGGCGCTCAGGGGTTCGCAGAGGAGAGTCATATGGCACGTGTAAGAGGTGGACCGCAGGGTTACCGAAGACATAAAAAAATTCTAAAGCTCACCAAGGGATACTACGCTTCCAAGAGCAAACTGTTCCGTCGAGCCAATGAGCAATACCTGAAAAGCCAATGGTATGCTTATCGCGATCGGCGCAATCGCAAACGTGATCTGCGCAAGCTGTGGATCACACGCATCAATGCGGCTGCCCGTCTGAATGGGACCACCTACAGCAAACTGGTCCATGGTTTACGGCAAAACCAGATCAACCTGAACCGCAAGATGCTGGCTGACCTGGCTGTACGTGAACCAGAAGTTTTTGCTCAGATCGTCAACAAAGCGATTAGCTAAAGTAAAAATTTATAAAGACAAATAAAAGAGGCTGCCAACAGGGCAGCCTTTTTGTATTTAATGTCTGCAGCGGTAATCCAGTTTTTCTTAATTTGGTTCAGGGTAGATGCAGACGACCGTTTTCAGTCAGGGGATCATCGCTCTCTTGATCAGCAAGCAGAGCTTATTCTTGAGGTTGAAGCGGCACCTGTGTGAATGATTCATTAATTGGAAAACGCATCAGGCGGTTATTGCGGGCATCGGAAACCCAGATATTGCCCAACTGGTCGGCAGCTAAACCGCCTACGATGCCAATTTCATCGAGGCCACTGCCAACACCTCCCCAGGTGTATAAAAACTCGCCGAATTGATTAAATACCAGCACCCGTCCAAGCATCGGATCGGCGACATAAACAGTGTTGTTTTCGTCAATGGTCAAGAATGGCTTATTGTCGAGGGATTCGCCATACCAGCCGTCGATGTCCCAGGTGATGTGATTGGGGAAGACGAGGGGATCGCTACCGGGGAGCATGATCTGGATGCGTTTGTTCCAGGTATCGGCAACGAACAGGCGACCGGTATCATCGACTTCAATGCCAACGGGTTCATCAAATTGCCCTACGCCCAGCCCGGCACCGCCAAAAACAGCCAGATTCACGCCATTACTGTCAAAGATGACGATGCGTTTGTTGCCGGTGTCGGTGATGAAAACACGCCCCTGGCGGTCTACAGCCACGCCGCGCGGCCCCCAGAAATGAAAAGGCGTTTCAGCAGCGCCAAACTGTCCCCACATGATGATGAATTTGCCGTCAGCAGAAAATTTCTGAATGCGATGATTCCATGTATCTGCCACATAGACCGATCCATCCGGTCCGACGGCCAATCCCCAGGGCTCATTGAAAAAACTCTCAGGCGCAATCTGGTTTGTACCAAAATCAGAAGCGGCATAGGCACCAAAGGCGTTCAGGTATTGACCCTGTGCGTCAAAATGAAGGATGCGGTGATTGCGAGAATCGGCAACATAGAAGCTGCCATCGGGTGCAAAGGCGATATCCCGGGGTGTATCCAGGCTGAAATGAGCATCAGCGTAGACAACCCGGTCGGCTTCGAGGTTTAGAGTGGCCGCTTCGTAAGGGTCTATTGCTGGTTCGATGACCATTGGAGCAGCGCCGTATTCCCAGATCATCGAGGCGATGTCCTTCCGCATGTACATGCGGAAGGAATCGGAAGGCTGCCAGTTTTCGAGGGTCAGGGTGTTCGTATAGGTTAACCTGGCATAGGGTTCGTAATTGCGGTTATACCAGATTTCCCATAACGCGGATCGCATGTCCGGGTCTTTGAGTGCGTCCCACACGCGCTGAAAGGTGAGGTTAAAATACGCCTGTGAAGGCCACCACAAGCGAGTGTAGTCAAAGCGGATATAGTCATCGCCCACCACCGGCTCGATCAGGCCGAAGTTGCCGCTCCCAGCCAGGATGATGGGTGCGTCGCGCAAATCACGGGTTGGATTATCTGAAAACCAGCGTTTGTTGGGATAATCACGAAAATACCACCAGTAAGGATAAAGCATGTCGTTATCATAGGCGACCACGATGTCCTTGCCGCCCGTCAGGCGGAAACTGATCTCTTCGACCTGCTCCAGAACATCCTTGGGATCGCGGGCAGAATGGGCGTACACCAGGAATTCTTTGGCGGTGTCATACAGGATGAAGTTGGCACGGAATGCCGTCCGCGCGGTGATAAAGGAGAGGACGGTCACAAACAGGATCAAGGCTAATTTTCCAATCTGAGCGACCTGCCAACCGCGCAGAAAGAACCACAAGGCTGCCCCACTGGCCAACACGCCTGCGAAAGCCAGCAGGAAGTTAGCTGTTACTTCTAATTGCGCCAGTTCCCTGCCCTGGAAGGGGGGTAAGGGGCTGAATGCCAGGCTGATTGTACGAAAGATAGCCAGCAAGAACAGGAACCCGAGCAGAACCACAATCCAGCCGCGCTGGCGCTTGAAATCTAACCCATTGAGGGATTCAACCAGACGTCCCAGGCTCCATCCGCTGGCGAGGATCATCGGCATGGTGATGTGAGAAGTCAGCCAGGGCATGCGTTCGCCGGCAAAGCTGAAGGTGATCAAGCTCATCACCGACCAGAAGAGCAACAAGGACAGAACAGGGGTGTGGCGCGGTTCGCCTTCGTTGTCGACGATGCGCCGGGAAACAGATGGCTTGAAATCACCGGTGTTCTCATCTTGAGTTTCAACCGCGCAATCATCGGCGCTTTGGGCTGAGGTGGACTCGCTCAAATTGATATTTTCTACATCCGAAACTTCTTCCGGATCGATATTGGCGGCGCTTTGCTCAGGTTTGAGCCTGCGTGAAAGCAAGCGCAAGCCCAACACAGTCGCCAGCAGGGTGCCGAATGCCGGCAGAAATTCATAGATGGGAATTTGGATCAGGGCGTAGTAATACAGAGGTTGGGTACCCCGAACCACACCTTGCTGAGCCAGCCAGTAGCCCAGTGCTCCCATCAAGCCCATGTACAGGCCGAGACCCTGGGTGAAGAGCGAAGTATAGAAGATGGTGAAGATGCTCCAGAAAATCGCGATATTTACCGCCCAAACTTTCCAGTTCCACCAGATGCCAATTCCCAGGGAAATCACCACCAGCGGGATTAAAAAGTACAGCGAGGAGGTAATCCCTTCCATACTGTAATCGAGGGGGTTAAAGCCCAGGATGTCCATGGGCAGCGCAGCCAGGAGAGGCAGAACGATGGTACCCTGCATGATCAACAGGTCAAAAGAGCGTTCATCCCTGACCCCGCGCCATCCGATGCCCTTGATCAAAAAATAGGCTGCGGAAACCAGGCCAACCAGCAATCCCAGCCCCAACCCACCGATGATCAGGCGTGTAGATGTCTCCAGGTCGCCCAGCGAAATGCCCACGCTGTCATCCGGTACCATTGCTGAGCTATGGGTGAGGGCGTTGTAACCCACGGCAAACAAGGCCAAGCCGCACATCAGGGTGATGCCAACAACGGCTAAAAAGATGATGCGGGTCTGTTTGGACTGCCAGGGTTTGGTCATCACCCGCACCGTGAAAACAAGCGCCAGGAAGATCAGCAGCTCGGCTGTAAAGATGTATGCGGTGGCTTTGTCTGTAAAATGGAGTGCGGTGATGACTGTGATGAATAAAAGGGTGCGCTTTTGACCTGATTCTAAATAGCGGAGAACGCCCCATAACAGCGCCATACCCCAAAAGACGATGTAAATTTCATTGCGGGTATAGCGGCTGTAATAGGAGATAAATGGCGAGATCATGAACATGAACCCTGAAATCAGCGCTCCCACCCGGCCCAGGTATTTTTTAAAGGCAAACAGGGCAAAGGCGACCACCCCGATGCCGAACAGGGCATTGGGGACCCGGGCAGAGAAATCGTTGGCTCCAAATAGGGTGTAGGAGAGCGTAATCAGGTGAAATTGCAGGGGGCCATGGGTCACCGGGTCGTAGCGGTAACCACCGCCCTGGTAGAAGGTGTACGCTGGCACCACATGGTTGACCTCATCATGGCTCATGACCCGCTCGCCCAGGATGGCAAACCGGCTGATTGCGGTGATGAGCAAAATTAAGCTGAGGATCAGGTGATAAACGGTGAATTGAGGCCAAATTGAGAAAACTGGTCGATCCAGCCAGGTATTGATGGTTTTGTTCTGGTTCATGGCGCGTTTTTCCGTGTTGGTCGTGATCAGGTTGTGCAGGTCTAATTTTAGCTCATTTTTCGAACTATACATTATGAGTCTGCGCCTGACAAGGTATTCTCATCAGCAAATCATGGGCTCTTTCAAAACCTCGAGTTAAGGTAGAATCATGATTAATGAAAACAAGATTGTTCTTGCTTGGTGTTCTGGTCATCTTGTTAACTGCTTGTGGGAGAAGGGAAGTGCAGTTAGATATGGCGACTCTGGATGGCACGCGCCTGAATGAAACTGCGGTCAGCCTGGTGACCCAGGATTTTGCCCAGACCCAAACATCGGTACCCACAGAAACGCCGACGCCCACCCGAACTTCTACGCCAATTCCCACTCTGGATCGCACACGCCCACCCATCCAAACGCCCACCAGCGTGTTGCCCTGCAACCTGGCAGAGGCGGGTCTGCCAATCGATATTACGATCCCGGATGACACCAAGATGGGACCAGGAACGCATTTTTCAAAAACCTGGCGGTTGAAAAATGTTGGCTCCTGTACCTGGACGCGTTTGTATACGCTTACTTTTTTCTCGGGCAACAGCTTAAGCGCACAATACACCCATTACCTGCTCCAACCGGTTGAACCGGGCGAAACCGTTGACCTGACCGTAGATATGATCGCTCCTGAGAAGGTTGGGGTTTACCAGAGCAACTGGATGTTGCGCGATCCTGATGATGCGCTGTTTGGGATTGGCCCGCATGGCGATGCGCCTTTTTGGGTGCGGATTGAGGTCGTTCAGGTGACGACTGAAACCCCGCATCCAACCCCATCTCTGACCGTGACGCCTCCAGTTTATATTACGGGTGAGGCTTTGTTAGCCGACAGCGACAAAATCGACCTTGATAAGGCTATTCTGAACCCCGCTGATGGCGATCTGGCTGACCTCCAGTACCATTATGGAGAAACACCTGCTCACCTGTTGACACCCCTGAATGGCATGAAATGGGCTGCTTACGGGGATGTTGAACCCGGACTGGCTCAATGTGCTGCTGCAGCGATTAATAACAACACAATTGGATTTTCAACAGTACCCGTGGGGACGAATTTTTGCTATCAAACCTCGGAGGGTCTATGGGGGTGGTTACGCATTGAAGGGTTTGCTGATGGTAAATTGATGATCAGTTTCCTGACCTGGGCAGTTCACTGAGGAGGTCACGAATAATCGGGGAGTAGAATCGGTTGATGGAGAATTATGGGTCGTGACCGCCCGCATGAGGTTTACAGGAAATATCCGGTAACAGGTACAATATTTTATTCCCTCAGGGAAGCGAATCATTGGGATCAGCTACGTGCTGCCAGCAACGGCTTTTCACCCTTCCCTTTGCGAAGAACTTATTATTGCGGAGTGGGCTGGATTAAACTCAAGCGACTTTCAGGACAACCCCTCATTCATCATTAAGCTTTAAACAGGCTGCGAAAGATGAGCATAAAGCCGAAAATGATCAGCGGAATGCCAAGGATTGCGCCGACGATGGTTAAGGTTAATACCACTCCGGCGATCATCAACACCAACCCTAAAATAGCGCCGATCAGGCGCCCGGTGGCTTCGATGATCCAAACGACCAACCGCCAGGTGAACCAGAAGGGGAAAAACAGCCAGTGTACACGTTTTTTCTTTTCAGTCATAGTTACCTCCATATTAATTATACGGTATTGGAGGACAAAAGTTGTGACAAAGGTTCAAATTTGTGAAGGCGATGTTGATAGGATTTTTTCATCATTGTAGAAGATGTAAAACCGCCCACTTAACAAGCTATTTTATGTCTGGTATAATACTCTTCGCCTGAGAAGTAGCAGGATGGAGAGGTCGCATAGTTGGCCTAGTGCGCCCGCTTGGAAAGCGGGTATACCGCAAGGTATCGTGGGTTCGAATCCCACCCTCTCCGCTATGAGAATAAGACCACCCACCAGTGCGGGTGGTTTTTTCAAACAAGCACGTCGTCAAGAGCGGTGGGTTCGCATCCACATTCCCTGCGGGAACGCTTCGCAGCCCTCTCTGCTGTGAGAATAAGATCACCCACCAGAGCGGGCGGTTTTTTCAAACAAGCACGTCGTCAAGAGCGGTGGGTTCGCATCCACATTCCCTGCGGGAACGCTTCGCGGCCCTCTCCGCTGTGAGAAAAAGACCACCCACTACACCGGGTGGTTTTTTCAAACAAGCACGTCGTCAAGAGCAGTGGGTTCGCATCCACATTCCCTGCGGGAACGCTTCGCTGCCCTCTCTGCTGGAATAATAAAAACGCCCTGTGGAAGTGTTTGGGCGTTTTGGCCTCAAGAGTTTGAATTACTTGTTTGTTGTTGTTCTTCTTTCGCAATCATTCCCGTTTATTGCTAAATCGAGCCCTTCTCCGCCAGGAGAACACTGCTAAAATAACCAGCACGAGAAAGCTGGCTACCAGAAAAACCCATTTAAACAGAGTAAATATGCCAGCCAGGCTATCAATCACGGCGGTGCGGTGAGGGTACCGTGAGATAACAATTGATGCTGAGATATTTTCGAGAAAATCAAACACCATGCCGGCTATTGGAAGTAAGTTGATCCGTGCCCATAAGGGCCCGGATAGATTTGAGGTTTTCGTCAGAAGGCTGATCGCTGTTACCAGGAAGGCGGTGTAGACCAGCGGGAAGATCAGATCAAATGTAAATCTTGCCCGGATGTAGGCAGCCCGACCGTGCGCTCCATAACCTTCAGCCATGCGGTAGAGGTCGGCAGCAGTATAGAAAAGTGAAGTGTCAGGAGATCCGAGTTCAGCGCTGTAAGTTTCAGCATTGGCAGTCTGATCGGGTAAGACCAGCGCGCTGAAGACGAGGAAGAGCGCCAGGCAAATCAACACCAGGAGTGGGGTTGAAATTTTCAGAAGCCATAGGGAAAGTTTTGTGAGCATCGTTACCTCGCAAAAGAAATGATATGAGATGATGATAATTTAACTAATTGTATTGTATCAAAATCAGAGCATTGGGAAGCTGCGTTTTGTTTTTGTTAAATTGATGAATATTTATTCTTCAGCCCTCCTGGGTTTGATTGCGGAGTTGTGAAGATTGATCACAAACCCCGGAGGTCTGTGTTTGCGCGCGGGTTGGGGGTAATTCAA
>JAKPNN010000046.1 GCA_029548365.1 Chloroflexota bacterium
CCTTTCAAAAAATCGCCCATCTCTCACCGGTGGCTTGGGGCATGGATGGGTTTAAAAATGTGCTCCTGCGTCATCTGAGCGCAGAAGCCAACGTTCTTCCCAGTGTTGTGTTGCTGGCAGCTTCCCTGGTGTTGATTCTGCTCTCCTCCCGGCGGATTAAATCCGCTTTGGGCTGAGAGCCGCTTTTTAGGTCAGAGCAACCAGTTCGGGGAATCCATCCGCCGGGCTCAGCGCCTGCGCACCAGCCAGATCCCAAATATCACCACCATCGAGCCGAAAATTGCGCCGGCGACTTTTCCGAAAAGGTGAACCTGGCTTTGACCGATCAGATCAAAAAAATATCCGCCGAGGAAAGCGCCGATCACGCCCCCGATCAGACAGCGGGCCAAACCGATCCCACGGCTCAGGATTAGTGCATTCGCACAATAACCAGCGATCAGCCCCACCATCACGAAGCTGAACCAGCGCAAGAACACAACAGCCTCCCATCTTTTTTTTTCAGTATGGTGCGCGCCCTGGCGCATCCCCAGTGTACCCGCTTCATCGCGGTTTGGGCGCAAAAAAAAGCGGACGTGCCTGCGCACGCCCGCTTTTCTCTCTCCAGCCAAGCGCTCCGTCCCGCGGGGCAAACCGGGTCCTCGGCGCTTGCCAGGAAGATTTGCGAAATTAAAGGCCCTTAAGCAAAGTGCCGAGGGCAAGCAGAACGAAGGCAACGACGACCAGCCAGAACCCGATGACCGGGGTCAGGACGGGCAGCGTGACCAGATTGGCGAGGATGCCGAGAACAGCCAGGACAACGGCGACCCACCAGGTGATAACTTTCGGTTGAGAGAGTTCCATGAATTAGCTCCTAAAGAAAAAAGACAAAATAAAGGCTCCCTTTTGCCCCGTGGCTGTGCCTTGTTGCTGGCGCTGCCAGATCAGCTTTCAAGCTGATGATGGGAGAAGAACGAGGTATGCATTGCTACCATCACAGATAAAAACACGCATGGTGCGGAAAAGATGCTCGCGGATGGTAGTAATGTCGTTCTTGAATGTGATTTTACAGCCGTGAAGTGAGCCCGTCCAGAGCCCGGAGGGTTAACAGGACCCAACCCTTCAGTTCCGTAAGGAAAAATGGGGCAAATAGATCCAGTACCGCCACCATCCTATGGAACCCTCGTAAAATGAAACTGCCAGGGTTGAACCCTGGCAGTTTTCTTAGGATCAGCAAAGAAATCAGGCGCGTTTAATCAGCCGCAGGATGAAGAGCAAAATGATCGCACCCACCAAAGCGGTGATGAACGCGCCGAACGTGCCACCGGCGCTGATGTTCAGCAAGCCGAACACCCAACCACCGATGAAGGCACCGATCACACCGACGATCAGATCGCCAATCAGGCCAAAACCGCCGCCCTTCATGATCACGGAGGCTAACCAACCCGCCACCAGACCAATCACCAGGAAGACCAACAAACTCGTTACGTCCATAACAACTCCTTTGAAAACCGATAGATAAACCAGACTTACCTGGAGTTAATTATCACACAGTTGTCAAGAGTTTTCAAAAAATCAACCCCGCCCGGGGAAAATTTAATCAAATTCGCCGGCGGATTCTGGTTGATACAGAATTTTTTCCACCTTCAGTCTGGCCGATCCGCCAGGGGTTTGCCAGCTGAACTCATCGCCCACCTGGTAGCCCAACATCGCCGTGCCGATCGGCGCCAGGATCGAGACCACATCCTCGCCCTCATGCGAATCTTCCGGGTAAACCAGGGTAAGCTCAAAGACATCGCCACTTTCCAGGTCTTTGAACTGGGCTTTAGAGTTCATCGTGATCACGTTTTTCCCGATCTCACGCGATGGCACGATCTCCGCCCTGTCCAACTCTTTTTCCAGCTCGCGCAGATAAACGCTGTTCCTGTACTCACCGCGCATGGCGTCCACAATGGTTTTTCTGAGTTTATTCAGATCTGCTTCCGTGATGCGTATCTTGCGGGTTTCCATAGCGATTCCTTCGGTCGTGAAATAGGCGGACCGCGTCCACCTGGTGCTGAAAGGATACCATAACGCCCGGTTTACAGGGTGAAGAACCCGTTCAACCCGCCCCACGCCCCCAACCAAAGTAAGCACTTTGCCCCGGTTGGCTGGCCTGACGGTACAATGAGATAAATTCCCCAGCCGCGGAGGCGCACATGACCCACC
>JAKPNN010000036.1 GCA_029548365.1 Chloroflexota bacterium
AACAAAAAAGGCTGCCTTTGTTGACAGCCTGTTTATCTTGATGGATTGACCAGCAAATCACTCCAAAAGCTTTTGCGCCCGGTAAAGGTCCAGGGTCTCCACTGCGTGGCGTAAATGCGGAATGACGATACTTCCGCCCACCACCAGGCTGACATTGAATGCCTCATACAGTTCAGCGTCGGTCAAGCCGGCATCCACACACTGCAGGATATGATAATCGATACAATCATTGCAGCGCAACACCATGGAAGCCACCAGGCCTAACAGCTCTTTTTCCTTCCTGCTCAAAACACCGTCTTCATAAGCACGGGCATCCAGGTTGAAAAACCGCTTGATCCCCAGGTGGTTAATCTCGGTAATGCGTGTGTTCATTTTCTGGCGGTAGTTCTGGAATTCTTCCAGGCGGTCTGCCATATCAATCACCTCACAGGAATAATTTATAGCTGAAACGATTTATTTTTTCTTGCGCAGGATCGTCTCACGCAGGGTCACTGCTGCCATGATCAAGAGCAAGATCGCTCCCCAAAAGATAATCCCATCTGTGTGACCAATTTCTTCAGGGTCCAGGAAATCTTCGGCAGACAGGATGATGGCCTCTGTGTCAGGAGAATTCTCCAGGTCTCCCACCAATGGAGTTGCTTCCGATGTCAGCACCACGGTTCGTTCTCCCGTCGGTTTCGAAATCGGGCTGCACAATGCCAGCACAGCGAGTCCGATGATGATCACAATCATCGCTACCAGGGTCCACATCAAGCGCGGCCCCCAAAACGATCCGTTTCCATTCTCATAATGATCTGACATACTTATTCACCCAAATTTTCAATTACCTGCTGAGCGGCCTGGGCAGGGTCAACCAGACCTTGCAGAACCTGCCGGCTTCCATCCCGGAGGAAAGGCCCCAGGGTGAGAATAACCTCGTTTGGCGGGCGCAGAATAGTTGTCACCTCAATCTGACTGAGCGTTGTGCGAATTTTCTGGTTTGGCCAACCTTCCAGCGCAGACGGTCGCGGGGGAAGATATCCAGCCTCCCTGGTCCAATCCGCCAGATAATCCGCTTGCACCAGGAACTCTGCCAGCTCTACAGCCAGTTGCTGTCGGTGTTCTTCCGGTGTAGCCAGCGCCCAGCTGATCCCTGTTCCCAGTGAAATGAGCTCCTGCGAGCCCGGGAAAAGCGGGGCAATCATCGCATCGGAAGGCAACTCCTGCAGGTAATAAGAAGCCCAGATGACGGCCAAATCCACCTGGCCCTCCTTGAAAGCAGTCCAAACCTGGCCGGCGGTCTGGTACTGGTTCAACCACTCCGGAAAGGTCTCGGCTTGAACACCCTGTTCAAATAACCGCAGAACTTCCGTCAGGGGGGAGAGTTCAAGCTGGGGTCTGCGCTGAGAATCCTGCAGCGCGCCCCCCTCTGCCAGGTACATGGTCATCGGGAAGAGCGCCTGGTCGTGTTCTGCCGGGAAAGCCAGCACAAGGTTTTCTTCAAAAAGGGCAGACCAGGTTTGTGGGTACTCTGGGATAGTTTCGGGGCGGTAGACCAGGGTCATCGCATCAGCTGCAAAGGGAAGACCAAAGGTGCTGCCCTGGATCAAAGCCATGTCGCGGGTAAAACTGTACCAATCAGTGTCGTCCGGGATTTCGGTCATTCCATCCATTGGAAAGATCAGCCCCTTCAGCGCCGCGGTTTCCAGATCAGTCCGCGTGAGGGCGATCAAATCCGGCAAAGACCCGGGCGCGGCGATGCTGCTGGCAGTGAGTGCATCCAGCAGCCCACCCGCGCCACTCGCCGTCTTGACCCGCACATTGATCTCAATTCCTCCGTGGGTAACAGAGAAGGCTTCCAAACGGCTGGAAAAGCGTTGGCTGGCCTCGGTACCCAGTTCGGGATCCATATCCGGCGGCACCCACACTGTCAGGCTGGTTATCGGTGCCGGGGGTTCTTCGACCTCATGGCTCACATCAGGTGTGGGCGTGATTTCCTCAACCGTTTCCGTCGGCGTGCTGGAAACCTGTTCGTCAGCGCTCAACCAGGGAAGGTCAAAGGGCAGGCTGTCGCAAGCCGAAAGCAGCAGACTCAACAACAACCCAATCCCGAGAAAAAACTTAATCCTTTTCAAAGTCAGTCCACCATCTATTCCGATTTTTATTCTAAAATGATTGGGTCGCTAAGCAGTTTAACCAATAACTGAACCGCATTTTCTACATCATCAGAGTCTACCATTTCTGACGGTGAATGGATATAACGGCAGGCAATCGAGATACAGCCAGCGGGAACGCCGCTGCGGGTCAGTTGAATGGCGCGCCCATCGGTTCCGCCAGCCTCAAGCACTTCCATTTGATAAGGAATGCCTGCCTCCTGCGCAGATTTAACCATCCAATCCACCAGGCGCGGGTCGGCAATAAAGCTGGCATCGCGCACTTTAATCGCTACCCCATCGCCCAAGGCTGTTGCCATCTTCGGGTTGGTGCGCGGGGTGTCGCCGCTGCGGGTCACGTCAATGGCAAAGCCCACTTGCGGGTCAACGCCATAGGCCGCGGTGGTGGCGCCGCGCAAACCCACTTCCTCCTGGGTGCTGAACACAAAGTGCACCTCGTGGGGTGTGCTGGTCAGCCGTTTCATCGCCTCAATCGCCACGGCGGCAGCGATGCGATCGTCCATCGACTTGGCCACCATGCGCTTGCCCAGGTCTATGAAGGGGCGCTCAAACCCGCACACATCGCCCACCTTCACCGGGCAATCTTCTTTGCTGGTAGCACCCACATCGATGAAAAGGTCGCTCAGTTTGGGCATTTTTCCCCATCCGATACCGTCAACACCGATCACACCCCGGGTGCCATCCATGAACAGTACCCTTCCGCCAACACAAGTTAACGGTGATACGCCGCCGATATTGGTGAAGCGCACAAAGCCCTTCTCATCAATATAAGTCGCCATCAACCCGATCTCATCGATATGCGCGGAGATCATCACCCGCATGCCCTCATCTGTTTTGGTGCCTTTTTTGGCGATTAAGCTGCCCAGGGCATCCACACGGATTTCATCGGCATAATCTGCGACGGCTTCGCGAATCACATCACGGATGGCATATTCAAAACCGGAAGGTCCGGGAGTTTCAACAAGCTGTTTAATTAAAGATTTCATAAATTTGCTCCTGATGAAAGAATAGAGTTAAAGATCGCGTTTAAATGTGCGCAAAACATCAATCCCGCCGCTCGACAGCCAGTAGATCAGGGGTGACCCTGCCCAGTGCAGTGTGCAAGAGCTTCAGGGTACTGGTCCAATCGTCCAGGCGCGCCAGGCTGACCGCTGTATGGGCATAGCGGATGGGCACTGAAACAGAAACGCTGGGGATGCCGCTGCGCACTTTGTGGATAGCGCCCGCATCCGTTCCACCGCCGCCGGGTTGCCGTAACTGGCAGGGAATTTCAGCCTGCTGTGCAGTTTCAACCAGCCAGTTCACCAGTCGTCGGTCGGGGATTGTGGCGGCGTCTAGCACATAGACAGCCGGACCCGCATCCAGGCGAGTATTATAGCGGTCATTTTCGTCATCGTCATCCCAGTGCGGCAGGTCATACGCCGGGGTGGCATCTACCGCTATTGCCATATCCGGGTTGAAGGCATAAGCAGCCACCCGCGCGCCGCGCAGACCAACTTCTTCCTGGACAGTGAAGGCTGCCAGCAGGTCAATCTGCTCCGGTGCGTGTTTGAGCAGTTCAATCAAGGTTGCCACGCCCAGCCGATTGTCCAGCGCTTTTGCCCGGATGCTCGGCCCGATCACTTCAAAACGGGTGGCAAAGGTCGCCCGGTCGCCGGGTTTAACCCTGTCGCCAATCTCAGGACCCAGATCGATGCGCAGGGCGGAGGTTTCAATTTTGTTATTACGCTCAGCGGCAGTGGTCATGTGGATCGGTTTGGCGCCGATTACGCCTGGCAGGCTTTCCCGCCCAACCAGCACGGACTTGCCGGGTAGTTGGCGTTCATCAATGCCGCCAATGCGCTCAAATTCAAACAGCCCATCTTCGTGCTTGTTAACGATCATGAACCCAATCTCATCCATATGGGCGGCCAGCATCACCCGCACCCGGTTCTCACCGCGGCCCAATTTGGTCGCCAGGACGTTTCCCAGCGCGTCCACGGTGACTTCGTCGGCGATCTCCTTGATCTCCTCCAGTACAATCTGGCGGACTTCATGTTCATCGCCCGAGACAGCCGTGGCATTACATAATTTTTCCAATAACTCAATCTGGCTGGCGCCGATTCCTGGCGCCTGTCCTGTTGGTTGATTATTCGTCTTGGTCATGGATCACTCTTCCCATTTGATGTGCTCAAGGGCATCCGGCGCCAGGTCAGCGATGACGGCAGCCATCAACCGCCCAGCCCGGCGGATATCCTTAAGTGAAACGGTTTCAACTGGCGTGTGCATATACCGTAACGGGATGCCCAGCACCATGCAGGGGATCCCTTCTGCCACCACCTGGATGGCCATCGCATCTGTACCAGACATTCTGGGCATTACATCTCGATGGTAGGGGATCTCCAATTCCTTGGCCTTATCCTCGAAAAGCTGGAACAAAGCCGGGTGGATGTTCGGTCCATAACCCAGGCCGACACCCTTGCCAAAGGGAATGCTGCGCCAATCGGAGGAGCCCGGGCCCCTGGCAAAGCAGACGTCGATCACAATGGCAATATCAGGGCGGATATCAAAGGGCGAGGTCAACGCGCCGCCCAGAGTTTCCTCTTCCTGGGCAGAGGCTACCGCCCAAACATCCCAGTGATGCTCTCGGCTTTTCAGTTCCTCCAGGCACAGGGTGGTTGCAGCGACGGAAACCCGGTTATCCAGGGTGTGCCCGGCGATCGCATCGCCGGTTAATTCCAGGGGTTCCTGGGCAAAGGAGATGATGTCGCCAACCCGGACTTTTTGTGCAACCTCATCCGGACGTAACCCCACATCCACGAGCAGGTATTTCATCTCCACCGGGCCGTCGCTGTCTCCTTCGGGAAGCAAGTAGGCAGGCGGCTGGACCACCACGCCGGGCAGATCCTCCCGGCCGTGAACCGTCACCAACTGACCCGGTAAAATGCGGTGGTCAATCCCCCCGATTTCAGTAAAGCGCATCAAACCATCATGGATGCCCGTCACCATCATACCAATGGCATCCATGTGCGCCGAGATCATCACCCGTTTTCTGGGCTGCTCTCCCTGGCCTGTTTTCAAACCGTGCAGGCTGCCAATTTTGCTCACCGTCAATTCGTCAGTGAGCGGAGCCCAGGCTTCCTGCACAATTTTGCGGATTGGACTTTCAAAACCTGAAAGCCCGGCCGCAGACAACATTTCTTTAAGGTGTGTTAATAAATCAATCATCAAACTCCGTTTCTATGTCAGATAGAATCTAAGGCGCCAGCTCCTCTGTTTCAGTCGGCGTGAAGGACGGTGTCTCAGTGGGCGTGTCGGTGGGGGTATCGGTGGGGTTCGGTGTGAACGTCTCCGTTGGGGTCGCTGTGTTGGTGGGCGTCGCTGTGTTGGTGGGAATCGGCGTGATTGACGGAGTCAGGGTGATGTAGGGCGTCAGGGTAATCGTCGCCGTTCGGGTGGAGGTCGACGTGAGCGTCGGCGTGAGCACCACCGGCCCGGACTGATTGATCCACAAAACCAACCCGCCCAGACAATAACACGAAAGAGCAGCCAGAATCACCAGGATCAAAATATACCGAATCCGCTTTTTTTTGCTCAGGTTTTCCAAAACACCTCCAACCCATCAAATCATAACACCAGGAGACAGGCGGGGCAAGGCGGAACAGACTGTCCTGCAAAACGCCGGGATCCTGGGAGATCAGATCGGTTTTTGAACAACAAAAAATACCCGGGGAGAATCGGTCTGCAGCTCAGTGCGCTTACGCAAAGAACCATAGATCGCTTTAATTTCAAACCCGGTTTCAGTCAAAAGAAATTGCAGATCGGCTATCGGGTAGCCGCGCTCGCGGTGGGTCTCCTGGATGCGTTCCCACAGCTCAGCAGATGACCTGGTGAAAATGGTGATTTCCATGGTCGCCACCAGGTTCTCATAATCAAATTCATGCCGGTGATATTCAATAAAATTATCCGCTTCGTTCTGTACATAGATTTTTTCACGCATCCAATTCACAGCCAACCCGTGAATCGTGTTCATATCAAAGATGAAGTAACCGCCCGGTCTGAGGGCAGCATGGGCGCTGCGAAAGGCAGCCTGCAGGTCTCTAACCGTCAGCAGGTAATTTAAACTGTCAAAAAAACAGGTGACCAGGTCAAATTCTTCAACGAACTGCAGATTGCGCATGTCCTCGACTGAAAAATCCACCTCAAGGCTCGCTGCGCGGGCGCGTTCTCGCGCCAGGGCAATCATTTCTGCCGATTGGTCAACCCCGCTGACCCGGTACCCTGCTGCAGCTATTGCCACAGCAAAGCTGCCCTCACCGCAGGCGATATCGAGCAGAGTGACAGGGTGAAAATTGATCATGTCCAGGTATTCCGGCAGGACAGTCTCCGCCAATTCCTGGGAAAAATGCACGTAAGGTCCGCGCTGGTAAAAGGGGGCAAAACGCTGGTAAATTGACATTTTCACAAGCAATTATAGCCGGGAATGGAAAAAGGTGAAAAAATGGTTGGCGCAGGCATTCTTGACTGCGGAGATCAGAAATTCACTTTCAGGTCCATGCCCCTGTACAGCGGCAAGACCTCCTCAGCGTAACCGTTCATCAACAAGGTGTCCCGCCGGCTGTTTTCCCCGATACGAACTTCCGTTGCCTGTGACCAGCGGGGATGGTCCACCTCCGGGTTGACGTTTGCATAAAACCCATATTCCTGCGGTGCAAAGGTATTCCAAAATGTGGGCGGCTGATCGGCGACCAGGGTGATGCGCACCAACGACTTGATGCTCTTAAAACCATACTTCCAGGGCACCACCAGGCGAATCGGTGCGCCATTTTGGGGCGGCAGGGGTTCACCATACAGCCCGGTTGCCAGCAGGGTCAGATCGTGTTGGGCTTCATCCAGACGCAGTCCTTCCAAATACGGAAAGAAAAACAACTCAGAATTAAGGCCCGGCATGTGTTCCGGGTCCATAACCGTTGTAAATAATACATAGCGTGCGTCTGGCAAGGGTTTGACCTCCGCCAGCAGTTTATGCAGCGGGAATCCCAACCAGGGAATAACCATCGACCAGCCCTCCACGCAGCGCATGCGGTAGATGCGCTCCTCCTGGATGAAGTTGACTCGCATCTCTTCCACGCTGAAACTGCGCGGGTTCTCCACCATGCCGCCAACCTCAAGCGACCAGGGTTCGGTGACGAAACCCTGGGCAAGCTCCGCTACCCTGTTTTTGTTGACCGTATACTCATAAAAATTGACATAATTCGTGATATCTTCATAACTGGTGAGTGTGTCAGGCGGGTTCGTTGGACTGCCAGGGCTGTCGATCATGCTCCTGATGCGTGGCTCACAACTGGTCAGAAGGGCGCCCAGGGCGGCTAAACCCATGCTCTTAATAAATTTTCTGCGGGACAGATAGAGCGCCTGCGGGGTAACCTCATCAGGATCAACGGGAACGGAGCGAGAGTTTATGTTTTTCATCGAGAGTCCTCCAGGGTTCAATGATCAGGTCCACAGCCCAGGGCGCTGACCGGTGTTGCTGCCACCAGGGAGCGTTTCATCAGGTTGTTAATGATACTTTTTTATCCCATTGTACACACAAGCCAGCATCCATCTCATGCCCGGTCGGAGGGTATAATGACCGGGTTGCTGAAATAAAAGAGATTACACCATGTTATTCAATCTTTCCATTCCGATCCTGATCTCCCGCATCATCACCCTGCTGATCGCTTTCACGGTCCACGAATTCGCCCACGCCGCCACAGCAGACGCCCTGGGCGATAGCACCCCCCGCCTTCACGGCAGGCTGACCCTCAATCCGCTGGCGCATCTGGACGTGATGGGCACAATTACCCTGTTGTTTGCCGGCTTTGGCTGGGCTAAGCCCGTGCCGATCAATCCTTATGAGCTGCGGCGCAAATCCAGTGCGGGGGTGATGCTGGTTTCGATTGCCGGGCCGGTCTCTAACCTCTTGCTGGCCTTGATCGCAGCCATCCCTTTGCGCTGGGCGCCCCTGACGATGAGCAGCGGACCGATCCTGCCCAGCGCGGGCGAGTTCCTGCTGGAATTCCTGTACGTCAACCTGGCGCTGTTCCTGTTCAACCTGATCCCCCTGGCGCCCCTCGACGGGGAAAAGGTGATCACCTACTTCCTGCCCAAACACTGGGCGACGTTTTACGATCGCATCCGCCCCTACAGCCCGATGATCCTGCTGGCGATCATCTTCGTGCTGCCCATGTTCGGTCTTGACCTGATCTACCTGGTCATCCGCAAACCTTTAATAGGCTTGACACGCTTTTTGATCAACTGGTGAGCCGCGTGCCTGAAGATCTACCCCCTCAAAATCGTTTTTACTGCTATATGGTGCGCTGCGCCAATCACGCGTATTACACGGGCTGGACCACGGATCCCCTACGCCGGGTTGTCGAACACAATGCCGGACGGGGTGCGCGCTACACTCGCATGCATGGCCCGGTCGAGCTGGTGTATGTTGAGGAGGTGGAGGATCATATTGCTGCACTCAAACGCGAGGCGCAGATCAAGAAGTATTCACACACCCGCAAGGCAGCCCTGGCTGCCGAAAATCCGCTGCCGGAAGCCTTCAGGTCATGATGGTACGCGGAACTTCACCGC
>JAKPNN010000048.1 GCA_029548365.1 Chloroflexota bacterium
TGAACCTGCCAACATCACCGCTGGAATCGACCAGGTGGCAGTTCCAATCATTGTTATTATGGCAGTTCCCCGTACCAGGGGTAACCTCGTGCGCCATCCAGAGGTCCCCATTGATAGAATCATAGTAGCTGATATAGGCCCTTCCTGAGGTAGGATGGTGCGCGATGGATACATCCGTTCCCACCCCTGAGCCTGGATACCAATCCACAAGCTGGGTGGTCCATGGTTCCTTGGCGGGTGGATTGGCAGCTGACGTACTGGCAGCGTCCACTTTGGTGCTGACAGTTAGCAAAATTAAAACGAAAAAGAAGTAGAAAATCCTCCTGGTGCACATGAATTCCTCCTGAGTGTGTGTAGTCCGCTGACAGGAAGCCTGGAGATCTTACCGGCGGGTTGAGTCGACAAATCTGAACAGGCAGTGATCCCAAAACATGAACTAATTTTGAGGTTGTAATGTGATAATTACATTGTAGTACTTTAAAATATTAAATCAAGAGATTGAATGGGTTAAATATGCAAAGTCCAGCGAATCGTTTACAATTTTCGAATCAAGGACCTGAAAGGTGCCGCGCCATGTTAGCGCGGCAGGATACGGCTCAATCGCGGCACAACACAAACAACCGGATCGGTATCAGACACTCAGAAGTGGTCAGCCCAACCAAAAGCAGCCTGTCGAACGCATTTACTATCGCAAGAGGACATTTCTATTTCGCACGGATGTTCCCGGGCAGGTTCCGTCCACCTTTTTTATGATACACTTATCCGTGTTTCCAGACATATAACATTTACCAAATAAATAAGATACTTCAGCCAGTTGTTGTTTTTAATGCAATTCGCCTCTTTTTCAGGCTCACGTTTCAACAAACGTCAGACGTTCAAAATCTGAGAAATGAATTATCTGGAGGAGCAATGTTAAAAAAAGGAATGCTATTTCTTATTCTGGTAATATTTGGGCTGGCCTGCGCTCCAAGCGCGGCGGCAGTTGAGAAGGCCATTCAAAAAACCCAGGCAGCCGCGCTTACCCCGCCCCCATCCACACCACCCGTTGAAATCTCCACGCCGCAGCCCAGCCCAACCAGCGCTCTCGCCGTGGAGCCCACCCAGCCGCCAGCCCCTGCCGCGCTGCCAGCGGAGCAAAACCTCCCCAGCTTGCTATCCCATTCCGAAGATCTCCCTCCGGGATATCAATTTGGCAGCCTGGGCAGCGTTCCGGCTGAGCGGTACACCTGGATAACGGACAGAGGCATTGCCTCGCATTTGCTGTCAATCGAGACGGCTGATAATAATGTTGCCGCTTACGTCACGGTTTTCGTCTATGACGACAAACTCACACCGATTTTGGCATATATGGAAGACCTGGACGAAGTCACGCGCCTGATCCAGGACTATGGGACCACCTATACTTTCCACTTCACGACGATTGATGAAGTTGGCGAAAAAGACCTTGCCTATGTGTTGACGGCAGCCTCGGGTTCAGAGAAATCAATCGCCCTGGGTTTTGTGCGCTG
>JAKPNN010000002.1 GCA_029548365.1 Chloroflexota bacterium
TCCAACTCCAATGCTACTGTCTTTACGTTCTTTCCAACCTTTCGGGTCATGGTTCTTTGCCTTTCGTTTCTGGGTTCTTTATTCACCCCAGTGGCTTACCATGACCCGCTGCTTTTTGCAGAACTTTTAGGACACTACCCCGGGTTGGCGGGAGGGGTGAAGGGGAGGAATCGCTTGCGGGTGGGCGGGTGGGAGGCTTTCTACTTTAGAGGCGGCTAAGCGGGCAGGATGCCCGCGCGCCGGGAGAGGCGGGGGTGAAAGTGCCGCGTGGGGGCACGCGGCCTTCTAAAGATGGAAGGAAGCGCTGGCAGGCGGCGCGCACGCATGCAGCGTTAGCACGGCATTTCATGGCCGCACGAAAGCCTTGTCGGTCAGCGGGTGGGCAGGTGGGAGGCTTTTTACTTGAGGAACGGCTAAGCGGGCAGGATGCCCGCGCGCCGGGAGAGGCGGGGATGAAAGCGCCGCGTGGGGGCACGCGGCCTTCTGAAGATGGAAGGAGGTGCTGGCAGGCGGCGCGCACGCATGCAGCGTTAGCCCGGCATTTTATGGCCGCACGAAAGCCTTGTCGGTCAGCGGGTGGGCGGGTGGGAGGCTTTTTACTTGAGGGACGGCTAAGCGGGCAGGATGCCCGCGCGCCGGGAGAGGCGGGGATGAAAGTGCCGCGTGGGGGCACGCGGCCTTCTGAAGATAGAAGGAGGCGCTGGCAGGCGGCGCGCACGCATGCAGCGCTAGCACGACATTTTATGGCTGCACGAAAGCCTTGTCGGTCAGCGGGTGGGTGGATGGGCGGCTTTCTGCCTGAGGGGTGGCTAAGCGGGCAGGATGCCCGCGCGCCGGGGGCGGATGAGAATGATTGGGGGCCGGGCCGTTAGAACCCGGCGCTAACGGTATGGAACCCCACGGGGGCTTCCGGCCGCAGCCGAACTGTCAGCAGAAATACCCGGCTGAAGGTGTTTGCGCCATCACTGACGGTGAGGGTGATATGGGCGCTGCCGATTTGCCCCGGGCGGGGCGTGAGGGTGACCGTGCGGTGGCTGCCGCTGCCCCCGAAGACAATGCCCGAAACCGGCACCAGGCCCGGGTTATCCGAATTGCCCGCAAGCGTCAGGCTCGCTGCGTCCGTCTCCGGGTCGCTGATGGTGAAGGGGATGGGCGGCGTGGTGGTGTTGGCCGCCATCACGTAGTCGGCCAGGGCGGAAATCGTGGGCGGCTGGTTGGCCGGGTTGACGGTGACGGTGAAGGCGCGGGCGATGAGGTTGTTGCTCGCGCCGCCATCATTGACGGTGACGGTGATCGTGGCGGCACCACTGGCGGTGGCCACCGGGGTGAAACTGAGGGAGCCGGTGGTGTTGGGGCTGGTGTAGTTCACCGCCGGGGTCGGGATCAGGCCGGGATTGCTGGATGAGGCCGTAACGGTCAGCGTCTGGGATTCGTTGGGCGCCCCCGCGGTGATGCCGGAGAGGTTGACCGTTTGCCGGCCCGCACCCTGGTTGAGGGTGAGGTTGGGCAGGGCGTTCAACGTCGGCGGCTGGTTAACCGAATTGACCGTGACCGTAAAGGAGCGGGAGATGAGGTTGTTGACGGTGGCGCCATCGTTGACGGTGACGGTGATCGTGGCGGAGCCGTAGGCATAGGCCACCGGGGTGAAGCTGAGGGTGCCGGAGGCGTTGGGGCTGGTGTAGTTCACCGTCGGGGTCGGAATCAGGCCCGGGTTGCTGGACGAAGCCGTAACGGTCAGCGTCTGGGACTCATTGGCGGCGCCCGAGCTGATGCCCAGGAGGTTAACCGTCTGGGGGCCGGCATTCTCGTTGAGCGTCAGGTTGGCCAGGGCGTTCAAGGTCGGCGGCCGGTTGGCCTGGTTCAGCGGAATGAGTGCCGCAATCTCCGCGGAATAATCGCTCTCCGTGCCGTTGATGTCGGTGGCGGTGGCGGCGAAATAGTAAGTAAGCCCCCCGGCGAGATTGGAAATGGACACCGTCAGGTTGGTGCCAGCCGGAACCGAATGGGTGTAGGTGGCACTGGCCACGCCGTAGTAAACCCGGTATTGGACGATATCGGGGCTCGGGCTCGCGTCCCAGTTCAGCGTCACGCTCGCGGCGAAGAGAGAGGGCCGCGGGGCCAGAACGCCGAGCAGGCCCCCCAGCAGGCTGAGGGACACCGCGCGCTTCCGGAAGAACAACAATACTGAGTGCGACATACGCTAACCCGCTCAACGCATAAATGCTGCCAACTCCGCTGGAGCCGCCGGCCCAAACCGCGCCAATACGGCGGCCTGGCTATAAATGAGACACGCCCCGCCCGCGAACGCGGTTAAACGGATTATTCGGCCGCGTTTTGGAGGTTCCACCACGGGCTGACGGCGCGCGCCCCGGCCCCGTGCCCCGCCTCCGCGCAACCCCGCCGGGCGGGCGGCGAAAGTTTTTCAGACAGTGTGTCCCGGAAAAGCACAGGGCACCCACCGCCGCCATAAGCCCGCCCCCCGGAGGCTATACGGCCGCGGCCCCGGAAAACCGGGGCGGCTGCGCGAACGGAAACCGCCGGACGCGGAGCCGGCCGCCCGGCGCAGGAACAGGCTTCCCTTGCCGGCCCAACCGTGGTAACGTTTCTTGAGAGCGCACGGCAGACGGGACGCGAAATGGAAACGGACGCAGGAAGCAAAAAATACACATGAAGACACAAGCTGGATTAGAGCGGGCTTTGAGTTTCATCAATTGCCAGTTGCAGCCGGGAGGCGCGGGGCAGACCGCGCGTGAAACGGACGCGCCGCGGCGCGCCGTGACCATTTCCCGCCAGACCGGCTCGGGCGCGCATATTGTGGCCCAGAACCTGGCAGCCTACCTGCACGCGCACGAACCCAAAGACGCCTGCCCGTGGGCGGTGTTCGATCGCAACCTTGTGGAGAAAGTCCTCGAAGACCACAATTTGCCCCAGCGCCTGGCCCGGTTCATGCCGGAAGACCGCGCCTCCGAAATCACGGACATCATGAACGAGCTGTTCGACCTGCATCCCCCCTCCTGGACGCTGGTCCACAAAACCACCGACACCATTCTCCGCCTGGCGGAGCTGGGCAACGTGATCCTGATTGGCCGCGGGGCCACCGTGATCACCGCCAAGCTCCCCTACGTCTTCCGGGTCCGCATCATCGGCTCGCTGGAGAAGCGGATTAAACACGTGCAGGAGCTGGATCATTTCACCCGCCCGGTGGCGCGGGCGCGGATTCTGCAGGAAGACCGCGGGCGCAAACGCTACCTGCGAAAGTATTTCGACGCCGACCCCGATGATCCCCTGCTCTACCACCTCATCATCAACACCGATGATGTGCCGTACGAAGAAGCCGCGCGCATCATCGGCGAGGCCGTGCTGCGACGCCGCTGAGGTTCCCCCAAACGCAGGGAACGCGCAACTCGCCTGGCAGCCCTTGATTCAGGCGCCTTTCGCCGCGCTCAATTGAGCGCGGCCCCGTTGCCGTGCGGTGGCTGCGGCGGGCGGGGCGCTATTTTTTGAGCGGGCCGGGGAAGGCGATCAGGTCGGAGCGGGTCTTGCCGTTGGCCGTGATGCGCGGGAGGGTATAGATCATGCCGTCCTTGCCGATGGCCATGGCGTTGACGTAGAGCGGGCGCTGGCCGTCGGGGTAGAAGACGGCGCCGTGGTCGGTGTATCGGCCGGTCTTGAGGTCGTAGGTGATGAGGTGCAGGTCTTCGAGGCCTTTGGCTTCGCCCATCGCGGTTTTGGCCTTGCCGGCGAGGCGCTGGCCGTCAATGTAGATGGGAGCGCCGGTGAGGTAATGGATGGTCTTGCCGTCGGGGCCGAGGGCAAAGGCCAGGTAGCCATAGCTGAACTGGTCGAACATGCCGCTGCGCTTGGAGGGTTCGGAGGTGATGCGCTGCATGACTTCGAGGCGCGGCACGCGGGGGTCGAACCGGAACAGGTATCCCGAGTTGCCGTGGACGCCATAGATGAGGTTGTCCTGCTCCCGCCAGAAGGTCTGGCGCCAGTTGTAGCCCATGTGCCCGGCGTCGGTGGGGTCGTAGCTGCCGAAGTAATCCTTGACCATGGTTTCTCCCTTCATCGCGCTCACGGAGTCGCTCGCGGCATCGTAGCGGAAGATGGTGCCCTCGGAGGAGGTGAAGTAGGCGGAACCGTCCCGCGGGTCCACGACGATGGAGCGGCAGACGGTGCGGTAGGCCGGGCCGGTGCCGTTTTCCCCCTCGGCGCACATTTTGCCGAAGCTCTTCTGGTTGCGGGTGGCCAGGTCGTAGCGGTAGAAGATGCCGCTGGGCCAGGTCAGGGCAAAGAGACGGCCCCGGCGGGTGTCCATGTTCATGGTGAGCACGCCCTCGCGCTCCGGGCAGATGCCGTAGTCCTCGAACTTGCCGGTCTTCAGGTCGTAGGAGAGCAGGTGGCCGCCCGGGTAGGGTTTATAGCCCGCCGGGGGGATGCCCATGGTTTCCTTGCCGTCCACGTAGCTGTACACCCCGACGTGGGTGGCGAAATAGAGCTTATGATCCTTCTCGACGAAGTTGACGTGGCTCTTGCCCTGGGGAATGGCCTTGCTGCCCTTTTCGCCGCAGGCTTCCGTCACGTCGCCCACTTCCTTGATCTGCTGGGTCTTGGGATCGAAGCAGAACATCTTGGCGCCCTGGTCAATATTCTCCGAGCTCAGGACGTAGTAGATCTTCCCGTCGCTGCCGGTGCCCATCGAGTTGTAGCTGTCGTGCCCCAGGGCAAAGTGGGAGTCATAGACCCGGGCGATGATTTTCCTGCCTTTGTAGGCCTTGCCGTCCGGGACGACGAGGCGCGGGGCGGCGTCCTGCGCGGCGCTGATGAGAACGCCGGCGCCGAGCAGCGCGGCGGTGAGCGGGAACAGAGTGTGGGCGGAGAGGATTCGGTTCATAGGTTTTGCGGATGACTAAACAAGGGGGGCGCGTTCGCGCGCCCCGGTGGGAGCCGGGCGGGCCGGTTCCGGTTCGTAGGATTTCCGGCCATAGACCACCGCATACGCCCGGCAAAACGGGCACAGGCGCGCGAAGGTCCGGACCAGCCAGAACGCCAGCCCCGCCTGCTGGCGGCGCGCGCGCTGGCACACGACGCAGTGGACGCTGCGCTGCGCGAGAAAACGGAGTCTGTCGCCGGACTGGTTCATAACCCTAATGCCGGGCATTCTGCCAAAGTCCCGGCCCGCGTCAACCGGTTTCTCGCGCCGGTTTCCCGCGCCGCCGCCCCCGGCGGCGGGGGCATCTCCCGGCTTTCCAGCGGGGCGGGTTTGGTGTTTAGTGGCAGCCGCTTATGATTAAAACCGCATTATTATTTGCCGGGCAAGGCGCGCAAGTGGTGGGCATGGGCCGGGATTGGGCGCGGGAACTGCCCACCGCCCGGAGCTGGTTTGACCGGGCCAACGCGGCGCTGGGCTACGACCTGGCCGCGCTTTGCTTTGACGGGCCGGAAGCCGAGCTGACCCGGACGGAGAACGCGCAGCCGGGCATCTTCCTCGTGAGCTGGGTGGCGCTGCAATTACTGCGGGAGCGCGTGCCGGGGCTGAGCTTCCAGGCCGCCGCGGGCCTGTCGCTGGGCGAGTTCACCGCCCTGACGGCGGCGGGCGCGCTGGGCTTTGAAGACGGCTTGAACCTCGTGCGCCAGCGGGGGCGTTTCATGCAGGAAGCCTGCGCGGCCACCCGCGGCGGCATGGCGGCCATCATCGGCCTGGATGAGACCCCCACCCGCGAGGTCTGCGCCCAGGCCGGGGTGACGCTGGCCAACCTGAACTGCCCCGGGCAGTTGGTCATTTCCGGGCCCGCCGAACACATCGCCCGGGCCTGCGAGCTGGCCCGGGCCCGGGGCGCCCGCCGCGCGCTGCCGCTGCCCGTCGCCGGCGCCTATCATTCGCCCCTCATGGCCAGCGCCCAGCCCAAACTCCAGGCCGAGCTGGAGCGGGTGACCCTGCGCCCGCCCGCCGTCCCGGTCATCGCCAACGTCACCGCCCGGCCGCACGACGGCCCGGAGACGCTCCGCGCCCGCCTGGTCGAGCAGGTCACCTCGCCGGTGCGCTGGGAGGAGTCCATGCGCTACCTGATCGAGCAGGGCTTCACCCGCTTCCTCGAACTGGGCCCCGGCACCGCGCTGACGGGTTTTATGAAGCGGATCGCCAAGACCGCGCAGGTGTATAACGTGGCGGATATGGCCAGCCTGGCCGCCACGGCGGCGGCCCTGGGCGCGGACGGGGCGCGGTAGCGGCTTGACAAGCGCCCGCGGATAGCGGAAAAGAAGCGCGTTTTATGAACGAATTAGCCCAACAAGTGGCCGTGGTGACCGGGGCCGGGCGCGGCATCGGCCAGGCCATCGCCCTGCAACTGGCCGCCGCCGGCGCCGACATCGCCGGGGTGGACCTGCAACCGGAATCCTGCGCCGAGACCGTGGCGAAAGTCCAGGCGCTGGGCCGCCGGGCCTGGGCCTTCGGGGCCAACGTCGCCGACGCCGCCAGCGTGACGGCCGCCGCGGAGCAGATCCTCGCCGCCGCCGGCAAGGTGGACATCCTGGTCAACAACGCCGGCATCACCCGGGACGGCCTGCTGATGCGCATGAGCGAGGCCGACTGGGATGCGGTGCTGGACGTCAACCTCAAGGGCACCTTCCTGTTCACCAAGGCCTTCACCCGCAGCTTCCTCAAGCAGCAATCCGGCCGCATCATCAACATCGCCTCCGTCATCGGCCTGATCGGCAACGCCGGGCAGTGCAACTACGGCGCGAGCAAAGCCGGCGTCATCGGCTTCACCAAGTCCGCCGCCCGGGAGCTGGCGTCCCGCGGCATCACCGTCAACGCCATCGCCCCCGGCTTCATCGAGACCGCCATGACGGCGAAGATCAGCCCCGAGGCGCGCGCGGCGCTGCTGAAGCAAATCCCGCTGGGCAGCCTGGGCCAGCCCGCGGACGTGGCCGGCGCCGTCCTGTTCCTGGCCGGGCCCGCCGGCCGCTACCTCACCGGGCAGGTGCTTTCGGTGGACGGCGGCATGGCCATGTAATTTATTTTCGCTTCGGGCTTGACGCCCTTTGAACCTTAACATAGACACACTGCAAAACGAAGAACTGGAGAAACACATGGCAGATAAGACGATTGAACAACGAGTCAAAGACATCATTGTCGAGCAACTGGGGGTGAATGCGGACCAGGTCACGCCCGAGGCCAAATTCATCGAAGACCTCGGGGCGGATTCCCTCGATACGGTGGAACTGGTCATGGCGCTCGAAGAGGAATTCGGCAGCGAGATACCCGACGAGCAGGCCGAAAAGCTGCAGAGCGTCGGCGACGTCATCAAATACATCGAAGACCTGGAGCAAAAGTAATTCGACCGTGAAGAGTTCCGGGGTGGCTCGAACTGGCATCAGCGAGGGCTGCCCCGTTTGATTTTTATGGGCAGTAATTGGACCGAACGCCGCGTCGTCGTCACCGGGCTGGGGGCCGTGACCCCGCTGGGCAACCAGGTGGACGAGTTTTGGCAGAACCTGCTGGCCGGCCGGTGCGGCATCGGCCGCATCACCCGCTTCGACCCCGCCCGGTTCGATTCGCAAATCGCCGGCGAGGTGAAGGCATTCGACCCCAGCCCCGCCCTGCCCTCCCCCAAGGAAATCCGGCGCACCGACCGCTTCTCCCAGTTTGGCTTGCACGCCGCCTGGCAGGCCCTGCGCGACTCGGGCCTGGACCTCGAGCGGGTCAACCGCGACGAAGTGGGCGTGCTCATCGGCTCCGGGATCGGCGGGTTGCAGACCGTCTCGGAACAATGCCAGATCCTGAGCGAGCGCGGCCCGGGCCGGCTCTCGGCCTTCATGATCCCCATGCTCATCGTCAACATGCCCTCGGGCATCTTCTCGATGTACCACAAGCTGCGGGGGCCCAACTTCGCCACCTGCTCGGCCTGCGCCACCGCCAACCACGCCCTGGGCGAAGCCTGGCGCACCGTCAAGATGGGCGACGCGCAAATCATGTTCGCCGGCGGCGCCGAGGCCACCATCGTCCCCATCGGCATCGGCGGCTTCTGCGCCATGAAGGCGCTCAGCACCCGCAACGACGACCCCGCCCGCGCCTCGCGCCCGTTTGACCGGGAACGCGACGGCTTCGTCATGGGCGAGGGCGCGGGCGTGCTCGTGCTCGAAGAACTGGAGCACGCCAAAAAACGGGGCGCCCGCATCTACGCCGAAATCGCCGGCTACGGCAACACCGCCGACGCCAACCACGTCACCGCCCCCAGCCCGGACGGCGAGGGCGCCGCCCGCTGCATGAAAATCGCCGTGCGCGGCGGCGGCCTCAACCTCGAGGCCATCTCCTACATCAACGCCCACGGCACCTCCACCCCCCAGGGCGACATCGCCGAAACCCGGGCCATCAAGGCCCTCTTTGGCGACCACGCGCGCCGCCTCGCCGTCAGCTCCATCAAGGGCGCCACCGGCCACATGCTGGGCGCGGCGGGCGCGGTCGAAATGATTGCCTGCGTCAAGGCGATCCAGACCGGCATCATCCCGCCCACCATCAATTACGAAGTGCCGGACCCCGAGTGCGACCTGGATTACGTGCCCAACACCCCGCGCCCCATGAAGATCGAGGCCGCCCTCAACAATTCCTTCGGCTTCGGCGGCCACAACGCCAGCATCCTGGTCAAAAAGTTCAACGGCTGACCCGCGCCGGGCCTCGTCCCGGGCGGAACCGCCGCCGCCCCCACCGCACCGCCCCCGCGAACCCCGCGCGCCCGCGCGCCCGCGCCCGCAAACCCGTTCCTCCCACCCCGGGCCCGCGCTTTGCCTCCCCGCGCCCCGCCTTCCCGTCCGCGGGCTGCGGGGCGGCGGCGGACCTTTCCGCGACGCGGGGTTGCGAGGCTTTTCGACGGAAGAAACCGGCGGGGAGGAGGTTGGTACCCCGGCTAGGACTCGAACCTAGAACCAATTGATTAAGAGTCAACTGCTCTGCATCGATTAAAACAATACCCCTATATATAGGAAGTAAGCCTGTAATTACTGAGTAAAAACCTGTATATAAGGGTGTTTTTTATGACGCAAAAAAAAGCAACCAATAGACTATTTGAAAATAAACCGTCAGAAAACGATCAGATGTTAAGTGTTAGCGTTTCACAATCCGACATTTCAAAATGGATTGAAGCGTTTATTTTAGATCGCAAGGTTAAGGGATTGGCAGCCGGAACGATCTATTTTTATCAGATGATGCTGAAATTATTTACTCAGTATCTGGAGCGGTGCAGCAGCCCAGTAAACCTGAATGAGATCACCCCTAACCTGGTTAGGGCTTTTATGATCCACTTAGAGGATACCGGACACAACCCAGGCGGCCGGCACGCGGCGTATAGATCATTAAGGGCATTAGTCTATTTTTGGCGTGATGAAGTTGAGCCGAAAAACTGGAAAAACCCGTTTACCAAAGTGGCGGCCCCGATAACAAGAAAAACACCACTACCTCCCATTGAATCGGCAAGCATTCAGGCATTATTAGCTACATGCGAAATAAAAACCAAAACCGCAGAACGGGACGCGGCTTTAATTTTAAGTTTGGCGGACACTGGAGCCAGGGCAAATGAATTACTGAGTATGAATCGGGATGATCTCGATTTGATCACCGGTGAAGTTTACATCAGGCAAGGTAAAGGAAGTAAACCCCGTTTTGTGTTTATCGGGAAAAAAGCCCGGAAGGCAATCCGGCAATATCTCAAGGCCAGGAATGACAGCGAGCCGGCATTATGGATTTCTGAACAAGGCGGCCGGCTTACATATTGGGGCTTGCGTGAAATGATCAGACGAAGGTCAAAAGCGGCCGGCATTGAAACCCCTGGGCTACACGATTTCAGGCGATTCTTTGCGCTTGCTTGTCTTAGAAATGGCATGAACTTACACACACTCAGGCAATTAATGGGCCACTCTGATTTACAAATGTTACAGCGATATTTAGCACTCAGTAATGATGATTTGCAGAAGGGCCATATTGCAGCTGGCCCAGTAGATCATTTACTTCTGTGAAACATTCTGTGAAACATTGATACTGAGTATTGGTGGGGGGTTCTGCCGCCATATGTAGACAAAATACCGAAATATATCCCTTTTTACCCCGTATTTACGGCAACCTTAAAATATGTGATTCTTTAACAATAAAACTGGAAAGAATAAATTTTCTATGATATTATTGTTGTAACACACAAAGAAAAGTGCAACCTCGCTCTGAGGATCGGTTAAGCCGGCCCGGATGCTACGAATAAGGAGAAACAACATCCCTATTCGTCATCCGGGTTTTTTATTACAGAAAATGGAGATAGTAGATGTTTATAGAAAAACCCCAAAAAATAGAACGAATAGCACTCCGGATCGAACCCGCATTAAAAAATGATCTGTTAGCCCTGGCGCGAACAAAAGGGATTTCATACAGTGAGGCGATCCGGCAAATGATCAATAAACAAGTTAAAGCAAATAAGACAAGCGAAAGGTTGGTTGAGTATGAAGTGGAAAAGAAAAACGATTAATAAAAAAGCCCCGCAGTGGGCGGGGCGGTGGGGTGGCTTGCCAAACATTTACATCAACAAAAGGAAGGGACGGGCTAAATGTCTGACATATTTAGTATAACACAAAACCCCTATTCAAACATTGAGGGAATTAAATTACTGAAAAACTGGCAGTATGTTCAGGCCCTGTATGCTATTGGTTGCCGGCGATTTGAGATGTCGTTATGTGGTGCGGTTTATATTGACGGGATGCCGAATGACAAAATCTCAATGGGGATCATAAGAACAAAATTAAGAGAATTGGATATTAAGTTTTGTACTGGGTGGCTAAACGATGTGATCCTCATATTGGCATATAAGAATGCAGACCTGGATAAGCCCAACAATTTACCTGATTGGTTGAGGCCGAAAGGCTGGGAATTATGACACAAAACACACTATACGATAGTTTAGTACAACATGGCATTTCAAAAAAAGATGCTAAACAGTTATCATCAGCATTTTCTAACAATGGGAACTGTAAGCATTTTCTGGATGGGTTAAAAACCATTGGGGGGCTTATAGACGGCATATCTTCAGCAGATGATTTTAAAGCCGGCAATGAGCCAAAAAGCGAACCCTGGACATCAATCTATGAACATATGGCCCATGAAATCATTCAGAACAATACTGACCCGTTAGAGGCATTCAGTCAGACATTGGCAGCCTGGGATAACCAATGGGATTTACAGCAAGCAATCAGCAAAGCGGCGGGTTACCAGATGAAGGTAATTCAAGAACAAAAAGAATTAGAAAGCCAACAGGGGCGGAAAAAAGAACGCCAAACAGAAGATTACAAAAAAGCCCTCACGTCCCTGGGTTACACTTTCAGGGTTTGTATTATGAATGACACAATCGAAGTTAACAATCAACCCATTACAGATTTTACTGAGGCAAAAATTGTTAATGCAATGACCGACCGGGGTTTTCAAACGGCTAAGACTATCAGGGTTATTACTGATATGGCAGCAGATACTCAGTATCACCCGATAAGGGAGTACCTTGACGGCCTAACCTATGACGGCGGCGATTACATCCAGGCCCTGGCATCTTATTTCAATGATCAATATGGAATGTTTTCAACCTGGATTAGAAAATGGCTAATTGGCTCGGTTGCGAAGGTTTATAAAGCAGAACAAAATCCTATGCTAGTTTTGGATGGTCGGCAAGGGATCGGAAAATCTGTATTTGCGCGCTGGTTAGCCTCTCCCCTGCATGAGTATTTTATTGAAGGGCCAATAAACACCAATGACAAAGATTGTGAAATCCGGCTAATTTCAAATTGGATCTGGGAAGTTAGCGAGTTAGGGACGACAACCCGAAAATCCGATTATGAGGCATTGAAGGCATTTCTAACAACCAGGAAAGTATCAGTAAGAAAACCATATGGCAAACACGACATAAACAAGCCGGCCCTGGCCTCATTCATTGGAACTATAAATAATTCATCCGGAGTTTTTTCAGATCCAACAGGAAGCCGGCGATTCTTAACCTCAAAACTGATTGATATTGTCTGGGATTATGCGAATGACCTCACACCTGATCAGATTTGGGCCGAAGCCATGGCAGCATATAAAGACGGGGAAATCTGGCAATTGACATCTGATGAAATAAATAAAAGCAATGTAATCAATACTGAGTATGATGTCCCGGATGTGATTGAAGGTTTAATGATGAAATTCTTTGAACTGGATAATACAAAAGATGATTGGTGGATTCCTACAAGCGATATTCTGGCCATACTAAAAGACCCGATAAAGGGCGATCTCAGGGGTAATGATCGATCGCTTGCTATGGACCTTGGCAAAACGATGACAAGGCTCGGACACGAAAGCAAAAGGCGAAAAAACAATCTGGGAAATAGTGTTAATGGGTATACAGGCATCAAATTATACTCAGTATTCCCTGGGCCATAGGAGAAAACCAGTGAAAACCAGTAAAAACCAGTAGTTAAAGGGCATGAATACATACATACATACCAACCTTATAAAAAAACTATTTTAAGTATTAATTAAAGCATACAAAGAATAATGACAGCGGAAACGATTAAACGGTTTAAAGGCAAAGGTATGTATGGTATGTATGGTATGTAATCCGGTTGAGATTTTGGAGGTGCAAGGGAGAAAATACTGAGTATCAAAGGGTAATGATCAGTGAATGAGATACAAACTGGGTTGAATGAATTGGAGCAAACTGGTACTCAAATGTGCCATATAGCGGAAAAAACCATTATTTTACGGCGCTTACTCAGTAGAGACTCAGTAGGGTTTTGGTAGAAAACTAGTAGAAAACTAGTAGAAAAATAGAGTAGTTTTTGCAAATTGACATTTTCTCATAAACTATAATTGCCTTAAAATAGAACGGTTGTTCTATGTTTGCGCTAGCAGTATTGCTTATAAAGGTTAGCAGAAAAGGTTAACAAATATGGAATTACAAACAGATGAAATGATTGAAATAAACACCGGTTATCACCAACTAACTTATTTTGATTGCGCAATTCCCCGCGGGCACTGCTTGCGATTTAAGGGGGTGCTTATAAACTAATTAACAGTACAAACCAGAAAAAACCAGTACAAAATCAGTAGAAAAACAGTACAAAATAAAACACCTGGAAAACCAGGACAGAAAAGGACATAATCATGAATAAAGATACACGGATTGAAATAAGAGAAAAATTTTCAAAAATCAATCACACCTTGAAGGATTACCAGGCAGCCAGGGAAGAGTACAAGCGTCAGGTTGCCAAGATTAAAGACCAGGGGAGAACTTACACCCAGGAACATCTAGAAAAAAAAGCTGAAGGAAGCGCAAATGCAGTTGAGGGAAGCGGGAAAAGCCGCGCTGGAAGCTATGAAAGCGCAGGTGCATGATTTGACCGCTAAGCTAATTGAGGTTGATGGGCGACCAATTGAGGCGGAGCGTATGCAATCCTTAAGTGCAGCTTTGCAGTTGATCCAAACCGGCGCGTTGGATTACAAGGCAGCAAGCCAGGTAAACCAAACCTTTTTGGGTGATCAAACCGAATTAAAGACATTACGGCGCGCATATCGACAAGCCAACCTTGCAGACGGCGGCGTTGATAAAATGATCTATCCCTATGAAATTGAACTGTTGCCAAAAACCCTACTCGATACCGCTTATGGTGTTTTTGTTGGCGGGGACATCAGCGTTAACCAGTTAGCTAACAAGATCGCCGAAATTGCGAGATACTGGGGCATAACTGATCATGACTGGAAAATTGACCCGTCCGGTTTAGTGAATGCAGCCAGGCAAGCCGCGGGGTTACCACCGCAGGACTGAACAGCATGAAATCGCCACAATCGGTTAAATAGTGGTCAAGTTTTGGTGAAAGCTACACCAGAAGCCCCCAAAGCGATACTAAGCGTTTTTACTCAGTACCCATAGGGTGGATATTGTAATCGAATAATAAAGCCGGTATTGAAACTCTGAGCTATCTCAAAAACATTTTATACCGGCTTACTATTGCTTTATTGCTTTTTCCTAACAACAATAATAATCTCTCTCCCAAAGATGATGATACTCATAAAGATATTATTAGATATTTTTTCAAATCGAATAAAAGACGGCTTAAGATAATTTGTTTTAATATTCATTTCAAGAATCCTTTCAGAGGCATTGCCCCATTTGATTAGTTTCCACTGAAAGGGGTGTTGGGAGTTATAATACTGAGTATCCCTGATCACTGCCGTTTCAGTGGTTTGGGTTAGCCCTGGTCAGTGCTAATGACACTGGTCAGGGCGTTTTAAATGATGAACAATGGTTATTATAAGGTAAACCGGTTTGTTGTCAATAGTATGTATGGGTTCAATACATATGAGACAATTGGGGGATGATCGAGGGGTGGTATTGTTGAATATACTCATAAGGCGTCAGGTTGTCCAGAGCACGATGGGGACGGACATTATTGTAGATTCTTTCCCATTCTTCAAGCACGTTATTGAGTGTTGGTGAGGCAAAGTCAATCGGATAAGCTGAATAGAATTCGTCCAAATGGGTTCGATGGGCTCGTTCAACTCTGCCATTCAGTTTAGGAGAGCGGGGCGGTAACACAAACAATTTCAAGCCCAGTTCTGCACAACTTTCTTCAAAATGAATTTTTGAATTCACTGCCTCATCCGCCTGAGCCGTCTGTTCAGAGATGGAAGCAGCTGCACTCTTTATTCTTTCCTCGATTTACCGTAAACGGGCGGGTGGGGTCATGCATATGGTCAGCCTGTATAAAGAAAGTGATTTGACTACTGAGGAAAAAGATGCACTTCTTGATGTTGACCGACCGATCCGGGTGGCGATTGAAGCCATTAAGATATTAATTGAAAAAGATCGACAGTCAAAAGCAGACTATTAGTTGCGATCAAAATCATTACAGCAAAAACGAAGAACCCATATTTTATGATTGGTCGCGACATCAGGCAATTACAGAGTAAACATCCCGAATTTGTGGCTCGGATGGAGAGTTATTACCGGTGGAACTTCATCGCACTGGCTTTTGATTCATCTATTTATGCCTTTGCGGTTGCAGCCCTTTCTCAGGACACAATTATCCCTTACTTTGTTGAGCAGCTCACAGATAAAAGCTGGATTATCGGCTTGGTGCCGGCAATTTACTATTTCGGATTCTTTTTGCCTCAGTTAATAGGTGCCTATCTGGTCAATGGAAGGCGCACAAAAAAGAATTTTGTGTTAAAAGTTGCCATCACCGAGCGGTTTGGGGTCTTACTGGTTGCAATTGTCGCCCAAATTTTTGGCTTGTTCAGCAATACATTGATCCTGATCTTGTTGCTCGTGGCTTATATGATTTTCTCAGTAACCAATGGGATGATCAGCCCCGGTTATTCAGATTTTATCAGCAAAAGCATTGTTAAAAATCGAGGGTTTTTCTACGGTTTTACCAATGGGCTTGGTGGGATCATTGGTTTTGGCTCATCGCTTTTTAGCCATTATTTGCTGGACAATTATGCTTTTCCCTTCAATTTGAGAATTCTATTTTGGACGGCTTTGGCAACTTCGGTCATTTCACCAATTATCATCGCCAGCTTCAAAGAAGAGCCCTACCCTGAACAGGTCAAACCTGAGCCACTGGGCACCTTTATCCGGACTATTCCCAAACACATCAAACATAATCCCGATTTCAGTCGATTTATGATCTCACGGGCTGTATTGGGTTTGGGCGTGCTGGGAAATGCATATTTCGCCCTCTACAGTCGGCGCACCCTTTCATTGCCGGATGGCAGCCTGGCTATCTTTAACATGATTATCCTCATCACCCAGAGTGTGCTTGGGTTCTTGTGGGGATGGATTGGCGATCGGTTTGGGTATAAGGTTGTATATGTGATTGTTTCTCTGTTTGTAGTACTGCAAGGTGTTTTTGGGGTATGGGCAAAAGCGCCCTGGATGTTTTACTCCATTGCATTTTTTATCGGGGGCGTCTATGCCTCAATCCGTATTTGCGATCCTAACATGATTTTTGAAATCGCCCCCACATCTGAAACCGGGCGTTATATTGGCATCAACAACACACTTGTTGGGCCCGTGATGACCATGGCTCCTTTGATTGGTGGTTTACTGGTTGACCTTTTTTCTCACCAGGTTTTATTTTATAGCGTCATTATTGTTGGGGTTATCTCAGCTTTACTGGTAATCTTGCTGATGCCCCATATTCACCGAGAGCATTCTCAATCGATACACAATTAAAAACAACCAGGGTGCTTTCAGCTAACGATGAACGCACCTGGTTGCCATTATCCTGATTCAATCAGGATATCATAACTACCGTGTAAACTGATTTACTGGATCAACCGGTAAACGTCAGGTTAAATTCTCCAGCGTTGTTACCATCTCATCGATGATATCAAATCCACCTTGCCAGAATTCAGCCCGGGTTATATCAATACCTGCACGGGCGAGCAATTCAATCGGAGCAATCGAACCGCCCGCGGCCAGGATATCCATGTAACGCGGTTTGAAGGCATTGCCTTCAGCCTGATATTGCTTATACAGGGATAGCACCAGCAGTTGACCAAAGGCGTAGGCATAGACATAGAACGGCACATTGTAAATGTGTGGGATCATGACCCACTCCCAACGAAACTCATCGGCGATCTCTACTGAATCGCCAAATTCATCCTGTAAATTTTCCAGGTAAGCTTTTGCCAGATCGTCCACCTGAGCGCCCTGAGCAACCAGTTCATGAGCCGTATGCTCGAACATTGAGAAATAGTTCTGACGTAAAATGGTGGCGAAAGCATCATCCATTTGTCTGAAAAGCAGATCGCGCCGAACGGCTTGATCGCTTTCCTGAGCTAAAAGCTTATCGATCAGCATTATCTCGCCAAAGGTTGAGGCAGTTTCTGCCAGGGGCAAACAGGCGTGTTGCGTGAAAGCGGTATGATCCCGTGCCATCAATGCATGGATGCCATGCCCTAATTCATGTGCCATGGTTGCTACATCTTCCGCTTTACCCTGATAGTTGAGCAACACCCAGGGTGCCAGGTCGGGTGTTATGGTCGCACAGAAGGCACCACTCATCTTGCCTTTGCGAATTTCGCTATCGACATGCCGGGCATCAAAGATCTCTTTTGCCAGGTCGGCAAATTTCGGGTCAAACTCATGGAAGGATTCCAGCACCATCTCTGCTGCCTGGTCAAACGCATATTTCTTATCCGATTTCTCCACTGGGGCGTAAATATCATATCGGCGCAGTTTTTCCACTCCAAGCCGTTTAGCCTTCAATCTGAAGAAACGCTGGAAGTGTTTTGTGTTTTGCCGGGTGACTTCTAAAAGGGTTTCAACAACGGGATCGGGGATGTCATTGATCAGGTTGCGTACTGAAACCGGATGCTTAAATTTGCGCAAGTCGAGATTCTCGTTGCGCCAATCGCGCACAACCGCCTGATAAATCTGGCCCAGAATAGGTGCATCATCTTCGTAAACCTTGAATAATGCCTGGTAAGCGCGTTCTCGCAGATCGGGATCCGGTTCTCTGACCAGGGCGGTCACCTCACCGCGCGTCAATTCTTTGAGTTCGCCATCGATCTCAACTTTGAAAAGATAACGGTTGGTGATCGATTCGTAAAGCATGTTAATGGCGTTTACGCCTGTGACATCCTTGATATTGATAATTTTTTCTTCCGCTTCGCTGAGGGTGAACTCTTTGAAGTTACGCATAGTAACCAGCCAGTAATGAAAATCACCTGATGCCTTCAACAAGCGCTCAGCGTTTTCATTATCGAGTGCTTTCCACCACAGGCTAAAAAACATTGTATAGTTGTCGATTTCAGCATAAAACTGAGTGACACGAGCCACCTGCGCCTGAGCCGCCTGATCCTGAGTGTCAGCGGCAAACGCCAGCTGACTGAAACCGAATAAACGGCTTAGAATACGGGTGTAATGTTCATATTCTGTGATTATGCTGAGGAACAGCTCTTCGCTGATCTGTGGAGCCAGTTGATCTCGGAAGGTTTGAAATCTTTGTGCGCCTTTACGGACTTCCTCAAATGCTGCTTCGTAAGCAGGGTCGTCAAAGCCCAGAAACAGGTCTTCCAGGCTCCAGGGGGATTGTGTGTAGGTAACTTTTAGGGTCATTGATCATTTCCTTTTTATTGATGTCCGGTGATAGATGGGAAACAGGATCACCGGATGAAATTTAACATTTATCCTGCGTTGCGCAGGCGGTTGCGTAAGATGTCGATAGGTTCCCTCTGCCCCGTTTCAGGGTTCAGGTAATACCACAACTGCCAACCATTGGCGGGGCCATTCCGGATCCACCTGGCAGTCTGGTGAATGGATCCGCGCTTTCCATCGCAGTTGAGGTGACCATCGGCCAGCACCCTGGCTGTCGTTTCGTTTTGCCCTGTGAAATACAGGGTCTGCCCGGGCTCCAACAGGCCGTATTCGACCAGGCTGCCAAAGGGGATGCGTCTTTCCCGGCGGGGGTTGGGCGTTTCAAATAGCTGTGAATTGAAGGGCTGTGGGGCAATGGCACCTATCCGCTGTGTAGCCAATTGGGCGTAGAAGGGGTCCACCTCGATGCCGATGAATTGCCGATGCAGCTGGCGGGCGACAGCGCCAGTGGTGCCCGTACCAAAAAAGGGGTCCAGCACCACATCGCCGGGGTTGGAGCTGGCTGAGATCACCCGGTAGAGCAGGGCTTCCGGCTTCTGGGTGGAATGGGCTTTCTCGCCATCGGGGCCTTTTTGACGCTCCGGCCCGGTGCAGATCGGAATCTCCCAATCGCTGCGCATTTGCAGGTCATCGTTCAGCGCCTTCATGGCGCGGTAGTTGAAGGTATATTTTTGGCGCTTATCCTTCTGAGACCACAGCAGGGTTTCGTGGGCATTGGTAAAGCGCATTCCCTGGAAGTTGGGCATCGGGTTGGTTTTGACCCACACCACGTCGTTGAGAATCCAAAAGTCCAGGTTTTGGAGGATGGCGCCCACCCGGTAGATATTGTGATAAGAGCCAATCACCCACAATGTGCCTGTGGGTTTGAGCACGCGTCGGCAGGCGGACAGCCACTCGTGGGTGAAATTATCGTACTGCGCAAAACTCTCGAATTGGTCCCAGTCGTCATCCACCGGGTCGACCCGGCTGTGGTCAGGGCGCCAGAGTTCGCCCTCAAGTTGCAGGTTATAGGGTGGATCGGCAAAGATCAGGTCGACCGAATTCTCGGGAAGCGTGGGCAGGATGACGCAGCAGTCACCGACCAGGACCTGGTTCAGGGGAAGTGCAGGATTGTAATTCGTCATAACGGCTTAATTGTAACGGTATTTGAATCCTTTGGGCAGGGAGGTTAACAAAGTGCCCAAGGTTTTCCTGCAGAACCGGTGAAGTCGTAATTCAACCCCCGCGGGTCCTGTAATGTGTTGATTGGGATTGGCAGGTAAACGGCGATCTTTTGTATTACTTCAGACCTCTGGAAAATTAAGGTTATAATCTTCATGACCAATGCGCATTTATCTCGCAGGAAATGAGCTCATGACAGAAAACAACGCACAACCGATCCTCAACCAGCGCTGGCGTGTCCAGCCAAAAATCCCCCACGATATTGACCTGGCATTGCGCGACTTCCCCCCGCTCTTGCGGCAATTGCTTTACAATCGCGGCTATTTTAACGCTGAATCGGCGTCCAGTTTTGTTAATGGTGAAGCGCCTTTTTCAAGTGACCCGCTCCAGATCAAAGATATGCAGGCTGCAGTGGAGCGATTGCACCGCGCGGTTACGGCTGGCGAAAAAATCGCCATCTACGGCGATTATGACGCCGATGGGGTCACCGCCTGCACCCTGATGCATGATTTCCTGGTGAGTCTGGGTGTAAATCCGGAGATTTACATTCCCAATCGTTACGATGAAGGCTATGGCTTAAACGCGGATGCCATCCAGGCCCTGGCAGACATGGGCATCAACCTGGTGATCACAGTGGATTGCGGGATTCGTTCCAATCGCGAGGTGGCGCAGGCTCACAACCTGGGCATGGACGTCATCATCACCGACCACCACCAGCCCGGAACAGAACTCCCCCCTGCACTGGCCGTGATCAACCCCAAGCAACCTGAAGATCACTACCCTGAAAAAGATTTATCGGGCGTCGGTTTAGCGCACAAACTAACCCAGGCTTACCTGGAGATTCACCCCCAGCAGGGTGTAAACCCTGAAGCGTGGTTGGATCTGGTGGCCATCGGCACCGTGGCAGACCTGGTGCCGCTGAAAGGCGAAAACCGGGCGTTGGTTAAGAAAGGTCTGGCGTGCATCCGACAGCAAAGACGCCCGGGATTAAGAGCTCTGGCTGGTGCAGCAGAGATTGATTTAACCCAGTGTGATACGTCAATGATTGGTTTCAAGCTGGCACCCCGGTTGAACGCAGCCGGACGGATGGAATCGGCCATGCTGGCTTATGAACTGCTGGTAACACAGGATCAACAAAAAGCTGGCGAACTGGCTCAAATCCTGGACTCCCAGAACAAAGAACGCCAGGTGGAAACAAACTGGATCCGCGAACAGGCTGCAGCGCAGGTTTTAGCCCAGGATCCGGGCGCACTGCTATTTTTTGCAGCCGATCCTAAATTTAGTGAGGGCGTGGTGGGATTGGCAGCCTCGCGCCTGACAGAAACCTATTATCGACCGGCGATTATTGCTCACCAGGGCGAAGAATTTACCGTAGCTTCCTGCCGTTCGATCCCAGAATTTCACATTACTCGGGCTTTGGACGAGTGCGCCGACCTGCTGGTGCGGCATGGTGGTCACGCCGCGGCTGCGGGCTTTACCGTCAGTAACGTAAACCTGCCGATATTAATTGAACAACTGTACGCCATTGCGCAACGGGAATTGGCTGATGTAACCCTTTTACCCGTGATTGATATTGACCGCGAGATCATTTTAGAAAATTTATCACCCTATTATATCGGCGGGATTTTTAACGACCTGCACCAGTTAGAACCCACGGGACGCGGCAATCCTGACCCGGTTTTTATGTCCCGCGATCTGGTTGTGCGCCAGGTTAGAACTGTGGGACGGGACAGCAGGCACCTGAAGCTGACCCTGCAAGCCGGGCAATATATCTACGATGCCATCGCTTTCCAGCAGGGGCACTGGGTTGATGAGCTGCCCGAGAGAATTGATATCGTTTACCGGTTTGAGGAAAACACCTACAAGGGTCGGGTTAATTTGCAGTTGAATGTCAAGGATATCAGACCGTCTGAATCCCAGGGTGAACCGGATTCTCCTGCTGAAAATCGTTCAACATCTGAGTGAATAGCGTTCTTCCCCCCATTATTAATTGAGGTCAGGATGATCACTTACCTCAGCCAGGTTTCCATCCCACACGCGCTGCATTTCCGAGGTGGTGCTCAGCGGTGCTTCCAGGTTGAATCTTTCAAATACCGTGAAGTGTGATTGGTGAATGATGATTTGAGGGATTGCGAACCCATTAATTTTCACGATCTAAATCCAACCGTAACTCAACAACCGACCTGCGGGGTTTGTGAAGAAGGCGTCAGGGGTTGATCGCCTCGCGGATCAGGCTCTCATCAAACAGGCTGACCTGTCCATCAGCAGCATAAGCGTACACCGCCGCTGAAAAGATGCCGCTGAGGGTGCTGCTGAGCAATGAAATGACCATGATAAAGAGCAGGAGCAAAACGCCGAAAATGATGATCGGGATGATGCTCTTTAACCAAAAGGAAAGAGCAACGCCAATATCGATCATCAACATCCCGCCAGCAATGCCGATCAGCCCGAAGATCAACCCGATAGACAGGGTTCCCGAGATTTGCTCTCCCCAACTGCGTTTAAGCAGCTCCCAACTGCGTTGTATCGCTTTAATCGGACCCAATCCCTCCACCGCCAGAACAGGTACGACCAGAAAGGTGAGCACATTCCAAGCAGCGCCCAGAATGGAGGCGATCAAGCCGCCCAGACCCCTGCGCTTATTTTCAGAATTACCGGAAATCATGTTGAGGATCAGCCCAACTGTGGCTGAAATCAGCGCCCAACCCAGGATAGGTACAATGCGCTGATTGGCAATTTTATAACCGTCCCTGACCGTTGGGTCTCCTCCCCGCAAGCGGATCATCGCGGCGCCTACCAGGGCTGTGTTATTGTAAAAAACTACCGTGTATTGCACCAGGTAGAACAGGAACAGAACCATATAGCCGAACACCGGCATGCCCGTATCGAAGATGGTATCCAGTACATTCCCGACCAGTGTGGGGATCAGGAAGGTCAGCGTGATGAAGATCATCACAATGGATGAGATCAACGGAAAAATAAGCAATTCTTTATCGAGTTTGAGAACTTCGACGCTGGCTTTGACCAGCGCCCAACTGCGTTTGATACGCTCCATGATGAACCCTTTCCATTATAGTGAACACGCTCAATTATAAAATAGCACCGTGATGACTGTCAACGATCAGCCGCCAGTCTGATTAAAAATCAACAAGCAAGGCGCACCATACGTAATAATCCTTATAGGGGTTGCTCTCAACTTTATGAAAGTGTGTGAACCATTCGTGTTCAATCGAGGTGTGCCCGGTGACCAGGTCCAACAGCACCCAGATACCGCACATTTTGGCTTCTGATCTCAGTTGCTTCAGAGACAGGTTTGTCAATCCAGGGAGTCAAAGACCTTGCGCTATGATATACTAATCTCAGGTCCAACCAGAGCAGAGCAGCCTATGAAACTGATTATCCAAATCCCATGCTATAACGAAGCCTTAATATTACCTAAAACCCTGACGCAGCTTCCAAAAACCGTCGAAGGCTTTGACCAGGTTGAAATTCTGGTGGTGGATGATGGTAGCACAGATGAAACCCCTGCTGTGGCAAGGCATGCGGGTGCTGATCATATTGTCCATCTCAGCCGGCACATGGGGCTGGCAAAAGCTTTTACCCATGGACTGGACGCATGCCTGCGGTTGGGCGCAGATGTGATCGTCAATACCGATGCCGATAACCAGTATCCAGCAGAGGATATCCACAAACTGGTCAAACCGATTCTGGATGGCGAAGCTGAAATGGTCATCGGAGACCGGGGCGTGAGCAAGACCCCTCATTTTCCAGCCCACAAGCGTGCCCTGCAGATCCTGGGCAGCAGGGTCGTCTCTGCCACTGCCGGTTTTGATATCCCGGATGCCACCAGCGGGTTCAGAGCGCTCACCCGTGACGTTGCGCTGGAAACTTTGGTACTGAGCAATTATTCTTACACCCTGGAAACCCTGATTCAAGCTGGCGCCCGCAAGGTGCGGGTGGCTTTTGTCCCTATTGAAACCAACCCGCCTGAACGTCCATCACGGTTGTTCAGCAGCATTCGGAATTATCTGCTCAACTCCAGTGTTACGATCATGCGTTCATTTACAATGTACCGGGCGCTGCGCATCTTCACCAGCATCAGCGTCCTGATGCTGCTGGTTGGCACAGCGCTTGGCGTGCGCTTCCTGGTGGCTTTCATCCAGAACAAAGGCGCCGGTATGGTTCAATCCCTGATCCTGGCAGCGGTATTCCTGATCGTGGGCTTTATGACCTTCCTGATCGGTTTGATCGCAGACCTGGTCAGTTTCAATCGGAAGATCCTCGAAGAGATCCTGTTTAGAATCCGCAAGCATGACAGCGAACCGGAACCTGACCCGCAGGACCCACCGTAAGCGTGCTGATCGGTAAATACTTCCCACGGGTGCAAAAGCCCACATTAAAGAATGGCATTATTTCCACTCCGTACAGTGGATCATTTGATGGAGGTGAAAATTGTTTAAACCCTTAAAGGCACGGATTGCTGAGTATGGTGAGAGTCTGGGTGGTGGAATTTTAAAAGTGGATAGTTTTATCAATCACCAGGTGGACCCTATCCTGATGGAAGCTTGCGGGAAAGAGTTTGCCCGGCTGTTTGCTGACACCAAACCGACCAAGGTGCTGACGGCAGAAATTTCTGGTATTGCGCCGGCTTTGATGACCGGTAAATTCCTCGACCTGCCGGTGGTGTATGCTCGCAAGCGCAAGCCGATCACCATGCCCGATGCAATTTTCTTAACATTAGCGCCCTCGCATACCAAGGGGAGGATGGTGGAACTGATCGTCTCACCAGAATACCTGCGGAACAGCGAGCGGGTACTGATTATCGATGACTTCCTGGCTTCGGGTGCAACAATCGCCGGATTAGCGCGTTTATCGGAAATTGCTGGCGCCAAACTGGTGGGCATCGGCACACTGATTGAAAAGACATTTGAGGGCGGGCGCGAGTTGCTCACACCGCTGAATATTCCCATCAAGTCCCTGGTCCCGATTGCCTCACTGGACGATGGTCAGATCATCTTCGCTGAAGAATAAACTGCTGGCTCTGCTGCTGGCAATTGCTCGCTGGAAACGCCTGCAGCGCTTGGTAGCCCGGGTATATCAACCTGTGTATCGCATGCTGCCCGTTGACCGGTTGGGAGAAAACGCCCATTGGACGGCATTTCATCACCCCCAGCCCAATTACCCCCTGCACATCCTGATCCTTCCAGGGTCGGCGATCCCGACTCTTCTGGCTGCGCCTGGCAGTGACCCAACAGTGTACGCCGCTCTGTTTCAATTGGTCAACCAGCTGATTCAGGATTTTAACCTCGAGCAACGGGGCTACCGCCTGATCACCAACGGTGGTCCATATCAATCCATTCCCATCTGGCACTGGCACCTGGTCAGTGAAGCATCTTCCCAGGACGCTGCTGACCCCGGAGATTCCTATGACTGAGACGATCGTCATTCTTGATTTTGGTTCACCCTACAGCCCGTTAATCGCCCGCCGCGTGCGAGAATCACAGGTGTATGCCGAGTTGCTCCCCTGGGATACACCTGAAAGCGCGGTGATGGCGCACAATCCTGAGGGCTTTATCCTTTCGGGCTGCCTGCGATCAGCACTCGAACCCGGCGCGCCAGTCTTGCCGGGCTATGTCATCCAGTCCAGGCGCCCGATCCTGGGTATTGGATCTGGCATGTCAGCGCTGGTGCTGGCCCTTGGCGGAAGGATGACCTCTACTGCTGCACAGAAATACGACCTTCACCGGGTGAACATCCCATGCTCAAGCCGGATATTGCAAGTCGGCGATGACCCACGGGTGTGGATGTCCTGTGCTGATCGGGTTGACGCAGTACCCGAGGGGTTTCAAATCCTGGCCAGTGCTGCAGACTGCCCGATTGCCGCGCTGGGCGACGGCAACCGGGATTATTACGGGCTTCAATTTCACCCGGGGCTTGAGTTTACGCCTGCTGGAAGGCAGATCATCGCCCGCTTTGTGCGTGGCGTGTGCCAGTGCTCGGGCGATTGGACCGCACAGGCGATTATTGATCATGCCGTCCGCCAGGTTCGGACGCAGGTGGGAGATGCCCGGGTGCTTTCGACGGTCAGCGGCGGGGTGGATTCGAGCGTCGCCACAGCCCTGGTGAGCAGAGCCGTGGGCGACCAGCTCAGCGCGGTCTATGTGGATACTGGCTTGATGCGCAAAGATGAAACTCAATGGGTCAGGAAGGCTTTCCAGGACAAGCTGGGCGCCAACCTGCACTGTGTGGACGCTGCAGAAACCTTTTTTTTCAACCTGCAGGGGATCACTGATCCTGAAGCCAAGCGCCGCGTGATTGGCGAGACCTTTATCCGTGTTTTTGAAGCAACCACACACAATTTAGGCGATCCGCCCTTCCTGGTGCAGGGGACAATCTATCCGGATGTGATCGAATCCCGCAATTTGCAGCAGGGGGATGCCCGCCCGATTAAAACCCACCACAATGTCGGTGGCTTGCCCGAAGCGATGGATTTTGAACTGGTCGAGCCTTTGCAAAACTTATTTAAGGATGAAGTGCGCGTTGTGGGTGAGGCACTGGGATTGCCCTCGGAATTGGTCTGGCGGCAGCCCTTTCCCGGGCCTGGGCTGGCAGTGCGCTGCCTGGGCGAGGTCACCCCTGGGCGCGTGGAAAAGTTGCGCCAGGCGGATGCCATCTTCACCGAAGAATTGGCACATGCCGGGCTGCTGGTCTATCGCCAGGGCGAGGAAAAGCAGGGAACAGCTCAAGCTTTCGCAGTTTTATTGCCGGTGAAAACGGTGGGGATGGCAAACAACCAGCGCACCTACGAGGAAGTGATTGCCCTGCGGGCGGTCACCACGACCGACTTCATGACCGCCGATTGGGCGCGTTTGCCGGATGAGCTTTTGGCACGGGTGGCTTACCGCATCGTGGACGAAGTGCAGGGGGTCAACCGGGTGGTGTATGATATCACCAGCAAACCCCCGGGGACGATCGAGTGGGAGTAAGCAGAAAATATTACCCGAAACATGGGACTTGAAGCTCCCGATAGACAGAATCACAAAGTTTTTTCCTCGCTCCTATACACCGCAGGGGATGGAAGAAACCATCATCAAACTGCTTGAGAGTTGGATGAAAAATCGACAGCGAGACCAAGAGAGATGAAAACTAAATATCGGAAACGAGCCGAACACGAATACCGATTGATTCGATTTGTTTGTGCTTTCACTTTCTGCTTGATTAAATGAAACATTGCATGCATAATGAAAGCAAGCAAGGGTGTCAAGAATTTCTATAAGCGGAGATGTAAACATGTCAAAGATCAAAAAAATACGATACAAAGGCCGTGAGCACGGCAGTTTTGAAGAGGAATGGGGGTTGCACAAAGGCTGTTCGGAATGGTGGTATGCCACTGGATATCTTAAAGACGATTTGGACAGGCTATACTCATACCAATTTACCGTATTGCGCGTGCATGTATCAGCCTTTTTCCCCTATCTTATCATGCTGGGACTGACGGATTTTTCCACCGGCAAGCATGCGTACTATCAGAATATCCAGCTCTCATCAAAAGGAATCGTCATCAGCCCTGACACTATCGGATATGGTGATATTGCTCAAATACGCAAAGGTGAACAGGGCATGACGCTGGCTGTGCAGCACAAGGATTTCACGCTCGATTTGGAGCTTAACTATGGTAAGGGCGCTGTTTGGCACTGTGACAACGGTTTTTTACGAATGGGCATCCATGATGAGAAACAGACAACGGTGTATTATTCTTATCCCAATATGCCGACCGCCGGCACGATGAGGTTCAATGGGAATACGGTCCATGTAACAGGGAAATCTTGGTTCGATAAGCAAGGCGGGCCTTACAGTTTGATGAATATCAAGACGCATTGGGAATGGTTTTCGCTACGGTTTTTTGATGATGAAGAAATGATGCTGTTCTCCTTCCCACAGAGCCACTATCAAGATGGCACATATATTCGGAAGAACGGTGATTGCCATAGGCTAAATAATTATACGATCACCCCCACCGAATTCGCCTATCCAAACGGTGTGAAATATTCCTGTAAATGGGAACTGACCGTACCGGGATTCAAGGCAGAGCGGTATACAATTATACCGCTCTTAAAAGGGCAAATGAACATGGGCTATTATGAATTGCTTGCGAGCATTTACAACGACAAAAACGAACAAGTGGGGTTGTGTTTTGTGGAGCTTTTGCCCGGCGTATATAATAAAAAATTCAAAAGAACGCTACTGGCAAAAACGAAGGATAACCCTTCAAACGCATAAAATACCTGTTGACAGGTGCTGTTGGAATTTGGGCGACAATCTGGTGCACGAGTTACTCGTTGTTTGAGGAAGGCGACTTGGTAAAGTTGCCACAAAGGGAAAGGAGATAAAAATGCAAAACTATGATGTCATTGTTGTTGGAGCAGGGCCCGGCGGAACAACTGTGGCAAGCCTCCTCGCCAATTCTGGTAAGAAGGTACTACTAATCGATAAAAACCAGAAACCGGGCGGCCGAATGATGACAATAAACAGGGACGGCTTTTCCTATGAGTTGTTTCCAATCAATTGTGTGCCACAGCACGATTCGCTCTTTGAAAAGCTCAGCCAAACGCTTGGTAAAGAGAATCATGTCAAACTAATTTTGGGTGATGATTTCGGCATTGGCAAGCTGTTTTATGAGAACCGGGAAGGGGAAATCACAAGCTGGCAAATGGGGCTCAAATTCCCGGGCGTATTGAAAATGTTTGGATTCATTGGTGTCAAGCCGTGGCAGCTCCGCTCTATTTTTCAAATAGCGCGCGTGGTGGGTAAATTGCGTGCCATGGACGAAACGGAAATATCGGCGCTATATAACGTTTCCGCCATGGAATACCTTGATAGCCTGGGCCCTATGCCGGCAGGTTTTCGCACTTTTATGCTGGCCTCTTTTGGAGAAGGCGCTTTTGAAATGACATCTGACCGCGTTGCGGCAGGGGAAATGGTTAGGATGTTTCAAGAGACGTTCAGCGGTAGCGGCGGACGCTATTACGAGGGCGGTGTTGGTCATTTTTTTGAAGTGATGGCGCAAACGGTGGAAGAAAAGGGCGGCAAGGTAAGAATGAATGCCCGCGTGGAATCTATCAATACGTGGGATGGAAGTGTCTGCGGCATTACGACGCAAACGGGCGAAACATATACGGCGCCCGTTGTGATAAGCAACGCGGGAATCCGGCAGACGGTTCTTAAACTTGTGGGGGAAGATAAATTTGAAACGGATTATGTGGAAAGAATCAAGAGCCTAGAAAGCAACCTTGCTTGCGTAGGTTATCGCTATTTCACGAGCCGCCCCGTGTTGACATCCCCAATGATGGTGTTGTTCCCGGAAGGCTGCGTGGCAAAATACAGCGAATTTGAAGCCATTGCGCATGGCGAGGCGAAGCCGGAAAACGGCTACATTTATCTCGGCACAACATCCCTCTATCCAAATATGGCGCCCGTAGACAAGCAGGTGGTTTATGCGGTTGTTTCCTGCTTGCCCGCCCTTCATGTTGAGTCGAAGCCATGTTTGGAGTACATCGAAAAAGGGGTCCGAAAGATTGCACCGGAATTGTACGAACCTGACGTAATAACCCATACGGAAATCATGACCACCGCTATTGTACCAAGCGTGGGCAACGATGCGATTCTCCCTGGACAAGGGGGAGAATCCTACGGAATTGCTAATTCCATAGGGCAGGCAGGGCCGCACCGACCAAAGGGCGACACACCCATCAGCGGTCTCTACATCGTTGGCAATGACACAGAAGGGTTTGGGCTCGGAACACACCAGGCAGTAGATTCTGGGTTCAAGGTATATGAAAAGGTCGTGGCGTGGTTGGATAATTGAAGCGAATTGAACGGTGGTAGGACCTCTGAACATATTTATTGGAATGCGACGAAATCCGCCGCCCTTCTTTATGCTGTGTCAACGTATTCCTGGCTACAAATCCGCCATGGCGCAGGCGCGTCTGCCGGATGAGCTTTTGGCGCGGGTGGCTGACCGCATCGTGGACGAAGTGCAGGGGGTCAACCGGGTGGTGTATGATATCACCAGCAAACCCCCGGGGACAATCGAGTGGGAATGATGTCTTTCAAGAAGGCTGTAACTTTTGGTCTGATTGGCTAAAGACATCTTCTGAACTTGCTGCTGAGTAATGTATGAGCAACTCAAAATTCAGTCTATTAAAGGGATTGCCAAGCCCTACAGCCAGGTAATTCCCTCCTATCCTAATCAAATATAACCTCCCAATTCTCATTTTGATAGGCTTCAAAGCACATTTTTATCTGTTCAATATTATTTTTCTCTTCTGCTAATGAAGGAAGTTCATCCAAAGCATAGAATTTACTTTCTGTGGTTTCAATATTCTGCAAAAAACGACCACCCATCTTCTCACAAAGAACAAATACTTTGCAAATTCCATATGCATAAACAGGTTTATTGTGCTTATTTCTATCCTGTAAAGCTATTAATCTGACTGCTTTAACATTTAAACCAGCTTCTTCTTTAACTTCTTTAATAATATTTGATTTTATAGATTCATTTACATCGACCCAGCCACCTGGTAAAGACCATTTCCCATTAAGTTCTTTAACCAATAAAATTTTCCCACTTTCAAATATTACAGCCCTTGTATCGAGTTTAGGTGTTTGAAAACCAGTTTCATTACAGAATAAGTCCTTGACCTTTTCTAAAGGGATTTCACTGTAATAACTTATGATTTCAGCAGATATTTCTCTGATTCTTTTAAAGCGTTCTATATCAAAATCATTTTCGGAATAAGTCAATCCCACCTGAGATAAAAACTGCAATTCCTTAGCCCAATCCAGCCAGCGCTGATAATTTTCCATAATTTTCTATCCCTTGCATAAAATTCAAGTAAAAAATAGTGTCTCTTAAAAGTTGTTTTTTGACTATATCACATAAGAACAACTCATGGTCATATGTAAAGACAATATCATAAAGCAAAACTTTATAATAATAAGTGCTTATATGTATCGATTATTATTAATCCAGATGTTTACAGTTAACATGCTTTGCGGTATGGGAAGGGTACTTCTGACTCACTACTTTTGTTAAGGTTCAAGATCTTACAGAAACAATGTTACACGAACAGTAATTAATATATTAAGCAAAACCATTTTGTTGATCATTGTTTTTTGACTCATTAAAGGGGTTACATTACTAAACAATCAGCTTCACCTCTCATAAATTGGAGAAATTCAAGAAAAACCATCGTCCACAGACCCTTTTTCTGAGGATTGATTCAAAGAAATAATTTCTTACTTTAATTCGTCAGGGAAAATGACTTGGAATTAAAGTGAAACAAGCGCTGTCATTAAAATTAGAGGGGCAAGCGATGCTTTCTTGATTATTTCGACTTATTATGTAAGATAAAGTCGGTCAAAGGAGATGAGCGCAATGGATTTTGGAGAACAAATCAAGTCTATACGGCTTGAAAATAATTTAACCCAGGAACAAATGGCCAGCAAACTCAATGTGACCAGGCAGGCTGTCTCTAATTGGGAGGGCAATCGCAATCTTCCGGATATTGAAATGTTGATCACCATTTCAAACGTGTTTCATCTCTCACTTGATCAACTTATTCTTGGTGGTGAAAACATGAGCAATATTAAAGAAAAACTCATCAGAGATGGAAGTGAGACACGGCGCGCCAGGTTGAATTTGATCAGCATCTCCATTGGGGCGGCATTGCTATTGTTTGGTTTTTTCCTGATCCTGGTAAAAGGAGCTTCGGTAGAATATATTGATGAAGCCGGAATCCTGCATGAGAATTTTTTCTTACTGCCAATGGGCTTCCTCTTTATATTCAGCGGATTTGTAACGTTTTTTATCACTGGTGTTCGTCATCTGATCTTAAAACTAAAAAATATAAAACGATAACGTTAACAACTCGAATGATAAAAAAATAATATTCTGGATTAATTAGAATAACCCAATTCGCCGCGCGGATTTCTGAATGGAAATTGTTATTGAATTGATCTTGAGCTGATTATTCCCATTTTTCATTTATAATCAGGGGTGAGGACAAATTGCCGTTTATTACCGAACCTCATTAAGTAAGGAGCACACTCATGAATTATGGAGAAATACTCTCAAAAGCCTGGAAAATCATCTGGAAAAATAAGATATTATGGTTGTTTGGCATTCTGGCGGGTTGCAGCGCCTCTGGCGGGGTCGGCAGCAGCGGAGGAAGCAGCGCAGGCAGCAGTGGAACCAACGCTGCCATCAACCCCGACTCGTTAGATTTTCTGGGTTCTTCAACCCAAAAAGCATTAACCGATTTCGGCCAATTGATCGCAGGCATCGATGTTTGGGTGTGGATATTACTTGCCATCGGGTTGTTTGTGGTGGTGTTTATTCTGTCTATTGCCTTTTACATGCTGGGCACCCTCGGTGAAACCGGCGTGATTGCCGGCACCAGCCTGGCAGACAAAGCAGACCAGGACGCACCTCGCCTCTCCTTGGGCGCAGTTTTTACAGCCCTCAAACCCCATTACTGGAAAGTGCTTTTATTCAGAATTGGATATGGACTGATCAACTTTTTTATTGTGCTCTTCCTGCTCATTCCCATCATATTATTGATGACCTGTACCTGCTGCCTGGGTTTTCTCTTATTGATACCCGTTGGTTGGTTTCTCGAAATTATGGTCAGGTTTACAATCATCGCCATTATCGATGAGGGGTTGGGCATCTTTCCCGCGATTTCGCGCGCCTGGGCGGTGTTCACCCGTAACCTGCTGCCTGCAGTGGTGATGGTCCTGATCCTTGGCCTGGGTGGGTTGATTGTAGCAGTGGCGATCAGCCTGCCGCTTCTACTTATCCTGCTGCCCTTTGGCATCATCCTGACGATAATGTTAACCACCGGTTCAGGCACCCTAATGGCAGGATTGATTTTCAGTATACTGCTGTCCCTGGTTCTGGTCCCGGTGTTGATCCTTCTGAGTGGCGTGTTTCAGACCTACGTTCTGGCAGCCTGGACGCTCACCTACCGCCGGCTGTCCTTAAATGAGGATCTCAAACCAACGCTGCTGAGCGACACGCCTGTTGAGGATTAGCACCAGGCATTCCTTGCTGAATACAAAACCTGGATAGCTGTCGTTCCCATAAACTTTAAACGTCTCATCTGCCAGAGAAGAGAGAATTTCTCTGGCAGATTGCTTTCTCTAATTAGTGTTTTATTCTTAGCTACCAACCTTGTATTGCGTGTTGGTTTCTCCTTATGATAGCATTTTTGAACAAAACGAACGAATGTCACTTTACTCAAGAATTAATTTGACATTTAGATAGGGAGTTCTTATAATCGAAACAGAAACAATTACCCATACCAAAAGAGAGTGAGAAATGAAAAGAAACCGTCAAAACATTTTCTTGTGTTTCCTTGTTGGGTCTATCATCACGCTTTCCTGCAGGCTCCCCTTGAGCGCGTTAAAAAACTTAATAGAAAGTGGTTCACAAGAAACCACCCTGGATGTCCCCTCTAAGGCCCCCATTCCAATTGCTGTTGAACAGGACACGACTCTGGGTGGGCTGGAAGGTGAGCCTGCCCGGGTTCAAATTCCAGCAGGCGCCTTTATGACAGATGCTTCAGCGTCTATAAGCTATTCGGATACTCTACCGGCTTTACCGGAAGAAGGCTGGGTAGGGCTTGGAGCAACCCTGAGTGTGGAGCTTGAAAGCGAGCAAACCCGTTCTGACCAACCCATGCAGGTCAGGATGGAATTTGATGCTACCGGGATCGAGGAACCCGGCGAAGTGTTTGTTGGTTATTTCAATGAACAGCATGGCTGGTACTTTTTTGAACCTGATTCGGTCGACCTGGATCAGGGTGTCTTGACCTTTACCACCTTCCATTTCAGCCTGAATGCGCCATTTTCAGCTGATGAAGCCAAACGGATAGATAAATACCTGGACAAAAAAGCCACCGAAACCTTTGTGAAAGAGAATTCACTGGGCAAATCTCAGGGAGAGGTGGAAGCAATGGTAAAAACAATCCTGGAACAAGGTGTGGGGATAAACGATAACCGGGTGGTGGAGATCATCATAAAGGGCGTTGTTGAACAAATGCCTTTAGGCAATATCGCTGTTGCCATATATGATCATGATTCTGAAGAATTAACTCAAGCCACGCTGGAAGAAACATTTAAAGCTCTTGGAAATTATGTCGCATCGGACGATAACTTGCTAAAAGAAATCACCAGTGACAAAGTAAAAATCTTTGCGAATAGCCTGTCACACAATGCAATGCTTGTCTTCGATTTAAATAAATTTGCAAACCGGGTTGTTGAATTGTCCAATGAAGTCATCACCAACGTCTGGTTTAATCCTGAGATTGAAAAAGCCTTCCAGGTATATAAGAATGGTGCAGAAGGTGGATGGTTTGGCTATTCGGTAGATGCGCGGGATTGGGACCAATTGTCTGTGCAGATGCGTGGCATTTTTGCGAAAGTGCAATCGGATTATCTATCCTCTTACTGTAGCCGTCGTGGGATCAACCCTGACCAATTGAGCGAAGACGAAAGAAACACCATTGCTCATAATGGTATGGAAGCATTGAAAGCAAAATTTGATGAACGTCTTTCGAACCAGGAAAAGATTGATGAAATCAAGGCTAAGCAGGAACAGCTGATCGAATTGTTTGCAAATCAACAGCTCCTGATTCGGGAAAGCGTAAATCCGATGTATGCCGGAAATGAGGACCTCGAAACGCTGATGAATCGTTTGTTTCTGATGACTGAGAAAATTATGCGGGATACTGGCAGATCAGAGATTATCTTCCACTCCTTTGATGAAAACATTGATCGACCGGGCACTCAGATTTATGGTCAACAAATCGCAAATTTGGTGCGGACATGGTATATTAACAGGGAGATAAGCCCTGAACAGGCTGAAAAAGCCTATCACCAGGCGCTCATCGATATGGGATTGATCGAAGATGAAAATTTGATCCATGGTGTTGAGCCCCAGAAGGTAACTTGCACCGGTGATTATGTGTCAACATTTACAGAAGTCTATGAAGATGAATCAACTCGCGTATGCTCATTTACGATGCCATTCTCCATTGAATTTTGGAATGTTGGGGCTTTGGGCGGGGCTGAATATTCAGGGGCAAGTTTAACCTGGTCATTTGTGAATTTTAAATATGCTGATTGCAGTATAGATAATTTGGAAGAGCGAGTTTCAACCGGTGAATTTTCAGGAGGACCTAACGGTCATGCAACCATTGGATGGGCGAACTTCAGTTTAAACTCAGGCGTGACAGCTTCCGTTTCATATAGTGATGAAGATGAATATGTTTCAGGATCTTGCACCATTCTCAACCCCTCAGCCTTTTCAGGTTGGAAGTGACCATAAAGGACGCCCTTACCGGAAAAACTCACGTTTCACTGACAGATTACTCTCTGTAATCTGTATTTTATTCTTAGTAACCAACCTTATGTTATGGGTTGGTTTTTCCTTACCGTGGCGTGTGCAAGCACAGGGGGACGACACATTGATCGTTCTTCCGCCAGATACCATCGGTTTTCCCCTTCTTTCCACACAAATTAAACCCAAATTGATCCCCGGAGCGGCGACGCCCCCACTGCAAAGGGAAGACCTGATCGTACTGGAAGATGAAAGGAGTGTTGAGGTCATCAGCCTGGAAAAGCGGCGTGGCGGCGTTCACTTTACCCTGGTGATCAACAGCGACAGGCGCCTGGATGTGCGCGATGCCAACGGCGAATCACCCTATCACCGCATCCAGTTGGCTTTTTCTGACTGGGTCCAGGAGCATCGCTTCAGCTCAGAAGACTCCCTTTCACTGGTGGTGCAGGAAGGCTCGCTGATTCGCAACAGCCATGACCGCCATAACTGGGTAGAAGCGCTGCAGAATTATCAGCCCAATTTTCGCAGCATGGCACCTGACCTAGTCAGCCTTGAATTGGCTTTGGGACTGTCTGAAGAACGGGTTGTGCCCTTTGGGGTGGATAAAGCCCTGTTGTATATCACGCCCCCGCCTGCACCCGAAGAAATCACCCCCTTATTGACCCTGGCAGAAACAGCCCGTGCCGCTGAAATCCAGGTGCATGTGTGGATGCTGGGCGAAGAATTCTTCCTCAACAACGACCAGGGAAAGGCGTTGATTGACCTGGCAAACGCCACCGGCGGTGAGTTTTTTCATTACACCGGCGCCGGCGCTCCCCCCGCCCCGGAACGTTATTTTGAGGATATTGGCGTTTATTATGATCTGACCTTTGTGTCCGGCATCCGCCAGGAGGGCAATTATGCCATCAGTGTTGGAACCGTGGACGGCGCGCTGCATGGCGAGAGCAGTGAATTTTATCTCAATGTCCACGCACCCAAGCCAATTTTAATCAACCCGCCGCCGACGATCACCCGCTCGGCACCCCAAAATTGGGATGAGAACCTTGAAAACCTCCTTCCCGAGAGTGTGGCGATTGAAATCATGCTGGAGTTCCCCGATGGTTATCCGCGTGATTTGAGTTTCAGCCGTTTGTTCGTGGATGGGCAGATGGTGGATGAACGTACGGAAGCGCCGTTTGAGCTTCTGACCTGGGGTCTGTCCGCTGTGGACAAAACGGGCGAATACGTGATCCAGGTAGGGGTGGAAGATACCTTGGGACTTTTTGGTGAAACGATCCTGACCCCGATCCGGGTTGAGCTGAGCGCGCCCGAAACCGAATCCCCGCGGCCTGTTCAACACATTGGTCTGATACTTGTTTGGGTGGTATTGGCTGGGGCAGCCTTGATTTTGGTTATTTGGGGAGCGCTAAGTTTTTTTCGCTCTAGGTTTGCGCAGCGCTTCTTTAATAAGCTGTTTTCATCCAGGTCGATATCCACTGCTGAGAAATCAACTGAGCCAGAAGATCAGGGCGGGCCCTTTGCCAGCTTGCTCCCCCTGGAGGGTGGGATTTCAGGCTGGAAACAGGCTGCCATTCAGGTTATGCAGGCGAACACGGTCATCGGCAGCGACCCGGAGCGCGCCAGCCTGCTCCTTAGCGGTGATACTATTGATGGATTACACGCATGCTTACACAGTGAACAGGGTGCTTTCTGGCTGATGGATTGCGGATCCAGGAGCGGCACCTGGATTAACTACAACCCGATTGGTAGTCAGCCGGTAGAATTGCATCCTGGCGACCTGATCCACATAGGCTCGGCAGGATTTCGGTTTACAATCATTGATGTGGAATCGCCGCCCGGTGCTACGATTGAAAAATACAAACTGGAATGATGACCAATCTTAATCAAGCCCATCTGGATATTGCTGCTGCCAGTCACCCCGGCCTGGTTGGCAAAAATAATGAAGACCGTTACAGTGTATCGGCTTTTATGACTGGCTTCAGGGGAAAGGTGCCGGCGGTGTTCGCCATTCTGTGCGATGGGATCGGTGGGCATCGCGCCGGTGAGATCGCTGCGCAACTGGGTGTGACAACCGTTACCGAGGTCATTACAGCCAGTGATGGGCTTCAGCCGTTAGAAACCCTGGAAAATGCCATCCACCGCGCCAATCATGCCATCTTTGAGGCTTCTCTTTCAGTACAGGGGCATAGGGGCATGGGCACAACCTGTGTCTGTGCCTGGGTGATCGCCGACAGGCTGTACACCGCTAACCTGGGTGATTCTCGAATTTACCTGCTGCGCGGAGAGCACATCATGCAGCTTACGACGGATCACACCTGGCTGCAGGAAGCCTATGATGCCGGGATCATCAGCGATGCACACGGCGGGGAGCACCCAAACGCGCATGTCATCCGCCGTTATTTGGGCTCCGCCAGGGCCCCCCAGCTCGATTTCCGGTTGTGGTTTTTTGACGGCGAAAGCGACGCTGAGGCAGTCGAGAACCAGGGCTTACCTCTTGAAGCGGGAGATACCCTGCTGTTATGCAGTGACGGTCTGACAGACCTCGTCTCTGATCATGAGATTCAGCGCCTGGTCAAGTCTGCTCCGTTGGACCGTGCACCCGGGGCGCTGATTGACCTGGCGAATGCGCGCGGCGGGCATGATAACACAACCGTTGTGCTGCTCAGGGTTCCTGGGGAGCAGGATCAACCGGCGAACCGCTTTCGCAAGGGTCGGATCCTGCGTGGCTGTGTAGCCGGGCTGGTCCTGATGGGTTTGCTGACCCTGGCGATATACTTTGGTCTACGCTGGCGAGCACCGCGTTTTGATTTGCATGGGTCGCCAACGTCTGTTGCAACCCGTGTACTTTCCACCCAGCAGCCGGGGACGCCTTCTGCAGCTGAAACGGTACCGGCTGTGATTGAAGCCAGCCCGTCCCCAGGTCAAGAGCAAGGTCCTACCCTTACGCCCTGGCCGACTCATACCCTGCAAAATGAGTAGCTCGCGCTTGCCTTCGCACACGGTCTGGGCCTGCTGATGCAGCTTAAGAGAATGTGTTGGGAGCGGCTGAAATTTTAGCAGCAACACGACTCGTGAAGTTATTGCATCTTTAGTCGTGAAGGGTATGATTAAGTTTTGTCTGGTAGAAACCGGCTATTGATGTTAGAATTTTTAACCCGGAGGGATGGCCGAGTGGTTTAAGGCGCCTGTCTTGAAAACAGGTGTGGGTTTACGCCCACCGTGGGTTCGAATCCCTCTCCCTCCGCCTTGAAGTTTGAGGGTAAAATAAACAAGTGAAGATCGGGGAGGTGCCAGAGTGGTTGATTGGGGCCGCCTGCTAAGTGGTTGTTGGGTTTGAAGCTCAACCGGGGGTTCGAATCCCCCCCTCCCCGCTAAAGGATCAGGCTCGCAATGGAAATTTGCGAGTTTGTTTTTTAACTGCTGGCCATTCAAACCCCGGGGGCCTGTCCACAAACATAGACCCCTGGGGTTTATGTTAAATCTTCACTTGGCTGGCATTAAAACCCCGGGGGTCTGACCGCAAATTAAGATCCCCTGGGTTTACGTTAAACCTCACCTGCCTAGCATTCAAACCCCGGAGGCCTGACCACAAACATAGACCCCCGGGGTTTATGCTGAATCTTCACCTGGTTGGCATTAAAACCCCGGGGGTCTGACCGCATACTAAGACCCCCAGGGTTTATGTTGAATCTTCACCTGCCAGGCAATCAAACCCCGCGGGTCTGACCGCATACTAAGACCCCCGGGGTTTATGTTAAACCTTCACTTGCCTCGCATTAAAACCCCGGGGGTCTGACCGCAAACAAAGACATCCGGGGTTTATGTTGAATCTTCTCCTGCCTGGTATTCAAACCCCGGGGGTCTGAAAAGACGATACTTAATTTTCTCTCCAAGCAACCATCGGGGATTGTCAAATCCCGATTAATTATTCACAATCAACTGGCCTTCCATACCCGCCTGGCGGTGACCGGTCACACTGCAGTAGTAAAAGAAAGTGCCTGCCTGGTCGACGGTGAATTGAATGGTCTCTTCCTGTCCAATTTCACTGAATACGGACGTGGCTGCATTGAACTCATCAATCACGAAATCGTGGAAGCGTCCATCATCGTTAATCAGGGTGATTGCGACGGTGTCGCCCACGTTGGCAGTCAGGTCCGGGTTAATCTGCCCGTCAATTTCGCCTCCCACGCCGATGAAGATCAATTGACCATCAGCGGCGCCTGTTTTCAGGGTGTAATGTATCTCTGCCTCGAGTGCTCCTTCGGCGGTGTTATGGGCTGGGGCAGCCGGGCTGCAAGCCGCCATCAGAAAAATACCGACCAGGACGAGGAAGGTAAACAGTTTTTGACTACCTGAGATATTGTTCATGAGAATCTCCTTTTCTATTATTATAATTTAGACCATATTTATCTCTATTATAACATAATTGATTGAAATCACCAAGCATCCGGACAACTTTTCTAATCCTATATGTAGGTGAACAACCGACAGTTCACGGGGTTGGCCGGTAGTTGACCGCTGATGGGTGGCAGATTGCTCCTATGTCCTAATTTCTGCTACCTAATTCTGCTACCTAATTCTTGCTACCTGATTCCTCCTACCTGATTCCTAATTACCTGTTTCCAAATTCCTACTCACCTTCCACCACCCACCCAATGTGATTTAAGTCATATTTTCAATTGTGTTCTCCATGTTAGAATTAAGCTGTAAACAAAATTGAATACAAGGAGACGACCAACTATGAAAGATGCAATGTTCTGTTTCCAGTGCCAGGAAACGATGCGCAATACGGGCTGTACTTCGCGGGGCGTGTGCGGGAAGCCCGCCGAGGTAGCCAACCTGCAGGATTTATTGATCTATTTACTTAAAGGCATCGCCTTTTGGGGCACCCGCGCCCGGGACATGGACGTAATCCACGAAGACACCAACATCTTCGTTGCCCAGGCCCTGTTTGCCACCATCACCAATGCCAATTTCGACCCCGATCGGTTTGTTGAATATATCCGTGAAGCCATTCAACGCCGTGAGGAACTGCGCGCTGAAGCCCAGGCGCGCTGTGAGGAACTGCACGGCAATCCCTGCACGGGCACCGGTCCGGATTGGGCTGGCTGGCAGCCGGAATCCTACGAGATCGAAGTTTTGCTGGAAAAAGCCAACCAGGTTGGCGTGATGGTGGATGAGACCTTGAATGAGGACATCCGCTCGCTGCGCGAACTGATCACCTACGGGTTAAAAGGTATGGCAGCATATGTAGAGCACGCTTACGTGCTTGATGTAACCGATTCAGAACTGCTGCACTTCATTCAAGAGATGCTGGAAGCCACCACCAACGACAAGCTGACCGTCGAGGAATTGACCAACCTGGTTCTCAAAACCGGGGAAATGGGGCTACGCGCCATGGCCCTGCTGGACCAAGCCAACACAGACACCTATGGTCACCCCGAACCCACGCAGGTCTTTTTGGGTGTGCGTCCCGGACCGGGCATCCTGGTCAGCGGGCATGATTTGCGGGACCTGGACGAATTGCTTCAGCAAACCGAGGGCAGCGGCGTAAACGTCTACACCCATGGCGAGATGCTGCCCGCCCAGGCTTACCCGGCGTTTAAGAAGTACGCCCACTTTGCTGGCAATTATGGCGGTTCATGGTTTCATCAACGGGAAGAATTCGAAAACTTTAACGGCCCGATCCTGATGACCACCAACTGCATTGTCACAGCCAGAGACAGCTATCTCAGTCGACTCTTTACCACCGGCCAGGCTGGATATCCCGACGCCATCCATATCCCGGACCGCAAGGCTGGCGAACAGAAGGATTTCTCAGGGCTGATCGAGCTGGCGAAAACCTGTGCGGATCCGCAACCGCTGGAAGATATCACCATCACCACCGGCTTTGCCCGCAACACCGTCCTGGCCCATGCCGGCACGGTCGTCGACGCGGTTAAAGCCGGCGACATTCAGCGTTTTGTGGTCATGGCGGGTTGTGACGGGCGACATAAGACCCGGCAATATTACACCGATGTTGCGGAAGCCTTGCCGGATAACACCGTGATCCTGACCGCCGGGTGTGCCAAGTATCGCTACAATAAGCTCGACCTGGGCGAGATCAACGGCATCCCGCGCATATTGGATGCCGGGCAGTGCAACGACTCCTATTCGTTGATCCGCACGGCGCAAGCACTGGCTGAGGTCTTCGAGGTTGCCGATGTCAACGACCTGCCGATCTCATACGACATTGCCTGGTACGAACAAAAAGCGGTCATCGTGCTGCTGGCGCTGCTCTACCTGGGCATCCGCAAGATCCGTCTGGGCCCCACACTGCCTGCGTTCCTATCGCCAAACGTGATCGATGTGCTGGTGAAGAACTTCAACCTGATGCCGATCGGCACCGTTGAAGAAGACGTAGCGGCAATGATGGCCGGGAATTAATCATCAATTTTAAACCATTCGCAGGGTGCGCCCCGAGCAGGAAATCCGCGCACCCCGCGAATAGAAAAAATTAAGGAAGTCAATTTTTCAAATGATTGAAGAAGTTTTTACGCTGGCGCAGGGCCCACAACGAACTGTTGAGAAGGTTATCCAGGATAACAACGTGGATTATATCCACATGCTGTTCAACAAAGACGAAGGACTGCCGCTGCATTACTCAAACTCCAATGTGTATATGACTGTTTTGCAAGGCATGCTCACCATCGGGTTGAACGACCAGGACGATCATATTTACCCGGCAGGCACGCTGTTAAAGATCCCCTACAAAACAAAGATGAACGTCAGGAATGCCCACGAAGATTTGCTGGAATTGCTGGTGATCAAAGCTCCGGCACCGAAAAACTATCCCCGTGATTAAAGCCTTCAAGGAGAAATTAAAGGGATCAGGTCAAACGTTTTTACGATGCTCGACCTGATCCCTGGCTTTTTGCAGCCTGTTGTTGAAGTCAGTTGGCCCTAGTTGCCGCTCATAATAAATTTAGCGACATACACTTACTTGAAGAGGAAGTATAATGCTTCCACCAAGTTTGGTTCTTACCGGTCAGAAATATGAGTGAACACCGATCTGCATCCCACGAATTAGCCTCACCCCTGGCGCGCTTGTTCCACATCGCCAGGCAACAGGGGTACCTGACCTATGATGATATCCTGGCGGTTATGCCTGCGCCTGACCAGGACCTGGACCAACTTGACCGGCTCTATGCCGCCTTATTGGCTGCAGGCATACCGTATGGCGATGCAAGCGCTTTTGACGAGGGAGCCAAATAGGGTCATCGCAGTTGGTCGTAGTTCGCTGATGGGTTTTGCTTCTGGTGGAAGAGGCGTTAGCGTCTGAAAGGCTGCAGCAGGGGGTTTTGTTTGTAAGGGCGCTTTTGAGAGCAGCTTCCAAATTTTCTCATTGATCAATTTGCTATCATTTTGGATAACGCATTGGTATCAAATTTTATTTTTTAACACCCTCTAATATTTTATTCAGCAGATCAGCCGGCAAAAAGGCAGGGATGAGTTTTTCTGGGTATAATTTAATCTCAGTTTGTGTCCAAGCGGGTCTGCGTTTCGTTTTCAGTGAGCAGCCACCGCATGATTGATTAAGGAGAAAAAAATGATCGTTACAACCAAGAAATTATTTGAAGCCGCGTATGGCAAGTATGCCATTGGCGCCTACAATATCAACAACCTGGAGCAAACCGTGGGGTTGTTCAGCGGCAACCTGCGCTCGCAGGCGCCGTTTATCATCCAGATCAGCAAGGGCGCTCGCTCGTACTCCGACAAGGTGCTGCTGGAAGGTTTGATCCGCAGCGCAGACGAGGTCTTCCCGGAAGCCATCTTTGCTGTGCATCTTGACCATGGCGATGAAGAAACAGCCATGGACTGTATCGAGTCGGGCTTCTACAGCTCGGTGATGATCGATGCCAGCCACGAGGATTTTGAGACCAATATCGCCATCACCCGGCGCGTGGTCGATGCTGCCCATGCTCGGGGCATCGTGGTTGAAGCTGAACTGGGCCAGTTGGGCGGCGTGGAAGAGCACGTCCAGGTGGCAGAAGCAGACGCCAAACTCACCGATCCCAAACAGGCACGCGAGTTCGTGGAACGCTCCGGTTGTGATTCCCTGGCTGTGGCCATTGGCACCAGTCACGGCGCGTTCAAATTCTCCGGTTCGCAATCGCTGCATTTTGACGTGCTGGCGGATATCCAGAAAGAGCTGCCCGGCTTTCCGCTGGTCATGCACGGATCCAGTTCTGTGCCCCAGGATGAGGTCGCCCGCATCAACGCGGCTGGCGGCAAGCTGGAAGGCGCTAAAGGCGTCGACGCCAGCCAGTTCAAACAAGCCGCTCAACTGGGCGTGACCAAGATCAATATCGACACCGACGGTCGCCTGGTGTGGACGCGCGTGCACCGCGAAGTCTTCCGCGATCACCCCGAGGTATTTGACCTGCGCAACCCTGGCAAAATCTTCATGGAAGAATATGCAAAATTCATTGCCGAAAAGAACGGCTACCTGGGCAGCGCAGGCCAGCTCCCTGCCGTGCGCGCCCTGCTTACCTGAAAGGAGTTGCGATGAAACCCATAGAAATACGCCCGGGCATCTACTGGGTTGGCGTGAATGACCGCGTCACCGATTTGTTTGAGGGGTTATGGCCGATCAGCCAGGTTGGGGTTTCCTATAACGCCTACCTGGTCAAGGACGAAAAGACCGCCCTGATCGACCTTTCCAAGGAAATACTCAGCGATGATTACTTAAGTCAACTGTCCGCCGTCGTTGACCTGGCTTCGGTTGACTACGTGGTCATCAACCACATGGAGCCCGATCACAGCGGCGCATTAAAGCGGATTCTGGAATTTGCCCCGAACGCACAAATTTTAGGGATGCCGAAGGCAATTGACATGCTGAAAGATTTTTATGGGCTGGACGAAAATACCACCCGGCTCTCCAATAACCAGGAGCTGTCCCTCGGAAAGTACACCCTGCGCTTTGTCTATACGCCCTTTGTGCACTGGCCGGAAACCATGATGACTTACCTGGTGGAAGAAGGCATCCTGTTTTCCTGCGATGGTTTTGGCGGTTATGGCGCGCTGGACGGGGGCGTGTTTGATGATGATTACGCCGACCTGGCTTTCTTTGAAACCGAGGCGCTGCGGTATTTTTCCAATATCGTGGCTGCCTTCAGCAAATCGGTGCTGAGCGCGTTGAAGAAGTTCGTCGACATGCCAATCCGGATGATTGCCCCCTCCCACGGGCTGATCTGGCGGGCTGATCCCGCGCGCATCATTGAGCTGTATCGCGCCTGGTCGGAATTCCATCATGAGCCGGCTGAGGTGGGTATCACGGTATTGTTCGGCACCATGTACCGCAACACTGAACACGCCCTCAACGCTGCCCTCCAGGGGATCGCCGCGCAGGGCGTGCCGGTCAGCGTGCACGATGTGCGCAAGACCCATGTCAGCTATATCCTCCCCGGCCTGTGGACTCAGCGCGGCGTGCTTGTCGCCGCCCCAACCTACGAGGGCGGGCTGTTCCCAACCGCCATGGACGTGCTGATGATGGCTGATCGCAAGCGAATGACGAACAAAACAGCGGCTTACCTGGGCAGCAAGGCTTGGAGCGGCGGCGCACAGGCTGATTTTGCCCGCATCGCTGAAAAATTGGACTGGCAGGTCCTCAGCAGCATGGATTTCCTGGGCGGACCTACACAGGAAGACCTGGTTCGGGCACGGGAAATCGGCTCACAACTGGCACGGGCTGTCAAATCGACCGCTTAATATCTTCCATTAACATTTGGTTTGGTGGCACGGCATGCTGTGCCACCAAATGATCATTGACCATAGAAATCATCCCATGGAGTTCAACATGACCGCAGAGAACACGCCCAAACGTTCAAACTTTATCACCGACATTATCGACGAACACCTGGAAAACGGCCGCTTTGATCGCGTCCACACCCGCTTCCCGCCGGAGCCCAACGGCTACCTGCACATCGGACACGCCAAATCGATCTGCCTTAATTTTGGCATCGCCCAGGATTACGGCGGTCTGACCAACCTGCGCTTTGATGACACCAACCCGATTACCGAAGAAGTGGAGTATGTCGAATCGATCCAGGCTGATATCCGCTGGCTGGGCTTCGACTGGGATGACCGCCTGTATTTTGCCTCGGATTACTTTGGGCAGATGTATACATACGCCCTGCAGCTTATCCGCCAGGGCAGCGCTTACGTGTGTGACCTGACCGCCGAGGAGCTGCGCGAATACCGCGGCACCCTCACCGAACCCGGCAGGAACAGCCCCTACTGCGATCGCTCGATCGAAGAAAACCTGGACCTGTTCCAGCGCATGAAAGCCGGCGAATTCCCCGACGGCTCGCGCACCCTGCGCGCCAAAATCGACATGCGCTCGCCCAACCTGAACCTGCGCGACCCCGTGCTGTACCGCATCCTGCACGCCCACCATCACCGCACCGGCGACGAGTGGTGCATCTACCCGATGTACGATTACGCCCACGCCCTCTCGGATTCGATTGAGGGCATCACCCATTCGATCTGCACGCTGGAATTTGAAGACCACCGCCCGCTGTATGACTGGTGCCTGGACGAGCTGGGCATCTTTCACAGCCAGCAAATCGAGTTTGCCCGCCTGAACCTGACCTACACCGTGATGAGCAAGCGCAAGCTGCTGCAACTGGTGCGGGAAGGGCATGTCAGCGGCTGGGATGACCCGCGCATGCCCACACTTTCCGGCATGCGGCGCCGCGGCTACACCCCTGAGGCGATCCGCACCTTTGCTGAGACCGTCGGCGTCGCCAAGGCTCACAGCATCATCGACATGGAACTGCTGGAACACGTTCTGCGCGATGACCTGAATACCCGCTCGCCACGGGTGATGGCTGTGGTGGAACCGCTGAAGGTGATCATCGACAACTACCCCGCCGACGGGGAAGAAACCTTCCCCGTGCCCTACTTCCCCTTTGACCAGGAAAACAGCCCCACCCGCGAGGTGCCCTTCAGCCAGGAGCTGTATATCGAGCGCTCGGACTTCATGGAAGACCCGCCCGGCAAGTTCTACCGCCTGGCGCCGGGGCGCGAGGTGCGCCTGATGAACGCCTACTACATCACCTGCACCGGCGTGGTTAAGGATGAGAACGGCGAGGTGGTGGAACTGCACTGCACCTACGACCCCGAGTCGCGCGGCGGCATGTCGCCCGATGGGCGCAAGGTGCGCGGCACGCTGCACTGGGTCTCCGCCCGGCACGCGATTAACGCTGAACTGCGCCTGTATGACGTTCTGTTCAACCTGCCCAACCCCTATGACGCGCCCGATGGCGGTGATTTTAAGGACAATACCAACCCGGATTCGCTGCAGGTGGTCAAGGACGCCAAACTGGAGCCCGGTCTGGCCTCTGCGGTGATCGGTGAATCCTACCAGTTCATGCGCCAGGGTTACTTCTGCCTGGATGCAGTCGATGCGAAAGAGGGCGCGCGGGTGTTCAACCGCACCATCTCATTGGTGGATACCTGGGCTAAGCTGCAGAAATAACGATTAACCCATCACCATTATGGTATAATGTTCACTCACGCCGGGCCCGTAGCTCAGCGGCAGAGCAGGCGGCTCATAACCGCTTGGTCGTAGGTTCGAATCCTACCGGGCCCATGCTGATTTCAATATTATTTTGTAATTAATTTATATTTGTGTTCTTTATCCGTTATAATCTCTTTACAGAGATTTTTTTGTGTTACTCTCAAGACATTTTAGAGGGATTATTTTATGGCAAATCACACCAACAACGCCGTCGAGCCGATCGAAAAACAACTCTGGAAGGCTGCCGATAAACTGCGGAAAAACATCGACGCGGCAGAATACAAACATGTGGTTTTGGGCTTGATTTTCTTGCGCTACATCTCGGAGGCTTTCGAAGCTTTATACGCCCGGCTGAAAAACGGCAGCGACGAGTACGAAGGCGCCGACCCCGAAGACCGGGACGAATACCGCGCGGAAAATGTGTTCTTTGTGCCCCCCACCGCCCGCTGGTCCTATTTGCAAGCCCAGGCCAAACAGACGGGAATTGGCAAGGATATCGACGACGCCATGGATGCCATCGAAAAAGAGAACCCCTCGCTGAAAGGCGTTTTGCCCAAGGTGTATGCCCGCGGCAACCTGGACCCAACAAGCCTGGGCGAATTAATTGACCTGATGAGCAATATCGCCCTGGGTGAAGCCCAACAGCGCAGCGCAGACCTGCTGGGGCATGTATTTGAATACTTTCTGGGTGAATTTGCCCTGCAGGAGGGGAAAAAGGGCGGGCAGTTCTATACCCCCCGGCCCGTGGTGCGGCTGCTGGTGGAGATGCTGGAACCCTTTGAGGGCCGCGTTTTCGACCCTTGTTGCGGGTCGGGCGGGATGTTTGTACAATCGGAAGCCTTCGTCCTCAACCATCAGGGCAGAATCAACCAGATTTCAATCTACGGGCAGGAGAGCAACCTGACCACCTGGCGCCTGGCGAAGATGAACCTGGCCATCCGCGGCATCGATTCATCGCAGATTCGCTGGAACAACGAGGGCTCATTCCTCAACGACGCCCATAAAGACCTGAAAGCCGATTATGTGATGGCAAACCCGCCCTTCAACGACAGCGACTGGGGCGGCGACCTGCTGCCTGCAAATACAAGCCTAAGGGGACAATTTCATGAAATTGTCTATTGAAGAAATCTGCTTTTTTGAAAATCGTTGAATTTTCAGGCTTGTAAATGCATTAACTTCGATCTACCCATGGTATTCTTAAAAATACTGTTGCACTTAATACTTGAATCTACAATCGATGGATAAACAAAATGTTAATATCAATAGCCGGTGCAAGTTCGTCAGGAAAGTCAACTTTACTAAATGGTTTTATAAGCATTTTTGGTCAAGACAATGTAGCCTATATAGATATGGATGGGTATCATTTTCACACAAGACAAAAAAGAATAGAGATTAACCAATACCCAGATGAATTTGAAGCTAATGATTTCACAAGACTAATCTCGCATCTTGAAGTGTTAGAATCCGGTAAATCAATAATAATGCCAACTTATGATCATACACAGGGGACATTTGGTGATTCCATCTTAATTGTTCCGAAGAAGTTTATATTCATTGAAGGCTTACATGCAAATTATTTGAATTCGTTTTCTGGAAAAGATTTGATTAAATTTTCTATTTTTGTTAATCCTGAAGAAGATTTGAGAAGATCCTGGAAAGTAAAAAGAGATGTTTCTAAAAGGGGTTACTCATATTCTGATGCAATACAACAAATCTATAAAAGAGAAGAGTATGAAAAAAAATATATCTTTCCACAAGTATCAATATCAGACAGTGTTATGAACATAGAAAGAGTTGTTAAGATAAGTTCCACAAAAACAAGTTTATTAATAACAGACAAAATGCAGAAAACAATTAAAAATATTATTAAAGACTTCTCCAAAATTTCTGTTGAGTTTATTGAAAGATCAATGTGTGGTTATGTAATGTATGAAATATGTTTTGTTAATGATGATAATATTGGGTTAGCTCTTAATGAGCTATTAGTTCAGATTTATCATCGCGATGTGAGAGTGCCCTATTATACTAAAGGGAATTATTCATATAATAAAGCTGTAAATTCGTTAGCTTTACTTATCTCAATGCTAAGTTTATAACCAATTATTGGAGGAAAACAATGACCATATTGGAGGTGATTTTGATAATAATTTCCATTGTTGGTTTCATCGGGGCTTTGCCACAAATCTGGGGGTCTGATTGGAGGGCTATTTACCGGTATCAAATCAGTGGGATTATTTCTTGGGACCAGGTTAATGAAGCATATTTAAGAGTATTTAGTTTAGTTAAAGAACAATCTTTCACTCCATCTGTGATTGTTGGAATTGGTAGGGGTGGCATTGTGGCTGCGGGATTGCTTTGCAGTGAATTTATTAATAAAGCATGTATTATTGAAAACACCCAAGCAGAGGAGACAATACCAAAAATAAAAATTGGCGTGATCAATTCAATAGTTCATTATAAGAAGTTTTTTGCTCCCGAACCAAATAGTCATGGGTTAAAAAGTCAGATTGAAGGTATTGAATTGATTTCACCAGAATTAGAACTGAACAAAGATGACAAAATTCTCTTAGTCGTGGCTCAGAATTTCATCGGTCAGTCTATTAAGGATGCAAAAAACCTTATTCTTTCAAAAGGAATACCAATAGAAAACATTAAAACTGCAGCACTAGTATGTCATGAACATCCCAATATCGATGTTAATTATCATCCAGATTTTATTGGTTTTAGAACAAAAATTAATAAAACTATGCCATGGAAAAGTAAAAAGAGAAATACGGATAGGTTTTAGAATTTGAATATAGATATATTATTTTATAAACTCGGCATGGAATTTATGGAAACTGAAACGTCCGAATAATTTTAATTCATTATTCTATTAACGTCGTCAATAAATTATTTAATATCTTGTTACTATAAAATTAGATTATGCAACATTTTTTCTGTAAAACAGGTCACAAATCCTCACATCAAACGTCATTCAGGTTCCATTTGTAAAAAAAATCTGCCAAATTCCCATTCCTTTCCAATCTCCATCAAAATAGCTGCAACTAATCGCAAGCAAGAGGCCTCATTCGGGAAAACACGCACAACTCTGGTTCGACGTTTGATTTCCTGACTGACCCTTTCTAAACAATTAGAGGTTCGAACTCTTCTCCAATGATCAAAAGGAAAGGCAAAGAATGAAAAGCCGTCAGGAAGATTAACCTCCATCCAATCAGCTAATCGGGGTGCGATCCGAGCAAATTTTTCAACAGATTCAGCGAGATACTCCTCAGCCTTCTCTCTACTGGGGGCATTGAAGATCATCCGTATATCCTCAATAGCCTGCTTTTGCATAGCCCTACGTGGCACATAACTTTGTGCATTTAGCAGCAAATGAAACGAGCATCGCTGCCAAAGGGTTCCGGTGAATAAGGCCTTGCGTGCTGCTTTCAATCCAGCATAATCATCACTCACAGTCAGCCGTACGCCGGACAAGCCAAGGCCGATCAGGCTTTCTAAAAATGATCGCCAATGCTCCTCTGCTTCGTTAAGAAATAAGGAAGCACCCAAAATAATGCGTTTCACATAACTTTTGATGCCACTGTCCATCAAAATAGCCGCATCTCGCACATGACCGGCTTGTCTGACCTTCTCATACCGTGCATACAGAAACAAATAAGGGGTTTCTCCCAGTGGTCGGCTGCTCTAAAGCTCAAGTTCCTCATCAAGCCTCTTAGCCGCCCGGCTGACTTGCATAGAACTGTCTGTTGAACCGCATAGCCGCTCCGTTATCGCTGCCAAATCTCTGGTGCTTACTCCCTGGACATACATTTCTGCCAGGGCTAACGTCAAGGCTCGTTCGCTAGGAATCCCCTTTTCCAAGGCGCTGGGATAAAAGTTCCCTTCTCGTACTTGTGGTATTGCAAAGGTCACTTTTCCATATCTTGTATTGACCGTTTTGGGTTTGGAGCCATTGGCATATCCTCTGCGATCTTTGCTGCGTTCATAACGCTTGGCGCTCAAACAGTTTTCTCGCTCGATCTGCATGGTCTCATTGATCAGAATCCGTATCAGATCTGGTAGCCCTTCCATTCCTTTTTCTGCCAGCTCTTCTAAATATTCACTTCATAACAAACAATCTGTCTCATAGACCATAGTTTTTCTCCTTTCATTTTGAACCGACATCTTGTGAAAGGATATTGTGATCTATTTCTTTTATCTACCCTGGGTTCAAAATTCTTAGAAACAATGTTACACTAACCTGACCAGCTCGTAACTAATGGAGGTTGCCAAATGTTATCTGGTTATGAATATATTGTTTCTAAGCAAATTCAATGGGCAAACAACAGAAATATTCCTTTGATCGGCAGCAAAGGCAGGAGAGGACGTCCTGCATATACGCTTGATCTCGATCAAAACTTGTTTGAACCGCTCCTTGAGGAAAATAAAATACAATTTCTCAACGGAAACGGGAAGGAAATTCTTGGTACTCAAGAAAGCCCCGCAAAGATGCAAGCTTTGCATTCCTCATCCGCCCTGGGCGTCAACGTTTTCCAGTACTGGCAAAAACGAGGATTGATCAATGAGATTGCAGCGGCTTGTGGTTTTTGTAAACGCACAAGCAATTATTCTAAATCGATCGTTTTTGAAGAAACGTTTGATATAAAAACCGAATTTATCATTCCCCCGCACATTGATGTTGTTTTTCACAATAATGACTCTTCCCCATACAAACTCTTTGCTGTAGAGTGCAAATTCTCAGAAGCTTATGGGGGCAGAGCTCATGGTGGTTTGAAATCAAAATACCTGGCTGACAAAAATCTATGGACTGGCTTAAGCGCGCTTGAAGAATTAGCCCATGAAATCAATCCTGATGATAAACGGTATAACTACTTGCATGCTGCACAGCTCATCAAGCACATCCTGGGGTTAACAGCTGGAGTCGGAAAGAATAAATTCAGGCTGCTCTATCTCTGGTACGATGTCCTGGGGAAAGACGGGGCTTTCCACAGAGAAGAAGTTGAAGATTTTACCAGAATTGCCACATCCGACGGGGTTCGTTTCCATGCGATGACCTACCATGAACTGATCATCACACTCGATCGATACTATCGCGATGACCACCCGGGGGTTATTAAATATTTGACAGAAAGATACTTCTGAAACTGCGTATCATCTCACAATTAATGCGAAACATAGCACTGATGGGATTAAGTAAGGTTCTGCACCTTTGATAATGGTGCACACAAAAGAATCGCACACCCTTCCAATCGCTAAACTCCCGCGGCAAAATGGTAAAATAGAGCCATACTCTCAAAGTTTCCATCCTGCAGCTAAATAAGGAAGTGACGATGCGCATCCTGATAGAAAAAGATGGTAAGGCAATGGTTGAATCGGCAGACCTGGACGAAGTGCGCGCCGCACTCAAGGGCCAGGAAACCCTCCTCTGGGTTGACCTGTATGGCGACGATCCTGATGTCAGCCGCCGGGTATTGACGCAGGTTTTCGACTTTCACCCGCTTTCAGTCGATGACGCCCTGGTGGAAATCCATGTGCCCAAGATCGACGATTGGGGCTCTTACCTGTATACCTCGCTGATCGCCATCATCCCCGACCAGCCTCTGGGCAACATTGACAAATCAATCGAACTGGACGTGTTTGTCGGCACGAATTTCATCGTCACCGTTCACCAGCAGGCGGTCGCAGCGCTTGGCCTGGTGTGGAACAGGCTCCGGCGCAACGATTCCCACCTGCAGCGCGGCAGCCGGTTCATCCTTTACCAGATTATTGATGAGCTGGCTAACGACTATATGAGGATGATCGACGACCTGGACACGCGCATTGACGGAATCGAAGACACGGTGATCGAAAAGCCCGATAAGAATATTCTGGAAGATATCTTCTCCATCAAGCGTTCGCTGCTTAACCTGCGGCGGATTGTCGCCCCGCAACGCGAGGTGCTGAACAAACTCTCGCGCGACGATTTTGAGATCGTCAGCGAAAAGGAACGCATGTATTTCCGGGATGTGCATGACCATCTTGTGCGGATACACGAAATCATCGAAAGCCTGCGGGATATGGTCAGCGGTGCATTGGATACGTATTTGTCCGTGGTTAACAACCAGTTGAGCAACATCATGAAAACGTTAACCATCATCACCACGCTGTTCATGCCCCTGTCATTCCTGACCGGTTTTTTTGGGATGAATTTCTTTGCAGCCAGCGGTCAACTCAACCACTGGACGGGCCGCGCCAGCTTCGGCCTGGTTATGGCAGTCATGGTCATTCTTCCGACGATCATGTTCCTGTGGATGCGCCGCCGCGATTGGATGTGAGGATTTTTGCTCTTTTTCTGTTGTGTTTGCGTATCGCTGATCTGAACATACAGGCGATGACAGCCAGGCGCTGTTATCCTCATACACCCTTTCCAACAGCCAAACGAATTAAAGTACACTTTAAGGTGAAGGAGAAACTATGGAATTATCACCTGAAATCCTGAAAGAATTGCTCAAAGCCCAGCGGGCTGAGATCACCGAATATCATGTCTATACCAACATTGCCAATTCTCTTCCCGATGAGCACAACCGCCAGATCATCACCCAAATTGCTCGGGATGAAAAACGCCACTACGAGATCTGGAAAGGCTACACCGGTGAGAACGTTAAGCCCAGCCGCTTCCAGGTCTGGCTGTACACTGCCATCAGCCGTGTGTTCGGGTTCACCTTTGGCATCAAGCTGATGGAGTTGGGTGAGGAAAAAGCCCAGGTTAACTATGCGAAAATCGCTGAGGAAATCCCGGAGGCGCACAAGGTCATCCAGGACGAAAACGACCATGAAGCCAGGCTGTTGAGCATGCTGGATGAGGAATCCCTTCTGTATGCCGGCTCGGTCGTGCTGGGCTTGAACGATGCCCTGGTGGAGTTGACCGGCGCGCTGGCCGGGCTGACCTTTGCCTTCCGCGATGTGAAGATCATCGCTCTCACGGGGCTGATCACCGGAATCGCTGCATCGCTCTCGATGGCTTCCTCGGAATATCTTTCCACCCGCTCAGAGGAGACCCAAAAGAACCCGGTGCGCGCCGCACTCACCACCGGGATTGCCTACATTATCACCGTGGCGCTGCTGATCCTGCCCTATTTGCTGTTGAACAATGAGATCATCAGCCTGGTGATTACGATGACCATCTCGTTGTTGATCATCGCTGGTTTTAACTTCTACTTATCCGTTGCCAAGGATCTTCCCTTTGGGAAACACTTCCTCGAGATGGCGGGATTAAGCCTGGGTGTGGCTGCCATCAGCTTTCTTATCGGGATTCTCATCCGCAACTGGTTTGGAATTGAGGTGTAAATAAAGAACCTGCCGGTCTTCGAACAGTGCCAAAGCCAGTTTAACAGCCTTTTAAGGCCATCCACACTTTCAAATATCCCCAAAGTGCCTGAGCCCGCCAGTAAAAACTGGCGGGCTTTTTTCATTCTAAACTGTGCTAAGTTTCAGCTCAGAATCTAAAACCTGGCGAAAGCCCAGTGAAATCAGTCAAACCGAAAATGCCTTATGGGATGTTCCAGGTTGTATAGCCGATTTTTATTGCTTCTCCCTCATATCCGTTAAAGCGGAAAGCGCCGGGCCGCCCTTCGTTCGTTTTGTAGCACACATAGGTGCCCTCCGACATGAATAAAAGAGAGATAGAGTCTGTACTTAGATCGGCTCCCAAACAGTCGTACATACTGGGCGCAAATTCACCGTAAACTTTAAATTTGGCTCCATTGATAGGGGTGAGAGACCTTAAGAGTAAAGAAATAAACGAATACTTGATATCCTTGCCAGAGCCGCCATTTAATAGACCCAGATCTAAATCGGCTGTATAGTTCCTTTCAATCGCCAGCGGGCCGGTGCTGTATGTAGATGGGGCTGGTGTATCGGTGATAGCTGGCGTTGGTGTGGGTGGTGGGTCCCAAACGGGCAGACTGCCTGTGGGTCCAAGCACCGTGGCGTAATAACCCCACAACCAGCACGTGCCCGCTCCACCTGGGTTACGGACCACCCAATAAGCGCCGTCGGCGCTGCGCGCCATCACCTCCACCTGTGTTCCAACCAACAACACGCTGACCTGGTCATATGCCACCCCCGGCCCGATACGGCAGTTCGTAGGCACGCTGACCGATACCATGGGTACGGACAATGTGGCGGTGTAGGCCAGGGTTGGAACCATGGTCTGTGTCGGAATCGCTGTGAAGGTTGCCGTGGGTGTGGATGGTTCCGCCGTTGGTTCCAGTGTAGGTTCTGCAATTTCCCCGGCAGACATCGTCATCGCCACGATGGTCTCGACGCTTTGCAACACCTCCAACGTCTCGGCAACACCGGTGCTGGCCTGATCTTGAATGCTGAGCTGCTCCTGCGTGCCGAAAAAAGCGCACCCATTCAACAGCAACGAGCTGATAAGTAACATAATCATCAAAAACCATAACTTCCAATTCATAAGCACCTCTTCTGTCGTGAACTTACCTCAATTTTCGTGATTGGAAACATGTTGATCCACAAACTGCATGATGATGACCGGGTTACAAATAGTATAGCAGTTTAGTTAATTATTTTCCACAACCTTCTTTCTGTTTCTCACCACTTGTTTTAAAAAGCGCGCCCTTATTTGCTGTTTTTTGCCCCAGGTTTTTGATTATTTTTGCAGGGTACAATTTATCTCAAGTTTGATGAAAGAAGAGGTTATTTATGAGTAAAAAAGCAAGGTTGTTTACAAGCAAAGAACACAAAAGCCGCGCCGAGGTCAGTGTGACCCGCAAGGACAAACCGAAGCAGGGCGCGCGCCATAAATTAACTCTAAAACTCGCCTGGGGCGAAGGTGACCACCAGGAATCTCCTCTGGATTCAGGATGGGCAGGTGCCTGATGGCTGATCCGCTGAACCCCAAAAATGAGCCAATCGCTCAGGAAGCCTACAACCAGTTGGCGGATGAATATTCAGCCCGAATTGATACCAAAGCGCATAATGCCTATTACGAACGGCCAGCAACCCTCAGTTTGCTGCCAGACGTGCGGGGTCTACGCGTGCTGGACGCGGGTTGCGGCCCTGGAATTTATGCGCAGATCCTGGTAGAACAGGGGGCACAGGTCGTGGCGCTGGACGCTAACCCAAAAATGGTGACCTTTGCCCGCGCCCGCCTGGGCGAGGCTGTGCAGGTCATTCAGGCCAGCCTGGAAAATCCACTGAGGTTTTTTGAGGACGAATCGTTTGACCTGGTGGTGGCGCCCCTGGTGATGGACTATGTGCGCGATTGGCGCTTCACTTTCAGCGAATTTCAACGGGTTTTAAAGCCGGACGGAATACTGGTGTTTTCCATTGAGCACCCTGCGATGAAGTATTTTGATTTCATCGAAAAAAGCAACTACTTCCAGGTTGAGCAAGTGTCCTATACCTGGAAAGGATTTGGACCGCCGGTGGAAGTGCCGACTTACCGGCGCTCGCTGGCGGATGTGTTCAACCCGCTGATTGAGGCAGGCTTCAACATCGACCGGGTGCTGGAGCCCCTGCCAACGGAAGCATTTAAAGCAGCAGAACCGGAGGATTACGAGAAGCTCTTACGAGAGCCGGGCTTCATGTGCATCCGAGCCGTGCGCTAATCAGCAGGGCATCCGGACAGCGGCTGCACAATGGAATTGAGCTGAAGGGGAAACCCCGTCTTTGGGTTATGGTCGGAGGAAATCGGTCACATCCAATCGCGGTGGCGCATCCGCAGGAGGATGATCACCAGAAGCAAAACCAATACAGCTAAGAACAAACCAATACCAGTTATGCTGATCCACTGGTTAAGCTGACTTCCGGTTGTGAAAATTTTCTCCCCAAAGAATTCGTTAAAGAATGAAAACAGCATGACCAGCGTGGTGATGATGGTGAGAATTTTAATGGTGTTGTTCAACTGGTTGTTGACCACGGATAAGTAAATATCCAGGACACTGTTGACGAATTCCCGCAGAATTTCGATGACTTCGTGCACCCGAATGAGATGATCGTACACATCCCTGAAATACATACGCTCTTTGTATTCAATAATCTCAAAATCGCCAAGGGAGAGTTTGTTCAGTACCTCACTTTGCGGCAAAACAATAAGCCGCAAATTGAGCAGAGAACGCTTGATGGAAAATACTTCCTTAAGTAATGCTTTGTCTGGCTTTTGAATGAGTGAGCCTTCAATTTCTACAACGCGCGAATCCAGATTATTGATCATTTTCATGTATTCGTCGGTCAGCGCATCGAGGATCTGGTAAAGGATTAATCGACTGTTTTGATGGTGGTTTTCGTTACGCAGGAGCCTGTTCCACACCAGGTCCACAGCAGGATAACTTTCCTGGTGGTAGGTGACGATATAATTTGACCCCAAAAACACATCCAGCTCGATGGATTTATCAATATCATCCAGGGGTTGACCTGCTCTAACAGCGACTAAAGACAGATAGAAATAATCGCCCCAATCATCAATTTTTGGCACATGAATTTCCTCCAGCGCATCGTCGATGGAGAGGGGGTGAAAATTAAACACCTCCGAAAGCACCTGTCGGCTCTTGTCAGGGGAGTCGTGATAAAGATCAACCCAGACAAGAGCTTCTGGGTCTTCAAGTGCAGAGCGGACGGCATCCAGATCGGTCGATTCAGGCCATAAATTTCCATCTTTTTCTATCAGGATGCGCATTGTGCCTCCTTCGTCGTCATCAGCGATTATCTACTGGATTACAGTTCAATTTTACCATTCAAGCCAGTCGTTTTCGTTTTGGAAAAGCAGCACAATAACGGATACCTGCATGTTTTCCCCCATTGCCTCCCTTTTATGATAAAATGAGTTTTCTCTGTAAATCTTCACCCTGGTTCACCTGCATGCTGTCTTTTCCCTCAGCATAAATTTGCAGCGCACTTGGCGAGACGGTTTCTTTTTCGGAGAAATTATTATGATGTCTTTCCAGCTCTACCCCAAAATCAGCGTGGTTACCTGTGCTTACAACTGTGAGCCCTTCCTGGAGCAATCCCTGGCCAGCGTTGAAAACCAAACCTATCCCAATATCGAGCACATCTTCAACTATTCTCCCTCGACAGATGCTACTTTGACGATCCTGGAGGCATATATTCGGCGCAACCAGCACCGCTACCCGATCAAGCTGGTCTACTCCGAGCCCGGAGGTGTGGGACGCGCGCTCAACAACGCCACTGCCCACGCTACAGGCGATGTTATCCATTACCTGCACGGCGATGATTACTACCTGGGTACAGACACGCTGTCGAAGGTGGCCTGTCATTTCGCAGACAACCCGGATCTGGTGTGGTTGACAGGCAACTTCGTGGTCGAGTGGCGCGGCAAGCGGATCATCCTTCCCCAGACGATCATTCTGCAGCCCAGCCTGGAGATTGCGCTTTCGATGATGAATTTTATCTCCCATGAGAATACCTTTATGAAGACCGCGGCGGTGCTGCAATATGGCGGTTTCAACGAGAATAAAGAGGATGTGGTGGAGTATTCGCTTTGGTTGAAGCTGATGCGGGATCACCGTCCCCTGATCATCAACGATGAGTTCTGCGTATTTATTATCCACAAGGGCAGCACCTCCACGGGGTCTGTACTCCGGCTGTTGCAGGCAGTCAGGCGGGCGTTTCATACACAACGCAAGGAGCACGTTCTGCCACTGGTGGGACATTACGCTGAGCGGCGGTCGTATCAGCAGTTGCGAGGCTTGCTTAAAAGGATCGCCGGCTGGCGGTCTTTGCTGGGGATGCGCATGCTGTAGGGGTATGAAAGTTGTCTGTTCCCAGCAAAACACACGATTGGAAATTAATGCTTTCTTCTGGGTCGCCAAACATCACCCGGTATCTGAAGTGTGTATTGACAAAGGCAGAGCAGACCCACCTGTCTGTATAGCCACCTGTATAGCCGAGGGTAGCTGTTCTGGCGGCTATCGCCTTGGCCGTCTGGAGACCAATAACCGTTTCAGCGTCAGCGGAATAATTATCGATACCAAATGAACATTTCAACCATCCTCATTGATCACTTAAAACGCTACCCCTTGATGCAAGCCCAGGATGTGTATAAACTCATTCACCAGGCGGCATGCGGTCCAGCCCACGCAGTCACCCATCGCGATGCTGCCCTTGAGTGGCTGGAAAATGAGCTTGAAACCCTGTCTGACCCATGGCCGGAGGCACTTATCGACCCGATCAGCCCGGATGGAGAATTGGTGCGGGTCCACCTGGCTCCCTTTAAGGCCAGCAGGGGTGACCCTCTCACGCTGTTGGATGCCTTCATCCGCACCAGCCAGGAGGTCCATCCAGATGATGAGCGGCTGGAAAGGTACCTGGCAGCCTCTCTCGAGTCAGTCCCGGAGCTGGCAGGGTTGCTGGCATCCCTGAAATCACAGGGCTTTCCCGCCCTGCACCACTCCGACGCATACCGCACCGCTTACCGACCTGCTTATCGCGTCGTGCTGAAAAAATACTTGTGAACACAACCTCAAGCGGGTAGGTGAGTGGTGAAGATGAAAGACTGACCATAAATCAGCTAAACAACCCCTGAATAAAAAGCTCTCTAAACAAGAAGTGGAAGTACAAAACGAAGTTGAGCGGGATCGGGTTCGATGGTTAACTTCCAGTTCGCTTCACACCCTATGATAAGATTAATAATGACATTTCACACAGGAGGTCGAACTTGAGCGCTAAACATGCCATCATTGCCGGGCTGCTCTGCCTGGACGTGATCCCCGATCTCTCGGCGGTTCCTGAGGGGCAATTTCAACACCGGTTTCAACCCGGGCACTTGATGCGCACGGGCGGCATCAGGTCTGTCCCGGGCGGCGCAGTCGCCAATACCGGGCTGGCTTTGCACCGCCTGGGCATCCCCGTACGGCTGGTTGGCAAAATCGGGGATGACCTATTCGGCCAGGTGCTCCAGGATGCCCTCCATGAAGTGTCACCTCACCTGGCTGCCGACCTGGTGATTGACCCCGGTCAGTCCACCGGCGTCATGATTGTCATCGACCCGCCCGGGGCAGACCAATCCTTCCTCCAACACCCGGGCGTCAACGATACCTTTTATGCCTCCGATCTGCCCCGCGAAGTCCTGGAAAGCGCCGACCTGTTCCATTTTGGATACCCGTCGCTCATGCGCTCAATCTACCGCGGCGAAGGGGCAGAGTTAGTCTCAATTTTGGGGCGCGCCCGGCGCGCCGGTCTGACCACTGCACTTGATTTCAGCCTTCCCGACCTTTCTGGTCCGGCCGGTCGCCTGGATTGGCTGACAATCCTGGACAATACCCTCCCCCTGGTAGACCTGTTCGTTCCCAGTGTGGAAGAATTGATCTTTTTGCTCGATCGAAAGCTGTTTGACCAGCACTGTGCAAAGCCTGATATGTCTCTAATCGACGCTATTGAGCCGGCACATTTGGAAGGGTTGGCCGACAGGATTCTGCGTTACGGCGTCAAAGCCCTGATGTTCAAACTCGGTCAGCGTGGAATTTACCTGCGCACAGCGCCAGCAAATCGCTGGCAAAAATGCGGGCGCGGACTGGAGCATCTTGGTGAGGACTGGCATGATCGGCAAATCTGGGCGCCCGCTTTTGCAGTCACGGAAAAATCAGGCACTGGTGCCGGCGATGCGGCTATCGCCGGGTTCCTGGCCAGTATTTTGCGGGGCGCCTCTCCCGAGCAAGCCCTGCGTATGGCTGTGGCAACCGGCGCCCACTGCGTTGAAACCCCGGGGGGGATGGCTGAACTGGAGGGGTGGGATCAAATCGGGTCGCGGGTTGCGCACGGTTGGGAAACCCTCCCGCTTAATTTAGCACCTTGCGGGTGGTCAGAAGACCGGGCTCAGGGCGTATGGATCAAACCGCCAACCCACACCGCCAACAGCTCAAGCGTAACGAAATGAAATTTCCACCACTTCAGCCGGGCATTCTGATTGAGCGAATAAACCGGTTCTCCGCGTTGGTGCAGCTTGACGGCGGCAAAACAACCACAGCTTATGTACCCACTACCGGCCGGTTGACCGGCGCACTCTATCCAGGATGCCGGGTGTGGATGGAGCAGGCACACAATCCTGGACGCAAGACCGCCTTCACCCTCCTGCTGAGCGAACTGCCGGGGGGCGGTCTGTGCTCGGTCAAGGCAACCATGGCCAACACGCTCTTTGCCGAAGCCGTGAGCGCGGGTCTGTTGGCAGCTTTCCCTTTTACAAGCATTGAAAAAGAAGTCACCTATGGGCACAGCCGGCTGGACTTTCGCCTGTCATCGCCTGAAACTGTGTGCTGGGTGGAGGTTAAATCAGTGACCTTTGTTGAAAATGGTATGGGCATGTTCCCCGATGCCCCCACAACGCGCGGCCGACGACACCTGGAGACTTTGGCAGAATTGGCGGCAGGCGGTGAGCAGGCGAGCGCGGTCTTCATCGCTCAGCGCAGCGATGCACAACGCTTCACCCCTTATGAGACAGTCGACCCCGAATTTGCTGCCGGGTTGCGCTGGGTCAATCGTGCCGGCGTGGAAGTCCACGCTTACCGCTGTGACGTGCGCCTGGATGGAATTGAGATCGCAGAGGAAATACCTGTAGATAATATTAAATAAAATATTAAGGAAATAATCTTGACGGGAGTTACCAAATTGAGCTATATTTATATATAACAATTGTTCTAAAAATGGATTTAGTTATGAATATTGAAAATCAGATAATGTTAGGTGATTGTGAGAAAGTATTAAAAACTTTGCCAGGTAATTGTATTGATTTAATATTTACTTCACCTCCCTATGCTGACCAAAGAAAGACAACTTATGGTGGAATAAAACCTGACGAATATGTAAATTGGTTTATGCCAAAAGCAACTGAATTCTTCCGTGTATTAAAGCCACAAGGAACCTTCATTTTAAATATTAAAGAAAGAGTAGTCAATGGAGAAAGACACACCTATGTTATTGATTTAATACACAAAATGCGGGAATGTGGTTGGCTATGGACAGAGGAATTCATCTGGCATAAAAAAAATTCTTATCCAGGAAAATGGCCGAATAGATTCCGTGATAATTGGGAAAGGCTACTTCAATTTAATAAAAATAAAAAATTTTATATGTATCAAGAAGCTGTTATGGTGCCCGTCGGGGATTGGGCAAAGGATAGGTTAAGCAATTTAAGCGATACTGATAAAATCAGGGATGAATCAAAAGTGGGTAGTGGTTTTGGGAAAAACATTAGCAATTGGGTTGGAAGGCAAAAGGTTTATCCAAACAATGTTATTCATTTAGCAACCGAATGCTCTAACAGAAATCATAGTGCAGCATTTCCAATTGATTTACCCCTTTGGTTTATTAAACTCTTCACAAAGCCAAATGATTTAGTTCTTGATCCATTTATTGGCTCAGGAACAACAGCTGTTGCAGCCTTACAATTGGGAAGAAAATATCTGGGAATAGATACTGAAAAGAATTATGTTGAATTGAGCAACAATAGATTAACGGACCTGCAGATAAGATTGCCAATAATTGCTGAAAATTCAGGTGCATATCAAGTCGATAATGATGAGGAATAAATGAATAAAGTAGAATTTCTCTAAATATGCGATTTTGTTAATAAGAACATTGTTTATTTTCATCAATGCAGGATATATTCATTGGAGAGTCTCGACTTAAATAAATTATTGAAGAAAAACCCATATCTTTTCAGAGCAAAAAATGTTTCAACAGCAAATGAATTGATCACAGGGCTACTCGATGCTTTTTTATCCTCATCAGAAGAAAAATTGTTTGGGGATTTTCTTGAAGAATTAGCAATTTTCATTGCAGGTCAAACATATAATGGGCACAAATCTTCTGCACCGGGTGTGGATCTGGAATTCTTTAAAGATGACATTCATTATATTGTCTCCATCAAGTCAGGTACAAGTTGGGGAAACAGTTCCCAGCATAAAAAGCTACAGGAAGATCTGGAAAATGCAGTCAAGAGGGTAAAGCAATCCAATATCCATAAGAATGTTCAATCTGTCCTTGGTATTTGCTATGGAAAGACAAAAATTAGCTTTCTACGTGGTTATATGAAAGTTGTAGGTCAAAACTTTTAGTTCTTAATTAGTGGAAACAAAGAATTGTACAAAGAAATCATCGAACCATTAGGATTTCGTGCCAAAGAGCATAATGATTCGTTTTATCTTGAAAAGAATCGTGTTGTCAATCGCTTTACCAAACTATTTCTTGATAATTATTGTGACGACATCGGGGAAATAAATTGGGATAAATTGGTCGAGTTCAATAGTGGAAACTATGATCTTGATAAAATCTACTTTAAGGAATAGGATTCTTGCTCTAAATTCATCTTTTGCCAGAATATTTCTGAATTACTATCATTTATAATTCTGCAAAACCAATTACCAAATTGGAGAAACTCTATGAACATCCTGATCATCGGTGGAACAGGTCTGATCAGCACGTCCATCAGCCGCCAACTGCTCGAAGCCGGACACAACCTGACCCTGTTCAACCGCGGCCAAACCGAGTCCAGAGTGGATGGCAATTATAAGCACATCCGGGGCGACCGGAACAACTTGGCTGCTTTTGAAGAACAAATTGCCGCTGCCGGGCCCTTTGATTGTGTTATCGATATGGTTTGCTATAAACCGGAACAGGCTGAAAGCGCCATCCGGGCGTTGACCGGCAAAACGGGGCAATTGATCTTCTGTAGCACGGTTGACGTCTACACCAAGCCGCCGGCGACTTTTCCTGTGCTTGAATCCCACCCGCGGGAATCCCTCTCGGATTATGGGCGTGAAAAAGCCGCCTGCGAAGATGTGTTCATGGCTGCCCACCATGCCGGACATTTCCCGGTCACCATCCTGCGGCCAGCCAGCACCTATGGCGAAGGCGGAACCATCATTCATACTCTCGGCAGTGACACCTATTTCCTGGACCGAATCCGCCAGGGCAAACCCGTGATTGTTCACGGCGATGGCGAGTCCCTGTGGGTCTCATGTCATGTTGATGATGTTGCCCGCGCGTTTGTCAACGCAGCAGGGAACGAAACTGCCTTTGGAAAGGTCTATCACCTGGCCGGTGAGGAATGGCAAACCTGGAATCAATACCACGAGCGCCTGGCCGCAGCCATTGGCGCGCCCAAACCAAACATCGTCCACATTCCTGCGGACATCCTAGCCCGCATCACGCCGGAAAACGCCATCGTCACCTATCTCAATTTTCAGTACACCAACATCTTCGACAACAGTGCTGCCAAACGCGATCTGGGGTTTGAAGTCACCGTCAATTGGCTTTCTGGGTCGAAACGGACTTACGATTGGCTGGACGAACACCATCTGATCGAAGATTGGCAAAGCTTTCCGGTCTATGATCATCTGATTGAAGGCTATCGTCAACAGTGCAATAAATTAGTTGCTGGTTTGGCGGGTTTTAACAACCATAAATCGCACTAAAGGTTTCCTCTCGGAATATCACAATTGAACCGCTCGTTTATTAATGTGGCATGTGTTCCTTTTTAATAGTTATTCTGCACGCGTTCCATCCAAGAAAGTGCCCAGAAAAACATCGCAGTACACGGATTACCAATTTCAATGATTCAATTCACCTCCCATGAAATCTCCAAAACGGAGTGGTACTTTTCACCCTATTGATCTCACCCGTATCTTCACCTCCAGGAAGTAAATTCGTGATAAACTAACTTCGCATGGATAAAAAAGCTTATCTGACCCTTGAATACGACAAAATTATCAGCCGATTGGTAGACTACGCCAGTTTCAGCGCCTCTGCTGAACTTGCGCACCGCCTGCAACCCCAATCAGACCTGCAGGACGTGCGTGACCGGCAATCTGCTACCCGCGAGGCACGCCATATTCTCAGTCTGAGCCTTGATCTGCCTTTTCACAACGCCCGCGACATTCGCCCCCAAATCGGGGTTGCGCGCCGCGAGGGTGTGCTTGAACCCGGGGATTTGCTGGAGATAAAAAACACGTTGATCGTCGCACGTTCGGCGCGGCGCGTCCTGGAGAACCTGATCGAAGAAACGCCTTTGCTTTCCAGCCTGGCAGAGCACCTGCCCGTGGGTTTGGGGCTGGTGGATCAGATCAACAAAACAATATCCGAACGGGGCGACATCCTCGATTCTGCCTCAGATAAACTTTCCCAAATCCGCGGCGAGCTTAAGATCACCTACGAACGCATGATGGCGCGCATGCAACGTTTTCTATCAGAGCCCAGCACAGCCCGCATGCTGCAGGAACCGATCATCACCCAGCGCAATGGACGGCATGTGCTGCCGCTCAGGGCAGAGTACAAAGGGCGCATCAAAGCGGTGATTCACGACCAATCCTCGTCGGGAGCGACCCTGTTCATTGAACCGTTGGCGGTGGTGGAGTGGAACAACCGCTATCGCGAGCTGGTCCTGGCAGAGCGTGACGAGATCCGGCGCATCCTGGCAGAATTGACCCTGCGCATCGGTGAGCATGGCGATGTCCTCAAACACATGGTTGAAGCCCTGGCTGAGCTTGACCTGGCTTGCATGTGTGCCCGTTTCGCGCAGGATATCGATGCAGTCGAACCGCTCCTGGTGCCAACCAGGGAAACAGGCACCATCCACCCCGGCAGCACCATCCGGTTGTTCAAAGCTCGCCACCCCCTGTTAGACCCCAAAACCGTAGTTCCCATCGATGTGGATCTTGATGCTGAAACCTATGCGCTGGTCATCACCGGGCCAAACACAGGCGGAAAGACGTTAACACTGAAAACCGTCGGGTTGCTGATATTGATGGCTCAATCGGGTCTGCAGATTCCCGTTCAATCGGGCTCGACCCTGTCGGTATTTGAAGATGTCTATGCTGATATCGGCGACGAACAATCCATCGAGCAATCCCTATCAACATTCTCCGGTCATGTGACCAATATCAACGGCATTTTGAATAAATCGACGCCTAAGTCGCTGGTCTTATTGGATGAATTGGGCGCCGGGACGGATCCGCAGGAGGGGTCTGCCCTGGCTCGCGCGGTGCTGGCTCACCTGTTAGAGCGTGGCATCACCTGCCTGGTGGCCACGCATTACCCGGAGCTCAAAGCCTACGCCCACACCACCGCGGGGGTGTTGAATGCCAGCGTTGAGTTTGACCTCGGAACGCTCCAACCAACCTACCACCTCACCATCGGGCTACCTGGGCGATCCAACGCCCTGGCGATAGCCGAACGTTTGGGTTTGCCAGAGTCAATTATCACTGCGGCTCGTGCCGAGATCGATCCCACCGACCTGCGGGCAGAAGATTTGCTCGATGAGATCCATCGCCAGCGAGACCTGGCGCGACAGGCACGCGAAGCTGCAGAAATTGCCCAAAAAGAGGCAGAGGCGATCCGCAAAGAGTTGGCCGATCGCCTCGACCAGATCGAAGATGAGCGCTTTGCCCTGCTGGAAAAAGCTCGTCTGGAAGCCGAGGGTCAGTTAATGATTGTGCGCGACGAACTGGAAACCCTGCGGCGTCAACTTGCCAGGGCGCACCAGCCGCTGGATGTTGTTAACGAGGTTGCAGAAGTCGTTGAAACCCTGGAAGAAGAGCTGGCAGAACCTGTGGTCCGCCAGACGCCCAAAAAACCGGTACGCAAACCCAAAGGTCCCCTGCGGCTGGGTGAAAAAGTTCATCTCCGCTCGATTGCCCAGGATGGCGTGGTCACCGGTCTTACCGAGGCTGATATTGAAGTCCAGGTCGGTATGCTCAGGATACGCGCCCGCCGTTCGGATATCATCCGTAAAGGCGACCCCGAAGAAGATTCGCCTGAACCCCAAAAAAGCACAACAAAACCCGGAAAAACCATCCTCCCCAGGACGCATGAATCCCCCGGGGTCGAGATGGATATGCGCGGTCAGCGGGTGGATGAAGGGCTGGACGCCCTTCAAGGATATTTAGAAAAAGCCTTCCTGGCCGGATTGCCCTTTGTGCGGATCATCCATGGCAAGGGCACCGGTCGCCTGCGCGAATCTGTGCGGGAAGCCCTGCGACTCAGCCCCTTCGTTGATCGCTATGAAAGCGGCGGAGACACAGAGGGCGGGGCTGGCGTAACCGTTGCCTTCATCAAACAAAATTAATAAAAGAACTGGCAGTGCCCTTTTTCTCCCATTGCATTGCCAGTTCTCTTGCACGTGAACCCCTCTATCACATGCCCGTTTATACTTCTCAGTACAACTTAATTTAGTGTACCACAACACCGTTACCAAAACGTGGACACGTCATTAAGAAAAACTGTTTTCTTCCCGCCAAACCTGCAGGGCATGTAAGAATTCTTTCCTCAAGGGTTCACTTTGGGTGTATGCGTCAAAATCAGATAACAGGGCCTGGTAAGCAGACCTGAGTTCCTGTGGATGAATTCGCAATTTGATATGCCTGGAAAGCTGTCCTGCTAATTCTAAGGCGTTTTTGTTGAGCATCTTCATCCTTAACGATCGGGACAAACCAAGGATTTCCATCAATAATTCTTCTGCTTGATTAAACTCCCCCCGTGAAAAAGCCAGTTGTGCCATACGAAAATTGCCCCAGGCTATTTCCTGGGCCAGGTTTCTTTGCTCTGCCAGCTTTAACGCCGTGGAGAATTTTTGTTCAGTGGTCTTAAAGTTCTTGGCTTCCAAATCAATTAATCCATCTGCCAACAACGCCTGGATGTAAATAGCCATCAGACCCTTTTCCTCAGTCGTTGCCAGGGTGGATTTTAATATTTCCCTGGCTTCTGCAGGCTGTCCGCTGCGCGTCAACAAACGTGCCAGAGCGACATTGTTCTCCAATCCGTAATAGGATTGCAAGAAATACCCCTGGCGAATCTGGGCGAGACGATAATAGTGCATGGCCTGGGCGTTGCTATGGAGAATGTCATAGATGTTGCCCAGCAAGGTGTTTACAGCCACAATGTAGTAAATATTATGGGTTTTCTCAGCCAATTTTCGCGCTCGGATAATGTGGTGATAAGCCTCATCGAGTTCCGCCTGAATAATTTGGACTTTACACAGGTTAATCAGCGAAAGCGTTTCAGAAAAAGAATTGTCAAGAACCTGGGCGATTGCTACGCCCTCCTGGGCAAAATGCGCACTGCGGTCAATGTTCCCGGCGACAAAATTACAGTTAGTCAACATGTGGTAGATCAGCAAACGGTCAAACGTTCCAATCTGGTTGAAGTAAGTTTGGTAAATCTTCTGGGAAAATTCCATGGCACTATCCGCATCTCCTTTAGCATAATAGGTTAAAGCGGCGAGCATCTGGGCGAGGAATTGATACTGGGTCTTATGAGAAACCTCAGGTAGAAGGGCGTCAATCAATTTAACCATCCGGTCTGCTGAAGCAAAAACGGCGTCAAAACCAAGGTTCCACCACCTGAGTGACGCCTGACAGAAAAGCGTCTGGATCAATATCTCAATATCGTTCGTCTTTTCCAGGTGTCTGACTGCGTCGTGGATCAAAACAAGTCCATTATCACAGTTTCCACGCAAAAAACAGGCATTTGCTAGGGATAAGCTTGATAAACCCATCAACGAGTCAGAGGTGTGTATTTCCGCGATGTGTTGAAGCTTAATCCCCACCTCCTCCAACAAGCTGACCTGATTTGATTGATAAGCAAAGTTGCTCCATCGATGGTAAAGCTGGATAATTTTTTCATTTCCAAAAACCCCCGGGAAGGCACGATTCAGGATTTCCTCAGCCTTTTGATAGGCGCGCAGCACGTCCTCCTTTGCGCCCAGATTCCAGGCATGCTCTGCTGCCTTTATCAACCAATCAAAAGCATTGATCACATCACCGGCACTGATGTAATGATCGGCGATGATAGCTGCCTGGTCACAAGCATGCGGTTCCAGGCTCAACAAATCTGCAATTTTTTGATGAATCTGCTGTCGATAGACAGGTGTGGCTTCTTTGAATACAACTTCGCTCATCTTTTGATGAGTAAACTCCAGGCGTTCTTCATTTGTTGTTGGGATGGTCGTCATATCCAAAAAACCGGACCGAATCAACTGGTCAATGGCTGACAGGAACTGATCCTGGTCGATATCGACTACAGACTGCAACAAGCTTAATGAGATATCGTTCCCAATGATTGCAACGCAGGTGAGTATGTGCTGTTCTGCTTCGCCCAACCGTTTCAAACGCTCTCGGATCATTCCGTGGACGCTCTCGGGTAGGGGAAAACGGTCAACAGCTTGTAAATCTTCAATGTCAGGGTAATTCTCCACCACATGACGTAGGGTTTCTAAAGCCATAAAGGGGTTGCCCTGCGTTTCGTGATACAACTGATCAAAAAATTCAGCCGGTAAAGGTCGTTTAATAATCAGGTGGGTAAAAGTTCCAAAATCTTCCGGTGTTAATCCAATGACGCTGATGATTTCTACAGGGTAGGTACGACGAGCATAATCGATAAATTCATCAACATACCGACTTGGATTTTCTGAACTCGAAGCCATCATCAAGACACCATCTTTGTCAAAAAATCCCTGGGTTAACAGGTAAGACAGGGCCTGATAAGTCTGCAGATCTGCCCAATGAGCATCATCCAGAAATAATAGCAGCCGACCAAACTGCTGGGAGACAAGTTTCAACAGGTGATGAAGTGCGCCCAATAAATGCTGCCTGGCAGCAGGCAATTGTTGAAGAATTGATGGATCACAATCGGTGCGTAATTCGATCAGTTCTGGCAATAATAGTGTGAGCTGGTTAGCCCAAACAGTATCCATGCTCAGCAAAGCTGCTTCTGGGACATAACGGCGCAACATGTGAACAATGGGCGCAAATGGAAGAGTGATTTCACTTTCTGTGGCTGTTGCCATCAGCAGGATAGGTTTAGGTGTTAAGGTTTCAAATAATTCCTGAACCAGGCGGGTTTTCCCGACGCCCATTTCACCTTTTAGCATTACCAACCCGCCCCGAAAAAAGGCTCGCCTGAGCTGGGTCAACTCCGCAGACCGCCCAATCAGCGGCAGTTGCATGGAAGTGGATGAAGGCCAAACCTGGTTTTCTTTTTTCGAGCCGGCATTGAGTAAATGCTCAGAACGTTGACAGCAGATAATAATTTCATCAGGCAGTGGTGATTGATATTTACGGTCAAAAATCACTTCCAGCGCGTCACAATACTCAACTGCTTCTTGATGACGCCCCAATTTCGATAAAATATCAAAAACAGCCTGGTGGGCAGGGATGTCCCAGTAATTCAGGCGACCTAAATGAAGGTGCAAATCTAAAGCTATTTCCAGTTGACCGGAGGCTTGATAATGGTCTGCTAATCGTTTCATCAATGAAACCCGCTGCAATTCCAGGCCCCTGCTCAAAGCTTGCTGCCAGACATCCAATTCCGGATAATCGCTCAGATCATCTCCCTGGATGATCTGGTCGCCGCGCCATAGGCTAAGACTCTCTCTAATCTGATTGACAATTTGCGTCGGAAGGGGTTGATTTTTCGGAAAGACGGACAGTAAACCGTGCAGGCTCTGATAGGATTCAGTAAACTTGACCAGGTCAACAAAGCAGCGGGAGAAATCTAACGCAACCTGGTCAAGTTCTGTAACCAGCAGAGACTTATCGGGAAGGCGGTTGCGTAAGCGGGAAAGTGCGGTTCTGAGCGTCCCACGCGGATCAACCTGCTCTGCCGATGGCCACAGAAGATCAATCAGCGTTGAGCGGCTGACCCGGCGGTGTGTTGCTGCCAGGTAATAAAGGATCGCCCGCTCGATCTTACGGGGTATCTTGATGCGCCTATCATCAGAATAAATTTCAACCGCACCAAGCAGGCGGATGTTCAGGATGAATGGGTTGTTCATCACTTCAATGATACCTTAATTCAGACCGCCAGCATCCAGAAATCAAGTGATCAATCGGCTCTTTAAATGCAAAAGCTCACCTCGATGAGCTTTTTGAGCATTAGCATGCCGAAGGTGGGAATCGAACCCACACGCCCGAAGGCACACGATTTTGAGTCGTGCGCGTCTGCCTATTCCGCCACTCCGGCTATCCGGTATTATTTTATCCAATCCACCGATCCAGGTCAAGCAATTCCATCGAGATGCCTTAAATCCGGGATTTCAATTGTAAAACCACACACCCCGCTTCAACTCGCCAGGGATTAATTGGGTATCATTTACAGGTAGAAGTTCATCCTCCTTCCAAGCAAGGTGGACTGACTATTGGAGCAGTAATGAAATTAGGCATCATCGGCTTACCTCAATCCGGAAAAACCACCTTATTTAACACCCTCACACAGGGCAACGCCCCCACAGGGATCAGCGGGGGCAAACTTTCGCTGCATACCGCCGTAATCGACGTTCTCGATGCGCGCGTGGATGCCCTGGTCAAATTGTTCCGCCCAAAGAAGACGGTTTATGCCAAGGTCACTTATGTCGATATTGGCGGATTGGACGGCGAATCAGCCAGGAGTGGCATTTCTGGTCCACTGCTCAATACTTTGTCGCAAATGGATGGTTTCATTCATGTCATCCGGCAATTTGAAAACCCCCTTGTGCCCCATTCAGCCGGTTCAGTTGACCCGTTGCGAGATTTGGCGACCATGGAATCGGAATTCATGCTTCATGACCTGATTCAGATAGAACGTAAGTTAATCCGCCTGGAAGAGGAACGGCAGCGGGGAGGGTATGGTCGTGACAGAGCGGAAATCGGACGTGAGCAAGCATTATTCATCAGGCTCAACGAAACCCTGTCCCAGGGACTCCCCCTGCGCGGCGAAACCTTCAGCCCGGAAGAAGAAAAAAAGCTCTCCGGTCATGGTCTGTTGAGCCGGATACCCCAACTGGTTGTGGTCAATCAATCAGAGGGTCAGGCCCTCATCAATTTGGATGCATTCAACAGCTTTACAAAGCCAATTTGCATGCCCATCAAACTGGAGATGGAGATTGCCCAGTTGAGCCCCGAAGATGCGACACTGTTCATGAAAGAATATGGCATTCAGGAACCCAGCCGCAACCGCCTGGTGCGTTCATCCTACGATTTGCTGGATTTACTCTCCTTTTTCACTGTGGAAGAAGAAAAAGAAGCCCATGTCTGGACGATCTCGCGCGGGTCAACCGCTCTGGAAGCTGCTGGCAAGATCCATTCAGATATGGAAAAAGGCTTTATCCGCGCCGAGGTGATTGACGTCGATGATTTGGTCCGACTGGGCGGTTTTACAGAGGCGCGCCAGGCGGGCAAACTGCGCCTGGAAGGCAAGGGCTATCTTGTTCAGGATGGCGATGTGATCACCGTCCGGTTCAACCTTTAGCTGGGGGACACTCAGATCGGGCGCGTTGACGCGCCGATAGGGCAAAGGTAGAATCTTTTTCATCATGTCTGATTTCCTCACAGAGCTTAACCCGCAACAAAAACAGGCTGTGGCCTCCCCACCGGGTCCAATTCTTGTGCTGGCAGGTCCCGGGTCCGGAAAGACCCGCGTGCTGACCTACCGCGTGGCTTATCTGATCGCGGCATTAGAAGTGCCTGCCTACCAGATCATGGCTGTTACTTTTACGAATAAGGCTGCCAGGGAAATGGGCAATCGCATCAGGGGTTTACTGGGGGAGAGGGTCGAGGGCCTCTGGCTGGGCACCTTTCATGCCATATGTGGACGCATCCTGCGGCGTGAGTCCGCTTACCTGCCCGTAGATTCCAATTTCGTGATCTTTGATGAGGATGATCAACACGCATTAATCAAGCGCGTCATCAAAGAACACCGGCTCAATGAGAAGGACTTTAATCCCCGCCAGGTGCTAACAAAAATCAGCAACGCAAAAAACGACCTCCAGACACCGGAAGAGTTCCCTTTAGAAAATTATCGAGATGAGATCATCCAGTCATTTTACAGAGCATACCAGGCTTACCTGGTTGCCAGCAACGCCATGGACTTTGATGATATGCTGCTGTATACCGCGAGTTTGCTGAAGAATCAACCCGATGTGCGTCAAAAATATTCCCGGCGATTTAAACACATCCTGGTCGATGAATTCCAGGACACCAACCAGGCACAATACGACCTGCTGTTCCATTTAGGCGCTCATCACCACAACCTATTCCTGGTTGGTGATGAAGATCAATCCATCTACCGCTGGCGTGGCGCGGATTATAAGAATGTGGAACGTTTCAGAAGCGATTTTCCCGACCATGTAGAAATTTTACTGGAACAAAATTACCGTTCAACTCAAACCATTCTGGATTCTGCAACAACGGTGATCAATAAAAATGTGCACCGGACAAAAAAGGTTCTCTTTACGGAGCGCAGTAAAGGCGAACCGGTAGTCGTCTACGAAGCGCTCGATGATTACGATGAGGCTGCCTACGTGGTGGACATCATCGCTCGCCAGTTTGAACAGAAAACGGCCGGAGAATCTGATTTTGCCATCATGTACCGCACCAATGCCCAATCTCGATTGCTGGAAGAAGCCTTTCGCCGCGCGAATATGAACTATCGCCTGGTGGGTGCGCAGCGTTTTTACGGTCGCCGTGAAGTCAAAGACATGATTGCCTTTCTGCGCTTGATCTACAATCCCAAGGATGAGGTCAGCCTCAGCCGGGTGATCAACCTCCCGCCGCGCGGCATTGGTGCGGTCACCCTGCAGCGTCTGCAAGAAATTGCCCGCGAGAGCGGCGTCAGCAGCGGCGAGGTTCTCCTATCCTTATCCCTGCAGCCTGATTCGGAATTTGCACAGGCATTAGGATCGTTCGCAGCCCGGTTGTTGCCTTTCAGCAAGCTGCTGATCGGCTGGCGCAGCAGCCTGGACCAGGCATCACTCACAGGACTGTTCGACCAGGTACTGCTGGATACGGATTATGAGGTTTACATCAAAGCCGAGGATGATGTGCTTCTGGACCGGTGGGCGAATGTTCTGGAGCTGCGGTCCGTGCTGTTGGAATATGAAGAAGCAGGCCTGGACGTATTTTTAGAAACGATGGCCCTGGTCGCCGATCAGGACACCCTCCCGGAAACAATTGATGCCCCCACCTTGCTGACTCTGCACTCCGCCAAGGGGCTGGAGTTTCCGCAAGTTTTTATCATCGGGCTGGATGAACACATCCTGCCTCATAGCCGATCATTGGATGAGAAAGAGGAATTAGCTGAAGAACGGCGCTTAATGTATGTGGGGATGACCCGCGCCAAAGATCGCCTGTATCTCACCCGCGCACACAGGCGACGCACCCCTTATGGCAATTACGAAACCATGCTGCCTTCCCGATTTTTGATGGACCTGCCGGCAAACCTCACCCAGGGACGTGTCAGCCGGGTTGATCGCTGGGATGAAAGCGATGACTACCAACAATATCAATGGAATCGAACCTACGGTTCAAGAGCACAGGCAGGCACACCCAAACCGCCCACAAAGCGCGAACAGCGCTTTTACTCGGAAATGCACGTGCGACACCCGGTTTATGGGGAAGGTATCGTTCGTAACAGCCGCCTGGAATATGGCGATGAAACCGTGGAGGTCTATTTTGACGGGCTGGGCTTGAAAGCGCTGGTTGCCTCCATGTCCCGGTTGGAGATCATTGAAGAATAATGCCCGGGCGTCAGAGCAGACACAAAAAAGCATTTCTGATCTGGGGGGTGGTTCTCTTTCTTGGAACCGGGATGGCTTGTCAGTTGACTTCACCGCGTCCGGCGTCCTGGGCAGGAACGTCCACTGCTGATGTACGGAACACGGAGATCGCCCTGACTCGGGATGCAATCGCCGGAACAGCCCCGTTTGTCTTTACCCCGACTGCACCGAGCAACACGCCAGTCGCTACGTCCACTGCCACAATAACATCAACACCCCGGGAAAATGCCCACGGCCCCTGGCTGGTATTCCCAGACCCTGAGGGCGAAGGCTTGAATGCTTATGATATCAATACCCACAAAATTCATCGCATCAGCTTGCCCGAGCCGATCATCACCACTGACCTCACCCGGGGCCTGGCTCCCGATGGCAGTAAATTGATCATCCGAGCAGGATTAGCGGAGAACACAGACGAGTTGGCACTTTACCAGATCAACCTGCCCTCATTTGAGGTTAGCAAGCTGACTCCATTGCTATCGATCACGGTTCAGCGCAAAATCGTCCACAACCAGGGCGACCGAGCGCTGGAAACCCTGATGACCGTCACACGCTCGGATGGACTGGCATGGTCCTCAGACAGCCGCTACCTGGCTTTTTCAGCTGCATTAGATCAAGAGTCCAGCGACCTGTATGTTGCCGATACGCTCAACAACCGCATCGATCGTGTAAATGGTCTTTATTCTCAAAATGCATCGCCTGTGTGGTCACCGGGCGGGGAGTGGTTGATCTCCCAGGAGTTCGAATACGAGCATCAGCTGGAAACATGGCACTCGGTTTTGGTTTCAGGCTTGCGCTTTCCCAGCTATGACAGCCAAAACACCCTCTATCTTCCACCAATCGACAGCTTTGAAGAAGTGATCATTGGCTGGATTAACCCACACACCTTTTTGAGCTATTCCAACACTGAAAGTGGTCCCAGGTTGCTGCGCCAGGTCAGTGCAGATGAGGTGAAAGAATCTATCATCTTTGAAAATGCCTTTCAACAAGCAGCTTATGATCCCGGTACTGGCGTAACAGCGTTCAGCATCAGTTTTTCAAACGCGATTGCCCAGGGTCTGTCTGGCGGCATCTATCGACGAGAACTCGACAGCCCGGTGCAGGTCTTACAGGCTGCAGGCGATTGGACCCATCTCATTTGGGACACAGTCGGAAGGTTTGTGGCCTCAGGTACACAGGGGGCGTTGTTTTTCACCCCCCAGGGTGAAAGCATTCTCCTGCCAGGTGAGGGCAATGCGCGCCTGGCACCTAATGGGAGCTGGGTTATCGCCTGGGGTGATGGTGAGAATTCCAGGGCTGGGGCACGCCTGTTTCAATCCCATAGCAGTAACCCACTGCAAACGCTGATCGACCAGCCTGTTGAATCCCTGACCTGGCAGCCCGATTCAAAAGGGTTTTTTATCGTTTCCGAAGGCTCGCTGTATCATTTTACCTTTCCCGGGTTGAAGCCAGAAGAAATCATAACCGGGATACCCTTAACGACCGGGTTTGTGTGGACCTGGGTGGAATAAGCCCTGATCAAGCCGTTGCTTGAAAAAAGACTATAATTAGAACACGATGACCATCAACCCTGAACCTCCGCAAAGCATTGCCGTTCTGGCACACCCCAATATTCCCCGAGCACTGGAAGTTGCCGGGGAGGTTGGTTTAACGATTCAAGCCCTAGGTGGAAACGCTGATGTGGGCTCACTTTATGACGAAGATTTACGGAAGTCCGTCAAAACGGGAGCACATGACCTGGTGATTGCTTTAGGCGGCGACGGTACCATTCTGCGCGCCGGCCACCTGTGTGCGCCTGTGGACATCCCCCTGCTGGGCATCAATATCGGCACTTTTGGTTTCCTGGTTGAGCTCAAACGCGATCAATGGCGCGAATATTTTCCACGATTGTTGTCCGGTGACTTTCGCTATGAAGCGCGCATGATGCTTCGTGCGCGCTGCGTTTGCTGTGGTGAAAAACAGGATCCTTTTGATGTGATCAACGATGTGGTGGTTGCCCGGGGCCGCTATGTGCGCCCGATCAATGTCGAAGCCCTGCTCAACGGCGAGCACATTGCCAGCTATGTAGCAGATGGCCTTATTGCAGCCACGCCCACGGGCTCCACAGCCTACTCACTGGCAGCAGGTGGACCGATTTTGCCGCCTGAAATCCGCAACATTCTATTGATGCCGGTCGCTCCCCACCTGTCGGTTGACCGGGCGGTTGTCCTCTCGGAGGGCTCGTCGGTGACAATGCGCGTCCTGAGCTCACACGAAGCCGTGGTCAGCGTCGACGGTCAGCCGCCGGTTCACCTGAGCAGCGGGGATTGCGTTGAAGTCTCTGCCCATGAAAAGTCGCTGTTGATGGTTCGCTTTCAGGACCCGAACTACTTTTATCGCAACCTGACCGCGTATATGGAACACAACCCTTTACTCAGTAGTAAATCCAATGTCAGATCATAATCATATTCACACAGAAGATATCACCCTGCGCTGCAGTCGCTGCAGCAAGCCAATTACCCCATCTGAAGCCATCCAGACACCTACGGGTTACCGCTGCTCAGATTGCGTCAGACAGCAACAAAAGACCTTCGATACCAGCCGCCCCCAGGATTACATCCTGGGCTTCATCATCGCGGCGCTGCTGAGCCTGTTGGGTAGCTGGCTGACCTCATTGATCGGTTTTTTTACGGTTCTGTTGGCGCCTGCAGCCGGCGTGGGTATCGCTGAAGCGGTCCGCCTGGTCACGAAAAAGCGGCGCAGCAAAAGACTGTTCCAACTGGTAAGGCTGGGAATCATCCTGGGCGGGTTGCCAATCCCTGTACTCATCCTGTTTAATTTGCTCATTAGCCTGGGTGCGGGCGCGTTTAGTCTTTTCAGCCTGTTGCCGCTGGGTTATCAAATCCTTTATCTCGTAATGGCGGTGCCATCAGCATATTATCGCCTTTCTGGAAACCAGCGGTAGTGAGGATCATCAATGTTAACTGAATTACAGATTGAAAATTTTGCTATTATCCAGAAACTACACCTGGACTTTTTACCCGGGTTGGTGATCTTCACCGGTGAAACCGGCGCTGGCAAATCAATCATCATGGACGCACTGGAAGCGGTGCTGGGCGGTCGCGCTGAAACCACCACCATTCGCACCGGCGCCAAACGTGCCCAGGTCGAGGCCACCTTCCGCCTGGACTCTGCCGTTCGTGAGCCGATCCACGCCTTGCTGAAGGCAGAGGAACTGCTCGACGACCCGGATTACATCGTTATGGGGCGAGAGATCCGCCGCGAAGGGCGCAACACAGCCCGCATCAATGGGCGAACGGTGACAGCAGCACTGCAGCGCTCAGTAGGTGAATACCTGATTGATATTCACGGACAATCGGAGCATTTATCCTTGCTGCATGTTCGCAATCACCTGCACCTGCTGGATGGCTTTGCCGATATCGGCGAGTTGCTGGATCAATACCAGGTTGTCTACCGCCAACTGGTTGAAGTCCGGGCGGAATTACAGCATCTACACGCCCTGGAACAGGATGCTGCCCGCCGAGTGGACATGCTCACCTACCAGATCCAGGAAATCGACGCTGCCCAGTTGCAGACCGACGAAGAAACCAGCCTGCGCCAGGATCGAACCCGCCTGGCCAATGCAGAAAGCTTGGCCAAACATGCCCAGCAAGCCCTGATCGTTCTGGAAGAAGGCTCGCCAGAAGTGGGCGGTGTAAACGACTTGCTCGGTGAAGCACTGGACGCCCTGCACAGCCTGGCGCGCATCGATACATCCACAGAGCCGTTGTATGAGCGCCTGTCTTCCAGTGTGACCGCCCTGCAAGACCTGGCATTGGAGGTGCGCAATTACGCCGAAAACATCGAGTTTAACCCACGCCTGTTAGACCAGGTTGAAGAACGCATCGATCTGGTCAACAACCTGAAGCGAAAATATGGCGAGTCGATCGACGCGATCGTAGCATATGCCCTAAAAGCCCGCACTGAACTGGAATCGATCACCCATGCCGAGGAGCGGATTTCAGAACTGGAAGATCGCCAGGTCAGCTTGATGACGACCCTGTCAGGATACGGGCAAGCCCTCAGCCAGCGGCGGTCAGAATCCGCCGGCGGTCTCAGTCGTGGGATTGAGGTTGAACTGCAGGATCTGCAGATGGCACGGGCACGCTTTCAAATTGAGATTACCCAACGCCCGGATGAAAACGGCCTGCCGCTGCAGGACGGTCAACGCGTGGCTTTCGACGCCAACGGCATCGACCGGGTGGAGTTCCTGGTTGAAACCAACCCCGGGGAAGGGTTTAAACCCCTGGTTAAGATTGCCTCAGGCGGCGAGACCTCTCGCTTGATGCTGGCTTTGAAAAACGTGCTGGCGAACGCCGATAAAATCCCAACGCTGGTATTTGATGAAATTGATCAGGGGATTGGCGGTCGTGTCGGCATGGTTGTCGGCGAAAAACTGTGGAACCTTTCTCGCCAGCACCAGGTGATGTGCATCACCCACCTGCCGCAACTGGCGGCTTACGGCGAGCAGCACTACCGGGTCGTCAAGGCGCTTCAGGATGGACGCACCCACGTTGAAGTCCAACCCCTGGCGGACCAGGAGCGGCTGGCAGAACTGGCACAGATGCTCGGCCCAATCAGTGAGGGCACCCTGCAATCCGCTGAGGAAATTCTTGAGATTGTTCATCATCAAAAAACCGGGGAAGGGGACAACACATCGAAATAAACTTTCAGCAATCGTTATTTCCGAAATATCGGCTAAAATAGATGTGATAAGAAAAACCAGATCATGCACACGCTGCACGGAAAGGAGACCTGATGCCCAGTTATTCTGATATCATGGCGGTGATCCTGGGGGGCGGGCAGGGACAGCGCCTGTATCCCCTCACCTTGGAACGTGCCAAGCCTGCTGTGCCGATTGCTGGAAAATATCGGCTGATTGATATCCCCATCAGCAACTGTATTAATTCAAACATCTACCAAATCGCAGTGCTGACGCAATATAATTCCGTCTCATTGCACCGCCATATCACCAACACCTACATATTTGATAAATTTCACACCGGCTTCGTGCAAATTTGGGCAGCCGAGCAGACCATGGACCGCAAAGAATGGTACCAGGGCACAGCCGATGCGGTTCGTAAACAAATCTTTGAAATCCGCACCACGCGTGCGAAATACGTGCTGATCCTGGCGGGTGACCACCTTTACCGTATGAGTTACTCCAAGATGGCTGATTTTCACTGGGAGAAAAACGCCGAGGTGACGGTGGCTGTGCAGCCCGTCTTCCGTTCCGAAGCTTCGCGCTTTGGCTTGCTGAAGCTTGATCAGGCCTCTGAAATCGTTGATTTTGCCGAGAAACCCAAAGACCCGCACATCCTGGATAATTTTGTCACCCGCGATGATCCTGAACAACCCTTCCTGGCGTCCATGGGCATCTACCTGTTCAACCTGGATGTTCTGGTTGACCTGTTAACCATGAAATCCGGAATTAAGGAGTTTAACGACTTTGGCTATGACATCATCCCCTATTGTGTGAGCAATGAGCCATCCGTCTTTGGCTATGAATTCAGCGGTTACTGGCACGATATTGGAACAATCCGTTCGTTCTACGAGGCCAATCTTGAGTTGACCTTGCCGCGCCCCAGCTTTGATATCCACGATCAATATTCTCCCATTTATACCCGCGGGCGTTTTCTTCCCGCCACACGGATTTCTAACTGCGTATTGAACGATGTTCTCATTAACGAAGGCTGCATCATCAGCGAAGCAAACATCAATCATTCGGTGGTCGGCATCCGCAGCATGATCAGATCTGGCACACATATTAAAGATTCGGTACTGATGGGCGCTGATTATTTTGATTACACGGGCGAGATTCCCGTCGGAATCGGGAAGAACTGTGTTATTGAAGGTGCCATCATTGATAAAAACGCCCGCATCGGCCAGGATGTGTGTATCAAACCCTTCCCGATCGACACCGATTATGACACAGATGCTTATTCGGTCAAAGACGGTATCGTGGTTATTCCCAAAAATACCATTTTGCCGTCGGGGACAAGAATCTGTCCCGAAGCCTGAAGCCATTGATGATTGATGTTTGCGTCGAAAATTAAGCAGACCATCAACACCGATTTGAGATCGTTGATTATTGGATAGATAAAAAGAACCATTCCATCAACCAAGCTAAATATTGTGAATTAATGAAAATCTCATTATTGTTATGTATGGGCGTGGTATGCCTTGCCACCCTCGATTTTATGTTTGCGTTTCCTATTCTTTTGTGATGATTTATAGGATTTTTCAAAAACCCTGATATTATATCAGGGTTTCTTTTTAATTAGCGAATAAAATGAGTTGCTGTATATTAATGGATTGGAGAAAATTGTATGGCAAGTGATCAGACCGAGATAAATGTCGAAAATGCGGATGATTTATCGATTTCATGGCATACGCTGACCAGCGTAGACGCTTTACAGCGGTTGGAATCAAAAATTGACGTTGGGCTTACCAGTATAGAAGTCGCGGCAAGGCAGGAGCAGTACGGCTTGAATGAGCTGGAAGAAGCGCCTCCGACCACCTTCTGGCAGATGTTGTGGGCACAAATCAATAGTTTTGTGATCTACTTGCTGCTGGGTGCAGCCATTGTATCCGCACTTCTGGGGGATTACGTAGAAGCAATTGCCATCCTGGCGATTGTGGTCCTGAATGCCATCATGGGAATCATCCAGGAAAGCCGTGCAGAGGCTTCCCTGGCCGCCCTCAAGAAACTGGCCGCTCCGGAAGCCTCCGTGCTTCGGGATGGTAAACGAATATCCGTTCCCGCTCCTCAACTGGTTCCCGGGGATATCGTTTTCCTTGAGGCAGGCAACTATATCCCGGCGGATATACGCTTGCTTGAAGCGGTCAATCTACGCATCGATGAGGCTTCACTGACCGGTGAATCCGTCTCCGTACAGAAAAATGCGGAATCCAGGCTCGAGAAAGATGTTCCCCTGGGCGACCGGACCAACACCGCTTTTATGGGAACCCTGGCGAATTATGGGCGTGGCAAGGGCGTCGTCGTCAGCACCGGCATGCACACCCAGCTTGGAATGATCGCCACCATGCTCCAGCAGGTCGAGGATGAGCAAACCCCCTTGCAGCGGCGGTTGGACCAGTTTGGCAAAATCTTGGGGTGGGCAAGTTTGGCTGTCTGTGCCCTGATCTTTGTGATCGGCGTGGCCCGTTTTGCCCTTGAACCGGGCCAGGCAGATTTCTTCGGCCCACAAGCGCTGGAAACCTATACCGAACTGTTCATGATCGCGGTTTCCCTGGCCATTGCTGCCGTGCCTGAAGGTCTGCCCGCAATCGTCACCATCAGCCTGGCGCTCGGAATGCGCGAGATGGTTCGACGCCACGCCCTCATCCGCAAGCTTTCTTCGGTTGAGACCCTGGGGTCAGCCACCGTCATTTGTTCGGATAAAACAGGAACATTGACCCAAAACGAAATGACCGTCACCCGTGTTTGGGCTGATGGCGATTTCATCTCCATTACAGGAAGAGGGTATTCCCCGCAGGGTGATTTTCTAAAAGACGATCAGCCGATCAACATCAAAGATTATCCGGCGATTAAATCCACCCTGTGGCTGGGCACTTTGAACAACGATGCCCAGCTCGAACCAGCCGGCGAACAGGACGGGCGGGAAACTTTTCGCATGGTCGGCGATCCAACCGAAGGCGCAATCCTGGTCGCAGCGCTAAAACTGGGCGCTTCTATCGATTTGCTCAACCAAACCTTTCCCCGCTCTCAAGAAATCCCCTTTGATTCCGTACGCAAACGTATGCTGACCATACATGCGGTTGATGACCAGGCGGATGATGACCTTTCAATCATCAACAATGGGCAAAGACAACAAAACCAGTATTTCATCAATGTCAAAGGCGCGCCCGATGTGGTGCTTGGCTTGTGTACCCATATTGAGGTTGGCAATGATCATCTTGAACCCCTGACCGAAGCACGCCGTCAGGAGGTTTTAGCAGCCAACGACGCCATGACAAATGATGCATTGCGGGTATTAGGTGTTGCCTGCCGCACCATCACCACAGTACCGGAAGAAATCAACAGCGAGGAACTGGAGCGCGATCTGACCTTTGTGGGTTTGATCGGTATGATCGATCCAGCCCGAGAGGAAGTGGCAGATGCCATCCTCACCGCGAACAGCGCTGGGATTCGCACGATCATGATCACTGGTGACTATCCCAACACTGCCCGAGCCATCGCAGAACAGATCAGCCTAATGCGCCCCGGTCATCAGGTGATGACGGGCAGCGCGCTCGATACGCTCAGCGATGAAGAGATGATTGAAAACGTGCAGATCACCGATGTGTATGCACGCGTCAGCCCGGAACACAAGATGCGCATTGTAGATGCCCTGCGCGCCAACCAGGAAGTGGTCGCGATGACGGGTGACGGCGTCAACGATGCGCCGGCGATCAAACGCGCAGATATTGGCGTGGCTATGGGTATCACCGGCACCGATGTTGCTAAAGGCGCAGCCGACATGGTCCTTACCGATGATAACTACGCCAGCATCGTTTCTGCAGTAGAACAGGGTCGGGTGATTTACAGCAATATCCGCAAATTTGTCTACTATTTGCTATCCTGTAACATGGCCGAGATCATGGTAATCTTCCTGGCGACCTTGTTTGGCTGGCCCATCCCTCTGACTGCGATCCAACTGCTGTGGCTTAACCTGGTCACGGATGGAGCCCCTGCGCTGGCGTTGGGAACCGAAGCGGGAGATCCCGACATCATGGAACTCCCACCCCGGCCGCCAAGCGAGCCCATCATCAACCGTCACATGCAGATCGGCATCGTGGTACAGACCATCGCCATCACCGCAGTCACCCTGATTGCATTTGCAATTGGTCATGTTTTCGAGCCCGAACATGCCGAGTTCGCCCAAACCATGGCTTTTGTGACCCTCAGCATCTCCGAGTTGTTCCGAGCGTATACCGCACGCTCTGAATACTATCCGCTGCTTAAGATCGGTGTATTCAAAAATAGAATTATGAACTGGGCTGTGCTGGGTTCGCTGCTGCTGATTTTCGCGGTGATTTACGTGCCTTTCCTTCAACCGATTTTCAACACAGCCCCATTGGGGATTGCAGAATGGCTTGAGATCCTCCCGTTGGTTCTGATCCCCTCGGTTGCCGCAGAGATAACAAAAGTATTCTTGCGAAAACAGATACAAAAGACTCAGTCTGCTGCTTAATTAGCCTGGGTATTGAACGGAATACACAAAAGATTTGAAATAAGGGTGCGGCAAGCCGCACCCTTATTCGCAGAACCCCACCGAACACATTTTGCCTCCCGGGGTTATTGAGGGTAGAAAATGAGGGTATTTTGCATACCGTTTTCTAACCCTCTCCCCATCCCCATTCCCTTTGGAAGGGGGAGACTAATACTTTCACTCGACTTTACTATTAGGAAAGCCCCGGCTCGCATATCATCGGGGTGCTATACACGATGATTGTCTGTCAGCTATCGGCTATCAGCTATTAGCTATCAGCTTTCAGCTTTCAGCTATCAGCGCTATCACCCTTCAATATTTTCCAATTCGCTGTGTCATCCCCATTTCGGCATATAATCAACACAAGGTAACTCTTCTTCATTTCACTTCAGAAGGCAGGTACAAGCATCCTATGGAAAAATTCATCGCTGTAGCTGGAAATATCGGCGTGGGAAAGTCAACCCTGGTTAAATTGCTCAGTGAGGTCCTGGACTGGACGCCCTTTTATGAGCCGGTAACAGAAAACCCTTATCTAACTGATTTCTACACGGACATGCAAACCTGGGCTTTTCACTCACAGGTGTATTTCCTTATGCGGCGTCTACATATCCACCGACAGTTAATGAAAATGAACGGCTCGGTCATCCAGGACCGCAGCGTCTACGAAGATGCTGAAGTCTTTGCCCACAACCTGCATCGGCAGAACGCCATCAGCGACCGGGATTATGCCACCTATCGAGAGCTGTACCAGGTCCTGGTGGAATTTTTGCCGCCGCCTGACCTGGTACTTTACCTGCGAGCTTCTGTTCCTACTCTGTTAGAGCGTATATCAAAGCGCGGCCGCGATTATGAAAAAACCATCAGCCCGGAATACCTGACTGACTTGAATACCCTGTATGAAAACTGGACAGAGCATTTTGCACTGTGCCCCATCCTGACCATTCCCTGCGACAACCTGGATTATGTGGCCAAACCCCAACATCTGGAATTGATTGTGGATAAAGTCAAAGAAATATTGATTGGCAAGGCTGAAGTCCGCTTTGACCTTTAACCCCCTGCATGCGCGTTAACGCGCGTGTTAATCTCGGCAAAAGATGGGGGATTAATTCGTTCTACCCGTACAGACAGATCATTCCACAGGCAATGCTGAGTTCTGTTCCTGTAACACGGGTTGGGTCATAACGGTTAGCTTAACTGCAGTTCGAGTCTTTCCGTCAATTTCCACGTCCACAAATTCTGGCACCAACACAATCCCCAAGTTATCTTTCGCTAAATAGCCTTTAGCAATAATAATTGACTTAATGGCTTGGTTAACAGCGCCAGCGCCAATGGACTGAACTTCTGCAAGCTTTTGCTCACGGACAATCGCTGCGATTGCACCAGCGACCGCAGCAGTTCGGGAGTTGGCTGATACTTTGATAATGTTCATTTTTATGCTCCCTGAATGATATTACCTTCGAATATAAAGCTCAGGATATGCCCGAATCCCGGGGCTTTTATTCATTTTCTTTTAAAATTTTACATGATTATTGCTGCGCAATCAAGTATTTCAGGTTTGGCATCGTCTTTTTAATAAATATGTTAACCAAAACACACTCAACACCCTTTTGTAGAATGTTAATGCTAATGAACCTCAGCTTCTTTTTGATACTGTGACGCCTGTTCAGTTTTGCGATCGATACTGGTGAATACAAGATATATTTTAAAAAGCCCTGTGAAGGGAATCTTCACAGGGCTTTTTGCATTTATGTATTAATCATTGAGGAGAGTTTCTTCGGCTAATCAATCCTTAAGCATTTCTGCCGCCAGCCTAACCAGAGCTTTTACTAAGAGCGTTTCGCTTTTGGAGCCTCACGTCGCGTGCGCAAGTCATCCACCATTTGGCGATGCTGTGTGCGACCCAGGGGATAAAAAATGGCAATTAATATGCCAGCGATCAAAAACAACGCGGGGATGGGCCCGACGACCAGCCGGATGCCCAGCAAAGCGCTGGGGGGTTGCACTGCATTCTGACCGGTCTGCATCTTGCTGATCTGCAAAACCAGCAGCGAAAGTGGTTGCGCAATCGCCATGCCGATCTTTCCCAACAGGGTGACCAAGCTGTAGAATATGCCCTCATTGCGTTCCCCGGTGTGCCATTCCTCCCATTCAATTGCATCTGGGATAATTGCCCAGGGCAGTACTTGCCCGGCGCTGACTCCAATCCCAGCCAGCACACACAGGATGAGAATGAGCCAGAAGGGCGTTTGGGGATTCATGAAAATCAGCACGATCATCACCAAAGACCAAAATCCAACGCCGATAATGTAAGCCCAGCGCTTATTCCAGTTTTTCGAAACCCAGTTCCAGAACGGTAGTGCGAAAATCGCCGTTACGAAGATGCTGATCATGATGATAATGTTCTGAGACTGGCGCTGGATGACATGCAGGATGAAAAACTGCAGGTTGGATTCGATCACAATAATTGCCATCCAGGTGGCCAGGTACATCAGGGCACCAAACACGAAGGGCTTGTTCTTGAAGGCAGCCTTAAGTGAAGGCCAGAACTCTGGCAGTTTTTCGGACTGGTATTCCTTCTTTTCTTTAGTGCCAAAAAACACGCCAAAATAAGGCGCGGCAGCGAGTGCCCCAGCCGCCACTGCCATGATCATCACATTGCGCGAGGTTGCCTGGGTCCAATCGTTGCCCACAATCAGTAAAGGCAGGATGTATGCCGTCAGGCTGCCAGTAATATTGAACATCATCCTGAAACTGGTTAGTTTTGTGCGCTCATCGTAATCGGAGGTCAATTCCGGTATGAGCGCAAAATACGGCATATAAACAAAGGTCGCCAGGGCTTCATAAATAATATAAGCCAGCGAATAATAGATCACCAATCCGGTCTGGCCAAAATCCGGGTGGAGCCATAACAACAAGAAAGACAACCCGAAGGGAATGGTGCCAAACAGCAAAAAGGGACGCCGCCGCCCCCACCTGGTCCGGGTACGATCTGAGATGTACCCCACCAGCAAATCATTGACAAAATCCCAGCTTCGCCCGACAAATAAAATAATGGCCACCAACCCTGGTGCCACACCCACCACCGTCACCAGAAAAACCGAGAAGAAGGCTGAGATGATTGAATTGTTCATGCTGAAACCGAAATCTCCCATGCCGTAAAGGATATTCGTAATAAAGGGAAGTTTTTCTTTTTTCTCCATGGTGTCAGCTCCTGTAATAATTGCTTAGAATAGTCACTTAATTAACTGGAAACCATTTTAATAGTTATGCTTAAATCGTTAATCTGCAGGTGAATACCAGCCTGGCGTTAATCATCCATCGCTTCGATCAGCCCGCGCAACTGATGAAAATCTGTGCGGGAAGTCATATCAATGCTAATTGGCGTGACAGAGACTTTTTTGTCGACTAATAGCACGTAAATATCTCCGTCTGGCTCTAAATTGTTTGGATCATAATTCAGTTTGTATTTGATCGGCCCGGGTTCAGAAAAAGAATTGCGCTGCGCCATTTCTGGATGGTAGTATTTCTTACGTGATTGGCGGGTGATAATCCAGGGAGTCTCCGCTGAAGCCCCTGCAGGCACGTCCACTTTAAGCACATCCACATCGAAGGGGAATTCCCTGTTCAACATCACCCGGGCGAATTTGTGAGTGAAATAAGCTGCCGCGCTGAAATCAACGTCTTGCGACAGGGAAAGATGATACTCCGGTTTTGTCTGCATCGAAACCGCCAGGGCAGGGATGCCAAATGAGGTTGCTTCCAGGGCTGCGCCAACAGTGCCGGAAACGGTAATGGATGAACCAATATTCTCCCCATAATTAATGCCAGAAACCACCAGGTCGGGTTTGGATTTGATCACATCATAGATGCCATGCACCACCGCCTGTCCCGGTGAGCCATCCACGGCATACACAGGCCAATCGCGCCCATTGACGTGCAGCGACATCGTTTCGATAATTCCGGTTGAAGTAATCGGCATGCTGTGCCCGGTGCTGGTTTGCTGGTACAGTGGTGCAACGATATGCACAAATCCAAGCAAATCCAGGGCTTGTGCGGCAGCCCATAAGCCCGGTGAGTGGATGCTGTCGTCGTTGGTCAGTAAAATTTGGATTGTTTTATCATTCATAGGGTTTAGTTTTCGTCGATAAAATTGGTAATCAGCACAAGGTTATCACAGAGCCAGGTTTTTGTCCCGGTCAATCGCTACCATGACAAACCCTGGCAGACAAGTACAACTTTTTATGATCAACTTGAGAAGAGATTAACTGCCCTCCCCCACACACTGTACAGCAAAGGACCGGATCTCATTTACCATAGCCAGCAAGCCGTTGGTGCGCTGTGAAGAAAGGTGTTGATTGAGTCCGATCGTCTCAAAGAAATGCAGATCAGCCTGGCTCACTTCTTCTGCGGGCTGACCGGAAAAAACCTGCAGCAATAAAGCCGCCAGCCCTTTGACAATCAGCGAATCGCTGTCAGCCTGCAGGTACACGACGCCCTGGTGACATTCACGAGCCAGCCACACCAGCGATTGGCACCCCCGCACAAGATTGTCCTCGGTGCGATTTTCCTCGGCCATGGGCGGGCTTTTTTGCCCCAGTTCGATCAAATACGCGTAACGCTCATCCCATTCGGGTAGAAAAGAAAAATCTTCAATAATCTGGGCTTGAATTTCCTGTATCGTTAGCATGACTCACCGTCTTAGAATCTTAAGTGCCTGGTGAATGGATTCTACAAGCACGTCGATATCCTCAAAGTTGTTATATAGCGCCAGCGACGCCCTCACTGTGCCTTCAACGCCCAAAGCCGCCATGATCGGTTCCGTGCAGTGATGTCCTGTACGCACCGCCACGCCGCGGGTATCTAAAAGCGTTCCCAGGTCATAATGGTGCACCCCTTCTATATTGAAGGGAACAATGCTGGTATGCAGTTTGCCATTTCCGTAGATCTTCAACCCGTCAATCTCGAGCAATTTTTTACGGGCATAGGCTAAAACCGCATCTTCGTGAGCCCTGACCTCGGTAAAGTCCAGGGCGTTCAGGTAATCAAGCGCTGCTGCCATGCCAATCGGACCAACGATATTGGGCGTTCCGGCTTCGAATTTAAAGGGTAGCTTGTTATAGGTGGTCTTTTCCACGGTCACCCGTTCGATCATCTCGCCCCCACCCTGGTAAGGCGGCATGGCATCCAGCCATTTTTCTTTGCCGTAAAGTACGCCAATGCCGGTCGGCCCGTAGATCTTGTGACCGGAAAAGGCATAGAAATCCGCATCCAGCGCTCTGACATCATGGTCAACATGCTGAACTGCCTGTGCTGCGTCAACCAATACAACCGCCCCAGCGTCATGAGCCATTCGAATGATCTCCTGCGCCGGGTTGACCGTACCCAACGAGTTGGAAACATGGTTAAAAGCCACAAGGCGCGTCTTGCTGTTCAGCAGGTTTTGGTAGATATCCAGCCTGAGGTCGCCATTTTCATCAAAGGGAACCACATGATAGTTAGCTCCACGGCGCTCGCACAGCATCTGCCAGGGGACAAAATTCGAATGATGATCCATCATTGTAAAAATCACTTCATCGCCAGGGTTAATGAACACCTCTCCAAAAGAATACGCCACCAGGTTAATGGCTTCTGTTGTGCCGCGTGTGAAGATGATTTCGTACTCATGTTCGGCGTTGATGTGGCGTTGCACGGTTCGGCGGGCGGCTTCATGTGCTTCTGTAGCCAGGTTCGAGAGGTGATGTGCAGCGCGATGGATATTGCTGTTATAGCGGGTGTAATAATCCACGATCGCATCGATCACCGCTTGAGGCTTTTGGGTTGTGGCGGCATTATCCAGGTAAACCAGGGGCTTCCCGTACACCCGGGTGTGTAAAATCGGGAAATCAGCGCGGATTTTTTGAACATCAAGGGTCATAATTGCCTTCTTATTGATTTAATAAGTCAAAGAATTCTACCGCACCAGGACAGCGAAGGGAAAGCAGTATCAGCCAGTGCCCGGCGCGATCGGTGTTTCATAGCCACCTCTAACCTTCTTATAAAATAAGGTTGACAAGGTTTTTAACCGCCTGGATTAATTTATTCATGCCTGAATCCCTTGCCGTTTTTTCCATCCACACCAAATCGAGTTGATCACAATTTTGAAGTCTGAGAGTTTCTAAAAAAGCCGGTGAGTGTCCCTGTTTGGTTAAGTGCGATCAAACCGCCTGTGCCCGGGCATGCCGTAGCATAGCCACGAGAGCCGGCACATTCCCGTGGCGATCTGCAAGCAATGCAGTTTTCGTGAGCATGTGCTATTAACCTGCAGGGGCTTCACCCCGCGTGCTATCCAGTTCCTGTGTCGTCCTCCCAACCCGCTTCTGCCTCGTCTGGTTCAGGTGCTGCCGGCAGGAGAGCCAGGGCATCCTCAACATTCATCGGGACTGTGATGATCTCCCTCATGATTCCCCAGGCTTGTTCGTCTTGCAGGGCCTCCCAGAGCGTTAAAAAAGCCTGATACTGATCAGCGCGCACCCGTCTGCGGTCTTCGATAAAGTGGTTTAAGCCGGGCAGCAATCGTTTTAGCGGTCCGCGATGACCAAAATACGCTTCAATACGAACTCCTTCCTGCTGGATAAATTCAGGCAGCCACAGGATCCAGACATCGTTGTCATGAATCTCACCCAGTAAGTCCTGGATGTATTTCATCGTCCGGATCAGCGGGTTAAGAGTCTGGCCGTAGAGCGGAGCAAAAACCTCCAGGGTGTAGCGCAAATGCTTGCCGGCAATCCGCATGGCATGCAATTCGGTGATATTTTCGGGGTCGTGGATATCGTTTTCGTAGCTCAGAAACTCATCCAGGTTCGTGCTGATCGCCTCAAAGGCGCGCTGGTAAAGAGAGGGGGTGAACCGGTGAACATTTTCCGAATACGCCGCCAGGTTAGTTAATTTTGCCCCAATCGCATCTAATGCCCCCACCTTTTGTAAATGATCCAGTGTTTGGTGTACGCTCTCCTGAGCCAGGTTGCGCTGCTGCTTACGACGCAATAGCAAGCGGTTGTACCCGGGCTGAAGGCGCTCATCCAGGATGCCTGCACAACAACAGTTGATTAACTCAATCTGAATATCCAGATCGCGAGCCTGGCCCAGCGACTGCGTAATCACCCGGATTGATTTCCGCCAGGCTTTGGCTTTATTTTTAGGCAGACAATCAGAAAACAGGTTGAGCCCATTTCTCAGTCGACGCGAGCCCACCCGCATCCGGTGCACATGCTCAATATCATCGCCGATCAGCGCACCCTGGATCTCACCTTGCAATGCTTCTACCTGGGTGAGCATATAGCGGGCGCCAAATATGCAACTGGCCTTTTGATCGTTTCTATCCATTACACCTGCCTTTGCGGAAAACGTTTGAAAGCTCCCGTAACATCTTCATGGCTGGATTGACGGTCTTCAAGCAACATGAGATTGTTAGCCTGAAGATCACTGAAGACTTCCATAACCGGTCGTGCGGCGTCGATGGTTATAAAACGATATCGCTGGTGAGCCCAATCCGGGTCTGCATCCCGCACGAAATCACGCGCCAGGATGCAATATAAATAACAATCGGCTTGCCCGGCGTGTCATTTTTTCTCAATATCATCGCCCTTTCACGCAGAGGGGTGTATTGAGGTATGAAAATTATACTTGATTTCCCTTTCTAATTTTAAAGTAGGCCTTTTCAGTGGATCGAAGTTTTTATAAAATGCGCGGTGGAGTCAGCCCTGGCTTTGTTTTATGATCTCATCAACCATGAGGGCGAATTGATCCGCCAATTCCGCGCGGGAAAAGCGAGTTTCGATCAGGGTTCTGCCATTTACCCCCATTTTGCGGCATTCTTCAGGGTCCTTAGCCATCGCCTGGATGGCATCCGCCAGGGCATGGGGGTTGCCAGGCGGAACAAACAACCCAGCCCGGGCGTCCTCAACCACTTTTCGAATCTCACCGTCAATCGCCAAAAGCACCGGGCGACCCGCTGCCATATAATCAAAGACCTTGTTAGGATAGGTGGTTTTATACATCTCAATGGGTTTCAGGATTGCCAGGCAGGCATCTGCACCAGCCAGGATTGCTGCCATGTCCTGCTTTGCCACAGGCGGAAGGAACAGCAGGTTCTCCAATTGACGCTGTTCAGCTTCTGCGACCAGCCGGGGCTTTTCCTTGCCTGAACCCACCATGACAATGCGAATGGAAGGTTCATCCCGTAATAACTCAGTCGCATCCAATACCACATCCAGATCATTCGATATGCCGTGGGCGCCGGCGTACAAAACGACAAATTTCTCCTCCAAACCATTTTCCATCCGAAACTGGCCCCCATCTGTGGTTGGGTCAAACATATCGGGGTCGGCACCATTAGGCACCAGCGTAATCTGCCGGGCGCCGCGCTGTTGAACGTGTTGGATGAATCCGGGCGAGTTGACCACCACCCGGTCAGCGTGCCGGTAAAGAAAACGCTCCAAGCTTTCTGAGAAGCGGATCAGATATTTATTCTTCAACACCCCGACAGCCACAGCGAAGGAAGGCCACAGATCGCGGACCTCCAGCAGAAAGGGTACGCCTTTCAAGCGAGCCAGCAGCCACGCGGTTGGCGCCTGGAAAATTGGTGGGGTGGTGCCCCAGACCAGGTCTACCCGGCTAACAAAGAGACCGTTGACCAGTGAAGAGAGCATAAAGCTGAAGAAGCTAAAGACTCGCCAGATGAAAGAGTGGTGCAGCGCGGGTAATGTATAACTGCGGATGATGGTTACGCCCAGGTCGTCAACCTCTTTACCAGGGCGGCGACCGGTGCCGGCGCCCGTCAGGTAGCTTACCGGGCTGGCAATAATGGTCACCCGGTGGCCGCTGCGGGTGAGGTGCCTTGCCAGCTCATGGTGACGGGTTCCGCCGGCTTCATCCAGCGCGGCAAACGCCTGGTGGATCAACAATATGTGCATATTGTTAACATTTTACTCGAATTTGCGGTAAGGAATTGCAAGGAACTGGTCAATCAATCATCTGCCAGGTGCTTGTTAATCTCATCGGCAGCGGCCCGGTTCTGACAGCAATTAATAACAATGCGGGCGTTTTTTCAGCATAGGTGGGTGAATACCACCCCCAGGAAGGCTGAGCCGCGATAGTTCCCACCAGAGTCTCTCCCCCTCTGACCAGGTTGACCTGATCTACCCCGGTGATTTGCAGCCTGATGGAAAACTCGGGTCCGTTGACGCGTAGTATTTCCCCAGCAACCGTCCAATCCCAATCGGGCAACAACCAGGTCAGGTTGACGGTGTGAGGCTTGTGGTCCAGTTCGCTGCCCTTTAAAATATTATCGACCACCAGCCAGCCGTCTTCAATCCTGGATAATTTTCGCTGATGAATCGCCCCCAGCTTGCGGTAACCGTCATGTTCGGCTAAAACCCACTTCAATTGATGGTCTTCTCCGCACTCGTACCCTGAAACATCCGCCTGTGCCCAATCCAGCCACAGGAAACGCCCGGCCAGGGTCATTTGCTCCTGTCCATCGATCGTGATGGTATTGTGAACTTTGCTGCTCTGTAAGGCGTTATCCCAGGGCGCCGGCGTGTTGTAATGATAGGTACCCGGGTCCCTGGCGATGTTCACCCCGCGCCACCACAAATCCACATGCAACTGGTCTGCGTGGGAGGGGCGGTCAGTGAAGCGTGCCGCCCGGAGGAAAGCCCGTCCCTGACCTGAGGCGAGGCGCACCATATCGATCGCCTGGGGTTGATTTTGCTCTGATGCTGCCGGCAGGGCAAGACCAAACCAGTCGCTCATTTCGCGCAATTCAGGTTGAAGATAAACCCCGCTTCCCAAAAACGCCCTCGCGGCTGCTTCTACGACCGGCCTGAAGTCTTCCTGGGGCATGGCAGACAGAGGAAAAAGGTAAGCGCCGTCATTGGCGCCGAGGTTTGGCACCCGGCCTGTCTCCGGATCGGTCAGAGCCCACAGCCAGCGTGTGGATGCTGCCAGGCGTTCGAAAGTCACCATCGGCCAGTCGATGTGCCCGGAGGCTCGCCGAAGATGATCCGCAAACAGGGCGATTTGCAGCATCAAACGATGATAATTGGCGCTGTGCTGGACATAGCCCCCAAATTCAGTGATCTGTTGTTGCAGTCCTCTATTCAACCAGTCCCAGCCCAGTTGCCGCCATTTACCTGCCTGCACGTGCGCAGGCAGGTAAATTCCAGCCGTGAATAACCCGGCAGCTTCAGCCAGCAGGTGGTTGTTGTTTTGCGCACGGGCATAAGCCAGCGTCGGCAGGATGCGTGCGGCGTGTTCAGCCACCGCCGACCACAAAGCCTGGCGATTCTCGCGGGTTGAAGACGGCGCCTTCGTCAGCGCCCGGTCACAAAAGACGAGGGTCATCAAACGCATGGCAACTTCCTGGGCAGATTGCCATTGGCGCCCCGTATTGGGCGGGTGTGCATTTAAAAATGCATGCATTTTGTCCCAAAAATCTCGCGCATAATTTGGGTCGCCGCTAAAGGCATACGCCCTGACCAGGGTGATCCCCCAGCCAAACCGGGCAGGTTCCCAAATAAGCTTGATGTCCCCCTCAGGCGGCGTTCTTTCCAGGGCAGTCCAGTGTGCACTGGAAGCGCCGGCTCCTAGGTTCAAGGGAACCGGTTCCCTACCAAACAAGCGCACCCGTCCACGGCAGATTTCATCCGCTACCCTTAACGTGCTTTTTATCTCTTCCTGGCTGACCTGTGGGAAATGCTCCAAAGGCGCTAAGCCCGGCTCGCCGGCATCGCCCTCCCTGCGGCTGGGCGTCGCCCGGCGGTAGTGTCCGCTGCGCAACCCGACCTGGTAACGCGCAAAGCACCACAGCTTGGTGAAACCCAACTGGCGCAGGGCTTTGATCTGTTTAAAATTGATCCCTGTCATAAAAAACTGCCCAGGCAAACATAATTGAAAAAATATCACCGATGACCATACGCCCTGCTCCTGGATTGTTCATCCCGCCAAGCATGGTTTTTGGCTAAATCTCCACACGCTTCCCGCTGCGCAAAGATTCCAGGGCGGCAAAGCTGGCGCGGGTCACACCCAGCAGTTGCTCATAGGGGATGGGCAGCTCTTCCTGTCCCTGCACGGCAGCCAGGAAAGCCCGCCAGGCATTTGAGTGTCCCTTGTCCTGCCGTAAAAGGTGTCGCTTCACCTTACGGCGGCCTTTCGCCACAGTCTCCAGCAGGCGCCAATCGTTCAGAGTTGCCACCTGACCGCCAAAGAACACCTCCAAGTACTCCTTTGGAAAGGATTTGTCACCGTTCGCCAGGTAAGACACAAGGCCCAGGCTTTGGTCCGGGAAGCGGAAGGTCATAATCACATTGTCTTCGCTGTAGATGCCACCATCCGGTAAGCCCTGGGTTAACACCTCGACCGGGCTCTCGCCCACCAGGAAAGTCAGGAAGTCAATAAAGTGACAGCCCTCGCCGATGATGCGCCCACCTCCAACCTCCGGATCGAGCAGCCAGTGGCCTTTTGGCAGAACATTGGCATTCAGGCGGTAATGCATGTACAGCGGTTCATGGCGCGTATCCACAAAGGCTTTCAGATGTTGGGCGAGGGGCGCAAAACGACGGTTGAATCCGACGGTCAACAGGGGTTGGTTTTCCCCTTGCAGCATCTGTTCAATTTGCTTCAGCTCTTCGGTGTTGATTGCCAGGGGTTTTTCACAATATACATGCTTGCCCACTTGAATGGCAGCCTGAATCTGCTGGCTGTGCAGGTGATGGCGGGTGAGAATGGCAATCATGTTGATCACAGGGTCATCGAGCAAGGTTTCTGCCTCGCTGGCGGCAAATCCAAACCCAAAGCGGCGTGCGGCGTAGTGTGCACTGACGCCAGATGCCGAGGCAATCCCCACCGGCGCGATTCCGCCGATCCGCTTAACGACCGGTAAGAAGGTGGAAAGGGCATAATTTCCAGCGCCCAACACACCCAAAGCGAGGATTTCATCGGGTCTGACCCGTACTGAAGGCGCTGCTGTGTTAAGAATGCGCCGTTCGTCGGGCAGGTTCTGCTCTTCATAAGTGAGGAGCACACCCAGGTAGGGCTGATCTCCGGTGATGATCGCATAAGCCCGAGCGCCTTCTTCAATTGCCACCCGGTGGCTGATCAGTGGCGAAACATCCAGTTTGTCCTCTGCCAGAAGGGTCAGAAAGGCGGCGATATTGCGCGTTTCTGTCCAGCGGACATAACCGATGGGGTAATCATGCGCTTTTTCTTCATATGCCGGGTCGTAGCGACCAGGTCCATAGGACCGGGAAACAACCAGCTCCAATTCTTTTTCATAATAGGGCTTGCGGGGAACCTCCATCCCCACGGAACCCACCACCACCACTTTGGCGCGGTCGCGGGCGATTTCACCAGCCAGGATCAGTGGATCGTTGTCCGAGGTGTCGGCGCAGATCAAAATGGCGTCCAACCCATCACCCTGGGTAAAAGATCGGGCTGCTTCAATCGCCTGCTCTCGATTAACGGCTTTGTTAGCGCCCACCTGGAGCGCCAGGTCAGCCCGTGCCGGGTCGAGTTCGACGCCCAGCACCTGGCAACCAGCAGCCCGGGCAATGCCGGTGGTCAGCAGACCCAGCAATCCCAGACCAATAATCCCAACCCGGGCGCCAACCCCAACCTCGGACAGGCGAAAACCCTGCATGGCAATTGCCCCGATGGTGGCAAAGGCTGCCTCCTCAAAATTCACCGGCTCAGGAATGGGAACCATCAAGTTCTGAGGGATGATCGCGTATTCTGCATGCACCGCGTATCCACCACCGGCACACGCGACCCGGTCGCCGGCTTTAAATCCCACCAAACCCGGCCCGGTTTTGACGATAGTGCCTGCTGAAGAATAACCCAGGGCAAAGGGCTGATCCAGCTTGTTCAACGCCGCTTCGATGGTCGTGAGTAATCCCTCACGCCGAGCTTTGTTGAGCACCTCACGTATCAAATCGGGGCGGGAGCGAGCTTTACCCAGCAAGCCCTGTTTGGCAAAGGATACCAGCATGCGTTCAGTGCCTGCGGATACCAGCGAATTGGCTGTCCGAATCAACGCCATTCCATCACCGGGGGTTGGCATGGGCACCTCAGCCACCACTGCTTGTCCAGTTTTCATGTTTTGTAAAAGTTGTTTCATAGCATTCCACTCGCTAAACAAAAGTTAGAATAATAAAATTATAGCGCAAACCCGATTTAATGAACCCTCTCAAACCAGCTTAAGTTTGACACGATTATAAAGCAGTGTATAAAAGAGTATTTCTATCACGAGAGTGTTAATAGCCAGAAGTGGATCGGTTTAACTGACAGACAAACTTCGCGTGCAGCATCCCGTTATACCTGCAATGATACCTGTTGCCACTCGCATTAAGGGCGAGAAGGGGTTTTCACAATTTGAGGATCGTTGAATGGACAAGAATATTTGTCTTAGCGGCCTCCCATTTGACCTGCTAATCTGCTGAAGAAAACATAATAAATCTGCTTTTACTTTTTTTTCAATTCGACATTAGAATAAGGGGTAACGTCTCATGGAGTACCCATGGCCCACAGTAACGACAAAAAACAAGCACAACCGATCACACTGATTCATCATGGCGTGCAAAACGCCCACGGAAGACCGCCCGGGTCCTTATCGGCTTTAGCGCATTACCTGGCTGCGGGCTGAACAGCTCTCCGTTAAAACATTTTTCTGATCTCCTTTTCTCTGGACGGCGAATGTGATATGATGTCTGACAAATCATTAACCAAGGTGTAAACGACAATGAACTTTCTGATTACAGGCGGCGCTGGTTTTTTGGGCGCGGCGCTCAGCAATCGACTATTGCGGCAGGGACATCATGTGCGCGTTTTGGATGACCTTTCCACGGGCAACCCAGACGCGCTGGACCCGGAAGTACACTTCACCCGCGGTGATATTAACGACCGACCGAAACTATGGACGCTTCTGCAAGATATTGACTGTGTCTATCACATGGCGGCGCGCGTGTCGGTACCGGAATCAATTCTGTTTCCGCGTGATTATACAGCGGTTAATGTTGCTGGCACAGTGAACCTGATGGAAGCAGCTCGCGATGCCGGGACGCCTAAGGTGGTGCTCGCCTCTTCCGGTGCAGTCTATGGGGAACAGAAACAGCCCATGATGACCGAAGACCTGGCGCCGCATCCAGGTTCGCCTTATGCGGTGTCAAAGCTCTCAGCGGAATGGTATGTGCGGACGATTGGCGCCCTTTCAGGAATTCAAACCCTGTGCCTGCGCATATTTAACGCCTACGGTCCCGGACAGCACATCCCGGTGTCCCATCCCCCGGTGATCCCCAATTTCATCCGTCAATCACTGCAAAACGGCACCTTGGTCTTCCACGGAGATGCAAACCAGACCCGCGATTACGTCTATGTGGATGATGTGGTCAATGCACTGGTGGCGGCTGCCAGCGCCCAGGGTATCAATGGAATGGTGATCAACGTGGGTAGCGGCAGCGAAACCAGCATTCGCGACCTGGCCAACGTGGTAATCAAAGTTACGGGCGGCAACCCGGAAGAGGTATACAACACGCGCATCAGCGGTGGCGTCTCGCGGATGTGTGCCGACCTCACCTTGGCCAAAGAAAAATTGGATTATATTCCCCTGGTGCCCCTGGAAATGGGCATTCGGTTGACCCTTGAGCACAATACTCAGCTTAAGAACGGGCTGTAACTATTTAGAGCGGGGTTTTTGATTCAAACCTGTTTTTCTTATGATCTCACCTGAATCAAGCCCGGGTGGGATTCACCTGTTTATCAAGTAAAATAACAGCATGTCAATCATTCAGCGCGATTTCTATTCTCGTCCGGCGCTGGCTGTGGCGCGGGACTTGCTGGGCTGCCGCCTGGTCCGCACGCAATCCGGAACGCGCCTGGCAGGCTTGATTTTGGAGACGGAAGCGTACCAGGGCGAAGAAGATTTGGCCTGTCACGCCTCGGCGGGGAAGACGCCGCGCACCTCTGTGATGTACGAGGAGCCCGGGCATGCGTATGTCTACTTCACCTACGGGATGCACTGGCTGCTCAATGCCGTGACCGATGGCACGGGGGCGCCAGCCGCGGTGTTGATCCGCGCCATCCTGCCGGTGGAAGGGCTCGCGGTTATGGCTCGAAACCGCCCGTACCAGGCCATGAGGTCGGGCTGGACGGACGGTCCTGCCAAATTAACCCAGGCGCTCGCCATCAACGGTGCCTTTAACCGCCTGGATCTGTGCGATGAGGTCGGTGAGCTGATCATTGAACACGGGAAGCAGCTGAGCGACGATTGGATCGAACAAACGCCCCGAATCGGTTTGAATACGGTTCCCGAGCCTTGGCGCTCACTACCCTGGCGTTTCACGCTGCGAAAGGGGGCGATTAATGCACACTGACATGGAACTCTTCCGCAGGCTCTACCGCATCAGGCGCTTTGAGACGGTCCTGCTGGATCACTTCAAATCCGGGATTTTCCCGGGGACAACGCATGTCAGCCTCGGGCAGGAAGCCAACGCGGTGGGGGTGCTTGCTCACCTGCAGGAAGGCGATGTCGCGGTCAGCAATCATCGCTCGCACGGGCACTTCCTGGCCTATGGCGGAGACCCACAGGCACTGTTTGCCGAATTAATGGGAAGGCCCTCGGGTGTATGTGGCGGCGTGGGCGGTTCTCAACATCTCCACTGGCGTAATTTTTATTCCAGCGGTGTACAGGGGGGCACGGTCGCCATGGCAGCCGGCATGGCGCTGGCTGAAAAACGCGCGGGCAACGGGGCGATCGTGGTGGATTTCATGGGAGATGGCACCCTGGGTGAGGGTATTGTCTATGAGTGTTTAAACATGATCTCGCTCTGGCAGCTACCGGTTCTGATCGTCCTTGAGCACAACCACATCGCGCAGACCACGCCAGCAAAACTGACCATTGCCGGCAGGGTCAGTCAGCGCTTTGAGACCTTTGGCATCCCGACCGCTGAACTGGACAGCAGTGATATCCTGGAGATTTTCCCGCTGGCAGGGACGTTGATTAGCCAGGTGCGTGTTGAATCTGCGCCGAGGGCGTTGATTATCCATACTGAACGTTTAGGCGCGCATTCCAAGGGCGACGATACCCGCCCACCCGAGGAACTGGAAAACCTGTGGCAATTCCGCGATCCAATTGCGATCCAGGCGGCTCGCCTGCCAGAGGCAGAGCGCGCCCGGATTGTAGATGAAGTCGATGCCGACATTCAGCGAGCTTTTGAAGCCGCCCTGGGCGCTAAAGGAAGGAGCTGATGAGCGAACAACTCCCCCGCACTGTGCTCGATTCCCTCAACCTGGGCTTGCACAAAGCCCTGGTCGATGATCCGCTAGCAATCCTGCTGGGCGAGGACCTGCTGGACCCTTATGGTGGGGCATTCAAGGTCACTCGTGGCCTTTCCAGCGCCTTTCCAGACCGGGTGTTAACCACACCGATCTCTGAGGCGGGCATCACCGGCATCGCCGGCGGAATGGCGCTGCGCGGTCTGCACCCGGTGGTTGAGATCATGTTCGGGGATTTTGTCACGCTGATCAGCGACCAGGTGATCAATCATATCGCTAAGTTCAACAACATGTACAATGGGGCAGCAACAGCCCCGGTGGTGATCCGCACGCCGATGGGCGGTCGCCGCGGCTACGGCCCGACGCACTCACAGACCCTGGAAAAATTCTTTTTGGGCGTACCCGGGCTGACCGTGCTGGCGCCCTTCCACCTTCTGGACGATGATCCCCTTGGAGCACCGGGAGGACTGCTGTATGAGGCGATCCTCACCTCAGACTCCCCGGTACTATTTGTTGAGAATAAACTGCAGTATCTGCTGAAGCTGCTCACACCGGCTGACCTGGTTGAATATGAGCTCGATACTGATCGCAGCAGTGCCTTCTACACGCTGAGGATGAAATCAGCCCCAGCGGCGATGATCACCCTGGCAACCTATGGCTATATGGCGCACCTGGCGCTGGAAGCCTTGCACAGGCTGGCTTATGAATACGAGATCTTCTGCGAATTGTTGGTACCGACCCGGTTGGCGCCCTTTGAGCTGCAGCCGTTGTTTGATTCTGTAGCACGTACAGGTCGACTGCTCACGGTTGAAGAGGGCACTTTCTCATTGGGCTGGGGCGCAGAGGTACTGGCTCGAACCGCAGAAGCCCTGGGGGCAGGCCTCAGACAGGCCCGGCGCCTCGCGGCGAAAGAGGGGGTGATCCCCGTTGCACGGGAGCTCGAAGCGGCGTGCCTGCCAGGCGTCGACGATATTATTGCCCGGGTAAGAGAAATGGTGTGAAATCATGCAAAAACTGATCCCGATAAAAATCCCGCTGATCAATCCCAACGAATCTGAAGCCCTGCTCGCCTCACTGCCAGTCAAAGAAGGCGCAGCGATTCAACAGGGCCAGGTGGTGGCGGTGGTTGAAACCACCAAATCCACCGGTGAAATCGAGTCCGAAGCCTCCGGATATTTGGTGGGTCTGCGTTTTTCAGAAGGGGAAACGTTGCAGGCTGGTGAAGTGCTGGGGTATATCGGCATGACGCCTGACGCCAGCGACCCTTCACTGCCGCCCTGGGCAGGCACCCAACCCTTGATAGTTGACCGGGAACCTGCGCTGACCGGTTTGCGCATCACCGAACCGGCGCGTGAATTGGCTCTGGCACAGGGTTTATCTTTGGAAGACCTGCCGCAGGGCACCCTGGTGACCCGGGAAACCGTCATGGCGCTGATTCCATCGGAAAAATGGGTACCGCGCGCGTCTATCTCTAAAGGTGAGAAGCGCCTGGTGATCTACGGAGCGGGTGGGCATGGTTGCTCACTGGCTGCCCTGGTGCGCCATTCAGAAGACTATGAGATACTTGGTTTTCTCGACGACGGTCTGCCTGAAGGCTCACAGGTGGACGGGTTGCCGGTTTTAGGCGGTGGTGAAAAACTGGCTGAGCTGGCACAGGCAGGCATCCGCCTGGCGTTGAACGGCGTGGGCGGGATTGGCGACCTGCCCGCTCGTTTATCAGTCCATAGCATGCTGGCTGAGACAGGTTTCTTTTGCCCAAGCGTGATTCACAGCAGGGCATTCCTGGAAAAAAGCGCTGTGCTGGCTGCTGGTGTGCAGGTCTACCCGTTGGCTTATGTTGGGGTTCGGGTCCAGGTGGGTTACGGGTGCATCATCAATACCGGCGCGATTGTTTCCCATGATTGTGACCTGGCTCCTTATGTCAACCTTTCACCGGGGGCGACCCTGGCGGGGGGTGTTGTGATCGGCGAAGCAGCCCTGGTTGGCATGCGCGCTACGATCAACCTGTATGTGCGCGTTGGTAAACGGGCGCGGATTGGGAATGGGGCAACGGTCAAACAGGACGTCCCGGATGGCGGAATTGTCCCAGCCGGAACCATCTGGCCGCCCAGGCGTTGAATTTGCACCGGGATGCTCGCGAAAAATACAGCTGGCTTATCGATAATGAAAGGTGTGTACACTGATGTTTGGAAAAAAGAAAGCTTCCCCTGACATTATTTCTGCCCGGCCCGTCGATCGGGTGACCTCGGTGCTGGGGCCGGGTATTAGCTGGAAAGGCGACCTGCGCGGTCAGGGCGGTGTGCGCATTGAAGGCGCCCTGGAGGGCGAGGTTGCCGTGCGCGGCATGGTCATTGTTGGAGAGACCGGCAAGGTGACCTGTGAAGTGCTCAAAGCAGGGACGGTGATTGTAGCGGGGTTGGTCAGCGGGCAGATTATTGCGGAAAAGCTTGAAATTCGTGCAACCGGTCGGGTGTATGGCGATGTAGTCATTCAATCGATCTCAACTGATGAGGGCGCCTTCTTGCGTGGCACGGTCACTATGGAGGAAAGGGTGGACCTTTCTGACCTGCCAGGCGAGAGTCAGGATGCTTCTGAACCGGGTGCTGAAGAATTCACACAACAAAGGGTGGATTGACCCATGCGAATGTCAAAGCTGTTCAGCGCGACTCTGCGCGATGTACCTTCCGAGGCAGAGATTACCAGTCATCAACTGCTGCTCAGGGCAGGATATATCCGTCAACTGGGGGCAGGCATTTATTCCTATTTGCCACTGGCGCAGCGGGTGATTGCCCGCATTGAAAACATCATGCGCGAAGAAATGGCGACTATCGGCGGACAGGAACTGAAAATGCCGGTTGTGCATCCGGCAGACGTCTGGCAGGAAACCGGCCGCTGGGACCAGTTCGGAGATGAAATGGCGCGCTTCAAGGACCGCACCGGTCACGACATGGTTCTGGCAGTGACCCACGAGGAGATCGTGGCAGACCTGGCGCTGCGTGAAATCCAGTCCTACCGGCAGTTGCCGCAGTTGATCTTCCATATCCAAACCAAGTTCAGGGATGATCCCCGTCCACGCGCGGGGTTGATCCGGGTGCGCGAATTCACCATGCTGGACAGCTACAGCCTGGACCGTAACCAGGCCGGGTTAGATGAGCAATACCGGGCGCATTACGAGGCATATTTTCGCATCTTCAACCGTTGTGGCTTGCCGGTCAGGTCTGTGGGTTCGGATACCGGCATAATGGGTGGGTTGGAAGCCCACGAATTTATGTACCTGACGCCAGCCGGTGAGGATACGCTGCTGTTCTGCAACCAATGTGAGTATGCAGCCAATCGCCAGGTGGCTACTTTTAGAAAGCCCGACCCACCCGCCGAGATGCTGCAGCCACCGGAAAAAGTAGCCACCCCCGGGGCGGCGACCATCGCCGAACTGGCGGCCTATTTGCAGATCTCTCCGGCGCAGACAGCCAAGGCAGTCTTTTTAATGGCAGAGCTGGCTGACCCTCTGCCACCTCGCATGGTGTTTGCTGTTTTGCGGGGAGATATGACCCTGAATGAAACCAAACTGGTTAATGCGCTGGGAACCGCAAGCTCAGGCGCAATAAAGAGCCTCCGACCTGCCCGTGACGATGAAATTGTCGCCATCGGCGCCAGCCCGGGATATGCCTCACCGATCGGGATTGATCGGGAAAAGGCCTGGGTTGTGGCGGATGACCTGCTGACCCGGGCACCGAACCTGGTCGCCGGCGCCAACGAAGCTGGCTTTCACTTGCGCAATACCAACCTTGGGCGGGATTACCAGGCGGATATCATCGCAGATATTGCACAGGCAGAAGATGGCGCGCCCTGCCCGTCCTGTGCGGGCACGCTGGATGCCTCACGAGGCGTTGAGGTGGGCAATATCTTCAAGCTGGGAAGTCGGTACACCGACGCGCTGGGCGCCTCCTTCCTGGATGAGGATGGTTTGCCCCGCTCAATCATCATGGGCTCTTATGGGATTGGCGTGGGCAGGTTGATGGCCTGTATCGCCGAAGAACACCATGATGACCAGGGTTTGATCTGGCCGTTCAGTGTGACTCCCTATCCGCTGCACCTGGTGATGCTGAGCAGCAGGGATGGCTCGGCTGAAAGGGAATCCGAGGCGCTCTACCAGGCATTGATGGATGCAGGCCTTGAACCGCTGTATGATGACCGGGAAGAACGCGCCGGCGTCAAGTTCAAGGATGCCGATCTGATCGGCATCCCCCTGCGGGTGACCGTTTCTACCCGGTCGCTGCAAAGCGGCGGGTTTGAGTTCAAACGGCGCAATCAGGAGGAGCGCTGGATTGTCCCGGCGGAAGACGCGCTGGCGGTGATAAGGGCTGAAATTGAAAAATTGGAAGCTCAAAACATGGGTCATTAATGCAGGGGCTCTCCCAAAAGTGAAGCAGTTTGAAGCTTAAACTCACTCCCACCCCGCTGAAGGGAGTGTGTCAGGCGGTTTTTACGGTCAATTCCATGATTAACCCTTGATAATCGAATATTTTAAGCCTATTTAGTTTGTCAGACAATTGACAGGAACGACGTGTTCCGATATAATAAAGCCTATGTATTTGTCTGACAATCTTGCCAATCGGGAAGGATGCTGATGACGACTTTATTGATTAAAAATATTGAAACCCTGGTCACGATGGATAACCAGCGCAGGGAATTGCAGCACGCCAACCTTTTCATTAAGGATGGGTTTATCCATGCAATCGGCGCATTAACCGACATGCCCGCAAAGGCCGATCAAGAGATTGACCTTTCCGGGCATATTGTTTTTCCGGGGTTTGTCAACACCCATCACCATTTCTACCAAACCTTGACGCGTGCCGTGCCCAAAGCCCAGAATGCCAACCTGTTTAACTGGCTGGTGACTCTTTACCCGATTTGGGCACGCATGACCCCCGACGATATCCGTATTTCTACCCAAACCGCGCTGGCTGAGCTGGCGCTATCGGGCTGCACCACCGCCTCTGACCACCTGTACCTGTTTCCGAACGGCTCCAGGCTCGATGATGAGATCCTTGCCGCAGCCGAGGTCGGCTTACGCCTGCATGCCTCTCGCGGCTCGATGAGCCTGGGCGAATCTGCTGGGGGCTTGCCGCCAGATAGCGTGGTGGACACTGAGGAGCATATCCTGACCGACAGCCAGCGTTTGATCCAAACCTATCATGATCCTTCGCCGGGTTCCATGGTGCAGATTGTGCTGGCCCCCTGCTCGCCCTTCAGCGTGACCGGCGAGTTAATGCGCCAATCTGCCCTGCTGGCGCGGGAATACGGGGTGCACCTGCATACCCACCTGGCAGAAACCCAGGACGAAGAGGATTTTTGCCTCGAAAAATTCGGGCACCGCCCGGTGGCTTACATGCAGGAGGTGGGCTGGATTGGCGAAGACGTGTGGTTTGCCCACAGCGTGCATGTCAACGATTCCGAGATCCAGCTCTATGCCGATACCGGCTGCGGAGTGGCGCACTGTCCCGGCTCCAATATGCGCCTGGCCTCTGGCATTGCACCGATCCTGCACATGCTGGGCAGGGGCGTCAAGGTGGGCTTGGGTGTGGACGGTTCATCCAGCAATGACAGCTCGCACCTGCTGGGTGAAGCCCGATTGGCCATGCTGCTGGCTCGATTGAACGCCGGATTGGGCGGAGCATCTCGCACTGGCGAAGATACGCCGCCTTTGATGAGCGCCCGCCAGGCGTTGGAGATCGCCACACGGGGCGGCGCAGCCGTCCTGGGTCGCGAGGATATCGGTTCGCTGGAAGTGGGCAAATGTGCAGACCTGTTTGCCATCAACCTCAACCGGCTGGATTATGCCGGCGCCCTGCACGACCCGGTGGCTGCAGCCCTGTTCTGCGCCCCTCAGAAGGTTGATGTCAACATTGTTGGTGGAAAGTTCATTGTCAAAGATGGTGAGCTGGTGACGATCGATGTGCCCGATCTGGTCAAAAAACACAACCAGGCGGCAATACGTCTGGTGACTGAAAAATAATCAGGGTTTCGTTTCATTGCGTGTAAATACTGGGTTCCAGTGTTTTTAATAAACAAGTTTTTATAACTAAAAGGAGAACTAAAAAGAAAATGAACAACGAATCAATCATAAAAGAAATTCAAAGCAAGGTTGAGGAGCAGCGGGAAGAGATCCTCCAATTCCTTCGCGACATTGTTGCCATTCCAAGCGTGGAAAATCAGATCGGCCCGGTCGGTGCACGCATTGCCGAAGAAATGAACAAATTGAAATTTGATGAGGTCCGTAACGACAAGATGGGCAACATCATAGGTCGCATCGGAGACGGTGAGCGCATTATCGTATTTGACTCGCATATCGATACGGTTGGGATCGGCGACCCCGAATCATGGGAATGGGATCCATTCATCGGCAAGGTTGAAGACGGGGTTCTGTTTGCCCGCGGCGCCTGTGACGAAAAAGGCTCTACACCCGGGATGGTTTATGGCATGGCTATCGCCCGCGATATGGGCTTGCTGGAAGGTTGGACCGCGTATTACTTCGGTAATATGGAGGAATGGTGCGACGGGATTTCTCCCAACACTTTTGTTGAAGTGGATCCTGCGATTAAGCCGGATTATGTCATCATTGGCGAACCCACAAAAATGCAGGTTTATCGCGGTCATAAAGGCAGAATCGAGTTAAAGATGACCGCCAAGGGCCGTTCAGCACATGCTGCCTCCAACCACCTGGGAATCAACGCGATTTACCTGTTATTGCCCGTCATTGCAGGCATTCGTGACCTGGAGCCAGAGTTAGGCGATCACGATTTCCTTGGGCATGGAAAAATCACTGTGTCAGATATGGAAGTTAAGACACCTTCCATCAATGCCGTCCCCGATGAAGCGGTGATCTATATTGACCGGCGATTAACCTTTGGTGAGACAAAAGAAGAGGCCTTCGCACAAATCCAGGCTCTGATTCCCGAAGAATCCCGCGATCTAATCACCCTTGAAGAGCTGTTTTACGATGAGCCTTCATACACCGGCTTTGTCTTCGAAGTTGATAAATACTTCCCGGCCTGGGTATTGGATGAAGATCACCACCTTGTGCAGGCGGGACTCGAAGCCATGCAGAGAATTGGGCTGCCCGATCTTCCCGCCAGTAAATGGAATTTTTCCACCAATGGCATCTACTGGGCTGGCAAAGCTGGCATCCCCTCGATTGGCTTTGCCCCTGGCGATGAGGAAACCGCGCACACAAATGTGGATAGCGTGAACCTGAACGATGTGGTCAAGGCGACCGAATTTTATGCCCTGATCAGCCATTTGATTAAAGAAAGATCACAATAATTTCGTTTTGTGAATGACAGCCTGGAAAAACGATTGTACAACGAAACCAAATAAAACATGAGTTCAGATCTTTCGACATATCACCGTTTACAAAACAACCTGAGGGAGATTATTGAAAATTCTCCTAAGGGAACGAAATTGCCTTCAGAACCCCAGTTGGCGAGCGAGTTAGGCGTTTCGCGGGCGACTTTGCGAGAGGCAATGCGTACTTTTGAAAGCCAGGGTTTCCTTCGGCGCAGGCAGGGCTTGGGAACTTTTGTTGATAAACCAACCCAGGTGATTGAAACCGGTCTTGAAGTGCTGGAAAGTATCGAAACCCTGGCAAAGAAAATTGGTCTGAATGTCACGATGGGCGCCCTGGATATCAAGCATGCACTGGCAGATGAGATGCAGGCTGAAAAATTGCATCTGCGGGTGGGGGCGCCTATTTTACAAATCAAACGTGTGATTATCACCGATCACGCACCGGTGGCGTATTTGATCGATATTTTACCGGACCATGTCATTACTCTGAAAACGATTAAAGACCAATTCACTGGCTCGATGCTTGATCTTCTGAACCAGGTTGTGAATCCACCTTTGTCGGAATCCAAAACCGAGATCAGTGCAGTCCATGCACATTCAGAAGTGGCAAAAGCCCTGGACATCCAGCGGGGAGATACCTTGCTGCTATTGTCGGGTGTGCTGTTTGATGTTGAAGGTCACCCGGTAGACTTTTCTTACAGCTATTTTCTCCCGGGCTATTTCAAGCTGCACGTCGTCAGGAAAATTGGAAGTTTCGAAATATAATGATTTATCTAAATAAAATAAATTGTTAAAACACTATTTTTAAACTAAGGAGCCTTAAATGCAAACAAATTTACGTGGACGAGATTTAATCAGCGACCTTGACTTCAGTAAAGAAGAAGTTGAAACTGTTTTAGATGTCGCATTCGATCTTAAGAGGAAACGCGCCCTCGGCCAGCCGCACGCTTACCTGCGCGACAAAGTCCTGGGATTGTTATTTTTCTTCACCAGCACCCGGACGCGCTGCAGTTTTGAAGCGGGCATGGCTCAATTAGGAGGCCATGCTGCTTTTATTGATTACCAGACCACTCAGATCTCTCATGGCGACACCGCAACGGAAATTGGCGAAATTCTGGGTCGTTATTTTGACGGCATCGCCATCCGTCAATGTGATTGGGGTATTGGTAACCGCTACCTCAACGAGGTCGCCAGTTCAGCACGCGTGCCCTTGCTGAGTATGCAATGTGACGTCTATCATCCGCCGCAATGTTTGGCAGACCTGATGACCATCTGGGAGAAGAAAGGTCGTGATCTGCGCGGAAAGAAGATCGTTGTTTCCTGGGCTTATGCCTCCTCCTATTCAAAACCCATCTCTGTTCCACAATCTTTGATTCTGCAGATGCCCCGCTTTGGTCTTGACGTGGTTCTGGCTCACCCACCCGAGTTCGATCTGATGCCCGAAATTATGGATCAGGCGCGCGAGCAAGCCCGCAAGTACAAAACCGGCTTTGATGTTGTTGACAGCATGGAAGAAGGTTTCAAAGATGCGGATATTGTCTATGCCAAATCCTGGGGTCCCCTGGTTAACGTCACTGATCCTGCGGAAATCACCAGGGTGACCAACAAATACGAGAGCTGGATCACCGATGCACGAAAAATGGCCCTGGCCAAAGAAGATGCCATCTTTATGCATCCTTTACCGGCGGATCGAAACATTGAAGTGACGGATGAAGTGTTGGATGGGTTGCAATCTGTCGTATTTGATGAAGCAGAGAACCGCCTGCACGCGCAAAAGGCTGTGATGGCTCTGACGATGGCGTAATTTATTAAATAATTTAAAGGAACAGGATCAATCAATCGTATGGGAAGACAAGGAATTGCAGTCGTTGCGGTGGGCGGTAATGCGCTGATCAAAGATAAGGCGCATCAAACGGTTCAGGACCAGTATGAGGCTGCCAGAGATACGATGAAACACATCGTGGATATGATTCAAAAAGGCTGGGATGTGGTGATAACGCACGGTAACGGCCCCCAGGTGGGTTTTATCCTGCGCCGCTCAGAACTTGCCCGGCATGAAATGCACGAAGTCCCGTTAGATTACTGCGGTGCTGATACCCAGGGCGCGATTGGATATATGTTCCAAAACGCGCTGCAGAATGAGTTTAAACACCGCGGCATGCAAAAAGATGCCGCAGCTGTCGTAACTCAAACCATTGTTGACAAAAACGACCCCGCCTTTCAGAATCCGACCAAGCCCATTGGCTCCTTTATGGATGAAGAAGAGGCCCAACGACGCGCCGAAAATGAAGGCTGGACAGTGGTGGAAGATGCCGGCCGCGGCTGGCGGCGTGTGGTCCCCTCACCCATCCCGACCCGCATTGTTGAAGCAAAGGTGATCGAAACCCTGATTCGAGCCGGAATCATTGTTGTTGCTGTCGGCGGCGGCGGGATCCCGGTGGTGGAAGACAAAGCTGGCCGGATTACAGGTATTGAAGCTGTGATTGACAAGGACTTTGGTTCGGCGCTGTTGGCTGCTAACATCAGGGCTGATTTATTCGTTGTCAGCACTGCTGTTGAAAAAGTGGCTCTAAAATTCAATACACCCGACCAGGTTTTCCTGGATCAAATGACCGTTGCAGAAGCCAAACAATATATGGAAGAGGGCCATTTTGCTGCTGGAAGCATGCTGCCAAAAATTCAGGCGATCATCAAATTCTTTGATGAAGGCGGCAAGAAAGCCCTGATCACCGACCCGAAACACATCAGTGATGCCCTTGAAGGGAAAACCGGTACATGGATCGTTCCTTAACCACAAATAAGCTGGGCTGCAATCAAACAGATAGCAGCCCACCTGGTTTTATGCTGACGATGGTACTAACAAATTGATACTTATGAAACACAAGTTCTCACATTATATCTGCTCGGTGTGCGGCGCTGAATATGGGCCTGAAGAGGTGACCTATACCTGCCCGGCAGACGGCGGAAACCTGAATGTCATCCTTGATTACGCTGCCATCAACGCCCGTTACACTGCCAAGAAGTTTATGGATTTGCCGGAGTCATCGTTATGGCGTTACCTGAGTTTGCTGCCCGTGGCAGATCCGGGGGGCATTGGCACACCCCTGCGGCGTGCGGGATGGACTCCAGTGTATCAAACCACGCGTTTAGCGGAAAAACTTGGCTTGAAGAGTTTGTGGATCAAAGACGAAAGCCCCAACCCGACCGCATCATTTAAAGACCGAGCCAGCGCGATTGTAGTCGCTCGTGCAGCAGAAATTGGCGCTGAGGTTACCGTGGCTGCCTCAACTGGCAATGCCGGCTCAGCGTTGGCAGGTATGGCTGCCGCAGTGGGCGCAAAAGCGGTCATCTTTGCACCAAGAACCGCCCCACCCGCCAAGATTGCCCAGTTGATCATCTTTGGCGCTAAAGTATTGCTGGTGGATGGAAATTATGACCAGGCTTTCGATTTGAGCATTGAAGCGACGCAAGCCTTTGGTTGGTATAACCGTAATACCGGTTTTAATCCCTTTACCACCGAGGGCAAGAAAACAGCAGGTTTTGAGATTTGGGAGCAGGTGATTCGCCGCATGCCAGCGGAAAGCAAACCTTTAACCCTGTTCATTTCGGTGGGCGATGGAAATATCATATCTGGCGTGCACAAAGGCTTTAAGGATTTACAAGCCCTGGGCTGGTTGGAAAAAATGCCGCGCATCATCGGTGTGCAATCCACCCGATCTGCTGCTGTCGCCAATGCTTTTTGGCGCGGCGATGAGGATATCCAGCCCGTTCATGCGGAAACGCTGGCGGACAGCATCTGTGTGGACCTGCCGCGTGATGGTCTGCGGGCTGTGCGCGCGGCAACGGAAACCGGCGGCACCTACCTGACCGTGTCTGACGAGGCTATTCTGGGGGCAATTGTCGAATTGGGTCGCGTGGGGATCTTTGCCGAGCCGGCAGCTTCAACGGCGTACGCTGGCGTGGTCAAAGCCGTTGAGGAAAAATTAATTAAACCCGATGATCCTGTTTTAGTGCTCAACACCGGCAGTGGACTGAAAGACATTAAAGCTGCCATGCAGGTTGTCGCTGCAGCGCCAATTATCGAGCCAACACTGGATGCGTTAAAAAAGGAGCTTGGATGACCTCACCAAAATTTACTGTCGTTGCCCCCATCTTTAATGAGCTGGAAAATATCCCGGAACTGTATCACCGGGTTAAGGACGTAATGGATCGCACTGGTGAACCCTGGGAGTTAATCCTGGTGGACGATGGCTCAACAGACGGTTCCACGGAGTTAATACGAAAATTGGCAGAGAATAATCCGCGCGTGCGCCCGATCATCTTTGCCCGTAATTTTGGTCACCAAATTGCGGTGACTGCTGGCATTGATTACAGCCAGGGCGAGGCAGTGATCATCATCGATGCTGACCTGCAAGACCCACCCGAAGTGATCCTCGACTTGATTGCCAAATGGCGTGAGGGTTACGAAGTTGTGTATGCGGTGCGAGAAGAACGTGAAGGTGAAACCTGGTTCAAACGCACTACAGCGGCTATATTTTACCGGCTGATCTACCGGATCACCGATGTCAAAATCCCGCTGGATACCGGGGACTTCCGCCTGATAGACCGGAAAGTGGTGCATGTCATGCAGCAAATGCGCGAGAAGCACCGCTTCCTGCGTGGGATGTCAGCCTGGGTGGGCTTCAGGCAGGTGGGCGTCACCTATAAAAGGCAGCCACGTTATGCTGGCGAAACCAAGTACCCCTTCAAAAAGATGTTCAAACTGGCTTTGAATGCCGTCACTGGTTTTTCTTACTTTCCCCTGCAACTGGCAACTTATATCGGTTTTATTGCCGCCGGGTTTAGCGTGATAGCTATCCCGGTGGTGGCTATCTTGCGCCTGATCACCGGTACAGCCCTGTTGGGGCAGGCCACCACATTGATCGTCGTGCTGTTTTTAGGCGGCGTGCAATTGATCAGCCTGGGGATTATTGGTGAGTACATCGGGCGCATCTATGATGAGGCTAAAAACAGGCCCCTGTACATCGTGGCAGAGGGACCTGAAATGCCGGCTAATGATAAATAAACTAATTGAAAGCATCATAATATCCGTACCGTGGATATAATACTTCTTAACAATATTGTCAGACAAATTTATAGGAGAATCTAAATGACAAAAATCGATTTAACCATGCATCCAGACCAACTTGAGCGAACCGTACAGCGTGTTCGCGAGCGGAATATCATCATCCCAACCTTTGAACAAATGCGCAATCCAGGCCTGGTTCCGGAGAAAATTAAAGAAGAGCTTAAAGGTATTGGTTTATGGGACATTCACCCGCGAAACCTGTTCCGGATCACCTGGTACAATGAGCCGAAAACCAGCGGAGGTTTATTTGGTGGGCTGAATTATTTAGAATTTCCCGAAAGCTTAACCGGTACACCAGCCCGCATTGTGGGTTTGGTAGGGAAGTGGATGCCGACTGGCTCTCATAAAGTCGGTGCGGCATTTGCTTGTTTGGTGCCGCGTTTGGTGACCGGGCAGTTTGATCCGACCTATCAAAAAGCCGTTTGGCCTTCTACCGGCAATTACTGCCGTGGAGGCGCCTATGATTCAGCCTTGCTGGCATGCGAATCGATCGCCATTTTGCCCGAAGAGATGAGCCAGGAACGATTTGAGTGGCTGGCAAATGTCGCAGGAGAAATCATCAGGACCCCTGGATCTGAATCGAATGTGAAAGAAATCTTCGATAAGACCTGGGAATTGCGCAAATCAGACCCGGATGTGATGATCTTCAACCAGTTTGATGAATTTGGCAATTACCTGTGGCATTACGACATCACCGGTCATGCGATTGAAGAACTGGTTAATGAAATTGCAGGACCCGGAGATGAGTATCGGGGCTTGATTTCAGCCACCGGTTCAGCAGGTACAATCGCCAGCGGCGATTACATGAAACAACTCTATCCAACCAGCTTCATCGGCGCTGTAGAGACTCTGCAGTGTCCAACGCTGCTGTTGAACGGCTTTGGTGCCCATCGCGTCGAAGGCATTGGCGATAAGCATGTCCCCTGGATCCACAATATCTCCAACACCGATCTAATCATTGCCGTCGATGATAATGCGGTTATGAACCTGACGCGCCTGTTTAACGAGCCAGAAGGTAAAGCCTACCTGGTCAAAGAAGGTATATCGGAAGACCTGGTCGAGAACCTCGATTTGTTGGGTTTGTCGAGCACCATCAACCTGCTCAGCGCGATCAAAGCTGCCAAATACCTGGAGCTGACGAAAAACGATATCATCGTCACCATGCTGACCGACAGCATGGAGCTTTATGAAAGCCGCCTGGAAGAATTGCATACAGAAGCGGGTCAGTACACTGAAAAAGATGCTGCCATTGATGATGCCCGCTGGCTGAAAGGTGTTACTACGGATTATATGGAAGAGCTGACCTATATGGCAAAGAAGCGCGTTCACAACCTGAAATATTACACCTGGGTCGAGCAGCAGGGTAAAACCTATGAAGAAATCCAGGATATGTGGTACCAGCGCGATTACTGGACCGAGCTCCAGGCGCAGATCCCCGAAATCGATACCAAGATTAAAGAATTCAACGATAGGGTTGGGTTGCTCTAAAATTGGTGCTCCTACTTGGGTATCGAGCGCAAGCGCTCGATACCCTTGCAGGGCACAGGGAGTGTTGCGCGATTTTTGGATTCACCTAACTCAACCAACCCACAAGCTAAGACCCCCGGGGTTTATGGAGAACGTGCGCCTGGCAATCTGTAAAACCCCGGGGGGTCTGAAGAGAAGAATGTGTTTGATATTCACAACTTAGCTCAACCAACCCACAACTCGGCGGTCTGGAGACAAGCGAGATCGGGGAAGAAGAAGTGGGATCACTATTAACAATTCACCATTCACCTCTAACAAATCTTTCATGATAAAATTTGCATACCGACGAAAGACAAAGGGAGTGCCATGAGCAACATCCTGCCTGAAACAGCATTAATTTTGGTGGCGATACTGCCTGCGCCGCGCGATTTCGATATTGCGCGCTTGTTTGGATGGTATCGCATCCCGCTTAAAAGCGCGCCCAAGATCATCTCGGTGGATTATCTGGCTTTTTACCAGACGCAATCCTTTGGAGGTGCAGGGCGCTGGCAGATCGCTTACGTGGCTGAGATCCTCGGTCATGAATTGACCCGGCGCCGCGACTTGATTCGCGATGAAACCGACCATCCCCGCGCGGATGAGGAATACTTCAAACTGCAGATTGGCCCCCTGCAGCGACTGGAACAGCCCATCCCGGCTGGGGATTGGAAACGGATCACCTTCTTCTATACCACGGGCGAGATGTTCCAGGACGCGCAGACGATCAACGACCTGGTGGTCAAATCCCAGGATGAACGCGAAGTTTTGTGGCATACGCTGCGTGAGCGTGCCCTTAGGGCACATGAATACCGCGCTCAAGAGCTGCCCGAATCATTGCTGGATCCAGCCATCCTGGCGTTATTGGGAAAGTTATCGGGATAATTTGTAAAAATCGATCGGTGATTAAAGACAAAACCAGCCAGTTAGCGGAATGCTGGCTGGTATTTTTGTCTTTTTTTTATGCCCTGAGGGCTACAGGGGTTGTACTTCTATAGCTTGCAGGCCTTTAGGACCTTGTTCCACGGAGAACTCAACCTGTTGGTCTTCACGTAAAGATTTGAAGCCTGTTCCCAGGATAGCAGAATGATGAACGAATACGTCATCGCCTGCTGCTCGTGAGATAAAGCCATAACCTTTTACGTCGCTGAACCACTTTACGGTTCCAATTTCTTTTTGTGACATTCTAAAAATTTCCTTTGTGTGTTACTAAAACAGATCATTTTGAAGCCATGGTCTGGGTTGATAAAAAAACCATCCAGTCTCCGCAAGTCTGGACGGTTATTACCATTCTCGAAGTATTCCTTCGTATACCAAAACTGACTTAACTACGAGGAATATCATACCCCACTCATCAGGAATGTCAATAGAGAATCTAAGTTTGTTTTCAAATAACTGATATTAACAGCCTGTTGATCGTTGCTTGACCCATGCCTTTTTTTATTTTTAGGTTTATCTGCTAAAATCATACCTGTAACGGAATCTATTCAGAACCTGGAGTTAATCTGATGACAACAATTATTAAAAACGGTACGCTGATAACCGCCAGCGAGACATATCAAGCAGATATTTTAATTGAAGGCGAACGGATCAGTCTGATTGGTCAGGATTTATCTCATCCTAATGCGGAAGTGGTTGATGCATCGGGGTTATTGGTTTTGCCAGGCGGTATAGACCCGCATGTCCACCTTGACCTGCCAATGTTCGACACGGTCTCCTCCGATGATCACTACACCGGGGGCAAAGCGGCTGCCTTCGGCGGAACAACCACCGTGATTGACTTTGTTCCCCAGGATGAGGGCACATTGGCAGACAACATCGCCCGCTGGCGTGCTAAGGCAGACCCCAGGGCAGCGGTGGATTTTGGTTTCCATATGAACATCACCCGTTTCAACCAGGACGTCGCCAGGGAGATTTTTTCTTTGCCTGACCTGGGAATCACCAGCCTGAAGGTGTTTACCGCTTATAATCAACGCCTGCGCCTTTCAGACGGCGAGATCTTCCGGGTGATGCGCCTGGCTCGTTCTGCTGGCATCCTGACAATGGTGCATGCTGAGAACGGTGATGTCATCGATATCCTGGTGGATGAAGCCCTGGCTGCGGGCAATACAGCCCCCATTTTTCATGCCAAAACCAGGCCAGCCTGGGGAACGGTAGAGGCCTCCCTGCGCGCTGCTGCGCTGGCCGCCCAGGCTGGTGATGCACCTCTGTACCTGGTGCACATGAACACCGCAGGTGAGTTAAATCAACTGGTATATGCCCGTGAGCACGGATTGAAAATGATGGGTGAAACCTGCCCGCAATACCTGTTCTTTACTGAGGAAGACCTGCGTCGCGAGGATGGCGCGAAATGGGTTTGTTCTCCGCCAGTGCGAAAGCCAACCGATAACTTACGTTTGTGGGAGGGCATTGAAGGGAACACCATTCAAGTGGTCGCCACTGACCATTGCCCCTTCTTTTATGATGGCGCTACCCCCATTATTTATGAAGGTCAGCCGGTAGCCATTGCGGGCAAGGAATTAGGTCGGGGTGATTTCACCAGGATCCCCAACGGACTGCCTGGACTGGGCGACCGCATGCCGATCATGTGGACTGAAGGCGTAGGTCGGAACCGCATGACCCCCAACCAGTTTGTCGCCATGCATTGTACCAATCCCGCCAGGATCTTCGGACTTTACCCGCGCAAAGGCGCCTTGATCCCGGGTGCAGATGCAGATATCGTTCTATGGGACCCCAATAAAGAATTAACCTATGGAGTCAATGTTGCCCATCACCGGACAGATTACAATCTCTATGAAGATTGGCAACTGAGGGGCTTCCCGGTGGTGGTCTTTCTTCGCGGTCAGAAGATCGTCGATGGCGAGAACTGGTATGGCGAACCCGGGGGAGGGCGCTATCTTAATCGTAATGAAGGTGAAATCCTGACATGATGTTTTACGGCTGCACTCGATGTTAATTCTGCTTCCAATCGGATTGTTGTTGCTTGGGTCTGTGGCAATCCTCATTATTGATCTCATTCGACCGAGGTTTGGGACAAGCTGGCTGATTGCTGTTGTTTCTGGTGTTGCATCCTGGTTGGTCATCTTATTTTCAAGGCTGCGCTTACCTGCAACCCTGGATTTGCTTTCCTGGAATAACCCTGCGCATCGCCTAACCGGGCATTTTTCACTCCTGCTGGACTATCAATCCTGGCCTTATGTGCTGGCGCTGATGACCATTTTATTAGCCTTGCTGTTAACAGATGCAGCCCGCACCCGCTTTGACAGCAGCCCGCGTGCCTGGGTTGTGAGCCTGGCGATTACCGCCCTGGGACTGTTTGCCATTCAATCCGGGACCAGCCTGACCATGATGATCGCCTGGGTGGTGGTGGATCTGGTTGAATTATTCAATTTGCTGCTCCTGCAAGAGACGACCCAATTCAACCAGCGGATTATCATTGCTTATGGCGTGCGCACAGCATCCATTTTATTGCTGTTTTTAGGAACGATGCTGGGATGGGCTGCCAATGGAGATTTCAGTTTTGTACAGGTCCCTCCCAGCGCTGGCTTTGTTTTCATGCTGGCAGCGGGATTGCGCCTGGGTGTGATTCCCCTTAACCTGCCCTTCCTTGTGGAGCCTGTTTTACGGCGTGGAGCGGGAAACACCCTCCGCATGGCACCAGTTGCAGCCAGTCTGACGCTTTTAGCGCGCCTGCCTGGTGAAATCCTCATGCCGGGTTCAAGCCACTTGAAAACGGTATTGATGGCTTTGTTGGCGCTTGCTGCCCTGTATGCTGCTGCTCGCTGGGTTGCAGCAAAGGATGAGATTGCTGGTCGACCATACTGGATTGTAGCCTGGGCAAGCTTTACAACGGTGTCGGTATTGAATGGAGTCCCACAATCCGGCATCCCCTGGGGGATGGCTTTGATTTTATCCGGCAGCCTGCTGTTTCTTTATCACCCGCGTATCCAGCGGATCAATTTCTTGCTGTTATTGGGTCTTTGGGGCATGTTGGGGTTGCCCTTCACCCCTGCTGCCTCCGGTTGGGCTGGCTTGCTTGGAGACGGTTTCACTCTGTGGACATTTTTATTGCTGGTTGCCCATGGGTTGATGATACTGGGCTTCCTGGAACACGCTTTAAAACCTGGTAGTGAAATCGGTGCACTTGAATCCTGGGCACGCCTGGTTTTTCCGCTGGGATTGATTATGATCATCCAGGTGAGCGTTGTATTGGGTTTATTCGGATGGCCAGGCGTCCTCACCTCTGGCCTGTGGTGGATGGCGTTAATCAGCAACGCGATGATCCTGGCAGCCTTAATCCTTTCGCGCCGCTTTGGAGTCAACCCACCTCATTTTCAGCTCCCCATCAGCAGCAGGACAAAAAAAGTGGCCGATTGGCTCTTTCCACGACTTGAACCTGTATTCCGTTTTGAATGGGTTTACCGTGCAACCTGGCAAATCTTAGGATTTTTTAGCAGAGTCAGGCAGTTGATGTCATCAATTTTTGAAGGTGAGGGAGGCATTCTTTGGACAATTTTGCTCCTGGTGTTGTTGATCAGCCTGTTAACGGGCGGGGGCGTTAACTGAAATGCAAACAATATCCATGCTGGCATTGGTCACAATAGTGATAGCAGTATTGATCGTTATCATTTTCAAAGATTGGCGGGTTATCGCCGTTGCTTTAGGCGCCCAATACCTGGGTGCCTTTGCCCTGGTCGCCCTTTCGTGGCCCGTCAATCTGGCAATTGTGAAATTGATCACAGGGTGGATGGCGTCGTCTGTAATTGCCTTTACCTGTTTGCGTCAAAATCGGGAAAGATCTCAGCCAGAGAAAGCCGCCAGCTTGTTTTTCAGGGGGTTAACCGGATTGTTGGTCATCGTGTTGATTTTTATTTTGGCGCCATCGATGCAGGAACGTATTTTCCCGGGCGTTGACCTGGTGATCATCCAGGGCGGTTTGATGATGATGGGAATGACCTTGATGCAGCTTGGATTAAATTCAGAACCTTATCCGGTGATTATCAGCCTGTTCACCTTTTTATCAGGATTTGAGGTGATTCATGCCGCATTGGAACTTTCCACCCTGTTAACAGGACTATTCGTCGTGGTCAATCTGGGTTTGTCACTTGCGGGCGTGTATTTGATGGTTTCTGCCGAGGAAACCAGTGAAAGCATCCAGGAGGAGGAACTGTGATGACACTCAGCACTCCGGTCATCTGGGTCATTTTCCCGCTGGTAGCTGCCGCGATTTGCATTCTCTTATCCGGTAGACCGCAATTAAGCCTGATCATTGCCAGCGCAATTGCCTTTGGATTGGCTGTTTTGGCCGCTTTTTTACCGCATGAACTCTCACTCGGTCCTTTGACGATTGTACTTGAAGAAAGCCTCAGGTTTTTAGGCCGCAGGATCACCCTGGTATATGCGATGCTCCCGTTGATTGCGCTGTTATATGCTGCAACGGGTTTGTGGTTGCTGAGCAGTAACCTGCCCGGTGTACCAAAGACGTTTCGTCCAATCAGCCTGGTGGTTACTGCCGCGCTGACAGCAGCCCTGGGTGTTGAACCCTTTCTGTACGCCGCACTGCTGATTGAAACGATGGTGCTGGTTTCAGTTCCGATGTTGAGTTCCTCAACAATAGAAAATCGCCGTGCAGTCTTGCGCTTCCTCAGCTTGATGACCCTTGCCATGCCCTTTATCTTGATTGCTGGCTGGTTACTGACCGGTGTGGACACACTACCACCAGATAGCCCTCTCATCGCTCAAAGTGCAATTGTCCTGGGCCTTGGTTTTGCCATCTGGCTGGCTGTATTTCCATTCCATAGCTGGGTGCCAATGATCAGTCAGCACAGTCATCCCACGGTGTTCAGCTTCTTGTTTTTTATTCTGCCCACAGGTGTCCTGGTTTTTGGGTTAAATTTCTTCAATCGATATGGGTTCCTGAGAACATCTGAAACCCTTTTCAATATCATCAGGCTTATCGGGGTGTTGATGATTGCTTATGGGGGAGTGTCCACTGCAGTTCAGGATCATCTCAAGCGCGCCTTTGGATTTTCAGTGCTGGTTGAAACAGGATTCTCCTTGTTGGCGATCAGTTCTGCCTCCTCTGGCGGCATTATTTGGATGCTGATGATGCTTCCACCGCGTGCCCTGGGGTACTGGCTATGGGGATATACCCTGGCGCGGCTTGAATCCCGTTATGATATGGTCTTGAATTTGAAGGCAATCCAGGGTCAGTCTCTCAGGTTTCCCTTTCTCTCCTCTGGTTTGATATTGGCGCAATTTAGCATCGCTGGCATGCCGCTGCTGGCTTCATTTCCGATCAAAATCGCATTACTCTCGCAGGTTCTGGCTGAGAACATGGTTTCCGGGCTTTGGAGTTTCTTCGGGGGCTTGGGGTTGTTTATATTCACAATTCGCCTGTTGTTGAGCTTTCATCAACCGATCGACATCGAAATTAAACAGCCCTGGTTCCTTCAGGATAAGTTCCCACATTTCTTGCCAATAATATTGACGGTTGTTATATTGATCATTTCAGGTTTGTTTCCAGGCAAGATTTTTCCAAGCATCATCGATATCCTGGCTGCTTTTCCCCAACTGCAATTTTTACCATAGGGCTTGTTTTCTGTACAGCAGGCGAAATCGGGCGAAAAAGCTGGTTTTCCTGTATAATGCTAATGCACAAATTCTGCACGAACTCCAAACTAAAGCTGGGGTTGACGTTTACCTCAAAGATAATAGGTGAAAACCATGAATGATTTAGCAAACTTAGCACAACTTGAAAAGCGGATTGATTTCCTTGATAATGAGCGCCGCAACGATAAAACGTCGCTGGCAGCCCTGCAAAGCAAAATTGACAACCTGGCGACTGAAAACTCAACCTTGAGAATACGTTTATCCGATCTGGAAAGTGAAATATCACGCATTAACACAATCATGGCGCGTGTGGATCAATTTGACGTTGAAATCGCCAACCTCCGCACTGAGTTCTCCCGTCAAATCGATGAGATCAAAAGTTCATCCATAGAAAAATCGCTTCAAACCGAAAAACACGGCCAGCGCATTGAAGACTTAAATTTGGATCTGATTGAGGTTCGAAAAAAGATAGCCGAATTCGAGCAAATATCTGGGCAGATTGAAGAGCGCAAGGTGGAAGATGCACGCCTGGCACGCTTGATCGAGGAATTAAAAGCCCAGGTGAATGAGATTAACCGGTTTGATGAGGAGTACAAACGCTCTGTGAAGATGATGGAGGAAAACATACGTCAGGAAAACAAACGCGTAACAGACTTGCAGGGCGAGATTTCAGCGCTGCGCAAACGCCTGGATGAAACCCGCGGGAAGCAGGATCTGGTGGGCGATAGTATGCGAAAACTCGACATGCGGATCAAGGAACTGCTGGATGCCGAATCAGAGCGCAAGGAGGCGCAGACCGCATTTATTGAAAAAATCAATGTCGCTCAGGTTGAGCGAGACCGCACCTTCAGGTCGTGGTCTGAACGCTTTGAGAAGGTGGAAACCATCGCCCACGACCTGGAAAGCGAGATTACCAAACTCACTGAAACTCACAGTGCGGCAAGAAAAACGCTCAGCAGCCTGGATGAGGTTACGCAGCGCTTTGATCGCCGCGTGAATGAAATCACCGAAGTGCAGCGGTTGAATGAGGACCGCTTCCGCCAAGAGTGGACCACCTTCAAATCCGATGACCAGAAACGCTGGTCCAACTACACCCTGGCTCAAGATGAGCAGCATCGGGAAATGAATCGAGAACTGGAGAGTTTCGGCGACCGGATTGCCAACCTGGAAACCCTGATCAAGTCCTTGCAAGACGATCTCGATCAGGTGGGCAGGGATAATCTCAGGCGTATGCAAACCCAATTGATGGCTGTCCGTGAATCAATTGAGGCATACAATAAGATTTTTAAAAGTTAGAACTAAAGAGGAGTCATCGCGTGCAAGTCATTGGCACCGCCGGTCATGTTGACCATGGGAAATCGTCGCTCATTAACCGGTTGACCGGCATTAACCCGGATCGACTGAAAGAAGAACAGGACCGGGAGATGACCATTGAACTGGGTTTTGCCTGGATCACGCTGCCTGACGGCAGCGAAATTGGCATTGTGGATGTTCCCGGGCATCGTGATTTTATTGAAAATATGCTCGCAGGAGTCGGGGGAATTGATGCGGTGTTGTTTGTGGTTGCTGCTGATGAAGGTGTAATGCCGCAAACCACTGAACATTTGGCAATTATTGATTTGCTGCAAATTCCTGCCGGCGTGGTTGCACTTACAAAATCTGATCTGATCGATGACCCCGATTGGTTTGACCTGGTAGAAGTCGATCTGCGGGAAATTCTGGTTGGAACCGTCCTCGAGCAGGCGCCAATCATCCGCGTCAGTGCGAAGACCGGTCAGGGGCTTGATGCGCTGGTGGAAGCCCTGCAGGAAGTCAACAAACAGCATCCGCACCGCCCGGATTTGGGTCGCCCGCGGTTGCCGGTGGACCGGGTCTTCACCCTGCCGGGTTTTGGCACCATCCTGACCGGCACGCTGGTTGACGGGCAATTGGCTGTGGGTGATGAGGTCCATATTCTACCCAGCGGGGTTAAAGGTCGCATCCGCGGGTTGCAAACCCATAAACAATCCGAACAAAAAGCCCTGCCAGGAGGGCGTACTGCGGTCAATATCAGCGGTGTGAGCGTGGGCGCGGTCTTACGCGGTGATGTGCTCGTTCACCCTGGCGATTACCAGGTCACAAAGATGATTGATGTGTACTGTAAAATTCTGCCAAATGCCGAGACAGCGCTGAAGCACAACATGGAGGTTAAACTTTTCCTGGGCGCAGCCGAGGTCATTGCCAGGGTGCGTGTTCTGGGAGCACAAGAATGTCCCCCGGGTGGCGAGGCTTTTCTACAGCTTATGCTTCAAAAACCCCTTGTTGCCCTCAGAGGTGATCGTTTCATCCTGCGCCGTCCTTCTCCTCCCGCAACGATTGGCGGCGGTCAGATCCTGGATCCTCACCCTGCACGCCGGCATCGCCGCTTTAATACGGAGCGCCTAGAGAACTTAGCGCAACTTTTGATGGGAACGCCGGAAGATATTGTGCTGCAAACAGCACTGAAATTGGGTCTAAGTTCTCCCCAAAATCTGGTAGAGCACAGCGGACTGGAGAAGGAACAGGCGCAGCAAGCCCTGAATGCACTGATTGACCAGGGGGTGCTGATCCATTTCAGTGAAGGTCGTATGGTGTTACCGCGGGTGAGCTTTGAACGGATTAAAGAAGATATCATAACCCGTTTACAGGAATATCATCAAAACTACCCCTTACGCACGGGCATGCCGCGAGAACGCCTTAAATCACAAATGGCTTTGAACTCCAGGGATTACGACAGCATGCTTGCTAACCTGTCCGCGGATGGCATCCTGGTTGAGTCGGGTGCTGACCTGTGGCTGAGCCAGCATCAGATCAACTTTACTGCGGAGCAAGAGGCGCAAATCGACGGGCTGATGAAGACTTTTGAAGCTCAGCCGTTTACGCCGCCCTCTTACAAACACAGCCGTGAGGAGGTCGGAGAGGAATTGCTGAATTCAATGCTCGCCCTGGGAAAACTGGTTCGGATTGGCGAGGATGTTTTATTCCTGCCCCAGGTGATCGCAGAGATGCGCCAGGCTGTGATCAGCCATATTCAAGACCAGGGCAGCATCACCCTGGCTGAGTTGCGGGATCAATTTGACACCAGCCGCAAGTATGCAGTGGCTGTTTTGGAATACCTGGATCAGACGGGGGTGACGGTTCGTCGGGACGATACCAGAGTTCTGGCAAAGCATTTCGCCCCGTAACTGGATAACGGATGCCGTAAATCCTGCGCCATCGATTGGCACAGATATTAATAAATTTGGAAAGCGTTTCACGCTTGAGTGATGGTAAAATTAATTATCGTCTCTAAAAATAAACCCTAGGAGGAACATTGATAATGCGTTGGAAAATTTTACTCACAGATGGTCTTTCTGAGATCAGCGACCCGGACTTGCTCGCATCGGTGGAGTTGATTGACAGAAAAGGGATTTCTCCCGAAGAATTATTAGATGTGATCCCTGAAATGGACGCTGTCATCGTTCGGGGGCGCACAAAGATTACCGATGAAGTGTTGACAAAAGCGACCAACCTGAAAGTTGCGGGGCGGATGGGGGTTGGCGTGGACAATATCGACTTGAAAGCAGCCGAGGCGCATGGCGTCACTGTGGTCAATGCCCCGGTTTCAACTACGGTCTCGGTGGCAGAACACACCCTGGGATTGATGTTGAGCCTGATTCGCAGCATTCCCAAGGCTGATGCCGGGATGAAAGCCGAACAATGGCTTAAAAAAGACCTGGTTGGGACGGAACTTTACAAGAAAACCCTGGGTATCATCGGTTTTGGGAACATCGCGAAAGCTGTCCTGCAACGGGCTTTGGCTTTTGATATGAAGGTGATCACCTTCGGGTCTTCAAAACCGCAGGATGAAATTCGTAGTTTTGGTGCGGAACCGGTCAGTTTTGACGAATTTTTGGCGCAGTCAGATATCATCACCCTGCACGTACCCCACAAACCCCAGACCCATTACCTGCTTAATGCCGAAGCGTTCGGCAAGATGAAGGACGGCGTTTTGATTATCGACGCTTCACGCGGGGGCGTTGTTGAAGGCAGCGCCCTGTTGGATGCCCTTAACAGCGGAAAGGTGGCTGGTGCGGGGCTGGATGTCTTTGAAGCAGAACCGCCTGCAGCAGGCGATCTTTTATCCACACATCCCAAGGTTGTGGCAACGCCCCATATCGCCGCACAAACGGAGGAAGCCCAATTGCGAGCAGGCTTTGACATCGTTGAGGAAGTGGTGGCTGCGCTGGAAGGAAAGCCATTGCGCTGGAAGATCGTTTAGCCACCCGATTGGCTGCCCTCTTGTGATTGATTTTCAAGAGAAAGGATTTTTATGTCTGAAAAGCCAGAATACTCACCCAAAATGCAAACATTGCTGGAACGTGTGGCAGAATTTACAGACCTGCAGCACATTATGGCTGTGTTGGGGTGGGATCAACAAATTTATATGCCGCCCGGGGGCGCTGAAGAGCGCGGCTTGCAGGCTGCCGCTTTAGGTCGCATTTTGCACGAGAAATTTGCCACCGAGGAGTTCGGTCAGTTGATCGCGGACCTGGAGACAGAAGTGGGGGATTTGAACGCAGAAACCGACGCGGCGCGCTCGGTTAAATCAATCAAGAGGGTCTACGAGAAGCAAGTAAAAGTGCCGCTGCCGATGTTGATGGAAACCATCAGAGCGCAAACCATGGGGCACGAAGCCTGGGTCAAAGCAAGAGCACAATCTGATTTTTCCATCTTCCAGCCGCACCTGGAAACCCTTGTTGACCTGCGTAAGCAATACGCTGACCTGTTTAAGCCCTATGATCACATTTACGACCCGCTGTTGGATGATTTCGAGCCCGGCATGAAAACAACTGAAGTTAAAGAAATCTTCGACGCGTTGCGCCCTCAGCAGGTAGAACTTTTGCAGGAAATTGCCGAGAAAGAACCGCCTGACAATTCCTTCATCAAGCAGCATTACAATGAGGAACATCAGGCGCTGTTTGGTCGACATGTGATCACCTGTTTTGGTTATGATTGGCAGCGCGGTCGCCTGGATGTGGCGCCGCATCCTTTTACCACCGAATTTGGCTACGGAGATGTGCGCATCACCACCCGCTACCTCAAACAGGATGGTGGCTCAGCTTTATTTGGCACAATGCACGAATCCGGACATGCCATGTACGGTCAGGGCGTGCCTGAAAAGTATAAACGCCATCCCCTTGGCGGGGCAAGCTCACTGGCGATTCATGAATCGCAATCGCGATTGTGGGAAAACATCGTCGGGCGCAGTAAGGCGTTCTGGTCGCACTTCTATCCTTCCTTCCAGATGCTCTTTTCTCACCACCTGGGCGGGGTCAGCTTAGAGGACTTTTACCGCGGGATTAACAGGGTCGAACCTTCATTTATCCGGGTTGAAGCCGATGAAGCCACCTACAACATGCACATCATGCTGCGCCTGGAAATAGAAATTGGTTTGATGGAAGGAACAATGAATGTCGCTGATCTGCCGGAGATCTGGAACAGCAGGATGCAGGAATACCTCGGCATCACTCCGCCTGACGATGCGGTTGGTGTGCTGCAGGATATCCACTGGAGCGGCGGGATGATCGGGTATTTCCCCACCTATGCACTCGGTAACCTGGCTTCAGCGCAGTTGTGGGAAAAACTATTGGAAGAAAACCCCCATGTTCCGGATGAAATTGCCCGGGGAGAATTTGACACCATCCTGGGGTGGATGCGCGAGCATGTCCATCAATATGGCAGTAAATTTGAACCCCAGGAGATTATGCTCAAAGCAACAGGCAGCAAGATCACCCCTGAACCCTACATGGCTTACCTGAGGAAAAAGTACACGGAAATTTACGATCTTTAAAGCGGGTTTAATATTTTTGATAACAGGGGCTGTTCCAGCAATTCATGAAACAGCCCCTATTGGTGAAAAGGTGGAATATTGTATAATTCCTCCATGCAATCTTACCTGCGCTTATTCCTTTCGTTGGGTTTGATCTTGGCGTTTGTGCACTCTGCCAATGCGCAACCGACACAACCGATGACCCTACTTAGCCCGGGTGAAGGCTCATTGGTGACGGCGCCGATCGAGGTGACCGCAATGATCCACGCAGGAGAAGACGGCTTGGTCAGGTTGACCCTGGTAGATCGGAAACAAAACTTGCTCGCAAGGCAGTTGCTCAGGGTAGATGCTCTCAGCGACACAATCTTCGAATTTTCAACCAGCCTGGCTTTCGAAATTCCGACGGACACGAGTTCTGCTATCCTTACGGTTACGACCCAGGATCGCTTCCATCGTCCCCTGGCGATGCGTTCTGCACTATTGAACCTGGCAAACGGGGGTGAAGAGCAAATCCTGCTGCATCTTAATGAAGACCCCTGGTTGACAGTTACTCAACCCAAACCTGGCGCTGTCATCAGCGACTCCCCGCTGCTGATTACAGGAACTGTCAAGCCGATTAATGAAACCCCGATTTATTTTGAGTTAATGACCGAGCGCGGGCGCGCCATTTTTAGCAGACAATTGGCTGTGGAAACGCCCGGCATGGATTTCGAATTTTCGATCTCACTGGCTTATTCGCCTGTTGTTAAACAGGAGAACATGCGCCTGGTGATTTGGCAGTCTGCTGGCTGGCCAGGTGTGGTAGGGGTTTTAGATAGCCTGCCGGTGATCATCACGCCCTGATTGCGCTGATCCTGGGCCGGGCACAACCCCATCAACGTTGGAAAATATTCCTACAATCTGGATATCGGTTCAATTTTTATAAATCAACCCGAGTATAATTGGTGAAGTCTAATTTGGTGGGCTCACTGTTGTTGTTTGGAGGTTGTTTTGCCCAAAACCTACGATGTGATTATCATTGGCGCCGGAATCGTTGGCAGTTTGGTCGCCCGTTTCTTATCCAGAAACAAACTGGATATTTTGTTAATTGAAAAAGAGGTTGATGTTGGCATGGGGACCAGCTCGGCAAATTCTGCTGTTCTGCACGCAGGATACGACCCTCCGACAGGTTCGAATAAAGCACTGACCAATGTGATGGCGGTGGAGATGTGGCCCGGTTTATCACAGGAACTGGGAATCAAATACGAACGCTGCGGAGATTTTGTAGTTGCCGTCAACGAAGAAGAGGCGCAGGTTCTGGAAGAGCTGCTGGAGCGTGGTCGGCGTAATGGTGTACCGGGTATTGAGATCATCAGCGCCGAGGAGGTGCGCCAACGAGAGCCGTTGATCCGCCCGGATGTGGTGGCAGCCCTGTGGGCGCCTACCGGCGCGATCAGCGATCCCTTTGCTGCCACCGTGGCCGCGGCGGAAAACGCGGTGATGAATGGCGTGGAACTGATGCGGGAGACTGCCTTTGAAGATTTCATAATGGAAGGTACACGCATCATCGGCGTGTGCACCAATCGGGGTGAATTTTTCTCGCGCTGGACGGTCAACGCAGCCGGGCTATATGCGGATGAGGTTATGCACCAGGCTGGCGTCCGCCCGGAATTTATCATCAAGCCCCGGCGCGGTGAATATGTAATTCTGGATCAGGCGGACTTCAAGTTGACACGGCTCACAGTGTTCTTTCCAACCCCCACAGATAAAGGAAAAGGCATCGTCGTGGGAGGCACGCTGCACGGAAATGTAATCGTTGGCCCCAACGCCAATTTTGTGGACTCAAAAGAAAACAAGGCTATGACCACAGAGGGCATCCAGGAAATTTGGGAGGGCGGCAATAAACTGCTGCCGGCGATTAAACGAAAACACATCATTGCCCAGTTTGCCGGGTTGCGCGCCACCGGTAATGCGCCCTCACCCAACCCGGATATAAATTACAACCAGGACTTTATCATTGAAATCCCGGATAAGGTTTCAGGATTGGTTAACCTGGGCGGGATTGAATCACCCGGGTTCACTGCTGCACCGGCGATCGCTCTCAAGGTGATCGAGCTGCTGCAGGGCGCCGGCGAAGTCCTGGTTGAAAAAGCGGATTGGAACCCGGTACGGGTTCCTCGCCCGGTTTTTCGCAACCTGAGTCGAGACGAACAGGCAGCTTTGCTGGCCAGGGACCCGGCTTATGGACGGATTGTGTGCCGCTGTGAAACGGTCACTGAAGGAGAAATACGGGCTGAAATCCATGCCCCTATCCCGGCGGATACTTACGACGCCATCAAGCGGCGCACCTGGACGGGTACCGGTCGTTGCCAGGGCGGGTTTGATATGCCGCGCGTGGTGGCGATCCTCGCCGAAGAGTTGGGGCTCACGCCGGAGGAGATCACAAAAAAGGGGGGAACTTCGAATTTCCTCTCCCGCCGGACCAAGGATGTTGATCAGGAACATCTGAGCGTGGAGGCGTTGATATGAAACGGGACTATGATGTTGTCATCATCGGCAGCGGACCGGGCGGGCTGGCTGCTGCTATTGCCGCCAAGGAAAATGGCGCCGAGGATGTGCTGATCATCGAGCGCGATGTTGAACTGGGCGGCATTTTACTGCAATGTATTCACAACGGCTTTGGACTGGAATTATTTAACGAGGATCTGCCCGGGCCCGCCTATGCCCAACACTTCATCCATAAGGTCAGGGGACATGGCGTGGAAACCCTGATGGACACGATGGTGCTGGATATCACCCCCGAACGGACGATCTACGCCATCAACAGGGGTTTGGGTTACATTGAAATCAAAACGGGCGCGATCGTCCTGGCGATGGGCTGCCGTGAGCGCACCCGGGCCCAAATTTTGCTGCCCGGCTCCCGTCCGGCAGGTGTGTACACTGCCGGCACGGCTCAGCGCTTTGTGAATGTTGAAGGCTATATGCCTGGCGAAAAATTTGTCATTCTGGGTTCGGGCGATATCGGCATGATCATGGCGCGGCGGCTGACCATCGAAGGCGCGCAGGTTGAACGGGTGCTGGAAATCATGCCTTACCTGAGCGGCTTGACGCGCAACTATGTGCAATGCCTATTGGATTATGGAATTGTCTTAGAGAAACAACGCACGGTCAATCGCATTATTGGAAACCACCGGGTGGAAGCGGTGGAAGCCGTCAGCGTGGATGCTGCCTGGCAACCCATCCCCGGCACGCAGGAGATCATCCCCTGCGATACATTGTTGCTCTCCGTGGGCTTGATCCCGGAAAATGAGCTTTCCAAACAGGCCGGCGTCCTGCTGGACCCGGTGACCAACGGGCCCTTTGTAGATGACCACTTTATGACCAATGTCCCCGGGATTTTTGCCGCCGGGAATGTGGTGCATGTGTATGACCTGGTGGACTGGGTCACCGAGGCGGGTTATGTGGCGGGGAAAGGCGCGGCAGCCTTTGCCCGGTCTGAGCGAGTTGAACCGGGCGGACACATTCCGCTTAAAGCGGGCGAGAATATCCGCTATGTGGTGCCCCACAAGCTGGAAAAAGCGCACCTGGCTGTGGAGCTGGTTCGACTGCAGATGCGCGCCATTGTACCGATTGAAGAGCGCGTTTTGGTCACTGTGGAAGACCAGAATGGCGAGGTGGTGGCGAAAAAAGCACAACCCTATGCCCGCCCCGGGGAGATTTTAACCCTGGCGCTCAAACCGCAAGCCTATGAGGCGGTTCAAAAGGCAACCTCTTTGACCGTTAACGTCAGAAAGCGGTAAAGTGAATGATTGTTGGCAGAAAAGGAATGAATTGTGGTTGAGATCAGTGAAATTATCTGTGTAACCTGCCCCCAGGGCTGCTTGCTCAAGGTTAAGCACGAAGGCTCCCAGGTTTTAGAGGTATTAGAAAGCGGCTGCAAGCGGGGTAAAGAATATGCGATCAGTGAACTGCAGGATCCTCGCCGGATGGTGGCTTCCACAGTTAAAGTGAAGGGGGGATTGCATCCTCTGGTGCCTGTTTACACAAGCAAAAGTTTTCCCAAGCTTCTCATTCCTAACCTGGCAAAAAAATTACGCGAAATCGAAGTGCAAGCACCCGTCAAGATCAACCAGGTCGTTCTGCAAAACGCGCTGGGAACAGGCATCGATATCATTACCAGCCGTGACATGCCTGCAGAAAGGAAAGTGAATCGTAAATGGTGACCGTGTGCCTTCCCGGATAATGTTGATAGGAATTCTCAGGTTGCTGACACATTACTGATTTTTCCTTCTATTCCAGAGGATTGGACAAAAAATCCCTGCAAGATTTCGATCTGCAGGGATTTGTTGATGATATCGATCAAAGCTTGTTTTCGATGCCAGAGCTAAGGCGCCCCAGGGCCGTAATAAGTGGGGTCGGTCGGCGTGCGTCCGCTGGTATCGTGCACCCAGACGTAATCACCTTCATTTGCCCATAGGAACATCCAGTGAGCATCCCCGGGGGAGAGGTTGATGCAGCCATGCGAACCCAAATAGCCAAAATTTGTGCGCCAATATGCGGTGTGAATGGCGCGAGCTTCGTCATAATACATCTGCCAGGGGACATCTTGAAACAAGTAATAATCGGAGCGGTCCGCTTCAAAGGAGCCAAGCATGTCAGCCAGCTCCATTTTTTCGTAGATGGTGAAGACGCCCGGCTTTGTATAGAAGGGCTCCCAGCCCGAAGTCATCAGGGTGGCAAACAGCAACTGTCCGTCTTCGTAAACCATTGCGGTCTGCTGAAACAGATCCAGTTCAATCCAGCGATTAGCAGTAACGCCTTCCGGCTGATCTGGCCTTAATATCACCACACCTGAAACATGGCTGTTGATCCATTCACCGGGCGCAATTTGATACCACAAATAACCTTCTGCTTCCACAGTGTCAAAGACCTGGAACAAGCTGTGCTTACTGTAAGCAACGCCGGTTTTTTGGGCATTAAACGAAGGCGCTACATAGCTTTCGCCTTCTGTAATCATCCAGCCAAAATTATTTTTTGGGTTTTCATAGAATTCTAATCCCTGAAATTTTGGGTAAGCTGCTGGTGCAGCGCGAGTCCATTCGCCGGAAGCCAACTTAACATAATGGGTTCCATCGGTATCGTCTCTGCGTTCGATATAGCTGACAAAACGCATCCGACCGGCTTCGATAAAGCGGGTCGGGTTCGCGCCGGTTCGGGCGTCTTCAAAACTGGCGTAAATTGGGGCAGGCTCGTCTTCGGAAAGATTGATCTGGGCGATAAACACAGGCATGACCCCCATTTCGGAAGGGGGCGTGGCAGCTGGTAATCCCCTGGGCGGGTAGGTAAATCCAGAAGCCCTCAGCTCAGCGATGACCTGGGCAGGCCCGAGCATCAGGCAGGTCCCGTCATCCAGCACGCCGGGCAGGCACAGGGGCAGCTCGAAATAAGCAGAGCCGGATGCATCGACTGCACTGTGCGCATTGCCCAGCATCAGGCTGAGGAGGATCATCAACAGGCTAACCAGTAGAATTTTTTTCATCTTTCCTCAATAAGTATTCAAGGGCTATTATTGTACTATTTTTTTTATCTATTGAGTCGTTTGAGGTTGAGGGGGTGGCGCGGGCAGTGTGGAGGAGCTTAAGGCTGCGCATTACCCAATAAAAACCCGGAAAGAATCAATTCTTGGGAGGCTTACTGTGCGGAAGATTTACTGTCGAAACGTGGGCTCAAACCCGCATTTCACCTTCAAAGATGATCACGGCTGAGCCTCTGATCATAACCCGCTCCCCTTCCAGGCGCACGTGGAGCGTTCCCCCACGCGGGGAAGCCTGGTAAGCTGAAAACGTGTTCTTTTTAAGTTTTTCAGCCCAAAAGGGCGCTAACAGGCAGTGCGCTGAACCGGTAACGGGGTCTTCAGGGATGCCAAGCTGGGGAGCGAAAAAGCGCGAGATGAAGTCAAAAGCCGGATCCTGGCTGCGGGCGGTGATGATCACCTCAGGCATGGGCAGCTTTTCAATTGCAGCAATGTCTGGCGCGGCTTTGCGGATGATGGTTTCATCTTCGGCTTCAAACAGGTAATAACTTCCGGAAAAGACAGAATCACAGGGTCTAAACCCCAACGCCCGGTTGACATGGCTTTCGTATGAAAAACGCCGATATGACATGGCTGGAAAATCCAATTCAATTTCGCCATCCACCCAGCGAGCTAACAGGTCACCGCTGAGGGTTTTAAAACAGATTGGCTCATCCCACAAGGCAGGCTCGCGATCAAACAGCACCTTGGCGGCTGCCAGCGTGGCATGTCCGCACAGGTCCACTTCCTGTTTTGGGGTGAACCAGCGCAGTCGCCAGCCTCCCTGTCCCGGGGAGACAAACGCTGTCTCGGACAGGTTCATCTCCCTGGCGACGCCTTTCATCCATCCAACTTGTGCCCTGCGTGTAAGCAGGCACACGCCGGCAGGGTTGCCTTTGAAGGGTTCAGCGGTAAAGGCATCGACTTGATAAAGAATGGGGCGCATCGTTCCTCCTTCATGGAGTGGTAACGGGGTTCAGGATGTTGGTCAGGCGATCTGTCAGCATCAGTGGCTTAAGGATTAATCTTCGAAAACTGCACTGACCGGTGAGTGTATTTATGATAAACTAAATGCTAACTGCCATTAATGGCCTGGTTATCCTTAAAAATCATACTATAATATTCCTTCTTCACATCAACCGGAGGCTGTCACCATGAATCAAGAAACCCAACAAACCGGGCTGACATATAAGATCAAAACCCCAGAGAACCTTTCGCCGCGCATTCAGTGGCTGAGGGACTATTATTTTGCAGGCGTCCAGCGACCCTGGAATAACGAGGCTACGTCCTGGACCACCGGCACCCCCTGGGATTTTCAGTATGAAGAGTTCAACTTCTATATTGTCCCGGAGACCTATACGTTCTTTCCGACATTTCGAGGCGCCTTCAAACAGGTTGCCCGCCCTATAGACCTGCACCCTGATTTCTGGAAGTGGTCGATTGCTGAACGAAAAGCCTGGTTTTTAAAGGAGGTGATGGTCAACCATCTTCCCCAGGAGATTCTGCCGGGGGACCTGATCGCCGGGGGACGGTTTAACGTTCAAACCTCCACCTGCCTGGATGAGAAACAGGCAAAAGCCTACCTGGACACGATTGAAGGAAAGCACTCTCTCCGCCAGGCAATCTTTGATTTTCACAACCATGGATATGGCAACACGGGCTGCACCAACGGTCATCTTATCCCGGATTATCCGCGGGTGATCAAGGAAGGATTTGTTGGTATTCACCGCGAACTGCAGGGCTTTTATAACGCCCTCTCAAAGAAGGCTAAGCAGGGGCCTAAAGGCGCACAATTAAAAGCCATGCTGACCGCCGCCACCCTACCGCGGGACCTGGCGGCAAAATACCGGGATCAATGCCTGGCTCTGGCAGAGTTGGAACCTGATGCCCAGCGGGAAAATGAATTAAAACTGATGGCAGAAAACCTGAATATTGTTCCCTGGGAACCACCGCAGACCTTCTGGCAGGCTGTACAGGCGCTCTGGCTGACTCACATGCTGGTGATGGCTGATGAAAATTACCCCGGCGCGGGCACCTCCTTTGGCAGGATTGATCAGTACCTTTACCCGCTGTGGCAGAAATCACTGGATGAGGGTATGGAACGCGAATTCGGCAAGGAAATTCTGAAGTGTTTCTGGATCCATGCCAACACAGCCTATGACTTCATGATCCGCACCGGAGGGAACCAGGGTATCACGGCGGGGTATGGGCAATTACTCACCGTCGGCGGACTGGGACCCCACGGCGAGGACATGACCAACGATCTGACCTATGCTATCCTGGAAGTGATCGATGAGATGTCGCCGATTCTGGAACCCAAACCCAACGTCCGCCTGCATCGCAGGACGCCTGAACCCTTGATGGATAAGGTCGTGGAGATGGTGGCGAAGAGCCAGGGAGCGCCCTTTTTACTGAATTTTGATGAACGCTCGATGGCGGGGCTGCTCTTGCAAGCCAGGCAGGGCGGGATTGAGCACCTGATCAACCAAGATAATGTGCACGATTATGCCCCGGTCGGCTGTCTGGAAAACACCATGTGCGGTAATGACCGCTCGGGTACGGTGGATTGCAACCTGAACCTGCTCAAAGCGATTGAACTGGCGCTGACTGGCGGGTATGACATGCATCCTTACACCGACCCGATGACCGGGATCACCGACCCCCAAGTCAGGTTGGGCCCCGACACCGGCGACCCGACCCGTTTCGAAACCTTCGAGGATTTCTGGCAGGCATATGAACAGCAAACCGCGTTTATCATCCAGAAGATCGTCGATCTGTACGACCGCGCGGAAACCCTGCGCGCCACCTATTCGCCCTCGCCCTATCTTTCCACGCTGGTGCGTGGCTGCGCGGAACAAGCCAGGGACCTGAACCAGGGCGGTCCGCAGATCCGCTTTGTGACCGTCGAGGCGGTCACCTTTGCCAGTACAGTGGATTCGCTGCTGGCGATCAAGTACCTGGTGTTTGATCAGAAGGCGTGCACCTGGGCCGAGCTGATCCAGGCTTTACGAGATAACTGGGAAGGGCATGCGGTGCTGCAGGCTTTGGCGATCAACAAAGCGCCCAAATATGGCCGTGACGATGACCTGGCGGATGCCATGGCGCTGCGCGTGATGGAAACCTGGACCAAATTCACCTGGCAGCATCGCACCAGCATAACGGACCGCCAGTTCAGACCGGGCATGTTGAGCTGGAATTATTGGATTGCGGACGCGGACATTTTGCCAGCCAGCCCGGATGGACGTAAGAAAGGGCAATTCCTTTCGAATGCGATCTGCCCGGTCAACGGCGTGGATATTCATGGGCCGACAGCCAACGCCAACTCTGTGGGCAAGGCGCTGGGCGGAAAGTCCTCGAATGGCGGGGGCGATTGGGAGGGATATGTCAACCTGCTGCCCAACGGCGCCAGCCACACCATGACCTTCAGCCCCTCGCTGCTCAGGGACGAATCCCACCAGGCAAAATTTAAAGCATTTCTGCGCGGCTATGCAGAAAATGGCGGCACCGCGCTGCAGATCAACATCCTTGATGCCAATATCCTGCGCGAGGCGCAGAAAAATCCACAGGATTACAAACACCTGCTGGTTCGGGTGACGGGCTACAATGCCTATTTCACCACTATCGGCAAGGAACTACAGGATGAGATCATCGCCCGTGAATCTCACCGGATGTAACCCCGGGTATCCATGACAGCAATTCAACACACTTCGGATGACAATATGGACCAATTCGTCCTCGGGCGGGACGCTGCTGAGTCTGACACCGCCCTGATCCTGCACCTGCAACGGCTGTCTACCGAGGATGGACCGGGCATCCGCACCACGATCTTCTTCAAGGGCTGTCCCCTTTCGTGCTTGTGGTGCCATAACCCGGAATCGATTGCCACAGTTACCCAGGTGCACTGGATCGAAACACGCTGCATTGGCTGTGGCATCTGCCTGGACGTCTGCCCTAACGGCGCTCTGGACCGGTCTCCACAGGGGATGATCCTGGTTAACCGGGAAAAATGCCAGGGCTGTGGCGTGTGCGCTGAAAACTGCCCCTCAACCGCGCTGGAAATACTCGGCGAGCGGGTGACGCTGGAGAGTCTGGTGGTTGAACTGCTAAAAGATCGGGCTTACTTTGAAGCCAGCGGCGGAGGGGTCACCGCTTCGGGCGGCGAACCCACCCTGCAGGCTGGCTTCGTCTCCCGTTTGTTTGCACGGCTGCAAGCCGAGGGCATCCACACCGCCCTCGATACCTGCGGCGCCTGCTCGGCAAGGGCTCTGGAGGCTATCCTGCCGTATACAGATCTGGTTCTGTATGATCTCAAGTTGATGGATTCAGAAGAACATCGCCGGTATACGGGATTGGGGAACGAGGTTATCCTGACCAATCTTACCCGCATCACCAACCGCATCCGGAGCGAAAATCTAAAAACCCGCCTGTGGATCCGCACCCCGTTGATCCCTGACATCACCGCAAACGAAGAAAACCTGGCTGCGATCGCCCATTACCTGGATCAAAACCTCAACGGGCTGGTGGATCGCTGGGAGTTGTGTGCGTTCAACAACCTGTGCCGGGACAAATACCGCCGCCTGGATATCCCCTGGTATTTTGAAGCCACACCGCTCATGCCGCAATCGGCCCTGGACTGCTTCGAAAAGGCAGCCAAGGGCAGTGCCTTTGACCCCGAACGCGTTTTTGTGACCGGTGCTGCCAGCAGCACCTGAACCCGCACCCTGATATGCTGAAAGGACCCTTGATGACATACCAACTTTACAGTTCAGACCATCTTTCACCTGCTGAAATTGACGCCTTTGAACCGATCATGAAGATCGGTCTGGTAGCGACGATCACCCCCGAGGGATTACCGCATATCACCATGCTTTCTTCGCTCAAAGCCTCGGACGAGGGCACGCTCATCTGGGGGCAATTTACCGAGGGGACCAGCTCTGGAAATGCCGTCAACAATCCAAAAATTGGATGGCTGGTGATGACACTCAACAAGGACCTGTGGCGCGGCACGGGGAATTTCACCCATACTGCCACCAGCGGGATTGATTTTGATGCTTACAACAATACGCCCATGTTTCGTTATAATGCGTATTTCGGCATTCACACGGTGTATTATGTAGACCTGATTGCCCATACCGGCAAACAACCGCTGGCAATGGGCGCTGTAATTTGGGCCGCGATAAAAACCATGCTTGCCAAACCGTTTTTACGGAAAAAAGGCTCCCAGGTGATGAACCCCTGGACGATGGCGTTATTCAACAAGCTGGATAACCTGAAATTCCTGGCATATATTACTGAAGATGGCTACCCGATCCTCATCCCGGTGATTCAAGCCCAGGCAGCGGACAGTCAGCACCTGATCTTCAGCCTGGGGGCGTTTACTGATGAATTAAAGGCCATCCCCACTGGCGTACCTATGGCCCTGTTCGGGCTGTGTTTGGATATGACCGATGTGCTGACGCGCGGTGTTTATCAGGGTCTGCGCTGGGTTGGGCCGCAGCGTTGCGGCGTGATGAAAGTGGATTGGGTCTATAACCCCATGCCGCCCGTTCCACAGCAAATCTATCCACCCCTGCCGTTAACTCCTGTGCGTGATTTTTAAGCTCGGGGGGTTTGGCGAGGTCGTGATGGGGGACACACTCTGGACCGATAGTAAAGAATGTGTCACGCAGGATGCCCTGTGATTCCAGGTGTAACTTAAAATAATGGTAGCTATAGTGAAAAAAATCGGGAGCCATGTGGGCTCCCGGCGAGATTTTATGATTGGGTTTTGGGTTTAATAACGCAAAATTGCGCTGATCTGCCCCGCCTGCTCCAGGGTTGGATCATTCGTCAACACTTTTACATCGGCGTTATTTCTGATGGCCTCGTGAACAGCCATTTCAACTGCGTCATCAATACGCTGAAAATACCCATTACAGAAGGGACAGGTTTTCACCTCCTGTACAGAGAGATAGCCACAGCCGTCACAGCGATAGCCGGCTTGAGCGAAATCATCCAATACCAGCAGGGTTTTCACCCTGCCCTCGCGGATGGCGTTCAGGGTGTCAATCAGGCCGATAACGCCATTGCTGCCCTTGGCTGCCAGTGTGATGGACTGGTTGACCAGTGCCTGGTTAACCTTTTCATTGACATCCAAAACCATTTGGCTGGCTTGCTCCAACACCTCCAGGTGACCGGCGCTCATGCCGATTGAGAATTCTCCCACGACCAGTGACTGCCAGGCTTTGGGTAGCTCCTGTTTAAACCGGGCAATGTTTTCTTCCGAACCACCAATCAAGATGCGCCGTATGGCATTGTGTTTAAAAAACTCGATCGCGTACTCGATGATGGTTTTGATATTGCGCTCGATAATGCTCTCCACCTTGCCGCTTGCGTCGGAGCCGCTTCCCCTTCCGAACATGGTATCCCCACCGCCGCGTTTGGTTTGTTTGACGGGGTCGCCCATCACGCCAGTGCTTTCATCCAAAGTCCCCAGGTTAAAAGAGAACAGGCGGGCACCCTGTTTATCGACCAGTACCACGCCCCAACCCATAAAAGTTTCCATTAACTGAACCAGGGGGCGAATAATCGGTCGGTGGCTGACAAGGATTATGTTGGGTACCGAGATGTTGAACTGGTAAGTTTTGAAAAAATCCCCGCCCTGGTCTGAAAACATAGCCACCCCTTTTGCAGACCAATCGTACTCCAGGTTGATATACTGCTCAACAGCCTGAACGTCCTCTGGCTGGTCGACCGTCCTTAACAGGTTGCGAAGTTGGATTTTTGCAGCTTCAGCCTGCACCTCAGTTGGGTTGGTGTTCAGGTAAACGCTCAAAACACCATCCTGAGACGAATAATCCAAGAGCTCCTTCAGGTCTTTTTCGGAAATCATGATTGCCTCCATCAGTATTGTTGGTTATGGTGTGGGATGTTGATCATCGAGATCAACCTGCACATTCATTCTATCGTATCCGTGGATAATTATCAAAAACTCCTTCGGGCGAGTTGAAAGACAATTGGGTTTGAACAAGGAGACTGTCTAATAATGAAGAATTCAATTCTCACACGCTCTGATGCCTAAATTCGCACAGCAACCACTCCAGGGCTTGCCTGCAGCATTTACTGTGTATCGATTATGGCGCGCTGGATGGGCGTTTGCCCAGGGTGATGGTAATCGTCCTCTCTTCACCATTGCGCAGAACAACCATGTCCATTGTTTCACCCGGATTTTTACTGAGCATCAAATAGCTAAGCAGCTCGCTGAATTCAAGAATGTCCAGATTGTCCACGCGGATAATTAAATCTCCACCGGCGTACAACCCGGCAACCTGGGTGACCTGGCTACCAGCCTTCAAACCAGCCCCGTCAGCCGGTCCGCCGGGCACGACATCGACAATATAAGCGCCGTTAGCCGTCGGCAAGCCCAGGAGCTCAGCTTTGGCGAGGGTCAAGGATTGCAAGCTGGACAACCCTAAATAGGGGTAATCAAAGGTCAGGCCTTCTTTAAGGGTCGGCACAACCCGTTTTACGATATTGGATGAGACCGCAAAGCCAATGCCCGTGTTGGATGATGTGCTGAAGATATCGTTACCGGTTGTTTGCAGGGCGCGGTTAATCCCGATCACCTCACCGTTGAGGTTTAAGAGAGGTCCGCCTGAATTGCCCGGGTTGATGCTGGCATCGGTCTGGATCAGGTCTCCGGCTGTAAAGAAAACGCCATCTTCGGCTTGTCGAATGGATTCCATGGTTCTACCCCGAGCGGAGACGATCCCTACCGTCATTGTGCCGCTTAACCCGAAGGGATTCCCGATGGCAACCACTGTCTGACCAACGCGCAGTTGATCTGAATCGCCCAGAGGTAAAGGGTGCAGATCATCCGGGTGGACATCGACTTTGATTACCGCCAGGTCTGAATCCAGGTCAACGCCGATCACCTCGCCGTAGACTTTAAGCCCGCTCTGGAAATGGACTTCAACTTCCCGCGCGACTTCGACCACATGGTAATTAGTCACAATATTCCCTTCCTGGTCGATCACAAAGCCCGAACCGAGCCCAGGCCCCAGATCGGAATATATCTGGATGGATACCACACCCGGGCTGACGGTCTCATACAGTTGGACCAGGTTATCTTGCAAGAGCACCGCATCAGGAATAACCCATGAGGTTGGCAGGAGATCTTTTTCGGGCTCGAGAGGTTCAGTAAGGATTTCCGGGGCGAGTTCGTCGACAACGGGGTTGAGTGTGGAAGATGGGGTCGCTCCAGGGATGGCGCAGGCCAAAGTCGACACAAGGACCACGCCAATCACAAGCCAGATTTTTAATTTCATCGTATTCATCGCCTTCTCCTTATTCTTTGATGATAACCCGAAAATGTAAATCATTTCTAAACAAAAATTAAAAATTACATTTAAATTTTCCCAGGAATTGAGCTTCGATGTTTTCATACCGGCTGGTAATGAAGGCCTTGAATTGGCAGAGTGGGTGTGCCTTCTCCTGGGGCTGGCAGGATTTAGCGCACCATCTCTGGTCAATTGAGGATTAGTGGGTATTTTTAACTTGGATTATAATGGGTAATGATATGATAGAGGTCTGTTCTTATTGATTGATGGGTGATCAACCCATGCTTGACGCTTAAAACGGTTTATGCTACTATCGTATTAACAGAATATTCAGATAATTATTGCCCTTTCAAACAAGATTTACCTGTGAAAGTGATGTTTCAATGAAGAAAAAAATCTTTATCATTAGCATAAGTATTGTCTTCTCGGCGCTGGTGCTGTCTGGTTGTAAAATGCCAGCCTCAAAAGCCCCAGAACTCCCTGATGACGGCCTCATGACCACTCCCATCATCATCGTTACCAGCCCGTCGGGCGGTCTTACAGGAGGTGTCCCTTCCACCACCGGAACAGAAGAGCCCGGGTATCCGTTAGAGCCGCAACAACCCACCGAAGATTTTTTCAGCCCAACCGCAACCCTGACGCCCACCATCATGGTGCCAACGCTCACCCGGCCTGAGGAATACACCCTTCGCGACGGTGAATTTCCATTCTGCATTGCGCGGCGATTTGATTTGGATCCGACTGCCCTTCTCAGCCTGAACAACCTGAGCCCCAACACCCTGGTGGCCCCGGGGACAGTATTGAAGATTCCCCAAACTGGCAGTTGGGGAGAAGGAGACCGCTCGCTGCAACCCCATCCAACCACACATACCGTAAGAACAGGTGAGACGATATTTTCAATTGCTTGTTCATATGGATCGGTTTCACCAGAGGCAATCATTGCAGTCAACCGGCTGGAAGAACCTTATAAGCTGACAGTAGGTCAGACGCTTGAGATCCCCTGATCTTCAGGGTGTGATTTCCGTCTCATCACGATTTTAAATCGCTGCGTTTGTGGATTGTCAAAACGTAGCGGTTTTTTCTGCCAGTTCACCAAAACGTTAACTAACAATTTTCAGTCAAAGGAGCCCAATGAACTATCAAGCACTAAATCGAGAAAAACTTTATTCCGGACCTGTTTTTGATCTTGCCAGAGTGCGTATGCGCCTGCCAAACGGTCGTGAACGAGACTACGACTTGGTAGAGCACGACAATTCGGTGACGATCGTTCCCGTCGATGCCAGAGGACAGGTTTATTTCGTCAACCAGCACCGGGTGGGATCTGATTCTATGTTGCTTGAACTGCCTGCCGGCATGCTGGAAGCAGGCGAAGACCCCCCGGAAGGTGCCAGGCGCGAAATTCGCGAAGAGATTGGCATGGATGCAGAACAGATCATCCCCCTGGGCGGGTTTTACCTGGCAGCTGGTTATTCCAATGAATATTTGTTTGCCTACCTGGCGAGGGGCTTGTTTGCGTCGCCCCTGGATCCTGATGAAGATGAATTTATCGATTTGGTCACCATGCCTGTGGAAACAGCGCTGGAAAAAGCGCTTGCAGGCGAATTTCATGATGGGAAAACCCTGGCCGCGCTTTTTTTGGCGATGCCGTACATCAAACCCAAGGAGGAATAAGGGCAATCACATTGACAGATTGTTGCCAAAGTTCAACCAGGAATCCGCTTTTCAGGTTAGTGAATGTGACAGGTTACATCACCAAAGGGGAAAGAAATTACATCAACAAGCGACGTAAACCGGTTATACTTAATGGTTGGATAATATCAGGAACATCTCGTGATTTTTTCCGCCCTGAGAGAAACCGGATTATAAAAAAATAACTGACAAAATTCTTAATACAATCAAAAAGGAGATTTGTTTATGACACGACAAATGGTAATGACAGATGCCAATGAAGCGACGGCATGGGTTGCGTATCGATTAAACGAAGTCATTGCGATTTACCCAATTACGCCTTCATCTGGTATGGGTGAATTTGCCGATGAATGGGCTGCTGAAGGCATTAAAAACATCTGGGGAACCGTCCCGGATGTGACTGAAATGCAATCGGAGGGCGGCGCTGCAGGTGCAGTACACGGAGCGCTGCAAGCGGGGGGGCTGACCACCACCTTTACCGCCTCTCAGGGCTTGCTCTTGATGATCCCCAATATGTATAAGATCGCTGGAGAGCTGACCTCAACCGTGTTCAATGTGTCTGCCCGTTCCATTGCTGCCCAGGCGTTATCGATCTTTGGCGACCATTCCGATATCACGGCAGTGCGGGCGACCGGTTTTGCATTGCTCGCCAGCGATTCTGTGCAGCAATCGCAGGATATGGCATTGATCGCCCAGGCAGCGACCCTGCGTAGCCGAGTTCCCTTCCTGCACTTCTTTGACGGCTTCCGCAGCTCTCACGAGATCAATAAAATTGAGCGGCTGGATGAGGATGACCTGCGGGCGCTGATTGACGATGAACTGGTGGCACAGCACCGGGGGCGCGCTCTTACACCCGATCGCCCGGTTTTACGCGGTACTGCCCAAAACCCTGATGTTTTCTTCCAGGGCCGCGAAACCGTCAATCCTTTTTACGAAAAAACTCCCGATATTGTCCAGGAGGTGATGGATCAGTTTGCTGAACGAGTCGGGCGTTCTTACCACCTGTTTGACTATGTTGGCTCTCCTGATGCTGAGAAAGTGGTCGTTGTGATGGCGTCTGGCGTTGAAACCGCACAGGAGACAGCGAAAGCATTAATCGATGCCGGCGAGAAGGTTGGCGTGATTGCCGTCAGGCTTTATCGGCCCTTCTCCACCAAGCATCTGATGCAAGCGCTTCCCAGCACAGTCAAGGTGATTGCAGTGCTCGACCGGACCAAGGAACCTGGTGCTGGCGGAGAACCCCTCTACCTGGATGTGGTCAACGCTGTCAAAGAAGGTTTCGATTTGGGACTGGCACCCTTTGAAACCCTGCCCAGGGTCATCGGCGGTCGTTATGGGCTTTCCTCCAAGGAGTTTACGCCTGCGATGGTCAAAGGCATTTTCGATGAAATGGATCAGGAGACGCCTAAGAACCACTTCACCGTTGGCATCATCGATGATGTCAGCCACACCAACCTGGATTGGGACCCAACTTACGAAATCCTGAAACGCGATGTGATCCAGGCGATGTTCTTTGGCCTTGGCGCTGATGGAACCGTAAGCGCCAACAAGAACTCCATCAAAATCATTGGCGAAGAAACCGATAACTTTGCCCAGGGCTATTTCCAATACGATTCCAAAAAGTCGGGTGCAGTCACCGTATCGCACCTGCGCTTTGGACCAGAGCCAATCAGAGCCCCGTACCAGATTGCAGAGAATGAAGCTTCCTTCGTAGCATGCCACCAATTCAGCTTCCTTGAGAAATATGACATGCTTAAATACGCCCGACCGAAAGGCATTTTCTTGCTGAACAGCCTGTTTGGACCGGACGAGATTTGGGATCAACTGCCAGCCGGGGTGCAGGGAGCTCTGATTAAGAAAGACCTGCAATTTTACATTATTGATGCGTACGAGGTCGCCAATAAAACCAACATGGGCCAGCGCATCAATACCATCATGCAGACCTGCTTCTTCGCGATCAGCGGCATTCTGCCCCGGGAGCAGGCGATTGCTCATATTAAAAAATCCATTGAAGAAACCTACGGGAAGCGCGGTGAAGCCGTAATCAAACAAAACTTCTTAGCCGTGGACAGCGCCCTGGAGCACATGTACAAGGTCGAAATCCCCGACAAAGTCACCAGTACCATTCCCATGAAACCCCCGGTACCGGCCGAAGCGCCAGAATATGTGCGTGAAGTGCTGGGCAAGATTATCGATCGTGATGGAGACAACGTGCGGGTAAGCGAGATGCCCGTGGATGGCACTTTCCCTACAGCAACGACACAATGGGAAAAACGCAATGTTGCCCTCGAGATCCCGGTTTGGGAACCGGATCTGTGCATCCAATGCGGCAAGTGCGCTTTTGTGTGCCCGCATGCTGCCATCCGTACAAAGGTTTACCAGGATTCTTACCTTGCCGAATCCCCCGAGACCTTCAAACACACCAATGCCAAGTTCAGGGAATTCCGTGATGGATGGGCTTTCACTGTCCAGGTCGCGCCAGAAGACTGCACCGGTTGTGGATTGTGCGTGGAAAACTGCCCCGCCAAAGATAAAGAGAATCCCAGCCGTAAGGCGATCAACATGGCGCCCCAACCGCCAATCCGCGAGCAGGAAGCTGAAAACTGGACTTTCTTCAGCTCAATTCCCTACCCGGATCGCAAGAGCTTCTCGCCGCACACCGTCAAGAACTCTCAGCTTTTAGAACCCCTGTTTGAGTTCTCAGGCGCTTGTGCAGGCTGTGGTGAAACGCCTTACCTTCGCCTGGTGACGCAATTGTTTGGTGATCGCATGGTGGTAGCTAACGCCACCGGCTGTTCATCGATTTATGGCGCCAACCTGCCCACCACTCCTTACGCGGTCAATGCAGATGGTCGTGGACCGGCCTGGTCGAACTCGCTGTTCGAGGACAACGCCGAATTTGGTCTGGGTATGCGCCTGACGATTGATAAATTCATTGAATATGGGCATGAGCTGCTGGAGAGGCTGAGCGACCAGGTCGGACGTGATCTGGCTGATGCGATTATCAACGCCAGCCAGAAAACTGAAGAAGAGCTGGAAGCACAGCGAGCTCACGTTGAGCAGCTTAAAGGCATATTAGAAAAATTAGACCTGCCTGAAGCCCGCAACTTGCTCACGATTGCTGATTACCTGGTGCGTAAGAGCGTGTGGATCATTGGCGGCGATGGCTGGGCTTATGATATCGGCTATGGCGGTCTGGATCATGTTTTGGCTTCCGGCCGCGATGTCAACATCCTCGTGCTGGATACCGAAGTTTATTCCAACACGGGCGGTCAGTCGTCCAAGGCGACTCCCAGGGCTGCTGTGGCTAAATTTGCCGCTAACGGCAAGAATCTTCCCAAAAAGGATCTGGGTATGATGGCGATGTCTTATGGGTATGCCTATGTGGCTCGCATTGCCATGGGCGCTAACGACAGGCAGACCCTGCAGGCTTTACGCGAAGCAGAAGCGTATCCAGGACCGTCATTGATCATTGCCTACAGCCACTGCATTGCCCATGGAATCAATATGCGACTGGGTCTTCAGCAGCAAGACCTGGCTGTCAAATCCGGTGTATGGCCGATTTACCGCTACAACCCGGAATTAGGCGCACAGGGCGAAAACCCATTGACCATTGATGCCAAGGAGCCCACAATTCCGGTGGAGGATTACGCATACAATGAAACCCGCTATCGCATGCTCCTGCAGAGCAATGAGGCACGCGCAGAACAGTTGATGGTCAACGCCAAGCAGGATGCTGCCAGCCGCTGGACGCTTTACCAGCAAATGGCGGATATGCACTACAAGAAACCCGATGCTGAAACTGAAGAATAAGCGATAGCTTTAGTTTGGCAGCGAAAACCAGTATAATAAATGGTGATGAACCCGGGTTCATCACCATTTTTGGTTAATCTAAGGATCATCAATTGATACATATCGGAGGAAAGATGACAGATTTAAAAACACATTACCTGGGACTTGAGCTTAAGAATCCATTGGTGGCAGCGGCCTCCGGGCTTTCAAAAAAGGTGAGTACTGTTAAAAGGATGGAAGATGCCGGAATCAGCGCAGTGGTCTTATATTCCTTGTTTGAGGAGCAAATCACCCACGACAGCCTGGCCTTTAATTATTATATGGAGCACGGCACAGAACGCTATGCTGAATCGCTGAGTTATTTCCCCAACCTTGATCGTTATAATGTGAGTCCGGATGAATATTTGGAGAAAATCCGACAAAATAAAGAGGCTGTCGATATCCCCATCATCGCCAGTTTAAACGGCGTATCGAATTCGGGCTGGGTGGAATATGCGCAAAAGATGGCCCAGGCAGGGGCAGATGCCCTGGAATTAAACACCTATTATTTACCCACCAGCACCGACATAAATGCCATGGAGCTGGAAGATAACCTGATTGAACTGGTGAAGACGGTGTGCACCCATGTGCAAATTCCCGTTTCTGTGAAATTGAGCCCTTTTTACACGGCTCTGCCCAACCTGGCGCGCCGTCTTGCCGACGCGGGCGCGCAGGGACTGGTACTCTTCAACCGGTTCATTCAACCTGATATTGATATTGAAGAGATGGAAGTGGACCCGACCTTGAACCTTTCAACATCGGCAGAATTACTGTTGCCCTTGCGCTGGACGGCAATCCTTTTTGGCCAGGTGAAAGCTGACCTTGCGCTGACCTCAGGCGTTCATACCGGTGTTGACCTGATCAAAGCGGTAATGGCTGGCGCCAATGTGGCCATGGTGGCCTCAGAGTTTCTCGCCGGTGGCGTCGGTCGGGCGACTGAAATGTTGGCTGAGATGACCAACTGGATGAGCGCCTATGATCACTCATCCGTTGAACGGATGCGCGGCAGCATGAGCCAGAAACATGTTGAAAATCCTGCAGTTTTTGAGCGCGCCAATTACATGAAGGCTTTGCAGTCCTTCGATAACAAAATGCCATAACGACACGCTCGTGATTGTCGGATATCCAAAGTCATAGAGATTGTCCGACATGTTCAGGAAATAGAGCCCATGGAATTTGGGCTCGTATTTCTGTGCCCCAGGAAAAAGGATAACCTGCATTATTTTCAGGGCAGTCCCTTTTTTCTGCAGGCTTATGGCTGCCGACTGTATTTTTGAATGAGGGCTTTCTGATTGGGATACAATTCCGGCAAGTGATCTGCCGGGAAAAACCTGAACTCAGACACTTCAACCGATGGTGTGAATTTCACCTCACCGACAATTTCAGCTAAATAAATCAGTGTAATCCTGTGATGTTTTTCTGACATCGTCATATCAAGCAACTTGATGACCTGGATTTCAAGTCCCGACTCCTCAAACACCTCTCTTTGAATGGCTGTTTGCGGGTGTTCACCTTTTTTTAAATAACCACCTGGCAATCCCCAGGTGTAATCCTGGCGATAGGGATGGTTGAATAATAAACACGCATTTTCTGGATTGAAGATCAGGGCATCGACAGAAACCAGGTATTTTGGATTGCCGATCCAGACAATGGCAGCGCGAACAAACTTCGGAAGGGGCAGGACCCGCCATAACCAGAATAGAACAGCTTTAATCATCTTGCTTCATGCTTGATAGTGGCTATCATAAATTCAGCGACCTCACCAGATCCAGGGGATCAATCGATAGCGGACGTCTTGCGTATAGCTCTTGTAGCCCGGGAGCTTTTCTTGCAGGAATTGATCTTCTAAGGCGGTTCGCAGGAAGATGATGATCGATAATAAAAAAGCCGGTATCAGAGCCCACCAGGAATTGAGCAGGAAAGGGATTGATAGATCGGTGATAAGTGCGCTGACGTACCCGGGGTGACGCACCCAACGATAGGGCCCGGAATTGATCACATGATGTCCATGTTCTGCTTGGATGCGCACCAAGCCGGAAAAATATTGGTTGACAATCAATGCGTAGGCTCCCAATGTGTAGCCACCCAGCACCAGGATGATTGCGATGATTTTTATAGACAATCCAAACTGCGCTGATGGTCCCAAACGCATATCAAGCCCTGTTGCCACGAGGATCAGGACACCTCCCCATGCTGATAGGGGTGAGAGGTATTTATCCCAGGGTTCCGGGTTGGGATTCTGCAGATATTGTCCGCGTTCAACCAGCAATTCCGGATGGCGGCGTCCGGCCAGGTAGCGGCTGATCACAAAACCCACGATGCTGATGGCTGCGTACACCCACGCTTCCCACCAGTTCCACCGCCAGGAGATCAGCAACGGCAGCAACGGCGCAACCACAACAAATACCAGCAGCATTATCACCATGCGGGGTGTTATTATTTTTATGTTGTCCTTCATTTTGACCTCCTTTACAATAATCATCAGGCAAGGCTTTGATCATGAGGCACTGCCTGTGTGAACCGAACACGTAAACCCTGATCACGTATCGATGCCCGCTCTGGCAGCAGGCTATCGATCTTGCTGGGGTTGAACCTGCCTGGCGGCAGGATGCAGACATTGCCTGCTCACCGCTTGTTTTCCAAATTCAGGATTCATTCAACTGCAAAATGAATTGCTGGAAGGGTTGGATGATCTCTGGCAGTGAATACTCCGCCAGGCTGCCATCCTCCCCAAAATTGAAATCGCTGAAAACACCATCGCCGTACAGCATCTCGACGTCATACTTCCCGGATAGCGGGCTTTCTGCGATGTTGATGGTACAGCCTTCCAGTTCCCTGCGGCTGAGGTTTGCCAGCAAAAATAAAACCTGGTCGTCCTCTACCCGCAGGATCGGATACAACTGTTGGCAGCTCGCTGTGAAGGGCAGGTACGCGCCATTGCGGAGTGCCGGGTTTTGATTGCGCAGGTGCACCAGAGTCCGGTACTGTTTAAGCAGCGAATCCGGGTCGGCATCCTGAGCGGCAACGTTGACTTGCGAATAATCCTGATTGACAGGCTGCCAGGGGGTTCCGCTGGTGAAGCCTGCGCCCGGCTCTCCGGACCATTGCATCGGAGTTCGTAGCAGCTCATCCGGTTTATTGCCCTTCATTCCGATCTCTTCACCGTAGTAGATGAAGGGCACGCCCGGCCCGGTCAGGTAGACAAACGCCGCCACACGGGCTTTGTTGGTATCGCCTTCAAAAAACGACATGACCCGCTGCTGGTCATGGTTGGAAAGAAAGGTGCTGAAATCGCCCTCCGGGAAAAAGCTCTGTATGTCCTGGTACGAGGTGATGGTCCGCCTGGGATTGGGGACGTAAACGCCGTTTATGATGTCCTCAGCCAGGTCAAACATGAACAGGGAATCCATCCCATCACCATAACGAGCTGTGACCTGCAGATCCGTCCACACCTCGCCCACTGTGAACGCCGATGGGTTGATCGCTTTGTAAAATGCCCGCCAATCTTCAAACCACTGGATGGTCTGTTTGGTATCCTGCTGGGAGACGCCATCCGCATACAGGTAGCGGGCGGCATCCACACGAAAACCATGTACGCCGACTTCTTCCAGCCAGAATTTGGTAATACTCATCATTTCATCGCTGACGGCAGGATTACCAAAATTGAGGTCAGGCATGCCGCCCCAAAAGATGCCGTAATAGTACAGGTTGTTGACAGAATTTCGGTGCCAGGCATTCTGAAACCATGGGCCGGGAATCTGCGGATGTTCAGCCGACCAGACATACCAATCGTGGAACTCCGAGGTTGGATCCTGGGCAGCCTGGAACCAGGGGTGCTGCGTCGAAGTGTGGTTGATCACCAGGTCGATGATGATCTTGATGTCGCGTTTTTCCGCCTCAGCCAATAGCTGCTTGAAATCATCCATCGTGCCGTAGTCAGGGTTGACGGTGTAATAATCCATCACGTCATAACCGTGGTAGGAGGGGGAAGGGTTGATAGGCATCAGCCAAATGCCCTGGATGCCCAAATCGTCATGGGTATTGGGGTTTCCGTCGTTAAGATAATCCAATTGCTGGATAATGCCCTGGAAATCACCGATACCATCGCCATCGCTGTCTTTAAAGCTGCGCACGAAGATCTCATAAAAGACAATATCACGCCACCATGCCTGTGTTTCGGGAGCGGATGTGGGCGCCGGGTGGGCGGTCATCGGATTTAGAGTCGGCTGTGACGCTGGCTCTGGCAAGGCTGTGGAGTAACAGCCAGCGCAGGCGATCAGAACAAGGGTCAATAACAAGAAGAGTATTCGTACAGATATTTTCATTGCTGGTCTCATGATTAACGGTGTGTGCATTAATTAATTAAGTCGTTATGATTATAACCCTTCAGTACTTGCGGCACGAATCAAAATTCGCTTAAAACGATCACCCCCGGCCGGCGTTACCAGGGGTGTAGGAAAATTCAAGTTAAGAAAATACTCCTCGACCAGGACTCGAACCTGGAACCTAACGGTTAACAGCCGCTCGCTCTGCCAATTGAGCTATCGAGGAAGGCGTAAAGAATTATACGGAATAGCGGGGTAAGTGTCAAGCAGTTTGGAGGAGGGTGCTGAAAATGAAACCAGATCCATCGATGTGCGACACGGGGTTGCCCCTGGATTTTGAACTGGCAAATAAATTTTCTAATGTCCAGGGCGCTGAGTTGGCGCAGCCGTACCGGCCTCAGACCAGTCAACCCTGTCACAGAGAATGCAGTGACTGCGCAGTATCCCCGAGCGCAGCCAATGCGGAGCAGTACCAGGGTATAGCTGGAGAGTGTGTTACGGTAACAAAATAATACACTTTTTATCTTCAGACTTCCAGAGTTTAACCGCCAGCATCGAACGACTCTTCCCCTCCCATCAAAAACCAATTATAATTTATTATATGAATTTTTTCCCTTCCCTTGACACAAAGCTTGGTAGAATTAACCAAAGACCTTTAAGGGCGTTGACTAACTGATTTTCGTCGTTTATTTTTATAAGGAGAAGAACATGATCAAAAAGCACTATCCGTTGATATTAATCATCACCATGCTGCTGATCGCCACCCTGGCTTGCAGTCTTGGCGGGAAGAAGGGGCCCCAACTGGGTGAGACTTACCGTTCCGAAGCGGGAGGTTACTCTCTGCAACAGGTGCCCGACTATGATTTTGAAGAATTTTGGGGTATGACGATGATGTCACCGGCTGATGCCGACGAGAAATTTGGCCCCATGATTATGGTCTATGGTTTGCCAAATGACGATAATTTAAGCGTCCAGGGTTTAATGGACGAGATGACAGGACAAGATGATGAATTCTCTGCCGAGTACAGCAAACCCAAGAAGACTAAGATCGGTGGCGTGGAAGGGCTGCTGGTCGATTTTAAAGGTATAGAAGATGGACAAAAACTGAAGGGGAAATTATTTGTGGCTTTACCTTATCCTGAGCAGACATTCTACATGACGGTATTGTCACCTGAAGATCGGTGGAAAGAGGTAGAGCCGATATATGATGCTGTGCTCAAATCGGTGAGCTTTTTTGAGGCTGACTTAACGAATTTCGATTTTGATTTCGAAGACTTCGATTTTGATTTCGAAGACTTCGAATTTGATGAGGAATGGGAGTGGCTTGATGAAAACCTGGAAGAAACCCTGATCCCCTCAACGCAAGTCATTCGCCAATGGGCTGTACTGGCTGAAGCCAGCTCTGAATACTCCTCCGATGATTATTCTGCCCTGCAGGCTACGGGTGCACCCGACGTGGACTACTGCGAAGAAAACCCCCTGGCTTGGGCGCCCCTGGCAGGAGATACCGAAGAATATCTTGTTCTGTATTATGACGTTCCGGTCAATCCAACTGAATTGGTGATCATTCAATCTCACAACCCATCACAGGTGGTGGAAATCCAGTTCATCGATACTGCTGGTGAAACCTGGACGTTATGGTATGGGGAACCAGAGCAGGTATCGACCTGCCCCGATGTGTGGACGCATACCATCGATTTGGACGAAGTTTTTTACACCGACACTGTGGTCATCTGGGTCGATCAAAGCGTGTTGGGCCTGGGCTGGGCAGAAATTGACGCGGTTGAACTGGTTGGCTACCCGATGGGGTCAACCAGCATGACCATTCAGGAAGAACCAGCAGTTCAGATTCCATCGTTACTGGATATCCCTGATAATTTCAGCGGTTTGATGGCAGGGCCGGTTTACCAGGGTTATGCAAGCATTGTCATCGGCGAAACCAGAGAAGCAGACCTGGACCGGATAATGACCATTGAGGGCCGCAAGAGCACCGATTCCTGGAAGCCGCGGGAATCCCACAAGCAAACCTACCTGTACGATATGCCCTGGTCGGGGATGACCGCGTATATCAGCGTCACCGTGGATGGCGTGGTTTACAAAAAGAACGTCACAAGCGGCACATATCCGGATGATTATGCCCTCTCAACGGTCAACAAGGACAGTTACGAGATTTTGAAGGGGATTTATGACCGCGACAAGGTCATTCCTTACGATGTGATGGCCAACCTGCTCCAATCCCCCGGGTTTTTGCGCGAACAATGGTTGCGTGAGGATGATGGAAAAATCGTCAGCACCTATTTCTGGCACAGCTCTGATGGATATGTTATCAGCGGCATCTTCTACGATGGGTTGCTGACCGGGATGGCAGGATTGTCCTACTATCAACCTTAACGAGTTTGGTAAAGCTGGAAAGACTAAATCAGGGCTCGGAATGACCCGGGCCCTGATTTCACTATTCACTATTCCTTATTCACCACTCTCTGTTTGCAATGGTACTGGCGAATGCCCTTGACCGAAGGTCTCAAAACGTAAATTGTGAAACAGGAAGCAGGAATCAGGGTTTTGGATATCGTGTACTGTGGTTGTTGCTCCGGTCTGGAGACGGTCGCAATCAAGGGATGACAATCAGCTAATGCGAGGTATTGAATCCGTCCCCTATATGTGCTAGAATTGCTTCAGTATAACGCATAAACATCATGGCAGGAGTAGTAAGCCATCCGCCAGCGAGCCGGGAAACGGTGTGAACCCGGCAGGTGTTACGGAACACCCCAGGCTGAACTCGCCTTGCCGGTCCCTATCCGGGGACAGATGGCGCTGGTGAACCCCAGTAATCAGCGACGACGACCGCCCGTTAGCGCGGCCCAAGCTGCCCGGCCTTGATAGAGCGCCGGGAAGCAGGGTGGTACCGCGGAGTTAATCGCTTCGTCCCTGTTCGGACGGAGTTTTTGTTTTAATTACAATTATGGATGACCACTGAAATAATTTTATTTAGGAGAAGATCATGCCAGACCCAACCAGCATACCCATGTATAAACCAGCAGAGATTGAGCCTAAATGGCAGGAACGCTGGGAGCGAGACGGTCTTTACCACGCCGATATTGACCCGCACCGACCCAAGTTTTACGCGCTGACCATGTGGCCTTATCCTTCCGGAGATCTGCACATCGGGCACTGGTACGCCATGAGCCCTTCGGATGCCCGCGCCCGCTTTAAGCGCATGCAGGGCTATAACGTGATGTTCCCGATGGGTTTTGACGCTTTTGGGTTGCCCGCGGAAAATGCGGCGATCCAGCACAGGATTCATCCCCACCAGTGGACCTCACAGAACATTGATGTGATGCGTCGACAGCTCAAGTCGATGGGCGCCATGATCGACTGGCGGCGGGAGGCAACCTCTTCAGACCCCAGTTATTATCACTGGACGCAGTGGTTCTTTATCCAATTTTATAAAAACGACCTGGCTTATCAAAAAGAGGCGCAGGTTGATTTCTGCCCGCATTGCAACACCACCCTGGCGCGGGAACAGGTACACGGCGATGACCGTCACTGTGAACGCTGCGGCACACCGGTGATCAAGAAAAACCTGGTGCAGTGGTTCTTTCGCATCACCAATTACGCCGATGAATTGCTGGATTTTTCAACGATCGACTGGCCAGAGCAGGTTCAAACCCTGCAGACCAACTGGATCAACCGCTCGGAGGGCGCCGCGGTCGTGTTCAAGACTGAAAATGGCGATGAGATTGAGGTTTTCACTACCCGACCGGACACCCTGTGGGGAGCAACCTTCATGGTGCTGGCGCCGGAACATCCACTGGTGAAAAAGCTCACCACACCCGAGCAGGCGCCATCCGTGGCGGAATATCGAGCCCAGGCTGAGCGCATGGGCGAAATCCAGCGCGAAACTGCTGACCGTGAAAAGACCGGTGTGTTCACCGGCGGATACGCCGTCAACCCGGTTAACGGTGAAAGGATCCCGGTGTGGACAGCCGATTATGTGATGATGGGGTATGGCACCGGCGCGATCATGGCGGTGCCCGCCCATGATCAACGCGACTTTGAATTTGCCCGCAAGTACAACTTGCCAGTCGTCGTGGTCATCCAGCCCCCGGATGAGCACCCCCTCATCGTGGATGAAAGGACAATGGCTGTCCCTGCCGTGGGCGAGATGGTCAACTCCGGACCGCTGACGGGAACGCCGGGCGAGGTCGCCTTTCAGCGGGCGATTGCTTATATTGAGGAAAAGGGCGTCGGTCATGGTGCGGTGAGCTATCGGCTGCGTGATTGGCTGATCTCGCGCCAGCGCTATTGGGGCGCGCCCATTCCCATCATTCACTGCCCGCACTGCGGCGCCGTGCCCGTTCCTGAAACCGACCTGCCGGTTGAACTGCCGATGGATGTGGAGTGGCTCCCCACCGGCGAGAGCCCACTCAAATTGCATCCCACCTGGCGCTTTACAATCTGCCCCCACTGTGGCGAAAAGGCAGAGCGGGAGACCGACACCATGGATACCTTCATGTGCTCAAGCTGGTATCACCTGCGCTACCTGAGCCCTGACTATAACCAATATCCCTTTGATCCGCGTGAGTATGACTACTGGATGCCGGTGGATACCTACACCGGTGGGATCGAACATGCGACCATGCACCTGATCTACACACGCTTTTTCCACAAGGCTTGCCGCGACCTGGGCATCACCCGCGGAGCGGAGCCCATGCAGCAATTGCGCAACCAGGGGATGGTGCTGGGTGAAGACCATGAAAAGATGTCTAAAAGCCGGGGCAATGTGGTCGCCCCGGATGACCTGGTGGCTGCCTACGGCGCGGATACCGTGCGGGCTTACCTGATGTTCTTTGCCCGCTGGGAACTGGGCGCTCCCTGGAACAGTAGTGGGATTGAGGGCAGCATCCGCTGGCTGCGGAAAGTCTGGTTTACCCTGCTGGAACCGTCAGAGGTTGATAAACGCCCTGGCGAAGAAGATTTGCGTAAGCTGCGGCGGAAAGTTCACCAGACCCTGGCTTCCGTCACCCATGACTTTGAGACTCTCAACTTTAATACCATCGTTTCGAGTTTGATGGAATTGAACAATGAAATGATGCTGGCGAAGGGGGCGGGCGCCTTTGGGACGGAGGCCTGGAGGGAAGCAGAAAGCCTGTATCTGCGAATGTTGGCCCCCGTCTGTCCGCACATCGCTGAGGAACTGTGGGAGCGCACCGGTCATGATTACTCGGTGCACCTGCAGCCCTGGCCGGAAGTTGATGAAGAAGCTGCCAGGGAAGACGAAATCACCCTGGTTGTCCAGGTGAATGGCAAGTTACGCGACCGGCTGATTGTTCCGGCTTCGATCAGTGAGGCGGATGCAAAAGCAGCAGCCCTGGAAAGCGACTCGATCCAGGTTTACCTGGAGGGCAAACCGCCCAAAAAGGTGATCTATGTGCCTGGCAAGCTGGTTAATATTGTTGTGTAAGCAGCGCATGGAAACCAGGCACTTTTGTCACTGCGATCGTTAATAACATAACATCTGCCACCCAACCGGGTGCTATAATGGAGTTTTGAACACAGAAAAACCAGGAGAACGCCATGAAATTCGAAGATCTAAACTGGATGCAGGTTGAGGATTACCTGAAAACCGATGATCGGGTCATCCTCGTGCTGGGCGCTTGCGAGCAGCACGGCTATCTGAGCCTGATGACCGATGTTAAAATCCCCATGGCCCTGGCGGAAGAAGCCTCGCGCCAGTCTGGCGTTCTTTTAGCGCCTCCGCTCAACTTTGGGTGCTCGCCCTATTTCTTAACCTATCCCGGTACCATCAGCCTCAGGTTGCACACATTTCTGGATGTGGTTGAGGATATTTTACGCTCACTGTATGGTGAGGGCTTCCGCCGGATTTTAATCTTAAACGGGCATGGCGGCAATACCCCGGTCAAAACGCACCTGGTGGAACTGCTCAACCAGCTTCCCGACCTGCTGTTGAGCTGGTATGCCTGGTGGACCACGGACACCGTTGCTGAAATTGCTAAAAAATATCAGTTGGATAGCGAACACGGCAGCTGGATGGAAGCCTTTGACTTCACCACGGTCGCCGAACTGCCAAACGGGGTCAAGCCCATTCCGGATATCGGTTATGATGTCCTAGGCAAAGCCGCTACTCGAGAGATCTACCAGGATGGGGTTTACGGCGGCGCCTACCAGGCGGACCCGGCCATTATGGATGAACTATTCACCGCCTGCCTGGCGGATGTGCTGAATTTGCTGAACTTTGCTGAAGAAGGACGCTAACTTGTAGTGAGCATGGCTGGTTTTTTAGCGATAAGGCTGATGGATTACCCCGGCAAAACCCTGTTCCCCACGCCGGACCCGGTTTAGCCCCGCAATGTTATAATCAAGGGTAATTATGATTAACACCAATTATTGAAAGGCGGTTCTTGCTATGTCTACTCCTGGTCACGAGAAGAAAATTGTTATCACCGATAGAGTCCCTAAAGCCATCGGGCCGTATTCGGTGGGTGTGACCACCGGTACGCTGGTGTTTACAGCCGGTCAATTACCCATTGACCCGGCTACAGGCAAAATTGTTGAAGGCGGTATCCAGGCACAGACCAGGCAAGCCCTCATCAATCTGCAAGCTGTTATCGAAGCTGCCGGCAGCAGTCTGGATCAGGTGATCAAAACGACGGTTTTCTTGCAGGATATGGGTGAATTTGCTTTGATGAACGAAGTGTATGCCACTTTTTTCACCAGTAATTACCCTGCCCGCTCGGCTGTTCAGGTGGCTGCGCTTCCACTCAACGCCGCAGTTGAGATTGAAGGCATTGCGCTGCTGCCCTGAGAGCGTATCGAAAGCTAAACCACGGTATTTGCAAGGCCATTTTCAAACCTGCAAAATATTCCGTTTGGTAGTGACGGATAAGCATGTCATGAAATCTGGTTCTTCAATCAACCTCGCCTGAACGCACCCTGAGATTTGTAAATCACTCCTTAAAAATATGCCTGAACCAACAAAGAGCATCGAAACCTCGATTATTGTTCCCTGCTACAACGAGAAGGCGACCATTCACCTCCTGCTGGACGCCCTGTATGAGCAAACCTACCCGCGCGACGCCATGGAGGTTGTTATCGCAGACGGCATGTCGAACGATGGCACCCTCGATGCAATCCAAGACTGGCAAAGCCAGCACCCTGACCTGGCAGTGACCGTGGTGGAAAACCATGCCCGGGTTATCCCGGCGGCATTGAACACCGCCATCAAGGCCTCAAAGGGAACCACCATTGTGCGCCTGGATGCCCATTCCAGGCCGGACCCGCACTATGTTGAAAGGTCGGTAACCGCACTTGCTGAGGGGCGCGGGCAGAATGTGGGCGGTGTATGGGATATCCAACCTGGCAGTGATCACTGGATGGCGCGCAGTATTGCCGTTGCAGCCGGTCACCCGATTGGTGTGGGTGATGCCAAGTATCGTTACAGCGACCAGGCAGGGTATGTCGATACGGTCCCTTTTGGCGCATTTACCCGCGAATTGCTAATGCAGGTGGGCCTGTTCGATGAAACCTTGCTCTCGAATGAGGATTATGAATTCAATACGCGCATCCGTCAGGCGGGGGGCAAGATCTGGTTCGATCCCCAGATCCGCACGGTATATTATGCACGACAAAACCTGGCAGAGTTGGCGCGTCAATACTGGCGTTATGGGTTCTGGAAGGTGCACATGTTGAGGCGTTATCCCAACACCATCCGCTGGCGCCAGGCTTTACCGCCATTGCTTGTAGCAGGCCTGGTTCTGCTGGTCCTTCTATCCCCATTTATTCGTTGGGCAGGATATGTGCTGGCTGGCATCCTGGTTGTGTATTCAACCACTCTGATTCTGGCGGGCTTTCACCTCAGTGTGAAGCATAAAACAATCGTATATGCGCTGGGCGTACCCCTGGCGATTGCCTGCATGCACTTTTCCTGGGGGGCAGGCTTCCTGTGGGGAATTATTTCACCACAACAAAGAAAAAAAGGTTAAAATAACGCTTATGAACACCATCTCACAGCCAAAACGTTGGCAGATGCGAACTTCCGAGCGTGTGACGATCCTAGTAATTGGCGATTTTCTGGTTGCAGCATTAGCCCTGTTCTTTGCCCTGTATATCTGGGCTGCTGGTGATGCCTGGATGAAATTCTCCCTGGAGTTTATCATCGACAGGCCCCCTTTCTGGTATTTTCTGCTGCCTTTCATGTGGATCATATTGCTGGTTGAGCTTTACGACATTCATCGGGCCAGTAACCACCGCGAGACCTTTAAGGGCATTGGGCTGGCGACGCTGATCTTCACGCTGATCTATTTGTTGTTCTACTTCACTTCAGAACCTAACTCCCTCCCCAGACGGGGTGTATCCGTTTTTATCTTCCTTGCCGCCGTGTTCACGCTGGTGTGGCGGCTGATCTATATCCGCATGTTTACTGCTCCGCATCTCCTGCGGCGTGCGCTGATCATTGGCGCCGGTAACGCCGGACAAACCCTGATCGATGTAATTGCAGACCTGTGGCCACCGCCATTTTTCACGGTTGGATTGGTCGATGATGATCCCAAAAAACTGGGTAAAGATATTGGCAAGTACTCCGTTCTGGGTAATTCGCACCAACTGCTGGATATCATCAACGAAAAACAGGTGACGGATTTGATCCTGGCGATCAGCGGAGAGATAAAGGGCAGTATGTTCCAGGCGATTCTATCCGCTCAGGAAATGGGTATCAACCTGTCACCGATGCCCCAGGTTTACGAAGAACTCTTATCTCGCGTGCCGATTTTTTTGTTGGAAGCTGAATGGATTGTGCGGTCCTTTGTAGAAAAAACGCATACCAGCACGTTTTACCACCTTTCAAAAAGTCTACTCGATTTTGCAGGCGGATTGGTTGGGAGCTTGATCATGGCCGTATTTTTCCCTTGGATCAGCCTGGCGACCCTCCTTGAATCTGGCTTTCCAATCTTCTTTGCCCAGGAACGCCTTGGACGAGGTGGTCAACCCTTTAAAATATTTAAGTTTCGCACCATGGAACGCGATGCTGAAAAGGACGGCTATGCGCGCATGGCGGAAGAAAACGACCAGCGTGTGACCAGGGTGGGGCGGTTCTTGCGTAAAACACATCTTGACGAATTACCACAGTTTATCAATGTGCTGCGCGGCGAGATGAGCCTGGTTGGCCCCCGTGCAGAGCGTCCTGAAATGGTGGTGAACTTCCAGAAAGAAATCCCCTTTTACCGGGCGCGTTTACTGGTTAAACCCGGGATCACGGGCTGGGCGCAGATCAATTATGGCTATGCCGGTACAGTTAAAGAGACCGCCATCAAACTGGAATATGATCTGTATTATATTGAACATCGCAGCCTGTTGATGGATATCTCGATTATTTTGCGAACGATTGGCACCGTTCTCGGCTTCAAAGGACAATAAACCCACAGGGAAAACACTCATGCATATTTTTGGTCGGAACGTCCGCAATCGCTATCTGTTTTTTGGGGATATTTTCCTATCGTTAATTGCGGTACTGGCCAGCTACGTGGTTCGGCTGGAGTTGATCGCGATATTTCCTACCTATCAATACAGCATGTTGTGGATGGTTGCCATGGCAATCATCATCAAACCCCTCGTGTATTATTTGTTTGGCATCTATCGCCATGTCTGGCGCTATGCCAGCACCCACGAGCTGGTGCTCATTTTCTCTGCGGTAACCACAGCATCGATGATCCTTTCAGCAGTCATGATCGGTTTGCGCGCGGTAAATACGTTTTATGGATTTCCACGCTCGGTTTTGGTCATCGACTGGCTGTTTTCGATGGGGTTTATCGGTGGTTCCCGGCTTCTCTTTCGCGTTCTGGCGGAAACAGCCAGTTCATCAACCGACAGGTCTTATCTCCACTCGAGACGGCGGAAAAGGGTCCTGGTAGTCGGCGCCGGTGATGCGGGGGCGATGGTTGTCAGGGAGATGTTGAGGAATCAACAATTAGATATGACGCCAATCGGATTTCTGGATGACGATCCTTCTAAACAGAACAGCAAAATTCACGGCATTCAGGTTCTGGCTCCGCTGGATGAGATTGACCAGATTTTGAAAAAACACTACGTTGATGAGGTGGTTGTGGCTATCCCCAGCGCCTCCGGCAAGGTGGTTCGGAAAGTAACCGAAGTTTGCCAGTTGCGCAACATCGCCTTCCGTACCATGCCCGGTATTTACGAGTTGCTGGGTGGGGTGGTGAATGTCAGCCGTCTGCGGGAGGTGGACATCTTCGATCTGCTCAGACGTGAACCGGTGCATATCGAAACCGGTGCCCTTGGCGACGTCCTTGCAAGCCGAGTGGTGATGGTCACTGGCGCAGGTGGCTCCATTGGAAGTGAACTTTGCCGGCAAATTGCCCAGGTTTACCCGCGTCGGTTATTGGCATTGGGGCACGGCGAAAACAGTATTTTCAGCGTATTGAGCGACCTTAAAGAGAGTTTCCCCGGCCTGGAAGTCATCCCGATAATAGCAGATGTGCGTGATCTGCCACGTCTGGAGGTCATTTTTAATCGTTGGAAACCGGAGATCGTCTTTCATACTGCGGCGCATAAACATGTGCCGTTAATGGAAACAAACATCGAAGAAGCGGTTACCAATAATGTGATTGGCACACAAAATGTTGTCAATTGTGCCCTGGCGCATGATGTGCTGCGGCTGGTGATGATCTCTACGGATAAGGCAATCCGACCAATCAACGTGATGGGCGCCACCAAACGTATCGCAGAAATGCTGGTTTTAAATGCAGCCCGTTTGCATCAGCGCGCGTTTACGGTGGTCAGGTTTGGAAATGTGTTGGGCAGCCGGGGCAGTGTGGTACCACGCTTCAAGCGGCAAATTGCCGCTGGTGGTCCGATTACCATTACCCATCCCGATATGGAACGTTATTTTATGACCATTCCTGAGGCTGTACACCTGGTATTACAGGCTTCCACCATGAGCGACGGTGGTGAGAGCTATATCCTCGACATGGGACAGCCCGTGCGCATCGTTGACCTGGCGGAAGATATGATCCGCCTTTCAGGGCTTGAACCCGGGCGGGATATCGAAATTGTATTCACCGGAATTCGACCGGGTGAAAAGCTCACCGAAGACCTGTGGGACTTGGGTTTCGCCTATTCGCCCACCATCCATCCTGACATCAACCGCGTGGACAGCGAAGAAGTGCTCTCCTGCGAGAAGCTAAATGCCATTGTTGAACAATTAGCTCAATTTGCCCGAGAAGGAAAACCCGACGCAATCCAGACTCTCCTGAGTGAAGCGATACCTGGTGCAGCAATCCAATCGGTGGAACCCGTTCTGGATTTACTTGCGTAAACGATAACACGATCAAAAACGGGGTAGGATCAAGGTGAACTCACTGTTTTTTGCTTTGTCAGACTGTAAAGGAGACCATGCACTACCTGACACCGCAGGCATGGGACCGGTTTATTGAAAGCCATCCCGACGCCCACATTTTACAAACCAGACCCTGGGGAGAGTTGAAATCAGCCTATGGTTGGAAACCTTACTATGTCCAGGCTCAAGGCCTGGGTGCGCTGGTCCTTTTCCGAAAACTCCCGCTGGGGTTAAGTATCGGGTACCTTCCGCGCGGCCTTGTTGGGAATGGGAACTGGGCAGCCTTTTGGTCAGAAATAGACGCACTATGCCGGAATGAGCGGGCGGTCTTCCTGCGCGTGGAACCCAATATTTGGGAACCCCTCCCGCCGGATTTCGCCCAGGAGCGGATGCCCGGGTTTGTTCAAGCCCACCAAACGATTCAACCCCCGCGCACGATTTTGATTGACCTGCAGCAAGATGACGACGCGATCCTGAAGGGGATGAAGCCAAAAACCCGCTACAATATCCGGCTGGCACAGCGCAAAGACGTGATTGTTCGGCAGAGTGATGATATCGGCAGCTTTCACCGCATGATGCTTACCACTGGCGAGCGTGACGCCTTTGGCGTTCACAGCCAGGATTATTACCAGCGCGCGTATGACATTTTTGCACCCCTCGGCGCTTGCGTGCTGTTGATTGCTGAATTCAGGGGGCAGCCCCTGGCAGGATTGATGGTCTTCGCTCATGGCGGCACGGCCTGGTATTTTTACGGCGCTTCAACGAACGAAGAACGCAACCGGATGCCGTCCTACCTGCTGCAATGGGAAGCCATCCAGTGGGCAAAGCGCAAGGGATGTGCCGTGTATGATCTGTGGGGCGTGCCGGATTACCCCGAGCAGGAGCTTGAGGAGGCTTTTCTCGATCGATCGGAAGGTTTGTGGGGTGTGTACCGCTTTAAGCGCGGTTTTGGCGGTCAGCTTTGTCGGACCATCGGCGCTTGGGATAGGGTTTACCAGCCCCTGTTGTATAAACTCTACCAGCTCTGGTCGGAGCGAGGTCAGTCTCAGTCTGCGACTTAAGGAGTCTTCTCTTGGAACTGGTTGAAATTCACAGTGCAGAGCAATGGAACACAGCCATTGCGCACCTCGAAGGTGCGCATGCCCTTCAAACCTGGCAATGGGGCCAGGTTAAAATGCACTTTGGATGGGAAGCATATCCACTTATATGGCAAAACGCATCCGGTGAGGTTAGCGCTGCAGCTTTGCTCCTTTTGCGCAGGGTAACCCTGGGTGGTCTTGGTCTGCCCCTGAGCGTGGGCTATATCCCGCGCGGACCGCTGCTGAAGTGGGATCAGGAAAGCCTGCGCCGCCAGGTTCTGGACGACCTGGAGGAATTTACCCGTAAAAAACGCGCAATCTTTCTGAAAATTGATCCTGACCTCCCGTTGGGGTTTGGCATCCCGGGCGAGATAGGCGCTGAAGACCACCAGCTGGGATTAGCAGTGCAGAATGAGTTGATCGCTCGCAGTTGGGTTTTTTCAGAAGAGCAGATCCAGTTCCGCAATACCGTCACTGTTGACCTGACCGGGACGGAAGATGAACTTCTGATACGTATGAAATCGAAGACTCGCTATAATATTCGCCTGGCGGGGCGCCGGGGGGTGAGGGTTCGACCCGGGGGCAGCGAGGATATCGACCTGCTCTACCAGATGTATGCACACACCGCTCTCCGGGATGATTTCACCATCCGTTCTAAGGCGTATTACCAGGTTGTCTGGGATACTTTTTTCAAAGCAGGTTTGGCAGAACCCCTGATCGCTGAGGTGGAAGATCAGCCAGTCGGCGCGGTGGTAATTTTCCGGTTTGGCAACCGTGCCTGGTATATGCACGGAATGTCTTTGGATGCACATCGGGAAAAGATGTTCAACTATCTCCTGCAATGGGAAGCCATGGTGCGCGCCAGGGCAGCGGGCTGCTATCGCTATGATTTATGGGGCGCTCCCGACGAATTTACCGAGGACGATCCGCTGTGGGGTGTTTATCGCTTCAAAGATGGGTTTGGCGGACGGGTTGAACGCACCCTGGGCGCCTGGGATTTTCCGGTGCATTCGTTACTTTATACTGGATATTGTCAAATCCTTCCCCGGATCTTGCAGGTGATGCGGACGCGTGGAAAAAAAGCCGTGCAAAGGAGCTTGAACACATGAAACAACGTCTTAAACTGGCCCACTTACCCACCCCGATAGAGGCATTGCCGCACCTCTCTGCTGAATTGATGGGCCCAAACATAATAACCAAACGTGATGACCAGACCGGGCTGGCATTTGGTGGCAATAAAACCCGAAAACTGGAGTACCTGCTTTATGAGGCGCAAGCTGCAGGTGCCGATACCCTGATCACCGCCGGCGCCGTTCAATCCAACCACTGCCGGCAAACCGTTGCTGCAGCGGCGCGTCTGGGCCTGAATTGCACCCTGGTGCTGTTTGGCGACCCGCCCAGCCCCCCGGACGGGAACCACTTCCTGTATTACCTGTTAGGAGCTGAGATCGTCTTCACGGAAAGACCCCATGTTCAGGATAAGCTGGAAGAAATCTTTCAAAATCTGAGGAAAGCCGGCAAGCAACCCTATTCGATCCCCTATGGTGGATCGAACCCAACCGGTGCGCTGGGTTATGTCAACGCCATGCTGGAACTTGCCGAACAGGGTTGCACCCCGGATTGGATTGTATTTCCCAGCTCATCCGGAGGAACCCAGGCAGGGATGCTGCTCGGTGCCCGTATGAGCGGGTTCCACGGCCAAATTTTGGGCATCAGCGTGGATGAGCCGGCTGAGCTTTTACAATCCCGTGTAGCCGAGTTAGCCTCGCAGGCTGCACGCACAATTGGCGAACCGTATACGTTCACGGCCGGCGAAGTCCTGGTGAACGACGAGTACATCGGCGATGGTTATGCCATTATGGGAGCCCGTGAAATTGAAGCCATCCGCTTGTTTGCTGAACGAGAAGCCCTGCTTTTAGACCCGGTCTATACCGGACGCGCAGGGGCTGGATTGATTGATCTGGTTCGCAAAGGTTTTTTCAAGCCCGAAGATACGGTTCTTTTCTGGCATACCGGCGGCGGTCCCGCTTTGTTTGCCAGCAAATATCAAAACAGATTAATTGATCTGGCTTGAATGGGTTTGTCAGGATGAATGGGGTTCGAACGCCTCAGACTGAGCGATAAAACCAAAAAAATCCTACTTGCTGACTCTTTGTGGAAATGGTATAATCCCCCCTTACGTCCTTATGGAACAGGCATTATTTTTTGAAAGGCAAGGAACGAAAAATGAACAAGACTGAACTCCTGAAATCAGTTGAAGCACCCGCAAACAGCAACATCCCGCAGCTTTCACCCGGGGATGCGGTTAGTGTGTATTTGAAAATTAAAGAAGGTGAACGAGAACGTATCCAGGTCTTTAAAGGGACCGTTTTGTTTGTCCGTGGCAGGGGTAACGATGCTACTTTCACCGTGAGGCGCATCGCCAGCAACGGAATTGGTGTTGAGCGCACCTTCCTGATGCGCTCACCGCGAATTGAAAAGGTCGAGGTTGAACGACACTCAAAGGTTCGACGAGCCCGGCTGTATTTCCTGCGCGACCGTACTGGCAAAGCTGCCCGTCTGAAACAACGTTTTTAAAGGCTCATCCGCCAGGTTTTTCCCTGGCAAGGATTCCCAGGAGATGACCCACCTCATCGGGAGGCAACGTGAGCTGCTTCTGGATGGGGTGTTTCTATTTAGGAGAAAATCTTGTCCTTTTTGCGACAACCTTTAATCGGCATCACCAGCGGTTTGGTTGATAATTCATCCGGGGTGCCGGTTGGTCAGCTTGCTGATGCCTATATCAAGGCAGTATTGCGCGCAGGTGGAACCCCGCTGGTCATCCCGTTGGGGTTGGATGGTCGCCGGTTGACAGCGCTTCTCGAGGTGCTGGACGGTGTAATCTTTTCCGGTGGGGGCGATATTGATCCGCAGCGGTACAATGGAGATCCTCACCCTGAGGTCTACGGCATCTCTCCTGACCGTGACGAGCTGGAGTTTTTCCTGGTTCATCGCATGCTTGAGATGGATAAACCCTTGCTGACCATCTGCCGAGGGACCCAGGTGTTGAACGTCGCCCTCGGCGGCAGTCTCTACACCCATATTGCGGACCAATTACCAGGGGCGTTTAAACATGACTGGTTCCCTAATTTTTCCCGTGACAGGCGCTCGCACACGGTCAGCCTTATCACTGATAGCAGGCTCAATCAAATCTATGGGTCTGATGAGATTCAAGTAAACAGCCTGCACCATCAGGGTATTTCCAGGCTGGGTGAAGGGCTCATTGCTGCTGGTGTTGCACCAGATGGGCTGATGGAGGCGCTGGAAGTTCCCTCGGCAAGCTTTGCCGTGGGTGTGCAGTGGCATCCGGAGTGTTTGGCAGATGATGCAGGATCACAAAATTTATTCCAGGCGTTTATTCAGGCCTGCCAGTGAACTGTTCAACAGCCTTCGTGTAAATTCGTTTAGAATGACCCATTAAATTGGAATAAATAGCACCGGGGATGCCCTATCAGCGATGTGCATCCCCGGTGAGTCATTAAATCACATGAGTGAAGGGCAAGACCAAGAGATTATTCACCCATAAAAAAGAGGGGCAAGTGATAACCATACTCAAATTCATAACCCGGGGTGTACAGGGCTATTTTTTCGACTCTGGAATTACCCGCTCTGTCAACAGCGATGAGCGAGAAAATCAGCAATTGTTCTGGTCCCAGGTTGTTATAGGTGTACGATGTTGTCTTCGGAGGAAGGTTGCTCGCCAGCACTTGTTCGGCGCCACCGTTGACCCTTACCGATAGTGAATAATGCTTCAAACCCGACAGCAGGTCACCACCGGTCCAGGTGATTGTTGCCTTGCTGTTTGTGAACGGTGACGGCAGCGGGTTGATTGAAATCCAGGGACCGGTTCTATCTACAATCGCATCGAAGATGACATCCATCCCCGTTTTACCGCCGGCATCGGTCACAAGGGCCAGGATGGCGTAACCATCGCCGTCATCCATGCCAGCGGTGTTAATCGGTCCCGTCCAGCCACCGGTTTCGCTGGTGTCCTTGCCCAGGTACACCCAGTCATCATTTTCCCAATCTTGCCCATGGAACCAGAATTCGACAGAGGCAATATTCCTGCCCTTGCTGCCTTTATTTACAATTGCGCCCACATGACCGTCAACCGGCAGCAATAATAAACCGTCCGTCTTAACCAGGCTGACAGATGGGTTGGTATCAGTTGTGCTGCACTCAATGTTTTTGATCAATGTGCGGGGCGTTAAAATGCCAGAAGGGTTACCCTTATTATCCCAAACACGCAGTGCCAGCTGGAATAAACCGTTGGGGATTGACGTATTGCATAAATCTACCGTTGTTGTGAAAGGGTTCTTTGTCTGTTCGCTGCCGATTTGGACCCATGCGCCATCATAATTGGCCAGGATTTCCAGCTTAACCACACCAACGTTCTGCTCTCCCCATCCAGCGACGCTCAGATTGCGGTTGGTGACATAAGTTTCTGCCGCGGGGGCAGTTAATCCACCGGTGGGTGCTTTGGCAGGCTTGTTGCCAGAAATATAGTAAGTCTTTCCAACGCCGCCATAGGTTTCGGCTTCATAGGCCAGGCGCGGACGTCCACCCTGGGTTGCTGTATTCCAGTTGATGCTCACATCCCTGAACGTGATATCCTCGGCCACTCCCCATACCGATTGCATGCCTTGAGAAAAATAACGCGTGTCTTCGGTGACCACCATAAAGTGAAGATGGTGTCCTGTGCTGTATCCGGTGTTGTCCACATTGGCAATAAATTGACCCTGTGTGACAGGTGTTCCAACCTGTTTCAGGTGCTCGGGAATGCTGTTGTTGGCGATATGCAGGTAGATCTGATAAGTCCAGGGGGTGGTGGACTTATCCTGAAGCGTGATGCTGTTGGTACAGGTTGGAGTGTTATTAGGGCATGAATCACGCCAGTGGAACACCGTGCCGCCTTTAGCAGCCATGATGGGGAACATGGTACCATCGGCAAAATCAAAGGCATGGGTACAGTAGTAAATCGGGTTACAGGATGAGTGAGCAACCGACCAGGTGAGGCGTTTTTCAAGCCCTTCAGCCCAGGGTAAATAATATCCACCAAAAACCGCATCGGAGCGGGCTTTCACACCCGAGATTTGTAACAGGTCACCCTGGATGCTTTTTTCGGCGTATTGAAATTTGCTGAATGCCTCAATGAACTTTGGGTTATCTTCTAATAAAACACCCCAGTTGCCGTGTTCGTCGGCTATTGCCAGGGTCAGCTCTGGCTCGCGGGCCATTATTTCACCTGTCTCCGGATCCTCTGCGGCCAGCCAAACGATCGCCATCTGACCGTCATCCTGGATTTGGGTATGCTCAATCTGGTAATTAAATATTTTCCAATGCCCGCTTGCGTTTTTCAGGGCAGATTCCACTGCCGAAATAAGGTCGGGGTTTGTCGGGACCTGGTCGGAAGGATCCGTCGGGCTTTCGATGTTTTCTGAAAAGTCGTTAGAACCCTGGGTTGGAGGTGGATTGATCAATGCGAACGCAATCAATGAAGCCGATAATAAGATCAGCACAATAATGCCAAATTTAATCGATTTCGTCATAAAAAAAGCCTCTTTTCTAGCCTGTACGTTCTTTTGCCACGGCAGCTCATCGCTGACCCGGTTGTTTTGGCCTGATATCGTCGCCATAATGATTGCAATATTTATGCCACCCAACAGAACTTATGCTAAACGAGTACTTAGTATAAGGCTAATTTTCTAAATCATTTTTGGGGAAAGTCAATAAGAATTTAATTAATAATTTTAAAATTTGTTCTAATCATCCGTTGAATTAATAACCGTCTCAATGGAGTGAGCTTGTAGAAAATGGGTTCGTTCTTATTTCAGTGTCATTGGTAGGGGCGGATCTCTGTGTCCGCCCAACCCGAAGATGCCCTATGGGCAGGGCAACCACAGCTCAATACCCTTGCAGGGCATAGAGAGTGCTACGCAAAGGGTTGCCCCTACAAATAAATATAATATTCATAATATTCGTAAATGCTAAAAACCAAAATCTTCATTCGGAAACCAATTATTAAATACCATTTGTTTTCAACACTCTTATGGGGTTAAACTTGCACTTATTCTAATTATGTGCTACTATACCAGTCTACAAGCAATCATCACTGTTTTCTGGTTTCAGTTTGACAAAAGCTGATAGGAAGCGGCGGATTTTTTTTAACTTTAACAATGAGGGGCGGTTCCCTGCATAAAAATTGTAAGATGGAAGGATAATTAAATGGCCAGTTCATATTTAACACGAGAAGGCTATGAAAAGTTGCAACAGGAGCTGGAATATCTTAAAACAGAAAAAAGGGTTGAAGTTGCAGATCGTTTGCGTGAAGCTTTAGAGGACGGCGAGTTAATTGAAAATGCTGAACTTGAAGCAGCAAAAAATGAGCAATCCTTTGTTGAAGGGCGCATCAAGGAATTGGAGATACTGCTCGCGAGTGCTTACCTGATCGATGAATCAACACAATCGGATACTGTCCAGGTTGGGTCAAAGGTAAAGGTTCAGGAAGATGGTTTGGGCCCGGAAGAGTATATGATTGTCGGCGCAGCCGAAGCGGACCCGCGCTTGGGACGCATCTCTAACGAGTCGCCCCTGGGAAAAGCCTTGCTTAATCACAAAGTGGGTGATAAGGTCAAGGTTGAAGCCCCACGAGGCGAATTTGAAATCGAGATCCTCTCGGTCGGATGATTGATTGACTATGACTGTACGCACCCCGCCCGGCTGGCCTGGTCGGGGTTTTTGTTTATTATAGCGAGGAAGTAATTATGCTGGAAGACACATTTTCTGAACTTGAACAGGTGCGCCTGAAAAAATTGCGCGCCCTGGAATCTGCCGGGATTGACCCTTACCCCACACGGGCAGGGCAAACGCACACCAGCCAGGAGGCGATTGATGCTTTCGTTAAAGCGGAATCACAACCTGATGCGTCTCCTATCCGGGTAACCGCGGCTGGACGTATCCGCTCATTACGTCCGATGGGTAAGCTGACCTTTGCCCATATCCAAGACCGGGATGGAAAGCTGCAGCTCTTTTTCCGGGTGAACGATTTAGGGGAAGAAAAAATGGCTGAGCTGAGCGCCTATTACGATTTAGGCGATTTCATTCAAGCCAGCGGCACCCTGTTTCGCACCAAACGCGGCGAGGTCTCATTGCAGGTAGAGGATTTCAAAATGCTTGCCAAAGCCCTGCGACCCCTGCCGGCAGCCAAAGATGAGGTCGTTGACGGAGAAATCGTCCGCCATGCCGTTCTCAGCGATCCCGAAACGCGCTATCGCCAGCGTTATGTGGACCTGGCAGTCAACCCCGATGTCCAGGAGATTTTTAAAATCCGTTCAGCAACTGTGCGGGCGTTGCAGAAATTCCTCGACGATCACGACTTTATCGAAGTTGAAACCCCCATCTTACAGCCAATTTATGGTGGTGCAGCCGCGCAACCCTTCGTCACCCACCACAACCAGCTCCACCAGGAACTATACCTGCGGATTTCTTTTGAACTCTATCTCAAGCGGCTGCTGGTTGGCGGTTTAGAGCGCGTGTATGAGATCGGTCGCGACTTTCGCAATGAGGGTGTCTCCTATAAACACAACCCCGAATTTACTCAACTGGAGTTTTACTGGGCTTATGCCGATTACCTGATGGTGATGGATTTTACCGAACAGATGGTTGCCTTTGCTGCTGAAAAGGTTCTGGGAACGACCATGGTCAACTTTAATGGGCATCAGATCAACCTGGCACCGCCCTGGCAACGCGTGGACCTGCGCCAGGCTATCCTGGAAGCAGTCGACATCGATATCGAACTGAACCCCACGGCTGAATCCTTGCAGGCGGCTTTGGAGTCCAGGCAGATCAAGCATAAACCGGGCATGACGCGCGGTAAACTGATTGACGCCCTGATTGGAGAATTTCTGGAACCCAACTACATCCAACCGACTTTCTTATGCAACTACCCCCGGGATATTTCACCTCTGGCGAAAAGTATTCCCGGCAACCCGAGCGTGGTTGAGCGTTTCGAGGGTTTCGTTGGCGGTATGGAACTGTGTAATGCCTTCACCGAGCTGAACAATCCCCTTGATCAGGAACAACGCTTTATTGAAATGGGTCGTGCCTATGCCGATGACGATGAAGAACAGCATCCCATGGATGATGACTTTGTCAACGCCCTCAGCTATGGCATGCCCCCTGCAGGCGGCTTTGGGATCGGGGTAGATCGGCTGGTAATGCTATTCACCGGGCGACGCAGCATCCGGGAAGTGATCCTTTTCCCGCACCTGCGCAGCCAGGATGATGAGGATCAGGGATAATCTGGAACCATCATTCTGCGCGGCTTGAGATTTTTTCAACATACGACAAAAGAAACTGCGGGCAAACATGGACGAAGGCGCACTGATTCAGGAAGCACTTGACGGTGACCTGAATGCCTTTAATACACTGGTGCTGCACTACCAGGATATGGCCTATAACGTTGCCTACCGCATACTGGGTGAGCCTGGCGCAGCCGATGATGCTGCCCAGGAGAGCTTTATTTCCGCTTATCTAAAACTACATCAATATCGGGGGGGGTCTTTCAAAGCCTGGTTGTTGAGGATTGTTACCAATTCCTGTTATGATGAGCTCCGCCGCCGCCAGCGTCAGCCTGTGGTTCCGCTAACGCCCGACCTACCCGATGGCGAAACACTGGAAGATCCTTACTGGATTAAAGACGAAGCCCCCACTCCAGAAGAACACAGTGAACGGGCAGAACTGCAAGCGGCTATTCAAAATTGTATCAACAAACTGGACCAAAAATTTCGCATCATATTGGTGCTGGTGGATGTGGAAGGGCTGGATTACGACACAGCCGCCGAGGTAGCCAGCACGAAAGTCGGTACGGTCAAAAGCCGCCTGGCTAGGGCGCGCGCACGGGTGCAGGACTGCTTACAGGAGTTTTGGGAACTTTTACCTGAAATCTTCCGTCATAAGGATGAGGAAACATGAGGAAGACTGAAAGGCAGCGCGCGCGCGAACTGGAGATACTCTCCGCTTACCTTGATGGCGCACTTCACCCGAGCGATCACCAGGACCTTGCTGCGCGCCTCCAGCGTGAACCCGAGCTGCAGGAACGCCTGGAACAACTGCGCAGAATTAAGCTGACGGTAGGCTATTTGCCACACCTGCGCGCCCCGCGGCATTACACCCTGACCCCTGAAATGGTGACCCTGCGAAAGCAGAAGAAACCCCCCATGATTCGCCCCTTGCGTTTAGCCTCAGCTCTGGCTGCTATCCTGCTGGTGGTTTTGTTTGGTGCAGAAACCCTGCTGTCCAGAGTGCCTTTGACTCGCACCCCACTGGATTCCGCGCCAATGATGAAAGCCGTGGAGATAACGGATGAAGTCAGACCGAAACCGTTGATCATTTGGCAACAACCCGCAATGGGCAGTGCTGAAGCTCAATTCGCAGGGCGGGGAGGCAACGCCGCGGTGACGATGGACTCGGCTGTGATGGTCGAATCCATGCCGGATGAGATGGAGATTGCTGTTGAACAGGACATGCCAGCAGAGGAATTGACCCTGGCGGCAGCTCCAGAAGTGATACTTGACGCAGCGCCTGAAATCATGCTGGAAGCAGAGATTATCTCGTCAACGGGTGCAGGTGTGGATACGCTGGGAATTGTGGAAGAAGCTGATATGCACCTCATCCTGGGGATTAACCTGGAACAGGGCGGGGAAATCATCCAGCGCAGTGGGGATTCCATAGACCTGTTAGCCACACAGCCAGCCTGGCGCCCAATCTTACGCGCACTGCAAATCGCTCTGGGAATCATTGCTCTGGGCAGCGGCCTGGCATGGTGGCTGCTCAGCAGGCGCCTTTGATCTGAGACAAACTTCAATATTTATCTATCCCTCTCCCATCCCTGTTTGACATAAGCTCCCCTGCAAAGTATAATCTTCTTTCGTAAATTTGTATTGTGTTTTTGGAGAAGAAGCGCCATGGAACAAGAAAAAGAGGTTAAGGTAAAGGAGCGCTATACGGGGACGGTGCTTAAGACCACGCTGCAGGGAGCATTGGTTAATATCGGAAGTCAGATCCCTGCATTCATCCACATTTCCCAGGCTGTTAGAAAAGATGACCCCGGAAAACCACTCAATTCGATTGAAGAAGTTCTGGAAGAAGGCCAGCAAGAGGATTTTTGGGTCAAGCGCGTCCGCAAAGACCGCATTGAACTGACCATGAAAGAACCCATCGGGTTGGAATGGCGCGAGATCAAACCAGGTATGACGGTTACAGGCACCGTGATCCGCCTGGAGACCTTTGGCGTCTTTTTGGAAATTGGCGCAGAACGCCCCGGGCTGATCCACATCAGTGAACTTTCTCACAGCTATGTGCGCACCCCTGGTGAAGTAGTTCGCGAGGGTGATGAGGTGGACGCCCAGGTACTAGAGGTCAATCGGCGCAAGAGGCAGATCAAACTCAGTATTAAAGCTCTTCTTGAAGTGCCGGAGCTCGCAGCAGAGGAACCGCAGGCCAGCGATAAAGAAAAACCAGAAGAAGAACCGGAACCCGAACCGGAATTGACTGCCATGGAAATTGCCATGCGCCAGGCGATGGAAAAATCTGAAAACAACGAGGCTTTTAACTCAAAACAAAAACCACGGAAAAAGAAGGATACAGAGTCTGACCAGGATGAAATTCTCTCACGGACTCTGGAGAAAAAAATTGGCAAGGACACTTAATTCACACCCTGTATCTGCAAAAGCGGGGCACAGCAAAAACGGGTAGTTTTTCGGGGAGGTGCCGGAAGGATAGGCTCTCCCCTTTGTTTTTAATTTAGAAGTGTCTTTGGGGTTGACGCATAGATCTGGATTGGGTGTTGGAGGCAGGATGAGCTCGAAGTACATTTTTATCACTGGCGGTGTATTAAGCTCAATCGGTAAGGGAGTCACCGCGGCGGCGATTGGTCGACTTTTAAAGGCGCGCGGCTTTTCAGTGGCGATCCAAAAACTGGATCCTTATATCAATGTAGACCCCGGGATGATGAGCCCCTACCAGCATGGCGAAGTGTTTGTTCTGGATGACGGTTCGGAAACTGACCTTGATTTGGGTCATTATGAACGTTTTGTCGATATCCGCTTGAGCAAAGTGTGTAATTTTACTTCCGGGCAGGTGTATGCCGAGGTGATCCAACGCGAGCGGCGCGGCGACTTTCTCGGAGGCACGATCCAGGTGATTCCCCACATCACCAACGAGATTAAACGTCGGGTCGCCCTGGTCGGTCAGGAGACCGGGGCTGACATTGTCCTGGTGGAGGTGGGCGGCACCGTGGGCGATATTGAGGGCCTGCCCTTCTTCGAGGCGATTCGGCAGGTACGTCTCGACCTGGGACGTGAGAATACCGCTTATATGCACGTGACATGGCTGCCCCACATTGGCGCCACGGGCGAACTAAAAACCAAGCCCACCCAGCACTCCGTGCGGGAACTGCGCTCGATCGGCATCATCCCGGATGTGATCGTTGCCCGGGCAGACTTACCCATCGGCACCGACCTGCAGGAAAAAATTGCCCTGTTCTGCGATGTTAAAGCCAGTGCAGTGATCCCGATTGTGACCACCCCCATCCTTTACGAAATCCCCTTAAGCATTGAAAAAACCGGCGTGGCAGATTTGTTGCTGAAACTGCTTGACCTGGAACCCAAACAACAGCCCGATTTGCAGGAATGGGAAAACCTGATCGAAAAGATCAAACAACGGAAACCGGTCGTCAAGGTCGCTCTGGTGGGCAAGTATGTTGAATTGCGTGATGCTTATATCAGCGCCAGGGAAGCGCTTAAACACGCAGCGATCGCTAACGACGTGGTAGTGGAAATCATCTGGGTGCAATCCTCTGACCTGAACAAGGACGACAGCCTGGAGGTTTTACGCCAGGTGGATGGCATCGTGGTACCCGGCGGTTTCGGCAGCCGCGGTATTGACGGTATGATCAGGGTGGCCAACTATGCCCGTGTGAACCAGGTGCCCTACCTGGGTTTGAGCCTGGGCATGCAGGTGATGGTGATCGATTTCGCGCGTGATGTGCTGCAACTGGAAACAGCCAATTCATCTGAATTTGACCCCAGCACTCCAGCGCCGGTAATCGACCAGATGACTGATCCACATTATTTAACTGGAAAAAGCGGTACCATGCGCCTGGGACTGTACCCCTGCCAACTGCAAACGGGTACAATTGCACACCAGGCTTACCGGGCTGACCGGGTGGAAGAGCGGCATCGTAACCGGTTTGAGGTGAATAATGAATATCGCCCGGCGTTAGAACAGGCTGGCATGATCTGTTCGGGGATCTCACCGGACGGGAAGCTGGTTGAAATTATCGAGATTAAAGATCATCCCTTCATGTTGGGGACGCAATTTCATCCCGAGTTTCTCTCAAGGCCAGACCGTCCTCATCCCTTGTTCGATGCCTTTATTCGGGCAGTCAATGAAAAAGCAGAAATTTTTCAGTGAAATGAGGAACCAAACTTTGCCTCGCAAAATAAACAAAAATCTAACCCTTGTTTTATTGGCGTGCATCCTTGGGCTCGTACTGTCGGCCTGTCAACCTGAAGCCCCTGCAGAGGAAGCCTGCCAGATTGATTTGGAAACCGGAGAATATGCCGAGGGTTGTATTCCTCCCCCGGACGAAGATGAAATAGAAGCTCAAACTTACCCCGTTGAAGAAATCCTGATGGGCAGTCAGGGTGAGGCCAGCTATCCCATCGGTGAAGATGAGCTCTCGTTGTTATTGAAGACCTGGCGGTTGACGGATTTTGCCGAGAACAACGTGCCATCCAAGCCGCCTTTCAGGTTTTTGACTTTTTACAAGGACGGCAGTTATGCCATCGCCACAGAGCCCGATTTGATCACCGGGGATTGGGAGGTGGTGTTCACAACCGGTGAAACGACCCTGATTTTGAACCCTGGCACACAGAACGAGGTGCTGTATCAGGTCGTTGTCCTGGAAGAAGCGATGCTTAATCTGCGCACTTGGCAGGATGACGTACAAATTGATGAAGGTTACCAACCAGACGATTCCGGCTGCGTTTGTGATTAATACAAAAAATATTTTATAGAAAGATATGAGATCGATAATGGATACAATTATAATTTCAGTCAAAGCAATTGAAGTACTCGACTCTCGAGGCAATCCCACTGTGGAAGTGGAGGTTATTCTTGGGGATGGCAGTTGGGGCCGAGCGATCGTGCCCTCCGGTGTATCGACCGGCACGCATGAAGCGCTTGAACTGCGCGATGGAGACCCACAGCGCTACATGGGCAAAGGCGTCACCCAGGCTGTGAATAATGTCAATACCCGCATTGCAGAGGCGCTGGTCGGGATGGACGCCGTTGAGCAAATGGCGATTGATCTGAACATGGTGGCGCTGGACGGGACGCCCAGCAAGAGTGTCCTGGGCGCCAATGCGATCATGGGCACCAGCCTGGCAGTGGCCAAGGCAGCCGCAAGCGCCGTGGGCATGCCGCTGTATCGTTATCTGGGCGGGACATACGCCCATACCCTGCCGGTGCCGATGATGAACATCCTCAATGGCGGAATGCACACCGGCTGGGAGACCACCGATGCGCAGGAATTCATGGTGATGCCTCTCGGTGCACCCACATTTGCCGAGGGCTTACGCTGGAGTGCGGATATTTACCACACCTTGAGAAACGTCATCAATAAAAAAGGTTATACCGGGTTGATCGGCGATGAGGGCGGGTATGCCCCGGCAGTCAGGACCAACGTAGAAGCCGTTGAGATCATTTTAGAAGCCATCGAGAAGGCGGGTTATCAACCAGGCGAACAGGTGGCGATTGCCCTCGACCCGGCGGCCTCTGAATTTTATGATGAAAAAGAAGGAATCTACTACCTGCGCACGGAAAACCTCAAACTGACCAGCCAGGAAATGGTTGCCTTCTGGATGGATTGGATCAAAAAATATCCGATCGTGTCTATTGAAGACGGGTTTGCCCAGGATGACTGGGAGGGTTGGAAGCTGATGACTGAAGCGGCCGGTGATCGTATTCAGATCGTGGGCGATGACTTGCTGGTGACCAATGCATCCCGGGTGAAGCGAGCTATTTCTGAAAAAGCCTGTAATTCATTGCTGGTGAAGATCAACCAGATCGGCACGCTGACGGAAGCCATGGAAGCCATGACCCTGTGCCAGCACCACGGCTGGACAGCGGTCGTCTCTCACCGCTCGGGTGAGACGGAGGATGCCACAATTGCCGACCTTGCAGTGGCGTTGAATACCGGTCAGATTAAAACCGGCGCCCCTGCTCGTTCTGACCGGGTAGCCAAGTACAATGAACTGTTGCGCATTGAAGCAGAGCTGGGCAGCACAGCCCGGTATGCCGGCTGGGATGCCTTAAAACACTAATCTACAGCCTGATCTGTTAATTCATTCAAAGAGGCGTCCAACAAGGCGCCTCTTGTGGTTTATAAAAAGGGCATTGACAAATCCCGGGGTTCGCTGTTTAATCAATCGTGAGCAAGGGCCTTAAAACAGCCTATTATTTTGTCTGCCTGTCCGTAGGAGTAAAGATGAAACCACGTTTGTATTTCTTTGCGTTAATCGCCCTTCTTCTCGCCACTCTGGCTTGCAACATCCCATGGGCACCAGGCGTGGAACCCCCACCCCCTGAACCCATTGTGGAGATCACGGTTGCCGAGCCAACGCCCCTGCCCCCAACGGAGACCCTGGAGCCGGAACCGCCGCCAGAAACGCCCATGGTAGAACCCACCCCGGAATCCGATGCCTGCTCTCAGGGGATGGTTCCCGGAACAGCTTTCGGCGTTGAATTCTGCTACCCGGAGGTCTATAGTAACGGCTTTTCACAGAGCCTGATCCCCGAGTTTCTGCCGGATGATGGTTATATACCCAGTATGGCCGGTCACCCCGATATGATTGAGATTATTTTAACCGGCTACCCGGTTTCCAACGTATACCACAGTCCTGCCGTTCGAATCTATCCCGTTCAGGGGTTTATTGCCCTGGACCCTTATATCCAAAATACGGTCATTGAACTGCAGGCTTTGCTGAGCAGCGGCGACCTCCATCCAACCGGTAGCATCCCCTTTGTGCCCATTTTCAATGCGGCGCAGATGATGCGTGCCCAGATTAAATACCTTGATTTTCAGAATGGGAAAGGCGTGCGCTTTATCACCCAGTATGGTCAGGCTGCCGTGCCGATCAGTAATGACAGCGCTTTTTATGCTTTTATCGGGCTGACGGATGACGGCGCCTACTTCCTCTCGGCCACCATGCCGATATCTCATCTGTGGTTTGTTGACAATCAGTTAATCGAACCGGCAGAAGGCTGGTCGGCGTTTTCAGAAAATTATGAAATTTACATAGCCGACATGGAGGCAGGCTTGCTCACCCAGCCCGCTGACGCTTTCAACCCGGACCTGACGCACCTGGATGCGATGATGGAATCCTTTTTGATTCCGTCGGGCGCCATTCCCTGAAAAAAGTTACACGCTTTTCGGCTTTTTCGTGGAACCAGAACCTTCGTAAGACCATGAGGACAGGGTGGAAACGCCAGTGGAATCATTTTCCATAATTCCAGTACAATAGACCCATGTCTGCATCTCTTCAAGCCCTGGAACAAGAAATCATCACCTGTCGGAAGTGTCCGCGCCTGGTTGCCTGGCGCGAAGAAGTGGCTCGTACCAAGCGAAAAGCTTACCAGGACCAGACCTATTGGGGCAAGCCTGTGCCCGGCTTTGGGGACCCTGGCGCCAGAATCATTGTGGTAGGGCTGGCCCCCGGCGCGCATGGCTCTAATCGCACCGGGCGCATGTTCACCGGCGACGCCAGCGGCAAATTTCTTTATGCGGCTTTGCACCGCGCTGGGTTTGCCAACCAGGCCGAATCCAGCCAGCGGGACGACGGGCTGGCGTTGCAGGACGTGTTTATCACCGCGGTGTGCCGCTGCGTGCCGCCCCAAAACAAGCCCACTGCCGAAGAAATTAAAAATTGCCTGCCGTGGCTGCAGGCTGAAATCGACCTGCTGACCCATGCGGAGGGCTTCGTCGCCCTGGGGAAGGTGGCTTTTGATACCCTTGTACGCATGCATCGCAGCGAGGAGCGCCAGGGGCAAAAACCGGTCTTCGGGCATAACGCCTTTTACCCGCTGGGCGACGGTCTGCCCTGGCTGCTGGCATCCTATCACCCCAGCCAGCAGAACACCCTCACCGGCAGGCTGACCGAAGCAATGTTTGCCGAGGTGTGGGAAAAAGTAAGGCGATTAGGGATTAGGGATTAGGAACCAGGTATTAGGGATTAGGGATTATGTGCTACTGTCGCTTTACAGGCCATTTCTCCTCCCATATTCTGATAATACGATCATCTAAAGATGTCCAGTATTTTAACCGCACGTCAAAAACAACTATTTCCTGATTCCTATTTCCTGTTTCCTGATTCCTGACTCCTATTTCCCATAACGCGTATAAAACGCTTCTATCACTTCAAGAAATTCAACCGGTAAATAAGTGTAAGCCTTCTGGGCGATGTCGTCCGGGACGCCGTAATAGGCCTCTGCGATCCCGCCGGTGATGCAGGCGATGGTGTCGCTATCCCCGCCGATGGAGATCGCCTTGCGGATGGCGTCTTCAAAGCCGGTGGATTCGAGGAAAGCGATGATCGCCTCGGGCACGGAACCCTGGCAGGAGACGTCAAAGGTATAGACCGGGCGGATCTCGTCCAGCGTGCGCAACAGGTCATAACCGCAGCGGCTGATAATCGCAGCCCGGATTTCTTCCAGGGGGGTCTTCCGCCGGGCAAGCAGGACAGCTAGCGCGGTTGCCTGGGCGCCCTTGATCCCCTCGGGGTGGTTGTGGGTCACCGCGGCGCTGGTCTCTGCCTCTGCCAGTACCTCATCGACGGTGTTGAAGGCAAACCCCACCGGGCTGACCCGCATGGCCGATCCGTTGCCCCAGCTATTGTAGGGCTGAGGGTTATCGGTGTATATCCAGGCGGAAAAGTGGCCGCCGTATCCCCGCCCGGTGTAACGACGGGCGAAATCCTGATACGTTTCGGCATAGCCTGCGCCGGTTAGCAGCGCACTGGCTGTCGCCACGGTGAGCACCGAATCATCCGTAAAGAAGCATTCGGGTTTCAGAAATTTAAATTCAGTGGTTTTGATGTTTTTCCATTCGTAAACTGAACCGACCAGGTCGCCGATAAGCGCTCCAAGCATGAGACCTCCTTGGTTTGGGACTGGTTTGTGTGATAGGTAAATTATAATCTGATAGTTGAAGAAATTAATCGAGCCTGTTTTGGAAAAATTTCGCTGTGTTGGTTCTTGGTATAATTTTAGACACGACGCCACGAGGAACCCCCATTGGGAAGATTGATAGATATTTGAAAAGGAAATACCCATGTCTCACCCAATTATGATTTACCTCAATCAACTGACCAGTAAGCTTACCACAAGTACCGCCACTGAACACACCCACCGGCCCGCCCTGGCAAATTTGTTTGAAGCCCTGGAAGGCAACTTGCGTGCGATCAATGAACCAAGGCGAATTGCCTGCGGCGCGCCAGACCTGGCAATTTTACGTGGTGACTTCAAGGTAGGGCACGTGGAAGCCAAGGATGTGGGTGTTTCACTCGATGCTGCTGAAAGAACAGAACAATTATTACGCTATCGTGAAGCGTTGGACAATCTGATCCTGACAGACTACCTAGAATTCCGCTGGTACGTAAATGGAAATATGCGTAGCAGCGTACGCCTGGCACGGCTGGATACCAGGGGCGTACCTCAACTGGAAGCTAACGGCATCCATGATTTAAAGGCCTTGCTGACAGATTTCCTGGCTCATCAACCCCAGCCTATCAGCACCCCGCGCGAATTGGCTGAGCATATGGCCCGGCAGACTCACTTGATTCGGGATGTCATCATGAACGCGTTTACCAACAAGCAGGCTTCTGAAATGCTCAAAGGTTGGCGGCGGGCTTTTGCCCAGGTGTTGATTCCCGACCTTGATCAGCCTGAAAACCTGGGCCAATTCGCAGATATGTTTGCTCAGACCCTGTCGTACGGGTTGTTTTCAGCACGTATCATGCATGAATCGGGAACCTTTCACCGTTATACCGCCCAGTATTCAATCCCGCGTACCAACCCCTTTTTGCGAAATTTCTTTACCTTTATCACCGGTCCACACCTAGATGACGAACCCTTTGCTGGGCTGGTTGATGATCTGATCCAACTCCTGGCTAATGCCGATATACACGCCATCTTGGCAGACTTTGGCAGGAACACGCGGCAGGACGACCCAATGATGCACTTTTATGAAACCTTTCTGGCGGCTTATGATCCTCGTCTTCGGGAACGGCGCGGTGTATATTACACTCCAATGCCGGTGGTGTCTTTTATTGTGCGCTCTGTCCACAGTCTGCTGAAAAACCGCTTCGGCTTGCCTGACGGCCTGGCTGACACCACTCGCCTGCCCGACGGAACTCACAAAATGTTGATACTGGACCCTGCCGTGGGCACAGCCACCTTTTTATACGCGGTGATCGACTTAATCAGAGATGAATTCATGCAGCGAAACGATGCCGGTATGTGGTCTGATTATGTGCGGGAGCACTTGCTTGCACGCTTGTTTGGTTTCGAGATCATGATGGCGCCCTATGCCGTGGCGCACTTCAAGCTGGCGCTACAACTGGCCGGGCATGACCTGGACTTACCCGAGGAGGAACGAGCGCGCTGGGCCTATGACTTCCAGGCTGAAGACCGTATTCGGGTGTACCTGACGAACGCGCTGGAGGTGATGCCGGAGAACATCCCCAGCCTATACGGGCCGATGCAATTTGTCTCGGAAGAAGCCAAAGCTGCCGATGCAGTCAAGCAGGAAAAGCCGATCATGGTGGTGCTGGGCAACCCGCCCTATTCCGTCAGCTCGATTAATCAGGGTGAACATATTGAAACCCTGATGGAACGCTATAAAACGGCAGTGCGGAGTGAGCGCAACATTCAGCCCCTTTCAGATGATTATATCAAGTTCATTCGCTTTGCTCACGACCGCATCGAGCGCACAGGAACCGGTATTGTTGCAATGATAACAAATCATGTTTATCTCTCTGGATTGGTGCATAGAGGTATGCGAGAAGAATTGATTAATTCATTTGATGAAATATTTATCCTTAATTTGCATGGAAATTCGTTGATTGGTGAAGTTACACCATCCGGATCGCCTGACGAGAATGTATTTGATATTCGGCAAGGAGTTTCAATAGTTTTCTTGGTTATATCTGGTGAGCGTTCTGGTGAAACAATGGTGAAATATCTGGATTTCTGGGGCAGACGAAACGAAAAATATCAAGCATTGTTGGAAAATGACATATTTTCTCTTGAATGGATGAATTTGTCACCTGAACCACCTTATTTTATGCTAATTGATCAAAATAAGACTTTATCTGATGAATATGACTCACTAATTAAAGTATCAAACATTTTTAATTCATTTAGCATGGGAATTACAACTGGCCGAGATTCTTTTTCGGTCAACTTTTCATTTGACACACTTAAACAACGGCTTAGAGTTCTTAAAAGTGAAATATCAAATGAAGAAATACGACAAAAATATCATCTAGTTGATTCCTCTTCCTTTTCACTAGAAAATGCAAGAAATTGGGCTAGAAATTCTGATTTTGCCCATGCTATTCATACGATAGATTATCGATGTTTTGATCAAAGAAAAATAATTTATTCCTCATTTGTTTTAGGTCGAGACCGGCATGAAGTGAGTAAACATTTACTCAATAAATCAAATATCAATCTTATTACTATGAGATCAGTTCGTGATCAGTTTTGGAAACATTCATTTATTAGTTCTCAGATTACAGTTAAAGAATATATAAGCAGTCTAGATAATTGTTATTTTTTCCCTATATATTTTTATCCAGAGGAAAATATAAATCCACTATTTGATACTTCTGAGTTTTCGGCTTGGGACCCAGATAATAAAAACAGTGGACGGATTCCCAACTTTAACCCTAGGTTCATGGCTGAATTTGAAGGCAAACTTGAGCTTATCTTTGATCCACACTTGGCGGGCAGGACACATCCCATTCGAGAGACCTTCGGCCCTGAGGATCTTTTGGCTTATATCTACGCAATCTTCCATTCGCCCAGCTACCGCGAACGATATGCCGAATTTTTGAAAATTGACTTTCCCCGTGTGCCCCTCACTGCAGATGTTGAGATGTTCCGCCGTTTGGTCAGCCTTGGCCGGGAATTGATCGCCCTGCACCTGATGGAATCGCCCCTCTTGAACTCACCTCTGACCAGTTTCCCCATTCCCGGGGACAGTTTGGTGACGCCGCGCGGCGGTTATCCAAAATATGTACCTCCCGAAGCAGGATATGGCGGCAGGGTATATATAAACCGCGAACAGTATTTTGAGGGCGTCAACCCCGAGGTATGGGCATTTGAGATTGGTGGTTACCAGGTGTTGCACAAGTGGCTGAAAGACCGTCGCGGGCGCGAACTTTCTTTTATTAACAAGCGCCATTATCAGCAAGTTGTGGTAGCCCTGGTTGAGACGATGCGTTTGATGGAAGAAATCGATGCTGCTATCCCCGGATGGCCGTTAACCTGACACCATGTTTGTTAATTACCATAGTAAGCGCGAAGCATACCGCCCCTACAAAATGATTTTATAAAAATATATTGATCATTAATTCCTGCGTGCCAAGCCAGAAAACTTGAACCCGGCGGCTTCCCAGGCATGTTTGTCCCAGGCGTTTACCGCATCATATACCCATTCTGCCTTCGTTTTTAACCGCACTTCTGCGGGATTCAGCGCTATGAAAACCTCATGCGCCACACCCAGAACCACCAGGTGAGCCCCGGATAAGGCATCCTCCAAATGCTCCATCTGTTCAATGCCCTGCAGGTTAGCCCCGGGCTTCAAGGGTTCGTAAGCCAGCACCCGGGCTCCGGCGGACACCAGGAGCCGGATCAGTGCAGCCGCCGGGCTCTCGCGCACATCGTCCACGTTTGGCTTGAAAGCCAGACCCAAAAAGGCGATGGTTTTACCCTCCAAACCCCCGACGACCCTGGCGATGTTCTCGGCTAAAAAGGCTGGTTGACCATCGTTCACACTCCGGGCTGCCCTGATCAACCCGGCGCGCTCCGGCGCGGCTTCCACCAGGAACCAGGGATCCACATCGATGCAGTGCCCGCCCACACCCACGCCCGGGCGCAGGATCTGCACCCGAGGGTGCAGGTTGGCGATGCTGATCGCCTCCCAGATATCCACGTTGAAGGCGTCTGCCAGGCGGGAAAATTCGTTAGCGATGGCGATGTTGATATCGCGGGAGGTGTTTTCCATCAACTTGACCATCTCGGCTGTGGTGGCGTCGGTCAGGACGATCTCACCCTGCACGAATATTTGGTAGAGGTCACGCCCAGCCTCAGCTGAAGCCCGGTCAATCCCGCCAATCACGCGGGGGTTTTCCACCAATTCCTGCAGGATGCGCCCCGGCAGCACCCGCTCCGGCGAATAAGCCAGCAGGAAGTCCTCCCCGGCCTTGAGACCGCTTTTTTCTAAAATCGGTGCGACAACGTCTGCTGTGGTGCGCGGCGGAGAGGTTGATTCCAGAATCACCAGGTTGCCCCGCCGCAGGTGAGGAACGATCGATTGGCTGGCGGCGACCACCGCACGCAGATCCGCCCGCTTACCAGCATCGAAGGGCGTCGGCACCGCGATGATGAAGGCGTCGGCAGGAACAACCTCCGTTGCGGTTGTCAGGTGTCCGCTTGCCAAAACCTTCATCAACAGCTCTTGCAGTCCCGGCTCAACGATGTGCGATTTTCCTGCCTGCAGCCCGTCGATGATGGTGGTGTTGGTGTCCATACCCGTCACGCGTACCCCCTTGCTGGCAAATACGCTGGCGTAGGGCAAACCGATGTAGCCCATTCCAATCACGCATAAGGTTGAAAATTTCATAAGGTTCTTTCTTTGAAAGCGCTCTATTCTGGCAGTGTCACCAGAATTTTACCTCAATTATTGTGTAGGACTTGGGTAGTTCAACAAACACAATTTCCACGACATTAATACCAGAGTTCAAAAATCCCAGTTGAATCCCTGGCAATTTTTGATACAATGGATGGATGCACACACAACACACCATTTTTATTTCTCCTCATTTGGATGATGTCACCCTCTCCTGCGGCGGCCTGGTTTGGGATCTTGCCCGTCAAGGCCATCGGGTTGAAATCTGGACGCTGATGGCGGGCTTGCCGCTGGATGATCATTATTCAGAGCTTGCACAGGAGTTGCACGCAACCTGGGGCATCTCGGGCGTAGATGCGATCCGCGCCCGGAGGGCAGAGGACCGGGCTGCCTGCGCCGTCCTGGGGGCAGAACTGCGCCACTTTGACTGGCTCGATGCCATCTACCGCCGCGACCCATCAAGCAGCGAACCGATCGTGAAGGATTTCTCCAATCTGTTTAACAGCTCAGCCGAGGCAGACCTGGTTGCTGAGATCAGCGCGGTATTGACTGCTGAATTGCCGCAGAAAGCAGGCCTGGTGATGCCGATGGGCCTGGGCGGTCACGTTGATCACCGACTGGTTGTTAATGTCGGTAAGCAGGTTGGCGGCGTCGATGAATACTATGCCGATTACCCCTACGTCATCAACCATTTTGAAAATCCGCTGTTAAAGGACGGGGAATTTAAATATAATCCCTATCACCTGGGTGAAGACGCCCTGCATGCCTGGCAGGAGGCTGTGTTGTGCTACAAGTCACAGCTTTCCTCCTTCTGGCGCAATGACGATGAAACGCTCCTGGCGCTGCGTAACTATCTGGCAGGCGGCGGTGGACGCTTGTGGCGAAAAGCTTAGCTTGACAGTCCCCATACAGGGAGGTAAAATCTTTTTCACCCTGAAAGATGGGCCTGTAGCGCAGTTGGGAGCGCGCCTCAATCGCACTGAGGAGGTCGAGGGTTCAAATCCCTCCAGGTCCACTGCGGTGCCCCGGAAACCTGCGGTAAAGGGGCGCGGGGTACCTGAGGGCCCATGGCGCAGCTGGGAGCGCGCCTCAATGGCATTGAGGAGGTCGAGGGTTCGAATCCCTCTGGGTCCACAAGAGAAGCGTCCGAAATGGACGCTTTTTATTTTCGGGCTGTCAATTCGAGTTTTGTGGGGTGTCTGAAAAAGGGGGAGGGCAGGCGCGGAGATGAGCAAATATCGGGAGACGGAGGACGGGCTAAACGTCCCCGGTCTTCTTTCCTACCAGCTACCCGCTTCAATCTCCCACACCTCCACGCGCACCGGCGCCACCAGCATCACCGCCGGCAGCAGCTCCGCAAACGCGGCTTGCACTGACTCCTGGTTCGCGTCGACCTCCTCCGGCGTTGCCAGCAGCGCTGCGCTGCACAATGTATCGTATTCAGCATCGGAAAAACCAGCAATGTTCGTTCCGATCCAACCGTTGGTTGTATTCGGTATCGCCCAACTGGTGTACAGCGCACAATCCCCCCCGGGCGGTCGCTGCCATGCGAGCAAGGTCAGGTCAAACGCGCGTCCAAACAGCGGACCCTCCGGGCCGGGCGCATACAACTCGGGCAGGTTCAATGTGTGCACCTGAAAACCCACGCCACAGCTCCCCAGCATTTCAGCGATCCCTGCAGCCAGGTCCTGGTGGAAGGGCGAGGGGCCAGCCAGCAGCGTCAGCGTCAGCGGTGTGAAGTTGAAGACGCCCGGTACGTTCTGCGATACACGCGGCGTAAGCGGGTCACCGTCGTGGTCCACCCAGCCGACGGTCTCCAGCAGGGTTGCACCCGCCGCCGGATCGTAGGTCAACCCAGCCTGCACGGCAGGCGCCGAACCGGTCTGCGCGGCCAGGGCTTCGATGTCGATGCACTGCGTTAGCGCCAGGCGCGTGCGCGAGTCGGCAAAGAAATCCTTGCGCTCGGCAAACACGGGGTTGTTAATCGTGTCATACTCCGCCGGGCGGATGCCGAACACCAGTTGCGTTGGTGAACCTTCCGTCTCAACCCGTACTTCGTAACCTGGCTCCGACTGGATGGCAGCCAACACTTCGGGCGCCTCGACCAGGTTGAAAGAAGAGTCCAGCGCGTCGCAGGTCCCCACCTGCAGCGCCTCCCAGGCCGCCGCCGCGCCGCCCTCAAGCGCGCGCAGCACGACGTGGTCAACACCGGGCAGGGTCTCTGCAGGCGCAGGGTAGCCGGGGTTGCGGGTCAACAGCAGTTCGTGTTCGCCACGCTCAGCCAGGGCAAAGGGGCCGTAGCTGGAGGTCTCGGCGGCGACGGTGCTGAAGTCCGGGTCGGGGTCAAATCGATGCGAGGGCAGCGGAGTCCAGAAAAAGCGCTCCAGCTCGGCGGAGGTGAACCCCGGCAGGCCGCGCCAGCTCAAGTTGAGCGCATCCCGGGCGCTGAAACTCTCGGTGCGCGCTTCAGCCCAGCCGTAAACCGGCGAGGACGGGTCACTTGCCAGAGTATAGCTGAAGACGGCGTCGGCTGAGCTCAGCGGTGCGCCGTCGCTCCAGGTCAACCCCGCGCGCAGGCTGAAGTCCACCACCATGCGGTCCATCTCCAGTGGGTCCAGCCCGTTCCAGGTGATGGTACAGCCGCTCTCGCGGCAACCGCTTGGGCGCACGTTCACCCCCTCGGCAGCCATAACCAGCTCGCCGCGTGCATCAACCAGCATCTGCCCGCGCTGGATCGCCACCGGTTCCAGCCACACGTTGCCCAGGGTGTAATCCGGGGGGTACAGCAGCGCATTCAAACGCTCCCTGGCGGTGGTCAGCGGACCGGTGAGGGGGAAGATCGTCTCCGGCAGGCTGGCAGTGCACACGGTCAGGGTCACAGGCGGCGTTTCCGTCGGTGTGGGTTCGGGGGCTGCGCTGGGCTCCACCGGAGGAGCGGGGTCAACCGTCTCAGGCTGGGGCGTCTCCACCGCCTGTGGCTTACATGCAGTCAGTATCAGGGTCAGCGCTACGGTAAGGATGAAGGCTTTTTTCATCAATACGTCCTTTCGAGGTCATCCTGGTCTTCGTCTTCAATCCATTCATCGGTTTCATCGCCAAAGCGTAGGCGCAGGTAAGACTGATAGCGCTGGGGAGCCACCCGGCCTGCCTCCACCGCCGCCAGAACGGCACAACCCGGTTCATGGGTGTGGGTGCAATCCGAAAATTGGCAATCAGCCACCAGCGCCCGCATCTCCACAAAATAGGCGTCCAGTTCCTCGGGTTCGGTGTCCCACAGGGCTAACGAGCGGATCCCGGGGGTATCAGCCACATAACCGCCCAAATCCAGCGGAAATAGCTGGCGCACGCGGGTTGTGTGGCGTCCCTTCGAGGTCGCATCGCTGACATCGCTCACCTGCAGGCCTAAATTCGGCTGGATAGCGTTCAGCAGGCTCGATTTGCCCACACCCGAGGGACCGGTGAGGGCGGACAGCTTTCCTTTTAAGGCGCCGCCCAGCTCGTCCAAGCCTTCGCCTGTCCGGGCGGAAGTAAACACCAGGGGGTAGCCGAGGTCGGCGTACAGGTTAAAAGTCGCCCGGGCAGCCGCTTGGCTCACCAGGTCAACCTTGTTAGCCACGATCAGCGCCTCCACCTGCTGCTTTTCGGCGATTACCAGGAAACGGTCCAGCATACGCAGGCTGGGCTCGGGTTGGGCGCAGGCAAACACAATTACAATCTGGTCGGGGTTAGCCAGCAAAATCTGGCGATACTCGCGCTTCAGCCCCGTGCGCACCCGCGCCAGCTCGGCTGTGCGCTCGTGCACACTCTCGATCACACCGCCCCCATCCTTATGGGGAGTGATCGTCACGCGGTCGCCCACAGCTACCCGGTCTCCCTCCTGTTCGCCCTTCTTCAGGCGACCGCGCAGGCGGCAGGTGTAATCACCGGCATCGGTGCGCACCACCAGGAAGCCAGATTGGGCGCGGATCACCAGGCCGTCCAGGGTTTTAGCCAGGGGGGTCATTCTTCCGGTTCATCAACATCTCCCCCGAGAGGCGGCTCGGTGGGGATGGGCGTCTCGGTGGGAAAAGGCGTGTTGGTCGGAATGGGCGTGTTGGTGGGGTAGGGTGTCGGCGAAGCCACCACATAGGGGTAAGCCTCCCAGGGTAGCACCCAGCCGATATCGGTATTGCCCGAGAAATACAGCGAAATCGCCCGCCGGAAGACCGGCGCAGCCATCTCCGATCCCTCGCCGGCGTTCTCCAGCAGCACGACCACAGCGATATCGGGTCGGTCGGGGTTGTTGACCTGCGAGTAACCGGCGAACCAGGCGTGCGAGAGACCGAAGGGGTTCTGCGCGGTGCCAGTTTTGCCATAGGGTCGGTAGCGCATGGTAGCCAACTGTCTGTGGGCGGTGCCGCGGGCGTTGGTGATCACTTCACGCATCGCGTTCTGGATGATGGTCAGATTCTCATCCGAAACAGGCAGGCTGCCGGTTTCTTCGGGAGTAAAAGTAAGCGTAGGTGTGCTCTCCTGGGGGCCGATGGCGTCGACCAACGATGGGCGATACAGCGTGCCGCCGTTGGCCACCGCGGCAATAAAAGCCGCCACCTGCAAAGGCGTGACGGTCATCTCGCCCTGACCGATCGCCAATTGGACGTTTTGTTCGCAACTGGTCACCTGTGCCGGGATATTACCGGGCTGTTCGGCTACCTCCACGCCCGTCGGAATCCCCAGCCCAAACCCCAGTGACATGTCGATCAACGCATCGGGGTGCCCCGCCGCCATCAGCTCCTCGCCGATGACGTAAAACCACGGGTTGCACGAGCGCATCAAGCCCTCGGGCAGCGTTAAAGTGCCGCTGGGCGGGACATCTTTTTCCAGCGTCCAATCCGTCATCACATTGCCGCAAGCCACGATGGAATGGTCGCAATAAATCTGGTCATATTCACCAAAAGTGTCCGTTTCCAGCGCAGCCGCCATGCTGATAATCTTAAACACCGAGCCCAGGGGGTACTGGCCATTGGTAGCCCGATTGAAGACCGGGTCGCTCGGCTGGTTATAAGGGTTCTGGGCATAGACGAAGTTCTGGTTGTTGATATCAAACAGGTTAGGGTCAAACTGTGGATTGGAAACGATCGCCAGCACCCGCCCGGTGTCCACTTCTATTATCACGATGGCGCCGCGAAAATTGCCCATCGATTGCTGCAGGCGATACTGTAAGCCCGGCACGATGGTGGTTGTGATCGACTGCCCCGGCGAGGCTGGGCGCTCTCCCAGCTTGGAGAGAATCTGCCCGTTGGCATCCTTCAGGTACAGGGTGGCGCCGCGCTCCCCAGCAAGCACGTCCTCGAAAGCCAGTTCCAGCCCGGTGGCGCCAAAACGCTCGTTGGGAGAATACCCCAGCCGCAGGTAGCGGTCCAAATCTTCACTGGAGATATACGAAAGATGCCCCACCGTTTGGGGCGCCAGCCCGCCATCAAAGTAAAACCGGGAGGAATAACTGGTCAGGTACACGCCGGTCAGGCTGGAAAGGGCGCTCTGGTGAGCGTTGATCTCGGCCTGGGTCGCTTCGCCTAATGAGACGTAGTCAAGGGGATGAGCCGCCTCCAGCATCTCCCGGATTTCATCAACCTGGTAAATGGTCAGGCTGGCCATGGTGGTGTAAAACAGGCTCAACAGGCTGTCGTTAAGGTTTCCGGGGGTAAAGCCGATCGCCACCGCATCCGCCTGGGCAGCCAGCGGTGCTCCGTTGCTGGCGTAGATCGCGCCGCGCGGGGTGGATTGGCGCACAATCTCCAGCAGATTGCCCCCAGCCAGCTCGGGCATGATCAATCCATCATGCCATTCCACCCGCCAGTCGTCCCCCTCGCGCACCAGCGGGATTTCCAGCTGGCGGGTCAGGGTGCCAAAAAAGTTGGTGTTGTAATTCACCTGCAGGCTGGCTACGGCAGAATTGGGTTCCGTCGTGCGGGAAAGCACCTGGTAAGTGATGCCGTTGTCAAACAGCAGCGTCAGTGCAATGGCAGCCTGGTTATAGCGGGTAATAAAATCTTCCTCCGTCAGCGCAGCCCGGCTGCCCTCCGAAAGTTGCCCGTACATGCCGCTGTAATTGTCCACCCGCCAGGCCTCCATAAAGGCGTCAACAGCAGTGTTGACATCCGGGGCTGGGGTGATAAACACCTGCGGGCCCGGCAGCGTGACCGTTGATTCTGGAGTTTCTTCAACCTCCGAAACTTCCCTGCCCGGCGTACAGCCGATGATTGCCGCCAGCAGCAACAAAATGATCGCGATTTTTAAGCTTCTCATAATGAACTCCGATAGGCGCCGGTACTGCCCGGCACCCGGTTCTTAACGATCATTGATTATACTGTGTCACTCCCCGGTTGTGGATTCTTCCGCGGGTTCTGGTTCAGGTAGGTAAAGCACATAGGGTTCACTCTCCCACGGCATGATTCCGCCGGGATCCTCGCCATCGGAGAAATACAGCGTTACTGCCCGGCGAAAAACCGGCGCTGCCATCACAGAGCCCTCACCGGCGTTCTCCAGCAGTACCACCACGGCGATATTGGGTCGGTCGGGGTCGTTGACCCGGGTGTAACCGGCAAACAAGGCATGCGATGTCCCGCTGGGCGTTTCCGCCGTGCCGGTTTTTCCCGAAACCGGGATTTCCAGACCCTGCAGGGTCCAGTAAGCGGTGCCGCGTTGCTCTTCCACCACCAAGCGCAGTCCTTCAGCCAGCGCAGCCAGGGTCTCCTCCGAAATGGGCAGCTCTCCTTGCAGATCGGGCGTAAAGGTGTAGGCCTTCTCGCCGGTCACCGTGCTCAGGCTTTCAACCAGCGCCGGCCGGTACAGGTTGCCGCCGTTAGCCAGGGCGGCAAAAAAGGCTGCCACCTGAAGCGGCGTGACCAGCACCTCACCCTGCCCGATGGAAATCTGGGCGCTGTTCAAGCAGGACCCCGCCACCGGGGGGATGTTGCCTGGCGCCTCGGCGATCTCGATCCCGGTCAGCGCCCCCAGGCCGAAGCCGTAGGCCATCTCCGACAGAAATCCATCCTGGTCGTCGTTGTACAGGCTCTCACCGATATGGTAAAACCAGGGATTACACGAGCGCATCAGCCCCTCCACCAGGGATAAATCACCGCTGGCGAGCCCGTAATTGATGGTCCAGTCGTAAAGCGTAACACTGTTGCATACCCACATCGATTGACCGCAGAAAAATCGCGAGTTCGGCCGGTACAACCCGGATTCAAGCGCCGCAGACATGCTGATGACCTTGAAAATCGAGCCCAGCGGATACTGCCCCTGGGTGGCGCGGTTGAACAGGGGCTGCGCCGGGTCGCTGAAATAGGATTCCAGCACGCTGCGGTCAATTTCGGTCAGGTCAAAGGCGTTGGGGTTGAAGTGCGGGTTAGAGACCAGCGCCAACACCCGGCCGCTATCGGCCTCGATCACAACCACAGCAGCGCGCAGGTCGCCCAGGGAGGCTTGCAGGTGCGCCTGCAGGGTTTTATCCAGCGTGGTTGTGATGGACAGCCCGGGAGAAGGTTCACTTGCAGCCAGCAGCGAAACGATCTTCCCGCTGGGGCTGATGATATACACAGAGCCACCGTGTACGCCCGCCAGCTCCGTCTCGAAGGCGGCTTCCAAACCGTAAGCGCCAATGCGTTCGTCCTGACGGTAGCCCCGCCGCAAATAATCATCCAGCTGCTCTTCGGGAATATACAACATATACCCCAGGGCATGGGGTGCCACCCCGCCATCCACGTAGAAGCGCGAACGAAACTCGCTAATCCGCACCCCATTAAAGGACTGCAAGTACTCCAGGTACGGGGCTGCAGCCGCCTGTGACAGCGAAACCACGGGCAGGTACCAGTCATCTGGCGTGGTTTCAACCAGCCTAGCTAGGGAATCGGGGCTGTAAATACTGATCTCTGCCAGGGCGGCAAACAAATCCGGCGCTTGCTCGGGGAGGATTTCACCCGGAACAACCCCAATGGCAAGCGCGTTTTCATAAGCCGCCAGCGGCGCACCAGACCGGTCAAAAATCCGCCCGCGTGAGGGCAGTTGAGAGACAAAATCCAACCGATTGCCACCGCGCAAATCAGGCAGAAGCATGCCGGTCTCCCATTGAATGCGCCAGCCGTCCGGTTCGCGGGTCAGAGTCGCTGCTGTGTCCCGGCTGAGGGTTTCGAACAGGCGGGTGTGATACGACACCCGGTAGGCAGCCTCAGCATGGTTAGCCTCCGCCAGGGTGGAAAGCACCTGGGTCTGGATGCTCTCCAGCGTCAGGGTCTGGGCGAAATTTTCATAGGTGCGGGTAAATTCTTCCAGTGTGATGGCATCACGGCTCAATCGGGTCAGGCTGGCATACATCGAGGGGTAATCCTCAGCCGCCCAGTCCATCAAAAAGCCCTCCAGGACGTGCTGGGCGGTGGCAGCAGAAGTCACATCGCCCTTCCCGCTCCAGATGGGCTGCCCGGTCCATTCGCCGCCCATACCCAAGCACCCGGCGATTAAGGTCGTTGCGACGAGGACCAAACAAGCTGAAGTGAGTATAAACCGGGCTCGAACTTTCACGGTATCACCCTCACAGACTGTCCAGGATCGCGTCGTAGACCGGGCAGCGGTAATCCAAATATGCCTGGCAGCGCACGGGCAGTCCCCGGGTCACATCCACGCCAAAGGTGCCCAAACCCACCGCCAGGTGACACAGCGGCAAGCCCATCACAGAGGCAAAACAACCTTGCAAGCCCTCCACCGGGTGAAAAGCAGCATTTTGAATACCGTAAGCGCCGGCTTTGTCCAGCGGGTCACCCGTGGACACATAAGCATCGATTTCAGCATCGGTGTAGGCGCGCATGGGCACGTCGGTTACACATACAGCAGAGAAACTCTGCCCGTGGTGCGGTGCCAGGATCGCAATGGCAGTGAAGACCTGGTGGTCACGGCCGCGTAATTGTTGCAGCATCCTGTGCGCTTCCGCCGGGTCGGCAGGTTTTCCCAGCAGCGTTTCACCATCCACCACGATGGTGTCGGCTGCAATCACCAGCCCGGGCTGATCCTGCGCGATGTTGTGGGCTTTACCGAGCGCCAGGCGACGCACATACGCCGGCGGGGTTTCTCCAACACCCAGCCCTTCATCAATATCAGCCGGGTTGACGGTAAATGACAACCCGAGCAAGACCAACAGCTCGATTCTGCGAGGAGAATTCGAGGCGAGGATCAATTCACACATGGGAAAACCGAATCAATAGTCCAACGCATGGATTACACAGGCAATCGCCGCCAGGTGCTCGGGGGTGGTACCGCAGCAGCCGCCAATTACCTGGGCGCCTGCGGTCACCCAACCCGGAACCAGGGCAGCCAAGTCCGCCGGCGTCACAGCATAGACTGCCTTGCCGTCCTGGTCTACTTCGGGCAGACCGGCGTTGGGCTTAAACCACAGCGGTTTTTCCGTGACTGCCTGCAGCCGGGTTAATACTTCCAGGTTATCCTCTAGGCTGCGCCCGCAATTGATGCCAAGCAAATCCACATCCATCGCGCCGATCTCAGCAGCCACATCCTCTGGCTTAACACCCATCATTGTGCGAACTCCCCGGTCGTAACTGAAGGAGCACACCAGCGGAATCGCAGGGTCAACAGTCCGCACCGCACGAAGCGCCGCACGGGCTTCATTAAGATCAAATTGTGTCTCCACCACGATCAGGTCCACGCCCCCCTGACACAACAATACCGCCTGTTCTTTATAATTTGCTTCAGCCTCTTCAACCGTCATCTCACCCAAAGGTTCCAGCAGCTCACCCAACGGACCGATGGATCCCGCCACCAGAACCTCATGAGCCGAGGCTGCCTTGCGGGTGATTTCCACCGCTGTGCGATTGATCTCCTCGAAGTGGGCTTCCAGCCCCACTGCCTTCAGCCTGCGGCGCGTGGCGCCAAAGGTGCAGGTCAACAGGATGTCTGACCCGCTCTGGATGAAAGCAAGGTTAAGCTCGCGGATCGCATGCGGGTTCTGCAGCACCCACAGCTCTGCTGCTGCACCCATCGGTAAGCCCTGCTGCTGTAAATTGGTGCCAGTAGCCCCGTCTGAAACCAGCACCTCGCCGGCAGCGATGCGTTCAAGAAAGGCTGTTTTTGTCATTGGGATCTCCGTCAATCCGGGTAAACCACCCGGTCGGGTTGGCCAGAGCAGGTTTAATCATCTTCCCTGCGAATCTGAAAGCTGTCAAAGTCACGCGCCACATGGACATTCGGGAAGATTCCCTGGGCTTCGTTGAGAATATCGCGTCCCCGGTAGCGTCGAGAAAGGTGTGTCAGGAACAGGCGCCCAACCTGTGCCCGGGCTGCCAACCCGGCTGCCCTGGCAGCCGTCAGGTGATCAAACTGTTCAGCCAGATCGGCTTCGCTTTCGATGTACGTCGCTTCAATCACCAGGGCATCAACCCCCTGAACATAAGGGAGTAATTTTTCAGCATTGCCCGTGTCGCCCACCACAGCCAGGCTGGTGCCCTTGAGAGGTTCGCCCAGCACCTGGTCGGGTTCAATCACGCGCCCGTCGGGCAGGGTTACCGTCTGCCCATTGACCAGGTCGCGCCGCCAGGGGCCGGGGGGGATTTCCAGGCTCTCAGCCGCTGCCACCAGGAAAGGTCGCCGGATGCGCTCTTCAAAGCGGTAGCCCAACGAGTGAGAGCCGCGGTGATCCACGGGAAAGGCTGTGATCGTGAACCGTTCTGCTTCCCAGAAGGTTCCCGGCTTGATCTCGTGTAAAATCACCGGGGGTTTGCCCTGATAGCCCCGTAAGACCACGCCAAAAACCAGGTCGTGCACACGGTCAAGGGTATGCCGTGTGCCGAAGATCTCAATCTCCTCAATCACATCCCAGCGTAAAAAGGTGGATACCAGCCCGCCCAGCCCCAGGATATGATCCAGGTGTCCATGGGTCAACAGAATCTGATTCAGCCGTTTAAAGCCAACACCAGCCGATAAAATCTGGCGCTGTGTCCCCTCACCGCAATCCACCAGGAAGCGGAACTCTTCGTGCTGGATTAATAATGAAGATAATCCGCGGTGTGCTGAAGGCGCTGAGGCCGAAGTACCCAGAAATAAAATTTCAAACAATAGCAGTTCCTACCAGCAAAAAATTCACTCAGTACCCAGCCCGGCAATCATGCGCAGCAAGCCCAACAAGCCCAGGCCAACCTGAATGCCCTCACCGGCTGTTAATTTGGGGGTTGTCTCATCGATTTCCGCCTTCTTGATCAACACAATAGCAGAAATGACGCCTGCCACAGCGCCAATTACAACACCTGTGATAATTGTTTTCGCCTTCCAGTTATTTTCCATAATCCATTTCCTTCCATGCTAATTTATAAATACCTGAACCTTCGCATCAATGGACGATTCAGACGTTTTCACCTTTCCCGGGCTGCCGTTTCAAATACGGCGCCTGCCGACAAGCCTGTTCAGCAGCTCAGACACCATGGCGGCAAAGCCTTTGCCAGCAATGAAGGGCTTTGCCACTTTGTCTGCCCCGCTGCGGATGTTCTCGACGGCGATACCAACATAATACTGAGCTGCCGAGGTGTACTGCGGTAAAATTTTCAGCAGCCTGGTGAGCAACCACACCACCGTAAACAGGACCGCAGCTATCACCAGGGCAATAAACAAGGCTGGTATGATCAACCAGATCATCGAGACATCCGCCCATTGTGAAACAGATTTACCTGCTGGCGCGCGAACGGCTGTGTAAATCACCATTCCAAGGGCTGCAAGGATCAGTACAGCGCCTAAACCAACAGGCAGAATAATCTGCCAGATCTTTTGCCTACGATGGCGGGCATAACTTCCGCTTGCCTTTAATTCAGTTAATTTTGTGGATGTTTGTGCAGTCATAGCCTTCATTTTAACATGAATTGCGTCATTAACCCAAACAAAAGGGCCTAGGGTCCGCGAGGGGAAAATCCTTTTACGGAATATCCGCATTCAGCCCCTGCAATCAACTTGCGAATAATTTGATCTACCAATATTGGATACAGGGTCTTTATTAATCGCGTTTTTATTGTATAATTACTTTTAAGGAAATAAGTCTTCGGACTTATGACATTAAATAAAAAATGTTCATCTGCCGCCCGAATATTTGGCGGCTACGATCGAGATATCTAAGAGAACCGCACGAGGTTTTTCGCCGGCAACCTGCCTGGCAAATTGTTGATGATGACGTCGGTTTTGAAATGATCAGCAATGGCGTAATGGTATCCTGCCTTTGCCTTCGTCAAGATTTGAGTCAAGCATACCGTTGAGGATAGATATGGTTTTTATTGACACATCAGTCTCCAGGGACGACCATATAAATTCAGATAAGGGTTAGACGAATCCGTAAGTAACACCTATCCTTAACACAACCATAGCCAGCCAGGAAGCCTCGCTGATAAGACGGCCGTAGCCACCATGGGCAAATTACGGCTGTCTTTGGTTTAAGAAAGGCGAAATGGAACGGGAAATTACGTCGATCAAAGTGCAAAAGCACAACCAGCAGAGGGTGAGTATCTACCTTGATGGTGAATACGCCTTTGGTCTCTCCCGCTTCGTGGCAACCTGGTTATCACCTGGTCAGAAGCTCACCAGTGCAGATATCGACCGGTTGCGCGAGGAAGATTCATATGAGATCGCCTTCCAAAAAGCACTGGCTTTCATCAACCATCGCCCCCGATCGGTGGGAGAAACACGCCTCCGACTGCAAGAAAAGGGGTTCAGCGATGCACTGGTTGAGGTCACGCTTCAAAGACTGATCGAGAAAAATTGGTTAAACGATCTTGATTTTGCACGCCAATGGATTGAAAACCGAAACGCCTTCCGGCCGCGCAGCAAACGACTGTTAGCCTACGAATTAAGGCTCAAGGGCATTGCAGATAACACAATTACCCAAGCGCTCGAGAATTATGCGGATGACGAGGATCGCATGGCTTTTAAGGCTGGTTTGAAAAAAGCCCAACAATGCAGCCAGGAAACCAGGCCTGATTTCACCAAGAAAGTCGGTGGATATTTAAGCCGCCGGGGTTTCAACCATGCAACCGTCCGGAACGCCATAGATCGCCTTTGGGAGGTCGTCGCACTTCCAGAATCGGAGCGCTGTGATGAAATGGAGTAAATGGAGTAATGATGACAACAATAAGTACATTAATATTAATTGGCCTGGTGGTGGGCGCGATCGCATTGGGGGGTGTAGCAGGCTTTTTGATCAATCAATCCATGATAGATGCCAGGCGCAAGGCGCAAAACTTGAAGGCAGATCATATCATCAGCGAAGCCAAAGAAAAGGCTCGTGAGGTTGAAATTGAAGCGAAAGCCGATGCGCTGAAGATTACCCAAAAATCCGAAGATGAGCTCAACCGCCGCCGTGCTGAACTTAGCAAAGAGGATGACCGCCTGCAAAAACGCCGCGAAGAGTTGGATGTGCGTCTTGAGAAATACGAGGAACGTGAACTTCGGCTGAACAAACGTCAATCCAGTATCGACAAACGCGCCAATGAAATCGATAAGCTTTATGAAGATATCATGGAAGAATTGCAGCGGGTCTCAGAGATGACCCGCGAAGAAGCTCGTGAGGTTCTCCTGGAAGAAACCGAAAAGGAAGCCCGCGCCGATATGGCCCGCATCATCCGCCAGATCGAAAGCGAAGCCCGCGAGAAGGGCAATACGCGTGCCCGCGAGTTAATCGCAGATGCCATCCAGCGCGTCGCCTCCGAAAAGGTCGCTGAAGTGACCACTTCCCTGGTCAACTTACCCAATGAGGAGATGAAAGGGCGTATTGTTGGTCGCAACGGGCGCAATATCCGCGCTTTTGAGCAGATTTCAGGCGTCGACGTGATTGTGGATGACACACCTGAGACGGTCACCGTCTCCTGTTTCGATTCGGTTCGGCGCGAGATTGCCCGGCGTTCCCTGCAGCGCCTGGTGCTCGACGGGCGCATCCACCCGGCCAATATCGAAAAGATCGTCAAAGAGGAAACTGAGCGCATGGACGAAGATATCTTCGAAGCGGGCGAACAGGCAGCCTATGATGCCGGCGTCGCCGGTCTGCACATCGAAGTCCTGAAGAAGCTGGGGCGGCTCAAGTTCCGCACCTCTTACGGGCAGAACCAGCTCGCGCACGCCGTTGAGACTTCCAAAATCGCCAGTGTGATCGCCGCAGAACTGGGCGCGAATATCGATGTTGCCAAAGCCGGCGCACTGCTGCACGACCTGGGCAAAGCAATGGACCACAACACCGAGGGTACCCACGCCCAGATCGGCGCCGAGTTTGCCGCCCGCTACGGGGTCAACCCCAGGGTCGTCAACATCATCGCCTCGCATCATCACGAAGCTGAGCAGGAGTCGGTCGAAGCCGTGATTGCAGAAGCAGCCGACGCCATCTCCGGCGCTCGACCCGGCGCTCGGCGCGAGGATTTAGAACAATATATCAAACGGCTGCGAGCACTGGAGACCATCGCCAACAATCACAAGGGCGTCGAACGCAGTTTTGCCATCCAGGCCGGGCGTGAAGTCCGAATTATCGTCAAACCTGAAGAGATTGATGACGTTGAAGCCAACCGCATGGCGAAGAATATCGCCCAGCAAATCGAAGAGACCATGCAATACCCCGGGCAAATCCGGGTGACGGTCATTCGCGAGAGCCGGGCTACCGAATACGCAAAATAAGCTTGAGAATACCAAAAAAGCTGCCCTCTGGGCAGCTTTTTTATTTAATCGGATTTCGCCTAAGAAACGCACGCTGGATTTTTCGTCAGACCCCCGGGGTTTTTATAAGCAGTAGGGAAAAATTCCAACATAAACCCCGGGGGTCTTTGTTTTAATTTTGACCAAGAAACGTAGCTGGTTTGTTTTGTCAAACCCCCGGGGTTTTTATGAGTAGGGGAATAAAAATCCAGCATAAACCCCGGAGGTCTTTGTTTTAATTTTGACCAAGAAACGTAGCTGGTTTGTTTCGTCAGACCCCCGAGGTTTTTATGAGTAGGGGAATAAAATTCCAACATAAACCCCGGGGGTCTTTGTTTGGGTTTGTTGCGTCAGACTCCCGGGGTTTTTATAAACAGCGGGGAAAATTCCAGCATAAACCCCGGGGGTCTTTGTTTGGGTTTGTTGCGTCAGACTCCCGGGGTTTTTATGAACAGTAGGGAAAAATTCCAGCATAAACCCCGGGGGTCTTTGTTTGGGTTTGTTGCATCAGACCCCCGGGGTTTTTATGAGTAGGGGAATAAAATTCCAACATAAACCCCGGGCGTCTTTGTTTTTGTTTTGGTTTGTTGAATCAGACCCCCGGGGTTTTTATGAGCAGTAGGGAAAAATTCCAGCATAAACCCCGGGGGTCTTTGTTTGGGTTTGTTGCGTCAGACTCCCCGGGGGTTTTATGAGTAGTGGGAAAAAACTCCAACATAATCCCCGGCGGTCTTTGTTTTAATTTTGACCAAGAAACGCAGCTGGTTTGTTTTGTCAGACCGCCGGGGTTTTTATGAGTAGGGGAATAAAATTCCAGCATAAACCCCGGGGGTCTTTGTTTTTGTTTTTGTTTGTTGCATCAGACCCCCGGGGTTTTTATGAGTGGTAAGAAAAATTCCAACATAAACCCCGGTGGGCTTTGTTTGGGTTTGTTGCGTCAGACTCCCCGGGGGTTTTATGAGTAGTGGGAAAAAACTCCAACATAATCCCCGGCGGTCTTTGTTTTAATTTTGACCAAGAAACATAGCTGGTTTTTTCGTCAGACCCCCGGGGTTTTTATGAGTAGTAGGAAAAATTCCAACATAAACCCCGGAGTCTTTGTTTTAATTTTGACCTCCCCTCCAGCCACTTGCCTTGCTGTTTACAAAAATGGATTGTTCTCCCGTTCGAAGCCGACCGTGCTTTCTGGCCCGTGACCGGGCAGCAAGCGGGTGTCATCGGGCAGCGAAAACACCTGTGTCCGGATGCTTTCCAGCAGTGTTTCCAGATTTCCCCCGGGCAGATCTGTGCGCCCAATGCCCTGGTAAAAAATCACGTCACCGCATAACAGGGCGTTAAGGCTTTCCACATAAAAGACAACATGCCCGGCGCTGTGACCGGGTGTATGGCGCACCTCAGCCACCGGCAGCAGATCATCCCCCAAGCCCAGGCGCATGCCATGGGTGAAAGATTGTGTCACCGCCGGCAGCGGCGGGATCGACATGCCAAACTGTCTCGCGCCGCCTTCCTGTTGATACCAGATCTGGTCTTCGGGATGCAAGCCCACCGGCAGTGGGGGTGAAAAAGCCCCGGCGATCTCGCCAGCACCGGCAATATGATCAAAATGGCTGTGAGTCAGCCAGATTCCCCGCAGAGTCCAGCCCAGGGATTCCACACGCTCAAGGACAGTCTGCCCCTCAAAACTGGGGTCGATCACCACCGCATCGCCCCTGGCAGGGTCTCCCAGCAGGTAAACATTGTTCGAAAGGGGCCCTAAAGTCAGGCGGATGATTTCAAGCGTCATTACGAATCTCCTTCTCAGCCTGTGCTGCGTCTGATTGTGCACCATGCCGATTGCCGTTAAAATAGCGCAGACTCAGTAAAAAAGTCAGCGCGAGTACCAGCAGGCTGACCGGGTAGACCGAAACGGGATTCCAATCATACAAAAAACCAGCCAGAACCGGGGCTGCCATCATTGACAGGGCATTCAGCGTTTCAACCATCCCAAAAGCCAGGCCAACCTCGCCTTCGCGAACCAGGGGTTGAACCAGCGCGACGGTCATCGCCCGGCCCAACCGATGACCACCCAAAAATAAAAAGCCCAACCCGTACCACAAAAAGCCCCCACCGCCCCAAATTAATGCGGCAAACAGCATCAATCCTCCCTGGCTAATCAAAAGAGCTGTACTTGCTGGCAGGTGACCAAAGCCCAGTATCATCAAAACACTGCCAAGGGAAGCCAATGAACCCAGCTGCCCGATGCGCCCAAAGTGCATCCCGCGCTGGTTTTGCAGGAAGTTAGCCGTCAGGGGTTGGGGGAGCGTCATTGCGATCAGCACCAGGGCAATCACCCCCAGCATAGTTAAAAAGCGCCTGTTCTTCAGCAGGTGCACTTCACCCTCCACGCTGGTCGTCTTCTCGACGGGTTGTTTCCGGACAAATAAGATAATCAACGTTGATACAGCAAACAATGCCCCGGCGGCAAAATAGACCGAGCGTAAACCAAAGTGTTCTGCAACCATCCCCCCCAAGACTGGCCCAATAATTCCGCCGATATTGAAAGCGGCAGAGATAAAACTGACTGCCCGGCCAACCGACCAATTGCCGCGCGCTCCCTGTACATAGGTGTTGAGCGGCGCCATCACCGAAGAGGTGACGCCATACAGGATCAATCCGACCACAAAGGCGCATAATGATGGGGCAAAAGCCATCACCCAGGTAGCGACCAATCCCGAAATCCAGGAAAACCACATCAACGGTCTGCGCCCGAGTTTGTCTGCCAGGTACCCGGAAGGGATTTGCGACAGGCTCATCACCAGGCCGTTCACTCCCAGGATGGCCCCAATCAGGATTGGGTCAGCACCCAGTTCTTGAATGTACAGAGGTTGAAAAATTAAAAACATGCCCTCGCCGATGCCCCAGAACAACATCGAGGCGGAGATGATTTTGAGATCACTCGTCATGCTAAGTAGATCACAGCCCCATGAAGCTTTCCAATGGAAGCACCTGGCGTGGAAGGTCGGTCAGGGTCTCGAGCCCGGTTTCAGTGACCACCACATTATCCTCAATGCGCACCCCGCCCTTACTCGCCAGGTAAATCCCGGGTTCTACGGTAAAGGTCATTCCAGGTTCCAGTATACGCGCATTATTTTCAAAAATATACGGCTCCTCATGCGCTTCCATCCCCAGGCCATGCCCGGTGCGGTGGGTAAAGGCATCGCCATACCCCGCCTCCTCAATCACTGCCCGCGTTGCTCGGTCAACGAAACCCGCTTCAATCCCGGCACGCCCGGCAGCCCGACCCGCCTGGTTGGCGCGCAATACGATCTCGCCAATTTTCAACAGTTCGGGGTCCACCTCGCCAAATGTGAAAGTGCGGGTAATGTCAGAGAGGTACCCCTCGAAACTGGCGCCCCAATCCACCAGCAGCAGATCGCCTTCCTTTAGCATCCTGTCGGATGGCGTACTGTGCGGGTTGGCGCTATTCTCTCCAAAGGCCACAATCGGGGAAAAGGGCAATTCAGGACCCGATCCGGCGCTCAGCAGATGAATGATGAGCTGGTTAGCCACTTCTTTTTCGGTCATCCCCGCTTTGATGCCCTTCAAAGTCTCTAACAATGCGTTCTGGGCGATGATGGCTGCCTGGCGCATTTTCTCGACCTCGGTTTCATCCTTCGTCATGCGCAAACCTGCCAGGCAGGCGCTGGCATCAAGAAAGCCCGCTTCACCCAACACATCTCCCAGGTACATCATTTCCAGGTAACGCATGCGGGTGGC